>NZ_JBQCFP010000023.1:0-133923 GCF_051958935.1 Dokdonella sp. | reverse complement strand
ACGCGCGTGCCGTAGAAGGCCGCGATGGTCGCACGTGTCGCAAGATTGCGGCGGGACTCGCGCTACGCGCTCGACCCGCCCTACGAGGTTTTTCGAGGCTCCCGATGACCTGCATGCTCGTGTAGGGCGGTACGCGCAACGGGCGTGCCGCCGAAGCGCCGCGATGATCGCGCGCGTCGCGGGGTTGCGGCGGGACTCGCGCTACGCGCTCGACCCGCCCTACGAGGTTTCCCCGGGGCGCGTCACGCGGTGGCGATCACGCCGCTTCGAGGCACGCCTGCAACAACTCGCGGATCATGGCCTGCGTCGGCGCCGCGCGTTCGGGCAGGTACTCGAACGTGACCTCGTCCATGTAGTTCAGCTGCGCGAGTTCGAGCTGGATCGCATCGACGCCCTCTTCCGGCCGGCCGTAGTGGCGCGTGATGTAGCCGCCCTTGAAGCGGCCGTTGACCACATGCGAGTAGCGCGACTGTGCGTCGAGGATCGACGCGAGGCGCGCCTGCAACGCCGGCGCGCAGCTCGCCCCGGCCGAGGTGCCCAGATTGAAATCCGGCAGGCGGCCCTCGAACAGGAACGGCACGACGCTGCGGATCGAATGGCCTTCCCACAGCACCACGCGTCCGTGCACGTCGCGCAGGCGCGCGATCTCCGCGGCGAGCGCGTCATGGTAAGGCTGCCAGTAGGTCTCGACGCGGCGTGCGATCTCGCTGCGATGCGGCTCCTCGCCGGCCTGGTATACGGGCTCGCCGCTGAACTGCACGATCGGGCAAAGGCCCGTGGTGTTCTGCCCCGGGTACAGCGACGCGTCGTCCGACGGACGGTTGAGGTCGACGACGTAGCGCGAGTGCATGGGCACGATCATCGACGCGCCCATCTCGAGCGCGAACGCGTAAAGCCGTGAAACGTGCCAGTCGGTGTCAGGTGCGCGACGCGCCGAGGGCATCAGGCGCTGCGACAGGTCGGCGGGAATGAAACTCCCGTCGTGCGGCAGGCTGACGAACAGCGGCGCGGTGCCGCGATGCAGGGTGAATACGTCCATCCACGCATTCTAGGCCGATTGTCGTCCGCGCGCCGGATCACCGGCCGCGTGCCACTCAGGCACGCGACCGGTCGCCTGCTGGGACTGATCAGAACCGGAAGCGCGCGAACAGCGACGGGCCGTCGAGGTCGATATCCATCGCGGCGTCGTACGCGTCGCCGTTGCGCTTGAGGTGAATGCGCGAGACGCCGTACTCGGCGCCGATGCCGACCGCCTGCCACGGGAACCACTCGACGCCGACGCGCGCGTCGTAGATGTGCCCGGACAGCGCGCCGCCATTCTTGCGCACGCCGGACGCATCGAGGTAGACGCGCCGGTTCTCCGAGAACGCGTGCTTGTAACCGAGCGTCACGAGCGGCGCGACCGCGTCCTCGTTCCAGCGCTTGGTCACCTCGGCGGACTCGTCATTCAGCGTCGCCGTGCCGGTGACGCGCAGCTTCGCCTCGTAGTACGCCGCTCCGAGGCCGAGGCCGAACACGTCGTCTTCGCTACCGAACCACCAACGCCAGGCGGCGCTGCCCGCGGCGAGGTCGAACTTGCCCGACAGCGTGGAATGCAGGTCGTACGCGGTGCCGTCGTACGAGAACGGCTGGTCGAGCACATGGCTGCTCGTGCGACCGAGCGCGTAGTAGTCGAACGTGAGGCCCTGCGATTCCCAGAACACGAGGTCGAGGCGCGCGCGGGCGAGCGTCTCGTGGCCGGAGGCGAGATCGACGCGGCCGGTGTCGACGTCGCCCGCGTCGGTACTGGCGCGGATCGAGAGATCCGCATTGGTGTAGTAACCGCCGAGCCAAAGACTCGCGGGATCGAGCGCGCGCGAATCGGCGTGCGCGGCAGTGGCGGTGGCGATGCCGGCGACGAGCGCCGCGGCGATCCATCGGGTAGTGGCGTGCATGTCCGTTCTCCGTCGAGTGCACCGCGCCACTGCGGGCGCGCGGGGCGACGGCAGCGAGCGGCGTGGCTTGGGGTTGTGGGCGAGGCCCACGTGGCGCGGATTTTGCCGCAAACGCCGCCATATGGCCGGCAACCGTGGCGCGGCGGCGTCAGGCGCGGTTCAGTGCGCTTTCGGGCGCGGCCGGAACACGAGCGGCATCGGCTTGTCGTCCGTGCGCGCCTGCGCGGCGGAGCACCCGCCGCAGCTCGAACACCCGTCGCCGCAACTCGCGCCCGTGGTCGCCTTCGGCTGCAGCCGCGCGCCGAGCGCGCGCAGCCACGCCGGCATGCCCGGCCGCTCGAGCGGCGCGAGCAGGCGCGCCTGCAGGCGGCGCGTCGTCACCGGCAGCAGGCGATGCAATGCGAACCCTGCGCTCCACGTGACGACGAGTGCGATCACGATCGCCTGCAGCAGCATCGGGCTCATGCCAATGCCCTCGCGACCTGGTAGGTAACGAACGAGGCGAGGTACGCGAGCCCGAACAGGTAACCCGCGGCGATCCACACGTTGCGCCACGAATTCGTTTCGCGCCGGATCACCGCGAGCGTCGACATGCACTGCGGCGCGAACACGTACCAGGCGAGCAGCGACAGCGCGGTCGCGAGTGACCACTGCGCCGCGATCGCACTGCCGAGCGCGGCATCGGCACCGTCGCCGGTCGCCGAAAGCGCGTACACGGTCGCCAGCGACGACACCGCGACCTCGCGTGCGGCCAGGCCCGGGATCAGCGCCACGCAGATCTGCCAGTTGAAGCCGATCGGCGCGAACACGACCGTCATCCACCGGCCGATGTGGCCGGCGAAGCTGTAGTCGATCGGCGGCTGCGTCGCGCCTTCGGGCGGCGCGGGGAAACTCGACAGGAACCACAGCAGCACGGTCAGCGCGAGCAGGATGCCGCCGACGCGGCGCAGGAAGATCTTCGCGCGCTCCCACAGGCCCCAGATCACGTCGCGCGGATTGGGCATGCGGTATGCCGGCAGCTCCATGATCAGCGCGTGGTCGCTCTTGTCGCTGCGCAGGCGCTTGATCACCCACGCGACGGCAAGCGCGCTCGCGATGCCGGCGAAGTACAGCGTGAACAGCACGACGCCCTGCAGGTTGAACACGCCGAGCACGGCATGGCGCGGGATGAATGCGGCGATGAGCAACGTGTACACCGGCAGGCGCGCCGAGCAGGTCATCAGTGGCGCGACGAGGATCGTCGTCAGGCGGTCACGCGGGTCGGCGATGCTGCGCGTGGCCATGATGCCGGGGATCGCGCAGGCGAAGCTCGACAGCAGCGGGATGAACGAGCGGCCGGTGAGCCCGGCCTTGAACATCAGTTTGTCGAGCAGGAACGCCGCGCGCGGCAGGTAGCCCGATTCCTCGAGCACGAGGATGAAGAAGAACAGCACGAGGATCTGCGGCAGGAATTCGAGCACCGTACCGAGGCCGGCGAAGATGCCGTCGGTGACGAGGCTCTGCAGCAACGGCATCGACGCGAGCAGATCGCCGACCCAGGCACCGCTCGCGGCGACCGCGGCCGACACCGCGTCCTGCAGCGGCGCGGCCCAGGAAAACACCGCCTGGAAGATCAGGAACATCACCCCGGCGAGGATCGCGAGACCCGCGACCGGGTGCAGCACGACCGCGTCGATCGCATCGTCGGTCGCCGAGGTCGCGCGCGGCATCGTCACCGTCGCGGCGAGCAGCGCGCGCACCTGTGCATGCAGGTCGTCCGTCTGGGCTCCTTCGGGCGGCGCTCCCACGAGAACCGCCGAGGCCGGCATCGCATCGAGGCGCGCGACGAGTGCAGCCGCCCCACCCTGCTTCACCGCGACCGTTTCGACCACGGGCATGCCGAGGGACGCTTCGAGTGCCGCGACATCGACGCGGATGCCGCGCCTGTTCGCCGCATCGATCATGTTGAGCGCGAGCACCATCGGTCGGCCCAGACGCTTGAGCTCGAGCACGAAACGCAGGTGCAGGCGCAGGTTGGTCGCGTCGGCGACGCAGACGATGAGGTCGGGCGCAGGCTCTTCGGGATGGCGGCCTTCGCAGATGTCGCGCGTGATCGCCTCGTCGGGGCTTGCCGCATCGAGGCTGTACGCACCGGGGAGATCGAGCAGTTGCAGCACGCGGCCGGACGGCGCGACGAAGCGGCCTTCCTTGCGCTCCACCGTGACGCCTGCGTAATTCGCGACCTTCTGGTGCGCACCGGTGAGACGGTTGAACAAGGCCGTCTTGCCGCAGTTCGGATTGCCGACCAGGGCGATGCGCAGCGAGGACGCGACGGCGTTCACGCAACCGCCTCCGGCATGACGCTCACGCGCGCGGCTTCGCTCTTGCGCAGCGCGAAGCGCGTGTAGCCGATCTGCACGAGAAGAGGGTCACCGCCGATCGGACCGCGCGCGACCACGCGCACGGGCTCGCCCTGCACGAACCCGAGTTCACGCAGGCGCCGCGCGATCGGGTCGGCCGAGTGGGCATCCTCGACCGCGGTGACGACACCGGTAGCACCCTTCTTCATGTCCGATAACCGCACGCCGACACTGCACGCAAGATGAGAATGGTTCCCATTATACTCGGTATCGCCGTGCGGGGGATAGCCGACGCACCAAGGCGCTCCGCGGGCGCCGTCCGGAAGCGCTCGCTATGATCGCGCTCCCCCGGATGGAGTCACCCATGAGCGAAGCCGTACTCGTCACCGTCGTCGGGCACGTCGCGACGATCGCGCTCAACCGCGCCCAGGTGCACAACGCGTTCGACGACGCGCTCATCGCCGATCTCACCGCCGCCTTGCTCGGCATGGAAAAGGACCCGGCCGTGCGCGTCGTGGTGCTCACCGGTGTCGGCGCATCGTTCTCCGCCGGCGCCGACCTCAACTGGATGCGCGGCATGGCCGGGGCGAGCGAAGCGGACAACCGCGCCGATTCGCTACGCCTCGCCACGCTCATGCGCACGCTCAATTTCCTGTCCAAGCCGACCATCGCGCGCGTGAACGGCTCGGCCTACGGCGGTGGTGTCGGCCTCGTCGCCTGCTGCGACGTCGCGATCGGCGTCGAGGGCGCGAAGTTCTCGCTGAGCGAGGTCAAGCTCGGCCTCGTGCCTGCGGTGATTTCGCCCTACGTGATCGCGGCGATCGGCGCACGCCAGGCGCGACGCCTGTTCGTCAGCGGCGAAGTGTTCGATGCCGCGACGGCCGCGCGCATCGGCCTGCTGCACGAGACGGTCGCCAACGACCAGCTCGACGAAGCGGTCGACCGCTGCGTGCACTTCCTCGGCAAGGGCGGCCCGCTCGCGCAGGACGAAGCGAAGCGCCTCGCGCTGCGCATCGGCGGCATGACGCGCGAATCGGCCGAACACATCGACGAGGAAAACGCCGCCCTCATGGCGCGGCTGCGCGTGTCGGCGGAAGGCCAGCATGGATTGACGGCGTTCCTCGACAAGCGGGCGCCGGATTGGGTGCGGTGAATCGCGACGCCAGCCCCATGGATCGGCGCCAGCGCACTCGACTCCTCGCTCGCTGGGCCAAGGCTTACGCGTCCGCGGTGCGGTCGGTCGATCGCCTCGATCTGAACACCTGGTTCGACCTGTGGCATACGCTTATCGACTGGCGAAGCCGGGGCAATCGGCACGCCGAGGGGCTGGCCGAGATCGCCCGACTGACTTACGCGCTCTTGCAGCATGCCGAGCAACGCTTCTCGGCACGCAACGCGCCCATTCAGATTTTTGCGAGCGTCTGCGAGGACACCGGCAGCAACGCGGTCTACGTGCATTCGAGCAATCCGCACGGCACGCCGTTTCCGCGGGAGTTCCCGAACGTGCAATGGGGCGTGGACGCGCCGATCGAACTCAACGGCATCGTGGATACGACCGTCCATCGCATCGGTCGAGTCCACTACACCGACGAAACGGTGCACATCATCGAACGCAAGGGCCTGCCGTAGGCCGGACGCGCTTGCGCGGCCGGCACGTCACGATGCGCGAACGATCGCCGGCCGACCTTCGGTCCCGGCCTACGCATTGGTCGAAGCCATACCCGTCGTCCTGGCAGCAGGCCGTAGGCCGGACGCGCGTGCGCGGCCGGCTGGCCCACCGGCGAGCGACACTTCGGTCGTCCGGCCTACGCGATGACCTCGAGGTGCGCCTACTCGTCGAAACCGAGCAGCTCGGGCAGATGGTCCGCATACTCGCGCCAGCGTCCGATCGAACGCGCATGCACGGGCTGGCGCGCCTGCCACGCGCTCGCGGTGCTGATCACGCGTTCCGTCGCCGGCGCCAGGGAAAAATCGTGCGGCGGCAGGCCGATCCAGGCGGCGAGTTCGTTCGTCACCGCGAGCGGGTCGGCGACGAAGTCCTCGTAGCGCACCTCGCACACGTGAGCCGGGTGGCGCTGCAACGCGGCGGCGCGCAGCCGCCGTTCGCCCTGCGCAACCGTGGCGATGCGTTCGAAATCGTAGGCGAACGCGTACTCTGCGCCCGCAAAATGCTGCATCCAGATCGACAGCGCTGTGTCGCGCGCATGGCGCCGGCAATGCACGATGCGCGCGTTCGGAAACATCGCGAGGATGAAGTCCACGTACAGGAAATTGAGCGGCTGCTTGTCGACGAACCAGCGCGCCGCGACGTCGTCCTGCCGCACCTGCATGCGGTACGTGCGTGCCGCAACCTCACGCGCAGCCTCCGGGTTCGCGGCACGCGCGACATCGGCCGCGAGGCGCGCGACCAGCGACAGCTCACCGCGATTGCAGACGGCCGGGTGGCGCGCAAGGCGGTCGGCGACGAGCGTCGTGCCCGAGCGCGGCAGGCCGAGCACGAACACCGGCGCGAAGTCGTCGGCGGCCGGATGCGACACAGCCGCTGGCTTCGCATCGAGGCGCGCCGCGACAAGGCGGCGCCAGTCCTTCGCCGACCACGGCAGTTGCGCCGCGACGAGCCGGTTGGCCTCGCGCAGGCACGTGATCCCCTGCGCCGCGCGTCCGACGTCGTCGTGCATCTTGCCGAGGCCGAACAGCACCGACGCGCGTGCGGCATTGGCGAGCTGCGGGCGATCGAGGAAGCCTTGCATGAGCTCGAAATCGGCGTCGGCGGCGTCCGTGTAGCGCTTCGATACCGCGTAGCCGTAAGCGGACTGCCATTCGAGCGCGCGCGGATCGTGCGCCAGCGCGAACGCATAGCGCTCGCGCGCGCGCTCGAACCCGCCGAGCTGCATCGCCAGCATGCCCGCGTACGCGTGCAGGCGCGGATCGTCCGCGTGCGCGGCGATCGCTGCCTCGGCAACGTCGAACGCGGCGCGCTTGCGGCCGCAGTCGTCGAGCAGTTCGATCGCCTGGATCGACTCGCCGACGCGCGCCATGCGCCAGTCCACCGCGCGCAGCGTGCGCTCGACCGCGCCCATGCGCGCGCTCTCGCGTTGCAGGCGCGCGAGCAGGAACGCAGCCGCGAGCGGCGCAGGTTCGCGGTCGAACAGCGCCTGCAACCGCGCTTCGGCGTCCTCGGCGCGACCGCCCTGCCATTCGAGACCGGCGAGCGCGACGGCGAGGTCGGCCGAGTCCGGATGCTCGGCGAGCGCGGCCGCGAACGTCGCCATCGCGCCATCGACGTCGCCGCGCAGCACCTGCGCGCGACCGCGTTCGAGCCAAGCGCCCGCGCCCTGCTGCATCATCGTCCTCGCATCCGCCGCGACCACCGATCGAGCGCGCATGCTACCGTAACCGCCCCGCGCAACAGGAGGATGCGATGATCGACCACGTCGGATTTTCGGTCGCCGATTTCGCGCGCAGCCGCGCGTTCTACCTGCAGGCGCTGGCGCCGCTCGGTTACGCGCCGGTCATGGACGTGACGAAGGAACAGAGTGGCGGTTACGAGGGCACCGGCTTCGGACCGCCGGGGCGCCCCAACTTCTGGATCGGCACCGGCGAAACGCGCAGTGGTCCGACCCACGTGGCGTTCGCCGCGCCTTCGCGCGCGGCGGTCGACGCGTTCCATCGCGCCGCACTCGCCGCGGGTGGACGGGACAACGGCGCACCGGGCCTGCGCCCGCACTATCATGCGCACTATTACGGCGCCTTCGTGTTCGATCCCGACGGCCACAACATCGAAGCCGTCTGCCACGCTCCGCAAGCCTGAAGCCGCCCATGTTCAAGCGCATCCTGATCGCCAACCGCGGCGAAATCGCCTGCCGCGTGATCCGCACCTGCCGCCGCCTCGGCATCGAGACCGTCGCGGTGCATTCCGAAGCCGACGCGGATGCGCAGCACGCGCGTCTCGCCGACGTCGCCTGGCCGATCGGCGGGCCGCGCCCGGCCGACTCGTACCTGCGCGGCGACGCGATCATCGAGGTCGCACGTGCGAGCGGCGCCGAGGCGATCCACCCGGGCTACGGTTTCCTCTCCGAGAATGCCGACTTCGCCGACGCGGTCGAACGCGCAGGGCTCGTCTTCATCGGCCCCGCGGCCGATTCGATGCGGCGCATGGGCTCGAAGGCCGGCGCGAAGGAACTCATGGCCGCGCGCGGCGTGCCGGTCGTGCCCGGCTACACCGGCGAGGACCAGGACCCTGCCCTGCTCGCCCGCGAAGCCTCGCGCATCGGCTTTCCGTTGATGATCAAGGCCGCACACGGCGGTGGCGGCAAGGGCATGCGCATCGTGCGCTCGGCCGACGAATTCGCCGCCAACCTCGAGAGCTGCCAGCGCGAGGCGAAGAACGCCTTCGGCCGCGACCGCGTGCTGCTCGAGCGCTACATCGAACAGCCGCGCCACATCGAATTCCAGGTGTTCGGCGATCGCCACGGCAATATCGTCCATCTCAATGAACGCGAATGCTCGGCCCAGCGCCGCTACCAGAAGGTGCTCGAGGAAACGCCCTCGCCCTTCATGACGACGTCGTTGCGCGAGAAGATGGGCGACGCCGCGGTCGCGGCAGCCCGCGCGCTCGACTACGTCAACGCGGGCACGGTCGAGTTCATCGTCGGCCCTGCGGGCGATTTCTACTTCATGGAAATCAACACGCGCCTGCAGGTCGAACATCCGGTGACCGAGATGGTGCTCGGCCTCGACCTCGTCGAGCTGCAGTTGCGCGTCGCCGCCGGCGAGGAACTGCCGGGCTCGCTGGTCCGCAACAAATCGGTGCCCGCCAACGGTCACGCGATAGAACTGCGCCTGTACGCGGAAGACCCGGAACAGGGCTTCCTGCCCGGTTCGGGCACGCTCGAGAAGCTGCACCTGCCGGCGCCTTCCGCGCACGTGCGCATCGATTCGGGCGTGATCGAGGGCGACGCCGTCACGATCTTCTACGACCCGATGATCGCCAAGCTCATCACGTGGGACATCACGCGCGATGCCGCGCTCGTGCGCATGCGCGAAGCGCTCGCCGCCTGCGCCGTGGTCGGGCCGAAGTCGAACGTGGAGTTCCTCGAACGGCTCGTGCGCCACCCGGCGATCGTCGAAGGCCGCATCGACACCGGTTACCTCGACCGCCATCTCGACGAGTTCCTCGCGCCGCGCGCGGAGCCCGGCGAGGATCCGCTCGAGCTGTTCGCCGCCACGACCGCGTGGCTGCTGCACGAGGAAGCGGCGGTGCCGCAACTCGCACGGGCCTCCGGCGATCCGTACTCGCCGTGGGCGCACGCCGACGGCTGGCGCCTCGGCCATCCGGGCAGGCGCATCGTCGCCCTGCTCGACCGTGGCACGCGCGTCGTAGTCGGTGCGCACGGCGCGAACGGACGCTACCGGCTGGATGCCGGCGACACGCACGTCGAAGTCGAACGCGCGTCGCTGCACGAGGGCATGCTGTCAGCCGCCATCGACGGCGTGACCCGGCGCTGGCGCATCGTGCTCGACGACGAGCGCCTGACCCTGCACGACGGCCATCGGCGCCGCAGCTTCACGCACGCACCCGCGTTCGCCTATGCGACGGCGAGTGCCGCGAGCGGCGATCGCGTCGTCGCGCCGATGCCCGGCCGCATCGTCGTGGTCAAGGCACAGCCGGGCGACGAGGTCGCCGAGGGCGCCGAACTGCTCGTGATGGAAGCGATGAAGATGGAGCTCAGCCTGAAGGCGCCACGCGCGGGCCGCGTCGAAGCCGTGCAGGCGGCGGCCGGTGATTTCGTCGAAGCCGACGCGGTGCTCGTGCGCCTCGCCAAGGCCGGGTGAGCACGATGATCGCGACGATCTGGCGTTTCCGCGTGCATCCGGAAATGGCCCAAGCCTTCGAACGCGCCTACGGGCCGCATGGCGACTGGGTGCGCCTGTTCGAGCGCGCCGACGGCTACGCGGGCACCGAGCTGCTGCGCCTGCATGGGGAACCATCGACGTGGCTCACGATCGACCGCTGGCGGAGCGAAGGCGACTACGAGCGCGCGAGGGCGTCGTTCGCCGACGAATACACCGCGCTTGATCGCCGCTGCGAAGCCTATACCTCGGACGAAACCTGGCTCGGCCTGCACAGCGTCGTCGCCTGAGCCAGGCGCGTGCGCACCGATGCGTGCCGTCTGACACCTGGAGTACCGATCGATGCGCCCGATGATCCGCCTGCTGTTTCCCGTGCTCGCCTGCGCCCTGCTCGGCGCCTGCGTCGAAACGCGCTTCGAGTCGCCGCTCGGCGACAACATCGAAACCTGCGACACCGCCTGGAGGGGACTCTGGTTCGAGGCCGACGACGGCCTTCGCCGGGTGGATGGCGAGCGTCACCTGACCGGCTTCGCGGTCGACGAAGCCTGTGCATTCACGCTGATCGAACAACCCGAAGCCGGCGGCCCACTCAAGCGCACCCGCGTGCCGATCAACTTCGTGCATGCGCGCGGCGACGACTACGTCGTCGTCTCGGACACCGCGCTGCGCGGGCTGGTCGACCTCAAGGCGCCGTACGACATCGATCCGCCGCCGCAGAAGTCGTTCTTCTTCGCCAAGTACCGCGTGCGCGGCAATCGGCTCGAAATACGCAAGGTCGACGACGCCAAGGCGGCCAGGCTCGTCATCGAAGGCGCGCTCGACGGCACCGTGCAGAAGAGCCGCAACGAGCTGCACGTGTACGTACGCGGCGGGCGCCAGCAGATGCTCGACCTCGTGCGCAGGCACGACCTGTTCGAATCCAGGCCGTCGCTCGTGTTCACGCGCAGCCGCGAGGGCCTCGAGGACGTCGAACGACGACTGCAGCACGGCGCCGCGCAGGAGCCGCGCCGATGAGCACGCCCGGCGCGGTCCGCATCGTCGAGGTCGGCGCGCGCGACGGCCTGCAGAACGAGAAGGCGATCGTCCCGGCCGCGACCAAGATCGAGCTCATCGATCGCCTGTCGGCGACCGGGCTGCGCACGATCGAGGCCACGAGCTTCGTGAGCCCGAAGTGGGTACCGCAGCTCGCCGACGCGGCCGAGGTGTTCACCGGGATCACGCGGCGCGACGGCGTCGCCTACCCCGTGCTCGTGCCGAACCTGCAGGGCTACGAGCGCGCACGCGAAGTCGGTGCTCGCGAAGTCGCGATCTTCACCGCGGCCAGCGAGGCGTTCAACCGCAAGAACATCAACGCATCGATCGACGAATCGATCGAACGCTTCATGCCCGTGCTCGAACGCGCGGCTGCCGACGGCGTGCGCGTGCGTGGTTACGTCTCCACCGTGCTCGGCTGCCCGTACCAGGGCGACGTGGCGGTCGCCGACGTCGTTCGTGTCGCCAGGCGCCTGCACGATCTGGGCTGCTACGAAGTCTCGCTCGGCGACACGATCGGCATCGGCACGCCGCTGAAGGCGCGTGAAATGCTGCGGGCCGTCGCGGGCGAGGTGCCGATCGGCGCGCTCGCGGTGCATTTCCACGACACGCGCGGCCAGGCACTCGCGAACATCCTCGCCTGCCTCGAGGAAGGCGTCGCGGTCGTCGACAGTTCCGTGTCCGGCACCGGAGGATGTCCGTACGCGAAGGGCGCGACCGGCAATGTCGCGAGCGAGGACGTCGTCTATATGCTCGAGGGCATGGGCATCGCCACCGGCATCGACCTGCCCGCGCTCGTCGCGACAGGGCTGTGGCTCAGCGAGCAACTCGGACGTACGACCTCGAGCCGCGTCGCCCGCGCGATGAACGCGTAAGTGCGGGACGCAGCGGCGCGAAACACACACATCGGTGCGACCACGCGCGACCGCGAGTCACGCCGAGACCGCGATTCGCGCGTGTGCGCCGTGGCGCCCGATGGGACTCGCGGCCGGCTGCCTCGCAGCCATCCAGGATTCATGCCGCTACGTCCCAGCCTACGGGACATCGAGTAGGGCGGGACACAGCGGCGCGAAACGCACATGGGTGCGACCACGCGTGACCGCGAGTCGCCGCTCCGCGGTGCCGGGTCAGTGCACCGGCGCCATCAGGTGCTGGTACTTGGTGCCGGCCCACATGATGTACGGCTGTGACGTGTCGGGATCGGCCGATTTCGGATACGCGTCGTAGAAGCTCGCGTCCGCGCCGACGACCATCACGTGCGGGCCGGTCTTGATCCAGTGGTTGTCGCCCTCGGGCTTGGCCGCGTACGGATCGGTGTTGCTCGCGTCGGTGCCGCCCGCGAGCATGTACATGAAGCCGACCTTGCCGCTTGGCGGATCCTTGTGTTCGAGGTAGGCATGGATCCACGCCATCGCGTTCGCGTCCATGCACATCGGGTCCGGGCCCGGCGTCGCGGGATTGTCGGGCATGCAGGTGAAGCCATTGCTGCCCTTGCGCAGCGTGCGCATGCCGCTCGCATCCATGCCGACCACGGTCGCGTCCTTCGCGACATTCGCGGGTGCGGCCTTCATCGCGCTCGCGATGAGATCGGCGTCGGAAGGCGCCTTGCCTTCGGCCTTGGCCTTGTCGGTGTGGATCGTGTCCGCGGTCTTGCCCTTGTCGGCGGCGACCGCGGTCGCGGCGCACAGCACGAGCAGCGGAACCGCGAGGGAACGTTTCATCAACCAGGTTGCGAGCATGGCTGTCTCCCCGTTCGTAGCGTCTTGTGCCCGGCGCGCCCGCGCCGGGGAGGCGAATGTCCTCCGGTCGCGGCGCGTCGTCAATCGCGCGGCGGGATTGGCGACGTCGTCAAACGCCGTGCCAGGAGTCGCGCGCTTTGATGAGGGTGAGCCTTGCTCACCGTGCGGACCATTCCGCTCCTCGACACGCTGTGCGGGTTGGCCGCGCCATGCTTCTTTCGCCGCAGCGAACGAAGCCATGGGCGGACATCCCGGCGCGTGAAGGCGCGATCACGCAGGCAGCGTCGCCATCCTCGCTATACTCGGTGGCGGACTTCCACTGCGAGACACCGATGCCGGCCAAGTTTGCGCCCGATCGCCACCGTGGCCTGATCATCGCCTGCGGCGAACTCGACGCGGACGAGCGTGGCACGCGCCTGCTCGCGCGCCTGTTCGCACTGCTCGGCGCGCAGCCGCGCGTGGTCATGCTCGTCGCGACGGAGGACGCCGATGCGGAGTCGGACCTCGAAAGCAGCATGTACGCGGCGGGTGCCGGGGTCGTGCGGCGAGCGCTGCTGCGCACGCGCGCCGATGCCGAGCCGCGCACCCTGCTCGACGCGGTCGATCACGCGCAGCTCGTCATGCTCATGTCGGACCAGCCGTTGCGCCTGTCCACGCTCGTCGGTGGCACCGCGCTCGCCCGCGCGATCCGCCGGCGCAATGCCGAAGGCATGGCGGTCGCCGGCTGCGCCGGTGGCGCGGCGATCCTGTGCGAGCACATGCTCACGCACGGCGCCGAGGGCGCGACGCCGCGCGGCGGCGGCGCGAATTTCGCTCCGGGTCTCGGCCTCACCAACCGCGTCGTCATCGACCAGGGTGGTCACGCGAGCGATCGCCTCGGCCGCCTGCTCGCGGCCCTCGCGCTCAATCCGTTCGCGCTCGGCCTCGGCCTCGACCCCGCGACCGCAGGCGTGGTCGGCCCCGACAACGTGCTCGAAGTGCTCGGCGGTGGCGGCGTCACGATCATCGATCCGGCCGAGATGGCCGAGTCGAACGTCGCCGACGTCGCGCCCGGCGCGCCGATCCGCATCACCAACCTGCGCCTGCACGCGCTGACCGGCGGCGCGCGCTACGACCTCGACTTTCGCCGCACGGTGGACTGATGGACAGAGCAGGCAACGTCACGATCCGACCGATCGAGGCACGCGACGACGCGGCGATCGCCGCGATCATCCGCACGGTGATGCCCGAGTTCGGCGCCGACGGACCCGGTTTTGCGATCCACGACGCCGAAGTCGGCGCGATGAGCGCTCATTATGCGGGCCCACGCCACGCTTACTTCGTCGTCGAGTCGGGCGGCGCCGTGCTCGGCGGCGGCGGCGTCGCGCCGCTCCAGGCGGCCGGCGAGGAGGGCGTCTGCGAACTGCGCAAGATGTACTTCCTGCCCGCATTGCGCGGCCGCGGTGCCGGCCGTACGCTGATGGCGCGCTGCCTCGATGCGGCACGCGGCTTCGGCTTCCGCCAGTGCTACCTGGAGACACTGACCGGCATGGACCGCGCGCAGTCGCTCTACATTGCGAGTGGCTTTCGCCGCATCGAGCACGCGCTCGGTGCGACCGGCCATCACGGCTGCAACCGCTTCTACCTGCTCGACCTCTAGCAGGATGTTGGAAAAGGCGCTATCCAGCGCTTTTTCAACTCAGCGAGTCCGGCGCATGTCCGGACTCGCTTTCCGCGATTCAACGACGTGCGTCGTCGACTCGCGAGCGATCCATCCCTGGATCGCGTCCGCAGGCTGTTTTTCAACAGCCTGCTAGCGCGCGGTACCGCGCGCGCAAGGATCCACCCTCACGCGCATGGTATGAACCGCCGGCATCAGTTGCCGTCGAAGCCGTCGGTGAAGATCGCGCTCGGCGTCACGAGCAGGTAGAACGAGGGCGACGTGCCCTGCGTCTTGTTGTAGACGGCGAGGCCGAGGAAATCGGAGCCTGGCCCATCGAAGCGATAGCGTATCGCCTCGCCGGCGCCCGCTCCGGCGGCGTCGGCGGACGCGATGGACTGGCTTCGCCCCTGCGCCCACGTCGCCGCATCCGCACCGTTCGACCGATAGAGCGCGAGGCCCATGTCGGCCGAGCCGGCTCCGCTGCCCGGCAACAGCGTGACGCGCCGTTCGCTGTTCGCCTCGAAGCCCATGTCGGCGACGAACAAGGACGTGTTCGCATCCATCGAATACGGTCCGTACAAGCCGCCGGTGCCCGAGGAATAGTACGCGCCGTCCGCGGCGACGATCGAATAGTCGCCGCTGCCCGAATACGTCTTCACGCGGAAGAACTCGCGCTGGCTGGACGGCCAGTGATTGCCGTCGACCATGATGTAGTCGACGGCGCCACCGCCGCCATACTGCGACAGCGCGAGTCGCGGGCGATTGAACGTGTCGGACGTGTTGACCGGGTCGAGGAACCACGAGGCGCCGTAGAGCTCGAGGTCGTAGTCGGCGCTGGTCGCCGGACGCAGCGATACGCCGCGCCAATACGGCACCCAGCCCGCGTATTCGCTGTCCGGGCGGATGTCGAAGAACGTGCCCTGGGCTTTCGGCGCGCCGTTGAGGTGCCACCACGAGCCGCGCGACAGAAGCGCGCCGTCGAGGCGTGCCGCCGCCGCGAACGGCGTACCGCTGCCGCTCCACGTGTTGAACAACGTGATCTTGAACTTGTAGGTGTCGGTCGCCGGCGCGTAGAAGTCGACGAGTTCGAAGTTGTTGTAGGAGCTGTTCGAGTTCGTGACGAAGGTGGTGCCGTCGCCGCGATACACCGTGAGGTCGAGGTCGGCCGGGATGTTGTCGTTGGAATAAGTCGAGCCGCTCAACGTGACATTGGACATCCAGCCGATCGCGAAACGCACGCGCTGGCCTTCGTGCGCATAGACCTCGTAGGTCTTCGGGAAGCTCGAGGCATCGACGCCCTGGAACCACCACGGGCCGTTCTCGGTGGCGTAGATCGACGCGGTGCCGTCGATGGTCGGCCGGTCGCCCGCGGCGCGCAGCGCCCCGACCATCATCAGCGCGCGCGTCGCGACCGGCGAGCCTGCGAGTTGGCTGTCGGCTTCCATGAGATCGGCGGCGAGCGCCGAAGTGGCCGGCGCGGCGAAACTGGTGCCCCACAGGCCACCGCTGAGCGGCGAGGTCGAACTCGTGGTCTGCGCGAGCGAGACGATGTCGACCGCGCCGGCGTCGACCTCCGGCTTGACATGCGTGCCGCCGGCGCCATCGCCGACCGGCCAGCCGTTGGCCGAGCAGTTGTAACGGTTGTCGTCGCTCCAGCCGATCGTGTTGTGATCGTCGTAGCCGCCGACGGTGAGCGTGTTGTAGCCGCGCCCGGGTGACTCCACGCCGTACACGGTGCTGGGCGGCGTTTGTCCGCAATCGGGTGCGCCGTAGTTGCCGGCCGCGTGCACGTTGAGGCGGAACGAGTTGCGCGCGATGTAGTCGAGGCGGCGGTCGAACGCGTTGAGCGCATTGCTGGCGACATTCTTGAAGCCCCAGCTGTGATTGAGCACCTGCGCGCGCGCCGCGCCCCAGTCGGTCGCCGCTTCGAGCGAGCCGCTGGTGTCGTAGTCACCGTTCGCGCTGATCAGCGTGCTGCCCGCGGCCAGGCCGTGGTGCGTCGAATGCGTGCTCGCGATGATGCCACCGACCCACGTGGTGTGGTCGGCCGTCGGCAACCCGGTGTCGCGACTCTGCGACACCGTCATGAACGGGTTGCTGGGATAGATCCGGCCGCCCTCGACGACCGCGACGGTCACGCCGCTGCCGTCATAGCCGACCGCGTTGACCGGCGTGACGTTGTCGGTCGGTCGGGCGACGTCGAGGCTCGGACCTCGTTCGCCGGCGGTGTCGTCGAGGATTGCGACCTCCTGCCAGCGTGAGATCGACCAGGCTGCGCCCGGCGTGAGCTCGACGATGATCGACGGCACGATGTCGCTCGCATAGACGATGCGCGCACCGCTCGCCTCGAGTCGCTGCAGCATCGCATCGCGCGGCGCGGCGAGCGCGGCGCGCAGGTCCGCGATGCGGAACTGGTTGCCGGCTTCGACCGCAGCGACCGCGGCGGCCCGCTCCGCGCGCTCGGCGGCAAGGCGTGCGCCGTGCGCGGGATCGTCGCCTGCCTTCAGCGGTTCCTGCTCGAATGCAGGGGCGCTCGCAGCAGCGGGCACGACGGGCGCGAGCGCAGGCCGCTCGTCGAGCGGCACCGCTGCGCGCTTGTCACCATCGGCCACCATGGCCGCATCGCCAGGCCCTCCGCCATGCATGGACTGCGCCTGCACGCCACCGCTCGGACCGCCGCCGTCGTCAGGCAGGTCGACCACGTACCAGAGGTCGACGACGAGGCGTTCGCCCGCCGCCGTCGCCTGCAGGCGTTCGAGCAGGTCGGGCGTCAGCGCGCCGTAGGCCATGCGCCAGTTCGCTCCGGCCTCCGCGCGCGCACGGGCTGCATCCACGGCAACGCCGTTGCTGAAGGTCCGGCCGACCGGCTCGCCGGTCACCGCATCGATCGCCTTCACCGTGTGCAACTCGCGGCCATCGAGCAGGGTTTCGTCGGACGCATCGATGTGCTGCAGCCGCTCCGCTGCGATGCCGAGCGCGCGTGCGAGCGCATCGGCGTCGGCTGGAGCAGCCGGCGAGGCCGCGATCGTCGGTGTTGAAAGGCCGAGCGCGACCGCGGTCGCGAGCAGGCCCAGGGACAGGCGCTTCATGTGCGGGTTTCCTCCCGATTGCTGCGCCGGATGGCGATGCCGCGTCCGGTGCGATCCAGGCGCGCCGGCCGGCGCGCCACCCTTGCCCGTCCCCCTTACGCCGCATCGCGGGCGACTCCGCCATGCGCGCGCGTCGGCCAGCGTGCCAGCGCGACCGCATCGATGCGCTCGCGCCGCCGGCATGCGCGGACTGATAGAATCCGCGGCCCGTTTTTGCCGCCGGAATTCCCATGCCACTCGATCAGGTCAAGGCCGCCGTCACGGGCGGCGCATCCGGGCTCGGCTTCGCCGTCGCCCGGCATCTCGTCGCGCACGGCGCCAAGGTCGCGCTGCTCGACGTCAACGACGAAAAGGGCCATGCCGCCGCGGCCGAACTCGGCGCTGGCGCGAGCTACTTCCGCACCGACGTCACCGACGAGGCCGGCGTCGCCGCGACCCTGAAGGACGTGCATGCGAAACTCGGCGGGCTCAACGCGGCGATCAGCTGCGCGGGCATCCTCGGCGCGGGCCGCGTGCTCGGCAAGGAAGGCCCGATGCCGCTGAAGACGTTCTCCACCACGGTCATGGTCAACCTCGTCGGCAGCTTCAACGTCGCCAAGGCGGCCGCCGACCTCATGCAGCACAACGCGCCGGGCGAGGACGGCGAGCGCGGCGTGATCGTCAACACCGCGTCGATCGCCGCGTTCGAAGGACAGATCGGCCAGGCCGCCTATTCGGCCTCGAAAGGGGGCGTGGTCGGCATGACGCTGCCGATGGCGCGCGAGTTCGCGCGCATCGGCGTGCGCGTGATGACCGTCGCGCCGGGTGTGTTCCACACGCCGATGGTCGACGGCATGCCGGAGCAGGTGTACCAGTCGCTGTGCGCGCAGGTGCCCTACCCGTCGCGCCTCGGCAAGCCCGAAGAATTCGCCGACACGGTCGCCTTCATCCTGCAGAACCGCTACCTCAACGGCGAGACGATCCGCATCGACGGCGCGATCCGCCTCGCGCCGAAGTAGCGCCTTCGCATCGCGCCGTCCGCTGGACGGCGCGACGCCCGACCCGTCGAGGCCGCGCGCATCGACGCCATCACCTTCCGCCGATCCGGTTACGCGATGACCAGCCTGCGCTTGGATCCCGCCGACACCCGCCCGGAGGCATCGGCGCCGGCACCGATGGATCTGCGGCTCGACGGCCCCGTCACCTCTCCGCGCACCGAGGCAGGCGCCTATCGGCCCGACATCGACGGCTTGCGCGCGGTGGCTATCCTGGCGGTGCTCGCATTCCACGCGTTTCCGCAGTGGATGCGCGGCGGCTTCACCGGCGTCGACGTGTTCTTCGTCATCTCCGGTTTCCTGATCTCGCGTATCGTTTTTTCCGGTCTCGTGGCGGGCACCTTCAGCTTCCGCCATTTCTACGCACGGCGCGCGCGACGCATCTTTCCATCGCTCGCGGTCATCCTCTTCGCCGCGCTCGGACTCGGCTGGCTGATCCTCCGGCAACTGGACTACGCACAGCTCGGCAAGCACGTGGCCGCGGGCGCCGGATTCGTGTCGAACATCGCGTTGTGGGTGGAGTCCGGCTATTTCGACGGCACCGCCGACGCCAAGCCGCTGCTGCACCTGTGGTCGCTCGGGATCGAGGAGCAGTTCTACATCGCGTTCCCGCTGCTGGTGTTCGTCGCCTGGCGCGTGCGCGCGGCCCGCATGCCGCTGCTGCTGATCGTCGCGGCGGCCTCGTTCGCCGCGAACCTGTGGCTGGTGCCGCGCGATGGGCCCGGCGCGTTCTACCTGCCGCACGCGCGCTTCTGGGAACTCGCCGCGGGCTGCCTGCTCGCCTATGCAGGGTTTGCCGGGAGCGCGGCGGGTGCCCCCGGTCCCTGGAATGCGCGGTGGACACGCGACGCCGCGTCGATCGGCGGAGCCATATTCGTTGCGGCAGGTCTCCTGCTCATCGACGCGAAGCGCCCGTTCCCCGGGTGGTGGGCCGTGCTTCCCGTCGCGGGTTCGACCGCGCTGATCTGGGCCGGTCCCGAAGCGATCGTCAATCGCCATGTGCTCGCGTGCCGGCCGATGGTCTGGATCGGCCTGATCAGCTTCCAGCTGTATCTGTGGCATTGGCCGTTGCTGGCCTTCGTGCACATCGCCCGCCCGGAAGATTCGGACGCCGGGCTGCGCGCGCTCGCGATCGCCGTGAGTTTCCCGCTGGCGTGGGCGACCCATGCATGGATCGACAAGCCGGTGCGGACCGGATCGCGTTCGCGCATCAAGGTCGCGGGCGCGTGCGCTGTACTTGCGGTCGCGGGGCTCGCGGGCTGGAGCGTCTACCGGCACGCGGGCTTTCCGGCACGTACGCCGGATACGTTGACCGCCCTCGCCGCGTTCAAGTTCGAGTATGCGGTGCCGTTCCGCGAAGGCGAGTGCTTCCTGCGGCCCGAGCAGGATTTCCGCCAGTTTCGCGCGTGCACGACCGCGGTCGCCGGATCGCCCCCGGTCGTCCTGTGGGGTGACTCGCATGCCGGCCACCTCTACCCCGGCCTCGAAGCGGTCGCCCGTGGGCGCTTCACGTTGACCCAGCTCACCGCGAGCGGATGCCCGCCGATTCTCGACGTCGACTCCGACCAGCGTCCGTTTTGCCGGTCGATCAACGACGCCGTATTCGCACGCATCGCGCGCGAGCGCCCGGCGGAAGTCGTGCTGTCCGCCTACTGGCCGTCGTATGCGTGGCAACGGCTGCCCGCGACGATCGATCGACTGCTCGCCGCCGGCGTGGGTCGCGTGCTCGTCGTCGGTCCGGGGCCGCTCTGGCCGTCGGGGTTGCCGGGAATCCTCTACGCCCGCGCCAAGGCGGACGTGCCGGCGCACCGGATGCCGCGCCGCCTGCCGACGGCCACGGCCGCGCAGCAAAAGGCGTTCGACCAGGACTTCGCGAAGCTCGTTGCCCGGCCCGGCGTCGCGTACGTGTCGATGCTGTCGATCCTCTGCGACGGATCGGGCTGCCTCACGCGCACGCGCGACGACGCCTCGTCGATCATGTTCTACGACATCTACCACATGACGGTCGAAGGGTCGGTCTACGCCGTCGCGCACTTCCCCGAGGGATCGCTGCCGTCGGCGCACTGACGGCCGCGGCGCCGGGCGGCGGCGCTGTCGCGGACTCGGGGGGATCGACGATAATGCGGGACTGGCAGCCGCCTCGCAGCGAGCGCGGCGCATGAACACTCAAGCTACGGAACTCCCATGCGAGCAGCGGAAGTCAAGAAGGGCAACGTCGTCGAACACGAAGGCAAGGTCTGGCAGGTGCGCGACATCGAACGCAGCTCGCCGCAGGGCCGCGGTGGCAATGTCACCTATCGCTTCATCATGTACAGCGTGCCGGGCGGCACCAAGCTCGACGTGTCGATGCGCGCCGAGGATGAACTGCGCGAAACCGAGCTCGTGCGCCGTGCCGTCACCTACTCGTACAAGGACGGCGACGCGTTCGTGTTCATGGACAGCGAGGATTACACCCAGTACACGCTCGACGCGAGTGCGATCGGCGACGCCGCGGGCTATCTCGTCGACGGCATCGAGGGCTGCTACGTGCAGCTGATCGAGGACGCACCGGTCGCGCTGCAGCTGCCGCAGTCGGTCGTGCTCGAAGTCGTCGAGACGGCACCGGAACTCAAGGGCGCGACGGCGACGAAACGGCCGAAGCCCGCCAAGCTCTCGACCGGCATCGAGATCCAGGTACCCGAGTACATCACGACCGGCGAAAAGGTGAACGTCAACACCGTCACGGGCGAGTTCGCCGGACGCGCGTGACCGCGTCGCGCGCCGACGTGCGTGGCGCGCGCTTCACTTCGCCGCGGGGCATGCCGGCGGCCATGCTTCGTCCGCACCGACGTGCCAGACGAAGAATTCGCCGGACAGCGGTCCCTTCGTGTCGCGCGCGAACAGGACCGTGCGCCCGCTCGGCGAGAACACCGCACCGATCTCGCTGCCGTTGCTATTGATTTCGACCGGCAGTTTCTCGCGCGGATGCCAGCCGTCGCCGTCGCGGCGCACGCGGTAGTAGCTGTCCTCGCCCTCGACGAGCATCCAGGTGCCGTCCGGCGAGGGCAGCGGCTCGTACTCGTCGCCGGGGCCGTTGAACGCGGCGCCCGCGTTCTCGACGAGCCAGGTCCCGTCGCGCTCGCGCGCGCGCCAGATGTCGGTCTTGCCATGGCCGCCCGCGCGGGCCGAGCCGAAGTACAGCCAGCCGTCGGCGGCGAGGCGCGGGAACCATTCCTGTGCGCTCGAATTGACCGGTTCCGGCAGTCGCTGCGGCGTGCCCCAGCGTCCGTCCGCGCCGCGCTGGACGCGCCAGATGTCGAGGTCCTTGCGCCTGATCCCGTCGGTGGTTCGCGTCGAAATGAAATACAGCGTGCGACCGTCGGGGGTGAACCAGGGATCGGCTTCGACGCCGTCACCGGCGAACGCGGGCGGCTGCGGCGTGCTCCAGCCGGTGGCGCCGCACCGGCTCACGAGGATGCGCCAGCCTTCGAACTTCGGCGAGCTGCGCACGAACCAGAAATCGCCGTCGCGCGGATCGAAGGCCGCGTGCGATTCGAACTGCGGACTCGACACGCCCGCGGGCGTCCACGCATCGACGCGTTCGCCGGCGAGCGCCGCGGATGCGAAGGTCGCGACCACCGATGCGATCGCCGCGACGAATGACCGGGACATCTTTGGGCGCATCGACATCGGTTCGATTCCTCGCGTGATGGACGGATGCATGTTCGTAGCCGCCACTCGTCGACTGCACGTCGCCGCGGTATCCGTTGCGGTGGACGGAGCGTGCGCCGCGACGAAGCGAGAGGTCACGCGCCGCGCGCGAGCCACTTGCGCGCCATGCGCCGCAGCGAAACATCGGCCGTCACGTCGCGCGCAATTTCCGCAACATCGCGCCAGGCGAGCGCATGCGACTCCTCGCCGACGACGAAGGCCTCGCTGCCGCGCGCGCGCACGACGAAGCGCACGTCGTAGTGCCAGTGCTCTGGTTCGTCGCGACGCGCGGGGATGCGATGGCGGTCGAGATCGAACACGATCGGCTCCACCGCGAGGTCGGCTAGGCCCGACTCTTCCTCGGCCTCGCGCAGCGCGACGCGCGCGAGATCGGCGTCGCCGTCGGCGTGGCCGCCGAGCTGCAGCCAGCGGTCCAGCTTGCGGTGGTGGGTCAGGAGCACGCGCGCGCCGTCGGCGCTGACGAGCCAGGCCGAGCCGGTCAGGTGCCCCGCCCTGCGTTCGCGTCGGGCCGCGTTCGCATCCGTACTGGCGAGTTCACGAAAGACGGCGATCACCTCGATCTCGGCCGGATGCGCCTGTTCATAGGCGTCCAGCAGCGCAAGCCAGTGGTGCTGATCGGGCGTCGCGGATTGCGGCAGGGCAGCATGTCCGGGCATGACTTCGTTCGCTTGCCGCTCGTCGAGGGGTCGCGTATGTTACCCAACCGCCGCGTTCGACCTTCGTCGAGTGCTGCACGGTGTACGACGGCGCTGGGGGATTTCCAGGCGCACGCACGTTCGAATGGCCTGGCAACCCACAGCTCGTCAAGGGGACGCAATGATTTTCTGGCGTGTCAAACCGCTCAACCAGATTCTCGAAACGGCAGAAAAGAAGTCCCTCAAGCGACAACTCGGCGCATTGCAGCTGACCCTGCTCGGCATCGGCGCGGTGATCGGCACCGGCATCTTCGTGCTCACGGCCGAAGCCGGGCAGAAGGCCGGCCCGGGCATGATGCTTGCGTTCGTGATCGCCGCGATCGTCTGCGCGCTCGCCGCACTGGCCTACGCCGAACTCGCGGCGATGGTGCCGGTGTCCGGCTCCGCATACACGTACACGTACGGAGTGCTCGGCGAACTCATTGCATGGATCGTCGGCTGGGCGCTCGGGCTCGAGTACGGCATCGGCGCGGCGGTGGTGTGCGTCGGCTGGTCGGGCTACATGAACGGACTGCTGCGCGCGAACGACATCGCGTTGCCCGAGTTCCTCCGCACCGGCTATTTCGCCGGCGGCGGATTCGACCTGCTCGCCTTCCTCATCGGCCTCGCCGTGACGGTGCTGCTCGTGATCGGCACGTCGAAGAGCGCTCGCGTCAACGCGGTACTGGTCGCGGTCAAGATCGTCGCCCTCACCGTCTTCATCTTCCTTGCGATCCCGGCCGTGAAGAGCAGCAACTTCGAACCGTTCCTGCCGGGAGGCTGGGGCAATCCGCTCGGCGGAGCCGGCGTGCTCGGTGCCGCGGCGTCGATCTTCTTCGCCTACGTCGGCTTCGACGCGGTGTCGACTGCGGCCGAGGAAACCAAGAACCCGAATCGCAACATCCCGATCGGCCTGATCGGCTCGCTCACCGTCTGCACGATCTTCTACCTGCTCGTCGGTTACGGCGCGGCCGGCTCGGTCGGCGCACAGCCGATGCTCGGCGCGAATGGCCTCCCGCTCGATCCGGGTACCCCGGCGATGGCCGCCGCGTGCGCCGGTTCCGAAGCGCTCGTCTGCAGCAAGGAGCCGCTCGCGCACGTCATGCGCCTGCTCGGCCACAACCGCATCGGTGACTGGATCGGCATCGCGGCGATCCTCGCGCTGCCGTCGGTCATCCTCATGATGATGTTCGGCCAGACGCGCATCTTCTTCACGATGTCGCGCGACGGGCTGCTGCCGGACGCGCTGTCCAAGGTCCATTCGCGCTTCCACACCCCGCATGTGATCACGATCCTGACCGGTGTCGTCGTGTCGATCTGCGCGGCCCTGTTCCCGGTCGGCAAGCTCGCCGACACGTCCAACTCCGGCACCTTGCTGGCGTTCGCGATGGTGTCGATCGGCGTGCTCATCCTGCGCAAGCAGCAGCCGGAGCGCGCGCGCCCGTTCCGCACGCCGTTCGCATGGATCGTCTGCCCCCTCGCGGTCGCCGGCTGCCTGCTGCTGTTCATCAACCTCAGCATGACGGCGAAGATCGTGTTCGTGACGTGGGCGGCGATCGGCCTCGTCCTGTACAGCGCCTACGGTTATCGCCGCAGCCAGCTCGCCAACCAGAACGCCTGAGGCGTGCCTGCACGGCGATCATGAACACCGAGGCCGGCTTCATGCCGGCCTCTTGCCGAACGCGCCCCGCGCGACCGATCCGGAAATCCCCATGCTCGACCAATTGCTCGCGAAGAAGACCGATTTCAGCAACGCGGCCATCGACGACGGACCCAGCCTGAAGCGCACGCTCGGGCCGTGGGGCCTCACCGCCCTCGGCATCGGCGCGGTCATCGGCGGCGGCTTCTTCGTGATCACCGGACAGGCCGCGGCGGAGCACGCCGGTCCCGCGATCATCCTCTCGTTCGTGATCGCGGCGCTCTGCTGCAGCTTCACCGCGCTCTGTTATGCCGAGTTCGCGACGTTGATCCCGATGTCGGGCAGCTCCTACTCGTACGCGTACGCGACGCTCGGCGAGTTCGTTGCCTGGTTCATCGGCTGGAACATGGTGCTCGAATACGGCGTGTCCGCATCCGCGGTCGCGGTCAGCTGGACCGGCTACTTCACGAGCCTGCTCGACCACATCGGCATCCACCTGCCCGACGTGCTCACCAATGCCCCGCTCGCGTTCAAGGACAACCAGCTCGTCGCGACCGGTGCGTATTTCAACCTGCCGGCTGTCGCGATCGTGCTCGCGCTGACGTGGCTGTGCTACATCGGCATCCGTGAGTCGAGCGGCGTCAACACCGCGATGGTGATCCTTAAGGTCGCACTGATCGTGATCGTGATCGTCGCTGGCTGGAGCTACGTCAATCCGGATCTGTGGCATCCGTTCATCCCGGAACAGCAAGGGCCGGAGAAATACGGCTGGGCCGGCATCATGCGCGGCGCCACGCTCGTCTTCTTCTCCTACATCGGCTTCGAGGCGACGTCGACCGCCGCGCAGGAAGCGAAGAACCCGCAGCGCGACCTGCCGTTCGGCACGATCGCCTCGCTCGCGGTGTGCACCGTGCTCTACATCGGCATGGCCGCGGTGCTGACGGGCCTGCTGCCCTACGACCAGCTCGGCACGAGCGAGCCGGTGGTCACCGCGATCAAGGCACACCCCGAGCTCGGCGCGCTGCGCTGGGTGGTGGAGATCGGCGCGCTGATCGGCCTGTCGTCGGTGATCCTCGTCATGATCATCGCGCAGCCGCGCATCTTCATGATCATGGGTCGCGACGGCCTGTTGCCGCCGGTGTTCGCGAAAATCCACCCGCGCTACCGTACGCCGCACATCAACACCGTGATCACCGGCGTCGGCATCGCCGCGCTCGCCGCAGTGTTCCCGCTCGATGTGCTCGGCGACCTCGTGTCGATGGGCACGCTGATCGCGTTCGTCGCGGTCTGCATCGGCGTGCTGATCCTGCGCAAGACGCGCCCCGACCTGCCGCGTACGTTCCGCGTGCCGTGGGCGCCGGTCACCTGCGTGCTCGGCGTGCTGAGTTGCCTCATGCTGTTGTACTGGGAGAACTGGTACAACTGGACGTTGATGGGCGTATGGACGGTGATCGGCTTCGTGATCTACTTCGCCTACGGATTTCGGCACAGTCGGCTGCGCGGCTGATTCGATCGTCGGCGACGGGAGACGCGGACACGCTGCCTGCAATCACGTAGCGTTTTCGTGTCACTGCGCCCCACCCTACGGGGCGGTTCCGCCATGGCCGGTGGCGCGGATTCGACGGCGATGATCGGTGGGAATCGCGGGCCAGGGGTCGCCAGGCACGTGCGTTGTCGTGCCACTCCGCCCCGCCCTACGCTTCGTCGCCGTTCTCGTCGGCATCGGAATCGGACTCGGGCTGCGCGTCGTCCGGAAGCAGTGAGAGCTGCTTGCGGGTATCCGCCCCGAGCCGGCGCAAGTGGTCGACGCGGCCGAGGAGATGGCCGCGGCCGCTGCCGATGCGCTTGAGCGCGCCTTCGTGCAGCGACTGCGCGCGCGCGATCGCGTCGCCGACGCCCTGCAGTTCGTTCATGAGCATGACGAAGCTGTCGTGCAGCGCGCCGGCGCGCTTGGCGATCTCCATCGCATTGACGTTGCGATCCTCGAGCCGCCACAGGTGCGACACCGTGCGCAGCGTCGCGAGCAGCGTACTCGGGCACACGAGCGAGATGTTCCGCGCGAGCGCATAGGTGTAGAGGCCGTCGTCGGCACGCACCGCTTCGATGAGCGCCGCCTCGATCGGCACGAACAGCAGCACGAAATCGAGCGTGTGCAGGCCCGGGATCGCGTCGTACTTCTTCTTCGAGAGCGAATCGACGTGGCGCCGCAACGAGGCGACGTGTTCGCGCAGC
This sequence comes from Dokdonella sp., assembly GCF_051958935.1. Taxonomy (GTDB): domain Bacteria; phylum Pseudomonadota; class Gammaproteobacteria; order Xanthomonadales; family Rhodanobacteraceae; genus Dokdonella_A. The sequence continues at coordinate 107,005 of NZ_JBQCFP010000023.1, read as the reverse complement.
AGCGCGGCGCGCTCGCCGTCGTCGCTCGCCGACTGCATGCGCTCGTAGGCGGTCAGTGACACCTTGGCATCGATGACGAGGTCCTTGCGCTCGGGCAGGTGCACGATGACGTCGGGGCGCGGCCGGCCGCCATCGTCGTCGTTCATGACGACCTGCAGCTCGAACTCGCGCCCCTCGGCGAGGCCGGACGCTTCGAGCACGCGTTCGAGCACGAGTTCGCCCCACGCGCCCTGCGCGCGCGTGTCGCCCTTGAGCGCGCGCGTGAGGTTGAGCGCGTCCTCGCTGATGCGCTGGTTGAGCTGGCGCAGGCTCTGGATCTCCTGGGCGAGCATGCCGCGCTCGCGCTGATCGCTGGCGTGGCGCTGCTCGACCGTTTCGCGGAACTCCTTGAGCTGCAGCTTGAACGGATCGAGCAGGCCGCTCAGCTGCTGGCCACTCTGTTCGCGGAATCGCTCGGCCTTGTCGTCGAGGATGCCCTGGGCGAGATTCTGGAACGCTTCGCGCAGGCGCACTTCGGCCTGTTCGAGCAGCTGGAGCTTTTCGGCGGCGGCGTGCGCCTGGGCGGCCGACCCCGCTTCGAGCGCGGCATGGCGGCCGGTCAGGTCGACGAGCTGCGCCTGCGCTTCGTCGCGCGCGCGGCGCGCATCCGCCAGTTCGCGGCCGAGCCGCTCCGCCTGCGACTGCTGCGCGGCCGCATGTGCGGTGACCTTGCGCAGGTTCTGTTCGGCCAGCGTCCATTCCTGTTCGTAGCGCTGGATGCGCGCGGCGAATTCTTCCGCGCGGCGCGCCTCCGCGTCGCGCTGGCCACCGAGCGCGGCGACTTCGGCGTCGCGACTCGCGCGGCCATCGGCATGCGCGTGGGCGATGCGGACGCGCGCTGCGAACCACGCCAGCAGGAGACCGGCGACGAAACCGGCGGCGACGCCGGCGAGGATCAAAACGATGGGAGGGTAGGTCGACACGCGCTGGACCGCTCAGGGTGACGGAGCGCGATTGTCGCAGCCGCAGTCTCAGATGCCGAGATCGGGCGGCGCTCGAGCGGGAATTCCCGGCGCGCCGCGCCGGGAACCCGCGAGTGCCGATTCGATCAGACCTTCTTGGTCCAGCTCGCGCACCAGCCCTTGGCGTTGACCACCTTGCCGGGGAACAGGTCGCAGGGGCCATAGTTCATCTCGGTATGGCCCTTGTAGAAGTTGCAATTGGCGCAGGCCGAACCCTCCTTGTACACGGGGTTGCCTTTGGCGGTGTTCGCGTCCTCGGTGTAGGCGAGCGCCTTCGCCGTCGGATCGTTCGTATCGAGGTGCGGCGCGGAATCCTGCGCCGCGGCCATGCGCGGCAACAGGGCCGCGGCGACCGGCGCGACGGCGGCGCCGACGACGGCGATCTTAAGGAAACGGCGTCTGGCCTGGCTTTCGGCTGGGTCCGACATGATCCACTCCTCGTAGTCTGCGTTGTCTGGGTGTGTCCGGACGCACCCGCGCCCGACCCGTTCAGCTTAGCGCGATGCACGGCGTCAAGCATGTTGCTGCGCCGCTTTGCCGCATCGCGCCGCGCGAACGGTAGCGGATCGCCGATGACCCGAAAGTGAAGTCGGGCCGCCGCGCCGCTTCGGTATAGTAGGCGCAACTGTCCCCGCCGGTTGCCTGGAGTCGCGCCATCCATTCCTCCCCGATCGATCGCAGCCGCCTGGAGCGCTGCGCAAAAGAGATCGCCGAAGCCGGGCGCGAGCTCGGCGCCCTCGGCTGGACACCGGCGACGAGCAGCAACTTCTCGATGCGCCTGGACGCCGCGCACGCGGCCGTGACCATTTCCGGGCGCGACAAGGGGCGCCTCGGCATCGACGACATCATGGTGGTCGACCTCGACGGACAGCCGGTCGGCACGGACGCGCGCCCGTCCGCCGAAACCGCGCTGCACACGCAGGTCTATCGCCGCTTTCCTTCCGCCGGAGCGGTCCTGCACACGCATTCGCGCGCGCAATCGGTCGCTTCGCGCCTGTACGCGGCGCGCGGAGCCGTGCGCTTCGAGGGCTGGGAACTGCAGAAGGCGATCGCGGGCTACACCACGCACGAGAGCGTGCTCGACCTCCCGGTGTTCCCCAACACGCAGGACATGGCCGAGCTCGTCGCGCGCGTGGATGCCTGGCTCGACGCCCGCAAGCCGTTGCACGGCTACTTGATCGACGGCCATGGCATCTACACTTGGGGCAAGGACATGCCGGAAACGCGCCGTCACCTCGAGGCGTTCGAATTCCTGCTGAACTGCGAACTCGACCTGTTGCGACTGAGAGGACACGCGCCATGAGCCGCCTGCGCATCTACGACGACACGCGCGCCGACGCGCCGCTGGCGACCCACACCGAGCACGCGGCGATCGCCCGCGAACTCGCTGCGGTCGGCGTCCGCTTCGAGCAATGGGAGGCGTCGCAGCCGATCGTTCCCGGTGCGAGCCAGGACGAAGTCATCGCGGCCTACCGCAGCGACATCGACCGGCTCATGCGTGAGGAAGGCTACCAGTCGGTCGACGTGATCAGCCTCCAGCCCGATCACCCCGACCGCGCTGCGTTGCGCAGGAAGTTCCTGAGCGAACATACGCACAGCGAGGACGAGGTGCGCTTCTTCGTCGCCGGCGCCGGCCAGTTCACCCTCCACATCGACGGCAGGGTGTACGAGGTATTGTGCGAAAGCGGCGACCTCATCGGCGTGCCCGACCGCACACGCCACTGGTTCGACATGAGCGAGTCGCCCTATTTCGTCGCGATCCGCCTGTTCACCAACAAGGAAGGCTGGGTCGCCGACTTCACCGGCGACGAGATCGCCGGCCGCTTCCCGCGGATGGCGCCGCGCCCGATCGAGGCAGCCTAATGGCCTACCTGGACGAGTCGCTCGCGCCCGGCGAGGCGATCGTCGCGCGCTTCGACCTGCACTGGACGGCGAAGTGGCGGCTCATCGCCTTCCTGCTGCTCGCGATCCCGACGCTCGGCCTCGCCCTGCTCGCCGCGCTGTACGAATGGTTGCGCCTGCGTTCGATCGAGCAAGGCGTGACGAACCGCCGCGTCGTACGCAAGACCGGCATCATGAGCCGCGAGACGACGGAACTGCGCCTCGCCTCGATCGAAACGATCGACCTGCGCCAGAGCGCCTGGGGCCGCCTGTTCGGCTATGGCGATGTCGTGCTGACCGGCCGCGGCGAAACCGCGATGATCTTCACGCGGCTCGGTGCGCCGCTCGAGGCCAAGCGCGCGATCGAAAGTGCATATGCGACGAACGTCGAGGCGACGCGCGGGCATCCTTCGGAGCACGCGTCGTAGGTTCGTCATGGCGCGCCCATGTCGCGGCGGCGGGCATCCGAAAGCAGCGCGGCTGAAGCCGCTCCCACGAATGCGGATCAAGAACCGGAATGATCACGACGATCCTCACCGACATCGAAGGCACGACGAGCTCGATCAGCTTCGTCAAGGACGTGCTGTTTCCGTACGCGCGCGAGCGCCTGCCGGCATTCATCGAGACGCATGCAGACGATCCCGAGGTGCAGCACTGGCTGCACGAGGCGGCGAAGGAAGCCGGACTCGTCTCGGCGAGCCGGCAGGAGCTCATCGAGCTGCTCATCGGCTGGATCCATGCCGATCGCAAGTCGACCGCGCTGAAGGCCCTGCAGGGCATGATCTGGAAGGACGGCTACACGAGCGGCGAGTACCGCGCGCACGTCTACCCCGAGGTCGCCGCGCGCCTGCGCGCGTGGCAGGCCGCCGGCAAGCGGCTGTACGTCTATTCGTCGGGTTCGGTGCCGGCGCAGCGGCTGTTCTTCGCGCACACCGAAGCCGGCGACCTCACGCCGTGCTTCTCGGGCTATTTCGATACGGAGACCGGGCCCAAGCGCGAGGCCGAATCCTATCGGCGCATCGCGAGTGCGATCGGCGAGCCTCCGGCTGCGATCCTGTTCCTCTCCGACATCGTCGAGGAACTCGACGCTGCCGCCGCGGCCGGCCTCGGCACGACATTGCTCGCGCGCGCACCCGGCGCCTGCCCCGCCGCCGGCGCGCACCGCTGCGTCAACGACTTCGACGCGGTCGATTGTTGATCCCGCGCGACGTGCGGGATGGTGCGGCGACGCGCGCGCATCGATAATGGCGCGAGCCGTGCGAACGGCCCCACCTCCCAGCGTCCGGTCTGCCGTGCATCGACTTCCCGCGATCCTCATCGACGGCCTGCGCGCCACCCTGTTCCGCCATCCCCGCGTGACATCGACGACGGGCGACGCCGGCATGTTCGTCGCGGTCGTCGCGACCTACCTGCTCACCTCGATCCTGGTCGAGATGGCCGGCACGACACCGCCATGGGTGCTCGTGCCCGGTGGCGTGCTGACCGTGCTGTGCGATTCGATGCTGACCCTGATCGCAGCTTGGCTGCTCGCCGTGCGCGCGGCACGCCGCGAGGCCGTCTGGGGCATCGCGACGGTACTGCTCGCCGCGACGCTCGCGGCCGCGGTCGTCGTGCATTGGCCGCTCGGCAAGCTCGCGTCGTATCTCGTCGAGCACGGGCAGGGCGGATGGGCGATCCTCCTCGAGCTCGTCGCGCGCGCTTGGTGGTTCTTCGTCCTGCTCGTGTTCGCGCACTGGCTCGCACCGCGCGGCCTCGGACACGCCCTCGCAAGCGCGCTGCTCGCCTACGCGATCAGCGCCGCCGCGTGGTGGTGGCTGCCGCAGTCGGCACTGATCCGCAGCGTGCCCGTGCCAGCGCCCGCGGCCGCGACGAACGACGCCCCCGATGCGGACGCGACCACGGAAACGAAGCCGGCCGATGAGGGCGTCGCCGGCGCGAACAACGACTTCGACGCCGAGGCGGCGATGTACGCGCAACCCGCCCTGCTCGACGCCGCGCTCGCGCAGCTGAAACCGCAGACACCCGGCAAGATCGACCTCTACGTCGTCGCGTTCGCCGGCGATGCGCAGGAGGACGTGTTCCGCAACGAAGCCGAGTACGTGGAGACCTTGTTCGCCGCGCGCTTCGGAGCCGCCGGCCGCACGGTGGTGCTCGAGAACAACGCGGCGACCGTGACGACGCGTCCGCTCGCGACCTGGACCAACCTGCAGCGCTCGCTCGCGGCGATCGCCCGCACGATGGATCCGGCCGAAGACGTGTTGCTGCTGTACTTCACCACGCACGGCTCGCAGGACCACCAGCTGCTGGTCGACCTCGACCCGCTGCCGCTCAACCAGATCGGCCCGGACGACATCGTCGACGCGCTGAAGACGACACCGGCGATGCGCTGGAAGGTCATCGTCGTCAACGCCTGCTATTCGGGCGGCTTCCTCGACGCGCTGCGCGACGATTCGACGATGGTGATGACATCGGCGCGCGCCGACCGCACTTCGTTCGGCTGCGGCGCCGATTCGGACATCACCTATTTCGGCAAGGCGTTCCTCGCCGAGGCGCTGAACAAGACCACGTCCCTGCGGGAGGCGTTCGATCTCGCGCGCACCTCGGTCGACGCCTGGGAAACCGCCGACCAGAACGATGCGAAAGCCACGGCGAAGGCAGCGGCGGGCGCGGACGGCGACGTCGAACCGATCCTGCACTCCGAGCCGCAGATCGCGACGAGCGCACGCATCGAAGCGAAACTCGCCGCCTGGCGCCGCACCCTGCACGAGTCCGCGCCCGTGCCCTTCACACCCGCAGGCGAGGCCGCGCCGAACTGAGTCTCACCGTTCGAGGAACCAGGGGAGTGCGTTCTCCTGGCCCTGCTTCGTGTACCCGGTGTGCTTCGTGTTTCAGGCTTTTGCCTGGCGATCCCACGCGGATCGCGGGGGTCGTCCGATTGCGGTGTCGCCGAGCGGACGCTCGAGCACGCGCCATGGATGGCGACCCCGGCCCGATTCGAACGGGCGACCTCGCCCTTAGGAGGGGCGCGCTCTATCCAGCTGAGCTACGGGGCCGCGTGGCCGCCGATTGTAGCGGCTCGGCCCGATGCGGCCTACCGTGCGCTTGCAGGACCTGCCGTGCGCCTCCATATCGTCGGCTTGCACACGAGGCCATCGACGATGAATTCCGCTCCGCGCCTGCCGACCATCTACCTTCCGCACGGCGGCGGCCCCTGCTTCTTCATGGACCCACCGCCGCAGGCGCCGCAGGCGTGGGACGGCATGGCAGCCTACCTGCGCGGCCTCGCCGCGACGATCGGCGCGAAGCCGTCGGCGATCCTCGTCATCTCCGCGCACTGGGAGGCGGCGCGCCCGACCGTCAACAGCAGCGCGCACCCCGGCATGCTGTTCGACTATTACGGCTTTCCGCCGCACACCTATGGCCTCTCCTACCCGGCGCCCGGATCGCCCGCGCTCGCCGCGCGCGTGCAGAGGCTCCTTGCCGCTGCCGGCATCGATTCGGACGAGGATGCGACGCGCGGGTACGACCACGGCGTGTTTGTCCCGTTCCTGCTCGCCTGGCCCGACGCCGGGATCCCGGTGGTGCAGCTGTCGCTGCAAGCCGGCCTCGATCCCGAAGCACACCTCGCGATCGGGCGCGCGCTCGCGCCGCTGCGCGAGGAAGGCGTGCTCATCGTCGGCAGCGGCATGAGCTACCACAACCTGCGCGAGTTCTTCGCCGACGATCCCGGCGTCACCGCCGGAGCGGAGCAGTTCGATGCGGCACTCACCGGCGCTATCGAGCACGCGGAAGCACGCACCCGCGAGGCGCGGCTCGCCGGGTGGAAGGCCATGCCGGCGGCGCTCGCCTGCCATCCGCGTGCCGAGCACCTGCTGCCGCTGATGGTGGTCGCCGGGGCCGCCGGCGGCGATGCCGGCCGCCGCACGTTCAACGACCGCGTATTCGGCAAGCCGGTGTCGGCGTTCCAGATCGGCTGACCGTCTCCCCCGACGGCGTCGGGCGCGTCCTGCTGCCCGCATTTTCCCGCACGCGTCCTGCTATCCGCGTCCTGATACGCCGTCCTGATACAATCGGCGGTTTCGCGCGCCCCGGCGCGTCCCGCCTTTCTGGAGCCTCCATGTCCGCGCAGATCCTCAAGTCCCTCGGCCTCGACCCGGTCAATTCGGGCACCTACCTCGGCCACGGCGAATGGTCGAAGACGACCGATGCCGGCCTGCTGCAGTCGATCAACCCGAGCACCAACGAGGTGATTGCCGAGGTGCATTCGGCCAGCGCGAGCGACTACGAGACGATCGTCAAGCGCGCGCAGGCCGCGTTCGCGACCTGGCGCGTCACGCCGGCGCCGCGCCGAGGCGAGGCGATCCGCCTGTGCAGCGACGCGCTGCGCACGCACAAGGATGCGCTCGGCTCGCTCGTCGCGCTCGAGATGGGCAAGTCCAAGCCCGAAGGCGACGGTGAAGTGCAGGAGATGATCGACATCGGCGACTTCGCGGTCGGCCTGTCGCGCCAGCTCTACGGCCTGACGATGCACTCCGAGCGCCCGGGCCATCGCATGTACGAGCAGTGGCATCCGCTCGGCCTCGTCGGCATCATCTCCGCGTTCAACTTCCCGGTCGCGGTATGGGCCTGGAACAGCTTCATCGCGGCCGTGTGCGGCGACATCTCGATCTGGAAGCCGTCGCCGAAGACGCCGCTGTCGGCGATCGCGGCGATGAAGATCTGCAACGACGCGCTGAAGGCGGGTGGCTTCCCGGACCTGTTCTTCCTGTTCAACGACGCCGGCACCGAACTCGCTTCGACCTTCGTCGACGACAAGCGCGTGCCGCTGATCAGCTTCACCGGCTCGACCCGCATCGGCCGCATCGTCGGCGAGCGCGTCGCCCAGCGCATGGGCCGCTCGCTGCTCGAACTCGGCGGCAACAACGCGATCATCGTCGACGAGACGGCGGACCTGAAGCTCGCGATCCCCGCGATCGTGTTCGGCGCGGTAGGCACCGCCGGCCAGCGCTGCACCACCACGCGTCGCCTGTTCGTGCACGAGTCGATCCACGACGACGTGCTCGCCAAGCTCGTCGCCGCCTACAAGCAGGTCGAGAAGAAGATCGGCGACCCGACCGACGCGAAGAACCTCATGGGCCCGCTCAACAGCCGCGACGCGGTGCAGGCCTACCTCGACGCGATCGCGCAGGCGAAGGCGGCCGGCGGCAAGGTCGAGACCGGCGGCGCGGCGATCGAGGGCAAGGGCAACTTCGTGCTGCCGACGATCGTCACGGGCCTGTCGAACGACGCCGCGATCGTCCAACACGAGACGTTCGCGCCGATCCTGTACGTGATGAAGTTCAAATCGCTCGACGAGGCGATCGCGATGCAGAACGCGGTGCCGCAAGGCCTGTCGTCGTCGATCTTCACGCAGAACCTCAAGGCGGCCGAGGCCTTCCTCGGTGCGGCGGGTTCCGACTGCGGCATCGCCAACGTCAACATCGGCACCTCGGGCGCCGAGATCGGCGGCGCGTTCGGCGGCGAGAAGGAGACCGGCGGCGGCCGCGAATCCGGCTCCGACGCGTGGCGCGCCTACATGCGCCGCCAGACCAACACGATCAACTATTCGGACGCGCTGCCGCTCGCGCAGGGCATCAAGTTCGAGTTCTGATCCGCGGCGACATGGGAACACACGGTTTCCCATGACGGCCTCGTCCCGGCGAAAGCCGGGGCACGGCGCCTTCGAGGGTTCGGGTCCGTCGCTGGCCTGATAGGAATCCGCGCCGCCGCCCGTATTGGGACGTACGAAGGCGCGGCATTCCGCCGCGCCGCCGGGACGTCCGATGAACAAGCTTTTCATTGCCCTCGCCGTCGCGCTCAGCGCGAGCGCGGCCGTCGCCACGCTGGCCGCCGCCTCGCGCGAGGACCTCGTGCAGCACGGCCGCTACGTCGCCATGATCGGCGGATGCAACGATTGCCACACGCCGGGCTTCGCTGCGAGCGGCGGGCAGGTGCCCGAATCGCAATGGCTGACCGGCGACGAACTCGGCTGGTCGGGCGAATGGGGCACGACCTATGCGCCGAACCTGCGCCTGCGCTTCGCGACGATGGACCTCGCCTCGTTCAAGCAGTACGCCCGTACGTTCAAGGCGCGTCCGCCGATGCCGTACTGGGCCGTCAACGCGATGAGCGACGCCGATCTCGAGGCGTTGTACGCCTTCGTGCAGGCGCTCGGCCCGGCCGGCAAGCAGGCGCCCGCGGCATTGCCGCCGGGCGTGCGGCCGCCCGGTCCGGTCGTGCAGTTCCCCGCGCCGCCGCCGGAACTCGCCGCGCATTGATCGGCGCGGGCGCGCGGCGCGTTGAACCGCCACGCGCGAGTGACTACTCTTGCGCACCGGCGCCGCTCGCGCGCCGCAGTCCCGGTTTTTTGCGCATGAATGCCACTCCTTCGCGTACGAGCACGACGGCCGTCCTCAGTCTCGTGTTCGGCATCGTCTGCTGGGTCGGGCTGCCTTTCCTCGGTGCGATCGCCGCGGTGGTCTGCGGCCACGTCGCGCGCGGCGAAATCCGTCGCGCCCCGCCCGGCGCGATCGAGGGCGACGGCATGGCCATCGCCGGTCTCGTGCTCGGCTGGATCCATCTTGCGCTGTTCGCGCTCGCCTTCATCGCGATCATGCTGTTCTTCGGCGGCCTCGCATTCTTCGGCTCGCATTGGCATTGAACACCACCGGCGTGTACGCATTCGCCCGCCCGTTCCTGTTCTGCCTCGACGCCGAGCGCGCACACGACCTCGCGCTCGCGGCGATCGAGGCCGCCTGGCGCACCGGCACGAACCCGCTGCTCGCGGGCAAGCCGCGATCGCTGCCGGTCGAGGCGTTCGGCCTGCGCTTCGACAACCCGGTCGGCCTCGCCGCGGGGCTCGACAAGAACGGCGCGCACGTCGATGCGCTCGCCGCGCTCGGCTTCGGCTGCATCGAGGTCGGTACGACGACGCCGCGGCCGCAGGCGGGCAACCCCAAGCCGCGCATGTTCCGCCTGCCCGAGCACGAAGCGGTCATCAACCGCCTCGGCTTCAACAACGGCGGCGTCGACGCGCTGGTGCGCAACGTCGAGCGGGCGCGCTACACCGGCGTGCTCGGCATCAACATCGGGAAGAACAAGGATACGCCGAACGAGCGCGCGATCGACGACTACCTGCACTGCCTCGAGCGTGTGTACCCGCGCGCGAGCTACGTCACCGTGAACATCTCCTCGCCGAACACGCATGGCCTGCGCGACCTGCAGGAGGAGGAAACGCTCAAGCGCTTCATCGGCGCCCTGCGCGAGGCGCAGGAGCGCCTCGGTGCGCAGCACGGGCGGCGCAAGCCGATGCTGCTGAAGATCGCACCGGACCTCGCCGAGGCTGAACTCGATGCGATCGCCGACGTGCTGCGCGCTGCGCGCATCGACGGCGTCATCTGCACCAATACGACGATCGACCGCGGCGCGGTCGCCGGCCACCGCCACGCCGACGAGGCCGGCGGCCTGTCCGGCGCTCCGCTGTTCGCGCGCTCCACCGAGGTGCTGCGCGGCATGCGCGCGCGGCTCGGTGACGCCATCCCGCTGGTCGGGGTCGGCGGCATCCTGCGCGGCGCGGATGCCGCGGCGAAGGTCGCGGCGGGCGCCACGCTCGTCCAGTTCTACACCGGCATGGTCTATCGCGGTCCGGCACTCGTCGGCGAATGCGTCGAGGCGATCCGCCGGGGAAATGGCGCATGAGCGGCCATCCTGTCGGTGCCGCGATCGCCGAAGGCAACGGCTACACGATCGTCGAGAACGCCTCGCTGCACGGGCGCAACACGTTCCACGTCGCGGCACGTGCACGGATGCTCGTCGATGTACGGAAGCCGGCCGCGCTCGGCGAGTTGTTCGGGTATGCGGCGCTCCGCACGCAGCCGCTGCTCGTGCTCGGCGAAGGCAGCAACGTCCTGTTCACGCGCGACTGGCCCGGCGTCGTGCTCGCGATCGCCGCGCATGGCGTGCGCGTGCTCGGCGACGACGGCGGCCGCACGCACGTGCGCGTCGAGGCCGGCGAACCGTGGAACGATTTCGTGCGCTGGTCACTCGCACGCGGCTACGCCGGCCTCGAGAACCTCGTGCTGATCCCCGGCACGGTCGGCGCCGCGCCGATCCAGAACATAGGCGCCTACGGCACCGAGGTGCGCGAGTTCATCGTCGCGGTCGAAGCCTGGGATCGCCACGCCGGACAACTCGTGCGAATCGCCAACGCCGACTGCGCGTTCGGCTACCGCGACTCGGTGTTCAAGCGCGAGCGCGATCGCTACATCGTGACCGCGGTGGAATTCGAACTCGTGCGCGAGCGGCCGCTGCGCCTGGACTATGCCGGCGTGCGCGAGGAACTCGCGGCGATGGGCATCGACGAGCCGCGTGCACCGGCGGTCGCCGAGGCGATCGCGCGCATCCGCACGCGCAAGCTGCCGAACCCGGCCCTGCTCGGCAATGCCGGCAGCTTCTTCAAGAATCCGCTGGTCGAACGCGCCCATGCGGACGCCCTGCGCGAGGCGCATCCGGCACTGCCGGCCTGGCCCGCCGGCGACCGCAGCAAGCTCTCTGCCGCGTGGCTGATCGAGGCCTGCGGCTACAAGGGGCTGCGCGAGGGCGATGCGGCCGTGTCCGACCAGCATGCGCTGGTGCTGGTCAATCGCGGCCATGCGAGTGGCGCCGCGCTCTGGGCATTGGCCGAGCGCGTGCGCGCGGGCGTGCGCGAGCGCTTCGGCGTCGAACTCGAGCCGGAACCGCTCGTCGTCTGAAGCGTGCCGCCCGCGAGCGGGCTGGCCGAAGCGCGCGCGCGATCACACCCGGCCACGCTGCTTCCGGACGACAATCGCCGCACTTCCTCGCGCCTCCGGAGCCGGTTCCATGGCCTCAGCCCCTGCGACTGCCGCGTTCAACACCGCTCGCCGCCGCCTGTTCGACGCCGTGTTCGCCGCGGTCGTCCCGCCGACCGACCCGCGCCTGTCCCGGCGCCGCCCCGGACGCGACGGCCAGTTCGACGAGCTGCCGGCGAGCCCCGATTCGCTCAGCTCGCCACCCGCCGCGGTGCGCTGGCTCACGCGCGCGACCTGCGGCTATTCGACCCTGGACCTCATCGCGTTCAACGCGCTCGGCGGCAACGACGACGCGCGCTGGCAAGCCTGGGTCGACCAGCAGCTGTCGCCCGCCACGATCGACGATGCCGCCTGCGACGCGCGCCTCGCCAGCGCCGGCTTCACGACGCTGGACAAGACGCCCGAGCAGCTGTGGGCCGCGCGCGAGGCGAGCAGCAGCTACTTCCAGCGCATGCTGCCGATCGCCGAAACCGAATGCGCGACGCTGATCCGGCAGATCTACAGCCGCCGCCAGCTGTTCGAAGCGACGGCATCGTTCTGGCACGACCATTTCAGCGTGTTCGGCTGGGACTACGACGGCGGCCCGTTGTTCCCGCCGTTCGACCGCGACGCGATCCGGCCGCACGTGTTCGGCAATTTCCGCGCGATGCTGCAGGCGACCTGCGAATCGGCGGCGATGATGTACATGCTCGACCTCTACACGAGCTACTCGGGCCATCCAAACGAGAACTACGCGCGCGAACTGATGGAGCTGCACACGCTCGGCGCGGAGAACTACGCCGGCATCGTCGACGATCCCGACGACGACCCTTCGCTGCCGACCTACATCGACTGGCAGGGCAAGATCCAGCGCCTGCAATACGTCGACGACGACGTCTACGAGGCGGCGCGCGTGCTCACCGGCTGGACGATCTCGCACAGCACCTGGGAAACGCGCAACGATCCCAACCCCGGCGCCTTCGAGTTCGTGCAGGCGCTGCACGATGCCGGCGTCAAGCGCGTCCTGCACCGCAATTTCTCGGCCGGCGGCGGGCAGAACGACGGCACGTTGCTGTTCGACATGCTCGCGCAGCACCCGGGCACGGCGCATTTCATCGCGGGCAAACTCTGCCGGCGCTTCGTCGGCGACGTCGTGCCGGCGTCGCTCGTCCAGGCCGCGGCCGACCTGTTCCACCAGCAATGGCAGGCGCCCGACCAGATCGCCCAGGTGATCGCCCTGATCCTGCATTCCAACGAGTTCAAGACCAGTTGGGGCACGAAGATGAAGGGCCCCGCACGCAGCGTCGTCAGCGCGCTGCGCGCGACGCTCGCGAACTTCACGCCGGTGCCGGACAACAGTTCCACCTACACGCCGACCGAGGAACTCATCGGGCGCCTGCAGGCCGCGGGCCAGCGTCTGTTCTACTGGCCGGCGCCGAACGGTTATCCGGACACGATCACCGCGTGGTCGAGCACCGGCGCGCTCGGCCTCACGCTGAAGCTGCTGCCGCGCCTGCTCGAGATGCACCAGACCGAGAGTTACAACAATGCCTATCCCTTCATCGTCGACGTGCAGGAGCAGACGCTCAGCGCGTTCCCGAACGCGGCCGATCGTACCGCCGCGAACGTGATCGGCTTCTGGTGCGACCGCATCCTCGGTTACCGGCCGCAGCCGACGTTCGGCGTCGCGCTCGACTTCCTCCGCCAGGAAGCGGCGCCGACCGATCCGCTCGATCTCGTCACGGATTCGATCAGCAACGGCCAGCCGCAGCACACCGGCGTGTGGCACCTGAACCCGCCGAACACGCTGTCCAAGCACTACACGATCGCGCGCCTGCGCGTCGCGATCGGCCTGCTGCTGTGCTCGCCCGAATTCCTGCGTCGCTGAGAGGACGATCGCCATGAATGCATTCAATCGCCGCGACTTCCTCAAGGGATGCTGCGTCAGCGCGCTCGCCGCGGGCCCCGGCAGCCGCGCCCGGGCCTGGTTCGCGCCACCATCCCTGCTGCCGGCGACGGCCACCGAAGACACGCTCGTGGTGGTGTTCCTGCGCGGCGCGATGGACGGCCTCAGCCTGCTGCCGCCCGGCGCGTCGAGTCCCTACCGCGCCGACTACGAAGCCTCGCGCACCGACACGCGCGTGCCCCTGTCGGGCACCGGCGCCGCGCTCGCGCTCGCCAACTCGACCTGGGCGCTGCATCCGCGCGCGAGCGGCCTGCACGCGCTCTACCAGGCCGGCCACGCCGCGTTCGTCGTCGCCGCGGGCCAGGTGCAACCGAACCCGGTCGTGCGCAGCCACTTCGAGGCGCAGTCCAACCTCGAGTTCGGCGTCGGTGGGGGCGGCGGCAGCGGCATCGGCTGGATGACCCGCCATCTCGTCAGCGGTGGCTTGCCCGCGAACGTGCCGCTGCCCGCGGTATCGATGGGCAGCATCACCGCCAACAGCCTGCTCGGCAGCAGCGATGCGATCACGATGAACAGCGGCTCGGACTTCCGCCTCGACACGTTCCATTGGTCCTGGCAGGACGACGATGCCGCGAGCGGACGCATCGGCGCGGTCAGCCGCATGAATGCGTTGTGGAACAGCAGCGCGACCCAGCTCGAACGCGCCGGCATGGAGGCGCTCGACTCGCTCGCCCTGCTGCGTCCGATCGACTTCGGCCTGTACGACGCGACGAACAACCCGGACGGCTACCAGCCGACCGGCGGCGCCAACTACACGCTCGCCAACAACGGCGGCTTCGGCACGCAGCTGCGCAACGTCGCGCAGATGATCAAGCTCAACCTCGGGCTGCGCGCGGTCACGATCGATCTCGGCAACTGGGACACGCACGTCGGCCAGGGCAACCCGACGCAGAGCTACGACTGGTTCGGCAACCAGGTCGAAAGCCTGTCGCAGGGGCTGTCGGCGTTCTACACCGACCTTTCGACCGCGGCATCAGGCAACCTCATGAACCGCGTCAGCGTGATCGTGGTCAGCGAGTTCGGCCGGCGCGTGCTCGAAAACTCCGACGGCGGCACCGACCATGGTTACGGCAACGTGATCACCGTGCTCGGCGGCGCGGTGAACGGCGCGCAGGTCTACGGCACGTTCCCCGGCCTCGGCAGTGGCGAACTGTTCGAGGGCAACGACGTCGCGGTGACGACCGATTACCGCCAGGTGATTTCCGAGGCGCTGATCCGCCGCATGGGCAACCCGAACATCTACTACGCGTTCCCGGGCTACTCCGGTTACGCGCCGCTCGGCATCTTCCAGGGCAGCGACCTGCCGCCGACGGGGTTCGACCAGATCTTCAGGAACGGGTTCGAGGCTGCCTGAGGGCGAGTCCGCGCGGGCCGGCGCACGTCACCCGCACGCGCGAGCACCCGCGCGTGCTCCCGACTGCGCGGCCGCTCACTCGCCTCCGCATTGGAACCAGATCAGGTCCGCGTCGTCGAGCTGGTGGGCCTGACCGAGGCTGATCGAACCGCCGCGGCGCAGGTGCGTCTCGTCGCGATGCACGAACAGTTCGTCGTCGTCGCCGATCCTGAGCCAGCTGCCATTGGTCGAACGGTCGGCGAGCATGAAGTAACCGCGCTTCCACTCGATCAATGCATGGTTGCGCGAGACCCACTCGGTTTCGACGACGAGGCTGCTGGCCGGATCGCGGCCGATCGAGAAGGGCGTGCCTTCGTCGAGCTCGAACACCTGGCTCTTGAAGCGCAGGGTGAGGCGCGGGCGATCGGACGGCGTCGCGTCGATCGGCGTCATCACGCGCTGCACCGTCGTCACATGCGCGAGATCTTCCTGCCAGAGCACGTCCACGATCTCGATCGGCGCCTGCTTGCCGAGCACCCAGGCGCTGCCAAGGGGGCGCACGCGAAGGCCGGTCGTGTTGCTCACGCCTTCGACCGTGCTTGCGGTCGCGACGATCTGGTCGCGCCGCGCGAGGCTCTTGTCCGCCATGCGCGCCGCCGTGTTGACGGCGTCGCCGAAGACGTCACCGTTTTCGACCAGGGTGTCGCCGTGATGCAAGCCGATGCGGATCGCTAGATTGTCGAGATGGAATTCCGGATCGGACTTGATGCGCCGATGCATGTCGGTCGCCGCGAGGAGCCCATTCAGGGGACCGGGGAACGTGCACATGATCTCGTCGCCGATCGTCTTGACGACGCGGCCGCCGTGGCGCGCCGACACTTCGGCGAGCGCGAGCAGCACGTTCGCGACGATGCGCCGCGCCGCTTCGTCGCCACGCGTCTCGAACAGCCGCGTGCTGCCGGAGACGTCGGCGAAAAGGATCGTGAGGGGACGGCGCTCGGTCATCGCGGAAATCATAACGAATCCGTGCGCAGTCGGCATGACCGCTGCAGGCGCGCGGTCGACTGCAGAATGCTGCAAAGTCGTCGCGCGCCACCCGCGGGCCTGCGAAGCTGAATGAGCCGACCGGCGATAACGCTGCAATGGCCGCTTTTGCAGACCGGCGGAGCGCGCGCGCTTCCTCCCGGCCGTGCTATCGGGCGAGTTCGCGCGCCGCCGCCACGATGTCCGCATCGGACGGCAGCACGAGGAACGCGGCGCCCGCGAGCGGCGTGTAGGTATCCGCGCCGACGACGCGACGGAGCGGTTTCGCGCCCTCCCCGGCCTCGACGATCGCGGTGATCACGCCCTCGCCGACGCCGGCCGAATGGCGACCTTCGTCGACCACGAGGATGCGCTTCGCACCCTTGGCCTGTTCGCCGATGAACGCTTCGTTGAGCGGCACGAGCCAGCGCAAGTCGACCGTGCGCACGTTCCAGCCGAGTGCCTTCTCGATCTCGCGCGCGGCGCGCAGGCTCATCGGCACGCCGTTGCCGTAGGTGAAGATCACGAGATCGGAGGGCTGAGGGTCGCGGTCTGCGGGCGGCGCGGCGCCATTGGCGCTTTCGTAGATGCGGCCTTCGCCGAGAGGCATGGCCTGATCGGGCGACGGATACGATGTCAGCCATTGGCCGTCGCCGGGCTCGTAGAGGTCCTTGGTCATGTACAGGGCGATCGGCTCGAGGAACACGCTGACGCGGCCGTCGACCTTCGCCAGCGCGGCGAGCGTGCGCAGCATCGTCGCGGCGTCGTCGCCGCGCGAAGGACAACCCACGACGAGGCCCGGGATGTCGCGCAGCGCGGCGATCGAATTGTCGTTGTGGAAATGCCCGCCGAAGCCACGCTGGTAGCCGAGGCCCGCGATGCGCACGAGCATCGGGTTCTTGTACTGGTTGTTGGAGAAGAACTGCAGCGACGCCGCCTCGCCGCGGATCTGGTCGCAGGCATTGTGGAAGTACGCGAGGTACTGGATCTCGGGCACCGGCAGCATGCCCATGTTGGCGTAGCCCTGCGCGAGGCCGAGGATCATCGTCTCGTCGAGCAGCGTGTTGAACACGCGGGCATTCTTGAACGCCTTGTGCAGGCCCTTGGTCACCGTGTACACGCCGCCCTTCTGCGCGACGTCCTCGCCGAAGAGCAGCGTTTCCGGATACTTGCAGAAGAGGTCGTGCAGCGCGTTGTTGATCTGGATGGCGAGGTGGCGCGGCGCGAGCTTTTCGGGCAGCTTGTCCTCGCCGCCGAAGACGGCGAGGCGCTTGTCGGCGTAGTCGGCGCGCGCCGCTTCCGCGGCGACCTCGTCCGGGCTGTAGGGCGCGAGCGGCGCGATCACGTCCTCGAGCTTGTCGAGCTTGGGACGGCGATCCGCCTCTTCGGCGGCGGCGAAGCACTTGCGGCGGATGTCTTCGTACTTCGCGATCAGGGATTCCTTCGTGTACAGGCCCGATTCCAGCGCGATCGCCGCGCTGCGCAGCAGCGGGTCGGTCGCCTCGACCGCGACCAGTTCCTCGATGCTGCGCCATTCGATCTCGAAGTCGGTGCCCGCGTGGCCCATGATGCGCGTCGTGCGCAGGTGCAGGAAGGTCGGCCGGCGCGTCGTGCGGCAGTGGTAGACCGCGCGCGCGACCTGCTCGTAGCCTGCGGCAAGGTCGAGGCCGTCGGCGTAGAAGTAGTCGAGGCCGTCGCGATTGCGGAACGCATTGCCGATCCAACCGCCCGGCGTCTTCACCGAGATGCCGATGCCATTGTCCTCGCAGACGAACAACACCGGTGCGGGCAGCTTCTGGTACGCGGTCCATTGCGCCGCGTTGAACGCGGTCTGCGCGGTCGCATGGTTCGACGACGCGTCGCCGAACGAGCAGATCGCGATCGAATCGTCGGGGATCGGCAGCGCGTGGCCGATGCGGCGCGCCTGTTCGATCGCGACCGCGGTGCCGAGCGCCTTCGGCAGGTGCGACGCAATCGTCGATGTCTGCGGCAATACCCACAGCGGCTTGCTGCCCCAGACCTTGTGGCGACCACCCGAGGCCGGGTCGTCCTTGCTCGCCGCGAACGACAGCGCCGAATCCATGATCGGATCGAGCCTTCTGCCATCAGTCCCCGGCAGCTTGCGGAAGCGCTCGGCCATCAGCGCGCCGCTGCGATAGTGCAGGAATGCAGGGTCGGTATGCCGCGTGAGGCGCGCGACCATCGCGTTGCCTTCGTGGCCGGACGAGCCGATCGTGTAGAACACCTTGTTCTTCACTCGCAGCACGCGCGCCATGAGGTCGAGGTGGCGCGAGACGAGCTGCGATTCGAACAGCTCGATGAAGTCATGCGCGGTGCACAGGCTGCCGGGCAACACGGGCTCGTCGGCGCGCGGCGCAGGGCGCGGCGTGCCGCTCCATTCCTGCACGTATTCGGCGAAGTTCTGGTCGCAGACCTCGGCGCGGTTGACGTTCTTGTGGCGGGCGGGAATGGGATTGGGGATCGCGTTCATGGCGTCGGAATCCGGAAGGGGCGCGGGATCAGAGGGAGCGCGCGATGCGTTCTGCGTTTTCGGCCGCGATCGGCGGCATCGGCACGAAGCCTGGCTGCGCTTCGATCCGTGCGAGCCACGCGCGCAATGCCGGGTACGCGGCGAGCGCGATGCCGCCGTCTTCCGCGCAATGGGTGTACGCGTACAGCGCGATGTCCGCGATGCCATAGCCGGTCGCGCCGAACCAGGCGTGCGCGCAAAGATGTTTCTCCATCACCGCGAGTGCCTGGTGGCCGCGCTCGCGCAAGCGTGGCAGGTCGGCGCGGCGTTCGGAGTCGAGCGGCGTCCAGCCGCAGATGAAGCGCGCGACGGCCACGTAAGGTTCGTGGCTGTACTGCTCGAAGAACATCCACGACAGCGTCTGTGCGCGCTGCCAGCTGTCGCCCGAAAAATACGGCGTGCCTTCGGCGAGCCAGTAGAGGATCGCGTTCGACTCGACCAGGATGCGGCCGTCGCCGGTCTCGAGCATCGGCACGCGGCCGTTCGGGTTCTTGGCGAGGTACTCGGGCGTGCGCGTCGCGCCGTGCGCACTATCCGTTTCGATCCAGCGGTAATCGCGGCCTTCGACGCGATCCAAGTGGCCGAGCAGCATGCGCAGCTTGTGGCAGTTTCCTGACGGTGAATAGCCGTGGATGGTGATCACGGGCGTGCTCCGTTGCGTCGTGCAAGCCAGTCTTCGCGCGACTGGCCCCATATGTCGATGCGGACGTCCTCGTGTGGCGGCGGCAGCCGGCCGGGACCGCGATTGACCGAGCCGAGGCGGCGCGCGACCGCCTGCGAGGCGATGTTTTCCGGCGCGATCGAATGAATGACTTCGCTCCAGCCGAGGTTGGCGAACGCCCAGTCGATCGCTGCGGTCGCCGCTTCGGTCGCGTAGCCCTGGCCCCACGCGGACGGGTGGAACGCCCACCCGACCTCGGTACCGGGCCAGCCTTCCGGTTGCCATGGACCGGCCTGGCCGACCCAGCGGCCGCTCGCCTTCTCGACCACCGAGAACATCGCGTAGCCCTGCAGCATCCAGGCGCCAGGCATCTGCAGGAACTTGCGCCACGCGGGCGCGCGCAGCAGCACGCCGCCGATGTGGCGCGCGGCGTCCTCGTTCGCATGCATCTCGGCGTACGCGTCGAAATCCTCGATGCGCGGCAACCGCAGGACGAGGCGTTCGGTTTCGACGATCGGAGCGGTATCGTTCATGTAGGCTGCGGTATCAGGTAACTGGATCGAACAGGAATGCCGCCATGCATGTTTCAGGATCGTCCGGACTCGTGGTCTTGTTACTCGTCGCCGATCCGGCACATGCGACATTCCTCGACTGCCTGTACTTCGACGGGTTCGACGGCGAATCCGCCACAGCACGCGCGGAATGGAAGGGGAACCTGCAGGTGCACAACTGCGCCCGGCGCACCGTCGTCCCCCCAGCCAACCCACCGCTCCCGCTGCTGCGCTGGTCGACCTCGCTCGCACAGACCGCGCAGGGCTGGGCGAACCAGTGCGTCTGGCAGCACAGCGGCACGCCCGGGCTCGGCGAAAACCTCTACGCCTCGGCGCCATGGGGCGCGGCGCAGACGCCGGCGGCCACGAGCTGGGCCGCCGAGGCTGCGTACTACAACTATGCAGCCAACACCTGCGCCTCGGGCCAGCAATGCGGCCACTACACGCAAGTCGTCTGGCGCAGCACGAGCCAGGTCGGCTGCGCGATTCGCAACTGCAGTACCGGTTCGCCGTCCGGCGCGCAGTTCCCCAATTGGACCATCGTCGTCTGCAACTACAGCCCTCCCGGCAACAACGGCCAACGCCCCTACTGAATCAGAACGCGTTGATGCCCGTGACTTCGCGGCCGACCACGAGCTGGTGCACCGTTTCGGTGCCTTCGTAGGTGATGACGGACTCGAGGTTCAGCGCGTGGCGGATCGGGCAGTGCTCGGTCGTGATGCCGGCGCCGCCGAGGATGTCGCGGCATTCGCGGGCGATGTCGATCGCCATGCGCACGTTGTTCCACTTCGCGAGCGACACCTGGGTCGGCTGCATCACGCCCTGGTCCTTGAGGCGGCCGAGCTGCAGCGACAGGAGCTGCGCGAGCGTGATCCGGCGCGCCATGTCGGCGAGCTTGATCTGCACGGCCTGCGTCGCGGCGATCGGGCGCTGGAACAGCGTGCGGTTCTTCGCGTACTCGGTCGTTTCGGAGAAGCATGCGATCGCCGCGCCGATCGGTCCCCAGGTGATGCCGTAGCGCGCCTGCGTGAGGCAGCCGAGCGGGCCCTTGAGACCCTTGACGTTCGGCAGGCGGTTCGCTTCCGGCACGCGCACGTTGTCGAAGAAGAGCGCGCTCGTCACCGACGCGCGCAGGCTCATCTTCTTGTGCACTTCCTGCGCGGTGAAGCCGGGCATGCCTTTCTCGACGATGAAGCCCTGGATCCCTTCGTCGGTCTGCGCCCACGCGATCGCGATGTGCGCGAGGTTGCCGTTGGTGATCCACATCTTGGCGCCGTTGAGGATCCAGTCCGCGCCGTCCTTCTTCGCGTTCGTCTTCATGTTGGCGGGATCGGAACCGCCATGCGGTTCGGTCAGGCCGAAGCAGCCGATCACCTTGCCCGCCGCCATGTCGGGCAGCCAGCGCTTGCGCTGCTCCTCGCTGCCATAGGCGTAGATCGGATACATGCACAGCGAACTCTGCACCGAGGCGAAGCTGCGGATGCCGGAGTCGCCGCGCTCGAGTTCCTGGCAGACGAGGCCGTAGCTGACGCCGTTCATGCCCGCGCAGCCGTATTCGACCGGCAGCGAGGAACCGAGCAGGCCGAGTTCGGCCATCTCGGGAATCAGCTCGGTCGGGAAGCGTCCCTTGTCGAAGCAGTCGCCGATGATCGGCAGCACGCGCTCGTCGGTGAAGCGCGCGACGGTGTCCTGCACCATGCGCTCTTCGTCGGACAGCATCGAACGGATGTCGTAGAGGTCGGTCGGGTTAAGCGGGGTGGCGGGCATGGCTCGGGTCCGGGCGCGGGCAAAGCGCGATAGTGTAGCGGCCCGCCGCCTGCCCGGCCATGCGTCCGCGCCGTTTCGTGCCGCATACTCGGGCACCCGACCCACGTTGCCACCATGCGCGTTCCCGTCCTCGCCTACCACTCCAACAACGTCGCCGGAAACGATTACGCGAGCAACGACCACGTCGCACTGGCGGCGGACCTGCGCCTGATCGCGCGTCTGGGCCTGCGCATCGTTCCGCTCGCCCGGGTGGTCGAGGTGCTGCTCGGCGAAGCACCACCGCACACGGTCGAGCGGGCCATAGCCCTCAGTTTCGACGATGGCTCGTGGTTCGACTGGCACGACATCGACCATCCAACCTGGGGACCGCAACGCGGTTTCGCCGGCGTGCTGCGCGATTTCGCCGCGGAAACCGGCGCCGCGGTGCACGCGACGAGCTTCGTGATCGTCTCGCCGGAGGCACGCGCGACGCTCGACCGCACCTGCCTCGCGGGCCGCGGCTGGTGGGATGACGCCTGGTGGCGTCCCGCGCAGGAGGAAGGCCTGATCGCCCTGGAAAGCCACAGCTGGGATCACAACCACCACACCCTGGCCGTCACCGCACAGCAGGCGGGGCGCAAAGGAACGTTCCGCTCGATCGACACCCTTGCGGACGCGGACGCGCAGATCCGGCGCGCCGCCGACTGGCTCGACCGCCATCTCGCCCCGCATCGCACGACGCTGTTCGCCTATCCGTACGGCGAATCAAACGACTACCTCGTGCGCGACTACCTGCCGCGACACGGCGCGGAACATCGCGTGCGCGCTGCTTTCGGCACCGACCCCGCGCCGGTCGAGCGATCGTCCCCGCGCTGGAACCTGCCGCGCTACGTCTGCGGCGCGCATTGGTCCTCGCCCGCGGAGCTCGAGCGCCTGCTCGTATCGGGCTAGAACGGGCCGATCGCGTGCGCCTGCGCGACGAGTCGGGCGCGCTCCGCCTCGTCGAGCTCGCGCGTCCAATGCACGAGCAGGTGCCGATGGCCGGTGCGCTCGAACCCCGCCGCAAGATCCACGCGTTCGGCGAGCGCATCGCCGCAGTAGCCGAAGATCGCCTTGTGCGTCGGCGCGAAATGCCGCACGGCCCATTCGAGCGTGATGCGGTAAAGCCCGCCGCCGGCGCGGATGGCTTCGCGCAGCACTGGCGTCATGCGCCGCATCGCACGGCGATCGACGCAGGCACCGCCGCCGAGCAGGAGATCGCCGAGCGGCGTGAAATGCACGTAGCAGACGGGCGTCGCGGCGCCGTCGGCCGCGCGTTCGAACGCGATCACGTGATGCGGGATGGCCGGCGGTTCGTCGCCGAAGTGACGCCGGAACAACTCGCGCGCCTGGAACCCGCCATCGGCGACCTCGCGGATGTCGAGCGCGGCTGCTCTCACGGCTCCGACCGCTCGCGGCGCGGCACGTGCCCGGTGGCGACGTGGCGTCGCGCGGACTCGACGTTGGCGACCGAATCGTCGAAAAAGATGTCCGCGCCGAAGGCTTCGAGGAACGGCCCCTTCGCCCGCCCGCCGAGGAACAGTGCTTCATCGATGCGTACGCCCCAATCGCGCAACGTGAGGATCACGCGCTTGTGCGCCGGTGCGGAGCGCGCGGTGACCAGCGCGGTACGGATCGGCGAATCCTCGCTCGGGAATGCCTGCTGCAGGCGGTGCAAGGCGTCGAGGAACCCGCGGAACGGGCCGCCCGACAGCGGTTCGAGCGCGCGCTCGGTCTCGTGGCGATGGAACGCATCGATGCCGGCGCTTTCGCTCACCCGCTCCGACTCGTCGCCGAACAGTACCGCGTCGCCGTCGAAGGCGATGCGCAACTGGTCCGACTGGCGCTGCGGCGCCTTCGAGGGCAGGATCGTCGCAGCCGCGATGCCGGCGCGCAGCGCCTGCGCCACGCTGTCGGGATTGGCCGACAGGAACAGGTCAGCGCCGAACGCGTGCACGTACGGTGACGTCGGCGCACCGCGCGTGAAGGCCGCGCGCGCGATGTCGAGGCCATAGTGCTCGATCGAGTTGAAGATGCGCAGGCCGGTATCGGCCGAATTGCGCGACAGCAGGATCACTTCAACGCGCGGCACATCCGGGTCGGCGCGATTGAGGTGGAGCAACTTCTGCACGAGCGGAAACGCGATGCCGGGCGCGAGCAGCTCGTCCTCGCGCGCGATCTGGTAGCGCGCGAACGCGTCGACACCTTCGCGTTCGAACAGCTCGTGGCTGTCGCCGAGGTCGAACAGCGCGCGCGAGGAGATCGCAACGATGAGGCTGCCGGCGGCTGCGGTCGCGGCGCGCGCGTCGGCGTCGCGATCGGGTGTGGCCGTGCGCGGCCGATTCATGGTTACGCGCCGTCCGGCGCGGGGATGCCGGCCGGGCGCGTGGATGCGCGGGCGCCGGCCCCCCTGCCGCAGCCTGCGTCGATCACGCTCGCAGTGCGCCCGCTACGGCATCCCGCCTTGCAGTTCATGTCCGGCTCCATCAATGGACGTGTGCCGATTGTCGGCATCCGATCCCCGCTTGCAAGCGCCTGCTCACATCAGCGACGGATGCAGGAGCTGCGCAAAGAAGGCGCCGAGCAGGCGCGGTTCCACCAGCACCGTCGCGACGACGCCGTATACGGCGCCCCACAGGTGCGCGCTGTGGTTGATGTTGTCGCTGCGCTGGCGATCCATGTAGATCGTGTAAGCGATATAGGCGACCGCATACAGGATCGCCGGCACCGGCAGCACGAACACGTAGATCGTCGTCCACGGGCGGCAGAGGATGAACGCGAACAGCACCGCCGAAACGGCACCGGACGCGCCGAGGCTGCGATAGCCCGAATCGTTGCGATGCTGCTGCCAGCTCGGCAGCGACGACACGACGAGGCCGCCGACGTAGAACAGCAGGTAACCGATCGCCCCCGTCTGCTGCGTGTAGAACCGCTCCATGGGCGCGCCGAAGAAATACAGCGTAATCATGTTGAACAACAGGTGCGGCGGATCGGCGTGGATCAGGCCGCAGGTCGCGAGCCGCCAGTATTCCTTTCCGCGCGTGATCGCGGGCGGCCACAGGATCAGCCGGTCGAGCAGCCGCGGGTTGGAGAACGCCATGAACGACACGACGCAGGTGACGGCGATGATCGCGACGTTGACGACGGCGGTGGCGATGGGCATGCGGCGGCTCGACGGCGGACGGGAGTGAACGATATATGATGCGCGCGCCGCCGCGAACAAGCGCGCGAGTGGAAGCGACCGCATGCTGACCTGCCACGTCTCCACCACCTCGCCGACCCCAGCGGAAGCCGCGGGCCGGGAAGGCACCTGGTTCGACCTCGTCGGCGACGACGTGGGCGAACGCGCCCGGGTCGAGCGCGCCACCGGCCTGCACCTGCCCGACCGCGAGCACCTCGGCGGCATCGAACTCTCCAACCGCGTGGGCATCGCCGACGACGCGCTCCGCCTGGGCATCCCGTATTTCAGTGCCGACGACGACGCCGCACCGAGCCCGGTCGGCATCGTGCTGACCCCGCGACACCTGGTTTCGCTGCGCTATGCGCCCTCGCCCGCGTTCGATCTCGCCGCCGAACGCGTGCGCGCGTCGGTGCCGGGCACGAGCACCGACGCGTTCGTCGTCCTCGTCCAGTCCATCATTGGACGCACCGCCGACGGCATGGAGGCCGTCGCGGCCGAAGGCGGCAGCCTGTCGGCGCGCATCTTCGGCGACGGACGGCGCCGAACCAGCCTGCTGCGCGCGATGCTCGCCGAGATCGGCCGCGTCGAAGCGCGCCTCACGCGCATGCGCCTGTCCGCGACGGGCCTCCTGCGCATCGTGCTCGCGCTGCGGGAGGCGCCGCCGGCGTGGATCCCCAAGCCCGCGCTCGCGCGCCTGCATGCAGCGCAGAAGGACCTCGACGTATTGTGCGAGTTCGACGGGCAGCTCACCGACAAGCTGCAGTTCCTGCTCGATGCCGTGCTCGGGTTCATCAACATCGACCAGAACGACGTGATCAAGATCCTCACCGTCGCCTCGGTCGTGTCGATTCCGCCGGTGATTCTCGCCGGCATCTGGGGCATGAACTTCGACCACATGCCCGAACTCCACGCGCCGCATGCGTATCCGCTCGCGCTGCTCGCGATCGCGCTGAGCATCGTGCTGCCGCTGCTCTGGTTCAAGCGGCGCAACTGGATGTAGCGGCGGTATGATCGCCGGCCCTGCCGCAACGCCGCCGACGCATGCCGCCGATCTCGCGCTACCTGCAATTGGACGTGTTCCCGGCGACGCCGGGGGGTGGCAACCCGCTCGGCGTCGTGCTCGACGCGGCCGGCTGGAGCGATGCGCAGATGCAGCGCTTCGCCGGGTGGACCGAGCTCGTCGAAACCACCTTCGTGCTGCCGCCGACGACGCCGCACGCGAGTTATCGGCTGCGCATCTTCACTCCCACCAGGGAAATCCCGTTCGCAGGGCACCCCACGGTGGGTAGCGCCCACGCGGTGCTCGAATGCGGCATCGCGCGCGCGGTGGACGGCCGGCTCGTGCAGGAATGCGGCGCCGGCCTGCTGCCGATCCGGGTCGAAGAAGAGGGTTCGAACCGGCGGCTGTTCGTGCGCGCGCCCGCGGCCAACGTCCTTCGCGCGAGAGGCGAGGACGAACCGCTGTTGCGCTCGGTGCTCGACGGTACCCGTCCCGGCGCGCTGCCACCCGCGTTCGTCGAAGGCGGCCGGCGCTGGTGGGTCGCCGAATTCGCCGACGAAGCTGCGGTGCGCGGCTGGCAGCCCGATCACGCGGCGATCGCGCGCCTCGCACAGGCGAGCGACAGCCTCGGCTTGTGCGTGTTCGCGCGTTGCGGCGGCGACGCGTACGATCTGGTCGTGCGCGCATTTCCCGCGGGCGTCGGCATCGTCGAGGACCCGGCGTCCGGCGCGGCGAACGGGCTCGTCGCCGCATGGATCGCCCAACGCGAACCGGACGGTCCACTCGCCCGCGGCTATCGCGTCAGCCAGGGGCGCGAGATGGGTCGCGACGCTTCGCTGCTGATACACATCGAAGACGCGGAGGTCTGGGTCGGGGGGAACACGGCGACGGTCGTCGCAGGCGAGGTGCGCTGGCCTTCGCGCTGATCGCGCGTTCGCGCGCATGCGCAAGGTTGACCTTGGCCGACTTGGCCCGCGCGCGCGGCGCATCACGGCCGCAATCCGGCCCGGGTGGCTGCGCAAGGCTTCTTTCGTACGTTCGCGGCGCTGTCGCGTGGCTCCGCTCGCCCCGCGAGTGTGAAAGAAGCGTTGCGCGAGCATTCGCCCGACCGAGGCGGAATGTTCCGCATGGTGGGCCGAGGCCGACCCTGCACCAAAAAAAAAAAAAAGACCCCGGATGTTTCCATCCGGGGCCTTCTAAATCATGCTGGATACCGGCGTGGGATCAGATCACCTGGACCTGGTCGGCCTGCATGCCCTTCTGGCCCTGCACGGCGACGAAGCTCACGCGCTGGCCTTCTTGCAGCGACTTGAAACCGGTGCCCATGATCGCGCGGAAATGCACGAACAGGTCCGGGCCGCTCTCCGGGGTAATGAAACCGAAACCCTTGGCATCATTGAACCACTTGACGGTACCGGTTTGACGATTCGACATCTGAAACTCCTGAAAACACGTTGAACATCGCGAGCGCGGAACATTCCGCGACGAGACTGGGTTGCCGGGAGCTAGCGAGGCGAAACGATGAGCGGATCGTCTGAGGATCAAGCTGCATCAAAGGCCACGATTCACAGTGACCCTAGCAAACACAGTGCGGCCGACTATACCTGCATTCGTTTGCGAATGCTAATTCCATGTAAAGACCCCGTTCGCCAGGGTCTCGATTCAGCCTGCCGCCTTCTTGGCCGGGGCTTTCTTGGCCGGAGCGGCGGCCTTCTTGACCGCGGGCTTCGCCGTCTTGGTGGCCGGCTTGGCCACACCGGCGGCCTTCTTGGCCGAATGCGGACGCACGTTGCCGTAGCTGCGGATGCCGATCTTGCCCTTGCGGGTCTTGCGGTCGCCCTTGCCCATGATGACTCCTGTAACGATTCGGTAAGCGGGCGCGCAGGATAGCAGCCCGCGACCGCGGCGCAAGCGCGCCGCCGCCGCGCTCGATCAGGACCGGGCGCCGCCGCAGGGACCGCCGGCGCAATCGGCCGACTCGACCTGCACCGTCGCGTGGACGATGCCGAAGCGCTCGCGCAGCAGGCGCTGCGCCGTGCCGATGGCGCGGTCGGTGTCGGCCCCCGGTTCGACGCGTGCGTGCAGGGTCGCCACCGCGCGCCCGCCGGACAGTTCCCACAGGTGCACGTGGTGTACGTCGACGATGCCGATGCCTGATTCCTGCAGCACGGTCGCGACGTTGGTCGAATCGAATCCGGTGGGTGCGCCTTCGAGCAGGATGTGGCCGGAGCGGCGCAGCAACTTCCACGCGTTGCCGAGGATGAGGACGGACACCAGCACCGAGATCGCCGGGTCCGCCCAGTTCCACCCAAGCCAGCGGATCAGCAGGGCCGCCGCGACCGCGCCGAGCGAACCGAGCAGGTCGCCGAGCACATGCAGGCGCGCACTCGCGGTATTGATGTCGTCGTGGTCGTGGTCGTGCAGCACGCGCAGGACGAGCGCGTTCACGAGCAGGCCACCGATCGCGACGACGAGCATCGTGCCGGAGAGGATCATCGTCGGCTGCAGCAGGCGGCCCGCCGCTTCGGCGATGATCCAGGCGACGAGCACGAATTGGGCGAGCGCATTGGTATATCCCACCAGTACTTCCAGCCGCGCATAACCGAAGCTGCGGCGTGCGTCTGGCGGCCGCTGCGCGAAGCGCGCGCCGAGCCAGGCGAACAGCAGCGCGAGCGCATCGACGAGCATGTGGCCCGCATCGGCGAGCAACGCGAGCGAGCCGGACAGCCAGCCGCCGGCGGCCTCGCCGACGAGCGTGCAGGCGGTCAGCGCGAACGCGATCAGCAATCGCCGCTCGCGTTTGCTGGCCGACGCGTGCACGTCGTCACGATCGTGGCCGTGATCGGCGTGCGCGTGATGCGCGTGATCGTGCGAATGGCTCATGACGACAGCGACGGTCCCATCGTCGCGATGCTAGGCGCCGCGGCGGCGGTTACACAATCACCGGCGCTCAATGCCCGCACGCCGCATCGTGCACGTGGCCATGCGCGAGGCGCAGGTTGGTCAGGTGCGAGAGCGCGACGAGCATGCCGCCCAAGCTGACGAACAGCGCATGCACGAGCGGAGCCCCGTCGATGTCGATGACGATGCCAGCGACCAGCAACAGGACGCCGGGAACGAGAAACCCGAACGCGCGCAGGCGCCGGTGGCGACGGAATCCGAACGCGAGCGAGACCAGCGCGAGCGCGCTCGCGAACGCGATGAAGCCGCGTTCGAAGGAGTGATCGGCGAGAAAGCCGAGCCCCAGCGCCGGCAGCACCGCGAGCAGCAACGGCAGCGCAGCGCAGTGCAGCGCGCAGACGAACGACGCCGTCGCGCCGAAACGGTCGGCGTAGCGCGCGAAACGCGTGGCAATGCGTCGTTCCAATCCAGTTCCTCTCGCAAGGCTATATCGTAACGCCGTATGCGAAGGCGTGGCGGCGGCGAGAGGCAGTTTCAATGGTCCATTCATCTACGGGCATGACTTTCGGCGGAGGCCGGTGTGATATTGTTATTATATAACATACTCACTAGCCCGCCCGAGGAAATTCCGCAATGCCGATCCACCGTCTCGCCCTGGCGATCTGTGCCGGCCTGGTGCTGTCCACGCCATCCACGCACGCTGCACCCGCCGCCCCCGCGGATGGAGCCGCGGACACCGGCAAGGACGCCGCCACGCCGCCCGACGCCGAACTCGGCGGTGCCAAGCCGAAGGTCGATCGCGAGACCCTGCCGACCGTCGTCGTCAATGCACTGCCCGGTGCGCAGAGGGCGGATCAGGTCGTCGCACCGGTGAGCGTGCTGTCCGGCGCGGAACTCGACGACGCCCGTGCCGGCACGATCGGCCAGACCGTATCGAACGTGCCCGGCGTGCAGTCGACCTCGTTCGGCCAAGGCGTCGGCCGGCCGGTGATCCGCGGCTTCGACGGTCCTCGCGTATCCGTGCTCAGTAATGGCCTCGGTTCGGAAGACGTGTCGAACGTGAGCCAGGACCACGCGGTCACGGTCGAACCTTTCCTCGCCGACCAGATCGAGATCCTCAAGGGGCCCGCCACCCTGCTCTACGGCTCCGGCGCGATCGGCGGCATCGTCAACGTGGTCGACGGCCGCATTCCGACCGCGATCCCTCCCGACGGCGTCAGCGGCCGCGTGCAGGTCGGTTACGACAGCGTGTCGGACGGCCGCTCCGAGGTGTTCCGCGTCGACGCGGGTGGCAACGGCTTCGCGCTGCACGCGGACGGCCTCGACCGGCGCGACCACGACTACGACGTACCCGGCGCGACGCTGCCGAACAGCTATGTGCACACGAATGCCGGTGCGATCGGCGGCTCGGCCATCGGCGACTGGGGTCATCTCGGCGTTTCCGTTTCGCGCTATCTCGACACCTACGGCAATCCGGCCGAACCCGGTGATGCCGCAACCGGCGAGGCGCCCGTGCACCTGCAGATGGCGCAGACGCGCTACGACCTCGAGGGCGCGATCAACGCGCCGTTCACCGGCATCGACAAACTCGAGTTCGACCTCGGCCACACCGACTACCAGCACGTCGAATTCGAGGGTGATGTCCCGGGCACGACCTTCAGCAACGACGCCGACGAAGGCCGCCTGCTGCTGACGCATGCTCCACTCGCGAGTTGGTCCGGCGCGTTCGGCGTGCAGGCATTCCGGCGCGACTTCGCCGCGGTCGGCGACGAAACCTTCGTCCCACCGACATCGACGCGCGGGCTGGGCGTGTTCATGACCGAGCGCCGCGACTTGGGTGCACTCGGCGTCGAACTTGGCGCGCGCGTCGATCGCCAGGGCAGCACGCCGGAGGGCGCCAGCGAGCGCGACTTCCATCCGGTCAGCCTGTCGGCAGGGTTCGCCTGGCGCATCGACGATGCCTGGCATCTCAGCTTCAATCTCGATCGCGCACAGCGCGCGCCGGCCGAGGAGGAACTGTTCGCGAATGGTCCACACGACGCCTCCGCGACATTCGAGGTCGGCAACCCCACGCTGCACGTGGAAACCGCGAACCAGGCCGAACTCGGCCTGCACTGGCACGGTGAGCGCGTCGAGGCGAAAGTCGCCGTCTATGCGAATCGCTACGACGACTTCATCTATCTCGCCGACACCGGCCTCGTCGAGGACGACCTGCCCGTGCGCGACTGGTCGCAGGCGAACGCGCGTTTCCGTGGCGGCGAAGCCGAAGCGACCGTCCATCTGGCCAAGAACGCGAGCGGCGATTACGACCTGCGCGTCTGGGGCGACACCGTGCGCGCGACACTGGAAAACGGCGGCAATCTGCCGCGCATCCCGGCCGCTCGCGTCGGCAGCGAGTTGTCATGGCGCAACGACCGCTGGCGCACGAGCGTCGGCGCGACGCGCTACTTCGCGCAGGACGATACGGCGGTCTTCGAAACCTCGACGGACGGCTTCACGCTCGTCAACGCGCATGTCGCCTTCAGCTTCTTCGCCGATGACCGCAGCAGCTGGGAAGTGTTCCTCGACGGCAACAATCTCGCGAACCAGACCGCACGCCTCTCGACGTCGCTGATCAAGGATGCCGCGCCGTTGCCTGGGCGCAACGTCTCGATCGGCGTCCGCGGCTTGTTCTGACGCCGCCGACGCCGACGCGGTGCGGCGTGTGGCGTCCGGCTGTGCTGCTGTGACGCAGCATGACAATTCCGTTAAGCGCTCGCATGATGTAAACGTTTACATCACCCGACGCATACATGGCCGTAACCATCAAGGACGTCGCGAAGGCAGCAGGCGTGTCCGTGGCAGCGGTGTCGCGCGCCCTCAACGGGCGCGACAACGTCACCGACCAGACCCGGCATCGCATCCTCGACGTAGCGGCCAAGCTGCGCTATCGCCCGAACGACGCGGCGCGCAGTCTCATCACCCGGCGCACGCGCACGATCGGCGCGGTGCTGCCGGATCTCCATGGCGAGTTCTTCTCCGAACTCATCCGCGGCATCGACGTCGCCGCACGGGCGCAAGGCCTGCACCTGCTCGTGTCGAGTTCGCACGGCGATGCCGACGAGGCGACCGCGGCGATCCGCTCGATGCAGGGCCGCGTCGACGGCCTGCTCGTGATGTCGCCGCACGTCGACGCCTCGTTCCTGCACGAGAGCTTGCCGGAGGCGTTGCCGGCAGTGCTCATGAACGCACCGCACGAGCATTCGCGCTTCCCGACGCTCAACCTTGACAACCATGGCGGCGCCGCCGCGATGACGCGCCACCTGCTCGGCCGCGGCCACCGGCGCATCGCGATGATCGCGGGCCCCGTCGGCAACCTCGACGCCGACGAACGGCGCCGCGGCTGGCTCGACGCGCTCGAAGAGGCGTCGCTCGCGCGCGATGCGCTGCTGCTCGAGGGGGATTTCTCCGAGGAATCCGGCCATGCGGCCGGCAAGCATGTCGCCGGGCTCGCGCAACGGCCCGACGCGCTGTTCGCCGCCAACGACATGATGGCGGTCGGCTGCCTCATCGCGCTCGCCGAAAGCGGGCTGCGCGTCCCCGACGACATCGCGCTGGCGGGTTTCGACGACGTGCCGATCGCGCGCTACGTGACGCCGCAGCTCACCACCGTGCGCGTGCGCGTCGCCGACCTCGGCCGCGCCGCGTTCACGCGCCTCATTGCCGAGTTGGAAACGCCGGGAGCGTTCCCGGCGCGAAGCGAAGTATTGCCCTGCGAAATCGTCGTGCGCGCCTCCTGCGGGGCCGCCCGATCCTAGCCACCGAACCATCATCGCCAGCGTGCCGGGGAGAGAGCCATGCGTACATCGATGCTGAAGAGGAAGTTGCTCGCGACGATGATCGCGAGCACCGTCGTCGCCGCGAGCGCGTTGCCCACGCTCGCGTGGGCGCAGACCGCCGACGCGAACCTGCGCGGCAAGGCGCCGGCGAACAGCGAGATCACCGCGACGAACGTTGCGACCGGAACGACGCGCCATACCAAGGCCACCGCCGATGGCAACTATTCGCTGCTCGGCCTGCCGCCCGGCACCTATCGCGTCGATGCCGGGCCCGGCACCGAAAGAACGGCGACCCTGACGGTTTCATCCACGGCGACGCTCGACCTCGCCCCCGAGGCAGGGGTGGCGCCGCAAGCGACCGTACTCGAAGGTGTGACGGTGACGGCGCCATCGCTGGTGGAGGTGAAGACCTCGGAAATCGGCACCAACATATCGACCAGGCAAATCGAGGCGTTGCCGCAGAACTCGCGCAACTTCCTCGCCTTCGCCGACATCGTCCCGGGTGTCCAGTTCGTCACCAAGAGCGATGGCTCGACCCAACTCAAGAGCGGCGCGCAGAACTCCAACGGCGTGAACGTCTACATCGACGGCGTCGGGCAAAAGAACTACGTGCTAAAAGGCGGCGTCAGCGGCCAGGATTCGACGCGCGGCAATCCGTTTCCGCAATCGGCGATCGCCGAATACAAGGTGATCTCGTCGAACTACAAGGCGGAGTTCGACCAGATCAGCAGCGCCGCGATAACCGCGGTGACCAAATCAGGCACCAACGAGTTCCATGGCGATGTCTTCATGGACTACAGCGACCAGGATCTGCGCTCCGCCACGCCATCCGAACAGCGCGACCACAAGAAGACGCCCACGATCGACAAGCAGTACGGCGCGAGTTTCGGCGGCCCGATCGTGCAGGACCTGCTGCACTTCTTCGTGGCGTACGAGGCGAAGGACATCCTCGCGCCGAAAGAAGTCAAGATCGGGGAGAACGTGCCGATCAGTGCCTTGCCTCCCGATCTCGCGAGCCAGGTCGGCACGACGAATGCGCCGTTCAACGAGGACCTTTATTTCGGCAAGCTGACCTGGACGCCCGGCACCCAGCATCTTTTCGAACTCACAGGCAAGTATCGCAAGGAAACGGACATCGGCGGCGTCGGAGATGGGCCCAATACGGCTTCCTTCGGCAGCCGGAAGACCAACGACGAGACGCGCGTCGACCTTCGCTATCAATTCAACGCCGACACCTGGCTCAACGACGCCCATCTCACCTACGAGGACCAGTCGTGGAACCCAAAAGCGATCAACAACGCACCCGGCTATCGTTTGATCACTCCTGACCGGAGGACGATCCTCAATACGGGCGGCGGCCCGGATTTCCAGGACAAGGGACAAAGCGGCTATTCGTTCCAGGACGACTTCACCTACACCGGCTTCACGTTCGCCGGCTCGCACGTGATGAAGGCGGGCATCAAGTACAAGAAGATCGACGTCAATTCGTTCGAGCAGGAGCCGTACAACCCGCAATACTTCTACGACATCCAGGAAAGCCTCACGGTTCCGATCCGCGTCGAATTCGGCCAGCTCGTTCCGGGCGCCGGGGACCTCAACGTCAAGTCGGGCAATCGGCAGTTCGGCCTCTATCTGCAGGACGACTGGGACGTCACCGAAAAGCTGCAATTGAACCTCGGGTTGCGCTGGGACTACGAGGAAACGCCGAGCTACCTCGACTACGTGACCCCGGCACCGCTCGTCGCCGCCCTGCATGGCTGGCAGAACATCCAGCGCACGGATTACAACATCGACGATTACATCAGCAATGGGCACAACCGCGACGCGTTCAAGGACGCCTGGCAACCGCGTCTCGGGTTCTCCTACGATCTCGACGGCGACGAACAGCACGTGATCTTCGGCGGCGCCGGGCGCGCGTACGACCGCAACCTGTTCGACTACCTCGCACTCGAGCAATCGAGCGCGATATTCCCGAGCTACGGTTTCGACTTCAATACGCATGACCACCCGTGCGAGGTCGGCAATGGAACGTGCCTGGATTGGAACCCTTCCTATTTCGACCCCGCCAACCTCGCCGCGCTCGTGGCCGCCAACCCGAATCTCGGCGGCGAACTCAACCTGATCAACAACAACCTGAAGACGCCGTATTCCGACCAGTTCAGCATCGGCATGCGCAACGCCTTCGGGGACTGGAGGTCGTCGGCGACGATCGTGCACATCGAAAGCCACGACGGCATCGTGTTCACGCTCGGCAACCGCTATCCGGACGGCGGCTTCCGCGGCATTCCGGGAGCGACCTGGGGCAGTCAGCCCTGGGACTACGGCGTCCCGGGCTACGGCCGCCTGATCCTCGCCGACAACGGCATCGAGACGCGCCTGAACTCGCTGCTGCTGTCGCTCGAAAAGCCTTACCCACGCGACTCGGGCTGGGGCGTGACATTCGCCTACACCTTCAGCGATGCGCGCGAAAACCGGCCGAACGCCGGCGATGGTGACGAGCACTACGTGTTCGACTATCCCAACGTCGACCAGGTCGGCTGG
Source organism: Dokdonella sp. (assembly GCF_051958935.1). Classification (GTDB taxonomy): domain Bacteria; phylum Pseudomonadota; class Gammaproteobacteria; order Xanthomonadales; family Rhodanobacteraceae; genus Dokdonella_A. The sequence continues at coordinate 71,987 of NZ_JBQCFP010000023.1, read as the reverse complement.
CACCGCTCGGTCGGCGTCGCCCGTCACCGCCTCGTCATGACCGGCATTCTCGACGGCCCCTGGGGAGTGACTTACTCGGCGAAGGCGACGGTCGCGAGCCCGGAAACACTCGACGCGACGAACTGCCATGACACGCCCGACTTCGACCACTGCTATTTCGATCCGTTCACCCCGGACAAGACGGTCGGGTTCAAGCAACTCGACCTTGCGGCATCCAAGGAATGGAACCTCGACGACAAAGTGGTCCTCCACTTGCGCGTCGATGTACTGAACGTGCTCAACGCGCGCAACTGGACCGACTACGATACCTGGCGCGGCGGACCCACCGACACGAACCCGAACTTCGGCACGGTCAACGGCCTCGGCGTGGAGTTCCCCACGCGCACGATCAAGGTATCGGGAAGGGTCAGTTTCTGAACAACGGGGCCGCCGCCCTTCGCGGCGGCCCTCCTTCCCCGATGGGAGTCCAATTGACGACGATCAGCCGCATCCTCGTGTTCATCGCACTCGCGTTCTCGTCGGGTGCGAAAGTCCCCACCGCGCATGGCGCCTCGGCGGGGACGTATGCCGATCTCTCACGCGACGACCGCGACCTGATCGCGGACGTCGAGCAGCGCACCTTCGCGTTCTTCAAGGACAGCGCCAACACCGCCAACGGCCAGATTCCCGACCACTGGCCCGACGACCACAGCGGCGACTACTTCTCGTCGATCGCGTCGATCGGCTTCGGCCTCACCGCGTACGGCATCGGCGTCGAGCGCGGCTGGATGAAGCGCGGCCAAGCCGTGAAGCGCACGCTCGCGACCCTGCGCTTCTTCCACGACGCGCCGCAGGGCGAGCAGCCGGACGCGACCGGCTACAAGGGCTTCTACTACCACTTCCTCGACATGCAGAGCGGGCGCCGCTACCACGCGGCGAAATGGGTCGAGCTGTCGACGATCGACACTACGCTGCTGCTCGGCGGCGTGCTGTTCGCGCAGTCCTACTACGATCGGGATACGCGCGACGAGCGCGAGATCCGCCGGCTCGCCGAGGCGATCTACGCGCGCGTCGACTGGAACTGGGCTTCGCCGCGCGCCCCCGCGGTCGCGATGGGCTGGACGCCCGAAGCCGGCTTCATCCACGCCGACTGGCACGGTTACAACGAGGCGATGCTGCTGTACGTGCTCGCGCTCGGTTCGCCCACGCATGCGGTCGATCCGGCCGCATGGGGCGAATGGACGTCCACCTACGACCATACCTGGGGCACGTTCCAGGGCCAGCAGCACCTCGGCTTCGCGCCGCTGTTCGGCCACCAGTACAGCCATGTCTGGATCGACTTCCGCGGCATCCGCGACGAGTACATGCGCGCGCGCGACCTCGACTACTTCGAGAACAGCAAGCGCGCGACGCTCGCCCAGCGCGAGTACGCGATCCACAATCCGCTGCAATGGAAGGACTACGGCAAGGACCTGTGGGGCCTCACCGCCTGCAACGGACCGCGCAAGGACATCCGTATCGGCGAGATCGACCGCTACGCGAACGACCCCAAGCCGTTCTACGGCTACATCGCGCGCGGCGCGGGCCTGTTCGGCACGATCGACGACGGCACGATCGCGCCGACCGCGGCGACATCGTCGATCGCGTTCGCGCCGGAGATCGTGATTCCCGCGATCCGCGAGATGCGCGAGCGCTACGACGGCGCGCTCTACACGCGCTACGGCTTCATCGACGCGTTCAACCCGAGCTTCGACTACACCGACCGGCCGCTTCGCACCGGCCGCGTGGTACCCGGCGTCGGCTGGGTGGACACTCTCTACATCGGCATCGACCAGGGCCCGATCGTGGCGATGATCGAACACTACCGCAGCGGACTCGTCTGGAACGTGATGCGGAAGAACCCGCATATCCGGCGTGGCCTCGAGCGGGCGGGCTTCGTCGGCGGCTGGCTCGCGCAGGACTCGCCGCAGGGCAAGGCCAGCGTGAAGGAATGAACGCGTTCGCCCGCCTCGCGTCGCTCGTGTTGCCGCGCGCGCGCGGCGCCGGCGGCGGCGCGCGCGCCGAGCGGGTGACATTGCGCTTCTGGGCCATAGGTCGCGAGGCCGAAGTCGTGCCGGTACTGCTCGCCGAGTTCGAGCGCCTGCACCCGGGCGTGCACGTCGAGGTGCAAGCGCTGCCGCTGACCGCGGCGCACGAGAAGCTGCTCACCGCCTTCGCCGGCGATGCCCTGCCCGACGTCGGCCAGCTCGGCAACACCTGGTTGCCCGAACTCGCGACGCTCGGCGCGCTCGAGCCGCTGCAGGCACGCATCGATGCATCGCCGGTGATCGACGGCATCGACTACTTCGAGGGCATCTGGGACACCAACGTCATGGACGGCCGCCTCTACGGCGTGCCATGGTACGTCGACACCCGCCTCGTGTTCTACCGCACCGACCTGCTCGGCGCGGCGGGCTTCGACGCGCCGCCGCGCGACTGGGCCGAGTGGTCGCGCCAGCTCGCCGCGGTGAAGGAGCAAGCGAAACCGGGTGACTATTCGATCCTGCTGCCCCTCAACGAGTTCGAACTCCTCGTCAACCTCGGCGTACAGCAGGCCGATCCCCTGCTGCGCGACGACGCCACGCGCGGCAACTTCGAAAGCCCGGGCTTCCGTCGCGCGTTCGGCTACTACGTCGACATGTATCGCAACGGCTGGGCGCCACCGATGAGCGATACACAGATCTCCAACGTCTGGGACGAGTTCGCGAACGGTTTCTACGCATTCTACGTGACCGGCCCATGGAACGTCGGCGAGTTCAGGCGCCGCCTGCCCGCGAGCGTGCAGGACGACTGGATGACCGCGCCGTTGCCCGGCCCCGACGGCCCGGGCGCCGCGATCGGCGGCGGCAGCAGCCTCGTGATGTTCCACGCCTCGCGCCACAAGGACGAGGTCTGGCAGCTCATCGAGGTCCTCTCGCGCCCCGAGCAGCAGCAACGCCTGCACGAGCTCTGTGGCGACCTGCCGCCTCGGCGCAGCGCCTGGCAAGGTACGGCGCTCGCGAGCGACCGGTATGCGAAAGCGTTCCGCGACCAGCTCGAGCGCGTCGTCGCGGCACCGAAGATCCCGGAGTGGGAGCGCATCGCACAGGAAGTCCGCTATGCGGCCGAGCGCACCGTACGCGGCGGCGAGCCGATCGAACGGAGCCTCGCCGGCCTCGACGCGCGCGTCGACGCGATCCTCGCCAAACGGCGCTGGATGGTCGAACGACGCCAGGCCGCGCCGTGAACGAACGCCGCGCCGCCTGGCTGTTCACCCTGCCCGCGCTCCTCGTGATCGGGCTGTTTTTCTTCGTGCCGGTGCTCGCCGCGTTCGTGCTGAGCCTGACCGACTTCGATCTCTACGCGCTCGCCGACCTCCATACCCTGCGCTTCGTCGGCCTCGGCAACTACTCCGACGTGCTGCGTGCGCCGCTGTTCTGGAAGGCGCTCGTCAACACGTTCTATTTCGTCGGCGTCGGCGTACCGTTGTCGATCGCCGCCTCGCTCGGCGCCGCGCTCCTGCTCGACGCGCGCGTCGCGCGCTGGAAAGGCGTGTTCCGCACCGCGCTGTTCGCACCGGTGGTGACCACCGTGGTCGCGGTCGCGGTGATCTGGCGCTACCTGCTGCACACGCGCTACGGCCTCATCAACTACCTGCTCGCGAAGGCGGGCATCGCGCCGATCGACTGGCTGGGCGACCCGCACTGGTCGATGCCCGCGATCATCCTGTTCGCGGTGTGGAAGAACTTCGGCTACAACATGGTGATACTGCTCGCCGCGCTGCAGACCGTGCCCGCGGAACTGCGCGAAGCCGCGCGCATCGACGGCGCGAACGCGCTGCAGCAGTTCCGCCACGTCACCCTGCCGTTGCTGCGCCCGGCGCTGCTGCTCGTCGCGATCATCACGGTCGCGGGCTATTTCCAGCTGTTCGCCGAACCGTACGTGATGACCCGTGGCGATCCGTTGCAGAGCACGGTCAGCGTGCTCTACTACATGTACGAGGAAGGCTTCAAATGGTGGAGCCTCGGGCGCGCGACCGCGATCGCGTTCCTGCTGTTCGCGCTGATCCTCGCCGTCACGCGCGTGCTCGTGCGCATGGGCCGGCGTGGGGACGTTGCTTGAACCGGCGTTGGCCAATGCTCGCCGTCAACGGCGCCCTCGTCGGCCTCGCCGTGGTCGCACTGTTCCCGTTGCTGTGGATGCTCTCGGTGTCGTTCATGCAACACGGCGAGGCGAGCACGTATCCGCCGCCGCTGCTGCCCTCCAGGCCCACGCTCGCCAACTACCACGAGCTGTTCGAGCGCGCCGGCATGGGGCGCTACCTGTTCAACAGCGCGATCGTGGCGACGCTGACGACCCTGGTCTCGCTCGCGTTCAACCTCGCCGCCGGCTACGCGTTCGCCAAGTTGCGCTTCGCCGGCCGCGAACGCGTGTTCCAGGCGTTGCTCGGCGCGCTGCTGATCCCGGCGCAGGTCGGCATGATCCCGCTGTTCCTGCTGATGAAATGGCTCGGCCTCGTCAACAGCTACGGCGGCGTGGTCGTGCCGGCGCTGGCGAGCGTGTTCGGCATCTACCTCGTGCGCCAATACGCGCGCTCGATCCCCGACGACCTCATCGAAGCCGCGCGCATCGACGGCGCGGGCGAGCTGCGCATCTTCGCGTCGATCGTGCTGCCACTGCTGAAGCCCATCGTCGTGACGCTGGCGATCTTCACGTTCCTCGCGAGCTGGAACGATTTCATGTGGCCCCTGATCGTGCTCAGCGACCAGGCCTGGCAGACCGCGCCGGTCGCCCTCGCCGCATTGTCGCGGGAACACGTGCAGGACAACGAACTCATGATGGCCGGCTCGGTCGTCACGCTCTTGCCCGTACTCGCGCTGTTCTTCGTACTGCAGCGCCATTACATCGAGGGGCTGCTGCTCGGCAGCGTCAAGGGATGATGCGGCGCGCGCTGTCGTTCGCCTGCGGACTCGCGGCTGCGGCCGCTGCGGATGCCGACGCGGCCACGTCGGCGTTCGCGAACGCATTCGCCGACCCCGCGGCATGGACCGCCACGGGCTCCGACCAGGTCGACGCCTCGCTGCGCGCCGAAAGCGACGCACTTTGCCTTGCGTTCGACTTCAACGGCGTCTCGGGCTTCGCCTCGATGCGCCGGCGCCTGCCGATCGACTACCCGGACAACTACGCGTTCTCGTTCCGCGTGCGCGGCGATGCACCCGGCAATGCGTTGCAGTTCAAGCTCGCCGACGCGAGCGGCGACAACGTCTGGTGGGTCAATCGCCCGGATTTCGCCTTCGCGCGCGAACCGCGGGCGCTGCGCCTGAAGAAGCGCCAGATCGACTTCGCCTGGGGACCGGCCGCCGACAAGGTGCTCCGGCACAGCGAGTTCATCGAATTCACGATCTACGCAGGCACCGGTGGCAAGGGCGAAGCCTGCTTCGACCGACCCGCATTCGAGGCGCTGCCCGCCGTACCGGCGACGTGGCCGCCGCCTCGCGCGCGCGCTTCCTCATCCGGGTACGACGCTCCGCTCGCGCTCGACGGCGACGCGCACAGCGCATGGCGCAGCGATCCTCGCCAGGGCCCGGAGCAGGTGTTCACGCTCGACCTCGGCGTGCGGCGCGAATTCGGTGGCCTCGTGCTGCACTGGATCGATGACGCGCCGGCGAGCCGCTACGACGTCGCACTGTCGGACGATGGTCGCCACTGGCGCGACGTGCGCCACGTCGAAGCCGGCAACGGCGGCATCGATCCGCTCGCCCTGCCGGAGTCCGAAGCGCGCTACGTCCGCTTAGCGATGCACGAGGGTCCGGCGGCGAGCTATGGGCTCGCCTCGATCGAGGTCGAACCACTCGCGTTCGGCGCGTCGACGAACGCGTTCTTCGGCGCACTCGCTCAGCGCGCACGACGCGGCCTCTATCCGCGCGGCATCCTCGGCGAACAGACCTACTGGACCGTGGTGGGCACCGACGGCGGCCACGAGACCGGCCTGCTGTCGGAAGACGGCGCCCTCGAAGTCGCGCGCGGCGGCTTCTCGATCGAGCCGTTCCTGCTCGACGGGCAGGGCCACCTGACGACATGGGCGGATGCGACGATCACGCATGCGCTCGAGGACCGCTACCTGCCGATGCCGCGCGTCCACTGGCGGATGGACGGCGTCGAACTCGACATCGGGGTGTTCGCGGCGGGTGTAGCGGGCGATTCGCGCCTCGTCGCGACCTACGTCGTGCGCAACACCGGCACCGAGCCGCGTGCATTGACGCTCGCGCTGGCGTTGCAGCCGTTCCAGGTGAACCCGTCGGTGCAATTCCTCAACACGCCGGGCGGTGTGAGCCCGATCGGTACGCTCGGCTATGCGGATCGCGCCGTCGTCGTCGACGGCCGGGCGCGCGCATACACGCGCGACGCGCCGGAACGCTTCGTCGCGAGCGCCTTCGACGCCGGCATGATCGCAGAGCGCCTTGCGGTCCGCGCATCCACGCCACTCGCCCCGACCGCCGAGGACCCGACGCGGCTGGCCTCCGGCGCCCTGCTCTACCCGCTCGAGCTCGCGCCCGGCGCGAGTCGCACCATCGCGCTCGCGGTGCCGCTCGACCCGGGCGCCACTGCGCCACTCGACGGCATCGGCAACGACGCGGCCCTCGCCGCCGAGCGCGCGCGCATCGCCGCGCAGTGGCACGGCGTGCTCGACCGCGTCGCCTTGCGCGTCCCCGGATCGGCGCAGCCGCGCGCCGATACGCTGCGCACCGCGCTCGCGCACATCCTCGTCAGCCGCGACGGCGCGGCGTTGCTGCCGGGGACGCGCGCGTACGCGCGCTCGTGGATACGTGACGGCGCGATGATGGCCGACGCCCTGCTGCGCCTCGGTCGCGACGACGTCGCGCGCGCCTATCTCGACTGGTACGCGCCGTACCAGTTCCATAGCGGCAAGGTGCCGTGCTGCGTCGACGCGCGCGGTTCGGACCCCGTGGCCGAGAACGACAGCCATGGCGAACTCGTGCACCTCGCCGCCGAAGTCTGGCGCTACACCCGTGATCGCGGTGTCGCCGAGGCCGCATGGCCGCATGTCGACGCCGCGGTGAAGTACATGGACGCGCTGCGCGCGAGTGAGCGCACCGCGGCCCATCGCACGCCGGCCAACGCGGCGAACTACGGTCTCATGCCGGCCTCGATCAGCCACGAAGGCTATTCGGCCAAGCCGATGCATTCGTACTGGGACGACTTCTGGGCGCTCACCGGCTACAAGGCGGCAGTCACGCTCGCCGGCGCGCTGCACCGCGACGCCGACGCCACGCGCATCGCCGAGGCGCGTGACGAATTCCGCGCCGACCTGCACGCTTCGATCATGCAAGCGGTCGCCGCGCATGCGATCGACTACCTGCCCGGCTGCGCCGAACTCGGCGACTTCGACGCGACCTCGACGACGATCGCGCTCGCGCCCGCGGGCGAACAGGATGCTTTGCCGTCCGATCTCCTGCGCGGCACGTTCGAACGCTACTGGCGCGAATTCGTACGCCGTCGCGACGGCGATGCATGGAAGGACTACACGCCCTATGAATGGCGCACCGTCGGCAGCTTCGTGCGGCTCGGCTGGCGCGACCGCGCGCAGGAAGCGATCGCGTTCTTCATGCAGGGCCGGCGCCCGCCCGAATGGAATCAGTGGGCCGAAGTGGTCGGGCGCCATCCGCGCGAGTCACGCTTCGTCGGCGACATGCCGCACGGCTGGGTCGCGTCGGATTTCATCCGCTCAGTGCTCGACCTGTTCGCATGGGAACGCCAGGCCGACGACGCGCTCGTACTCGCCGCCGGGGTGCCGGATGCATGGCTCGAGGGCGATGGCGTCGCGATCGACGGCCTGCGCACGCCTTACGGGCGACTGTCGTATTCGCTGCGTCGCGACGGTACGCGCACGCGGCTGCATGTCGAGCGCGGCGACCTGCGCCTGCCACGTGGCGGCCTCGTGTTCGGGCTGGCGGGCATCGAATCGGCGCGCATCCGACTCGACGGCAAGACCGTGGAAGCGGACCGTCGCGAAGTGCGCATCCGCGCGCTGCCGGCCGACCTCGTGATCGACGCGCGCCGCGCGCGCTGATCAGGCGCGCTGATCAGTCTTGGGCGAGTGCAGCCCCGATCGCTGCGAGTGAGCGTGCCGACGCCTCGCTGACGAGATCGTAGCGGCCCTCGGCGATCCAGTCCGCGCGCACCATCCACGAGCCGCCGACGCAGGCGACATTGCGCTCGGCGAGGTACTGCGGTGCATCGGCTTCGCCGATGCCGCCGGTCGGGCACAACAGCACGTCGGCGAGTGGTGCCTGCAGCGCGCGCACGAGCGGCAGGCCGCCGACCGCGCTGGCCGGGAACAGCTTGCAGACGCGGAATCCACGCGCGCGCAGCGCGAGGAGTTCCGTCGGCGTCGCCGCGCCCGGAACCGCCGGCAGGCCGCACGCGGCGAGCGCGTCCGCGAGCGCGGGCGGCGTGCCGGGCGTGACGAGGAATTCCGCGCCCGCAGCGCGCACGTCGTCGAGCTGCCGCGGCGTGAGCACGGTGCCCGCGCCGACCGCGATGCCGGCGACGTCGCGCTTCACCGCGGCGATCGCGTCGATCGCCGCGGCCGTGCGCAACGTGATCTCGATCGCGCGGATGCCGCCGGCAACCAACGCGCGCGCGACGGCGACGCCCTGCTCCGCCGAGGCGACGGTGACGACCGGCAGGATGCGCGTGGCGCGCAGCAGTCCGATCGCCGCGTGTTGCGTGTTCTCGAGGCTCGCAGCGGCCATGGTCTCAGGCATCCTTCGCCTCGAACGGCGCGTGCGCCGCGACGCGGCCGAGGTCGTATTCGGTTTCGGTGCGTCGCTCGCCGACCGGCGCGGGCGGCCGCGGCGGGCCGCACGAGATCGACAGCGCGCCTTCGTCGGCCGGGCCCACATCGGCGCGGCTGAGCGCGAACAGCGCGCGGCCGATGTCGAGGCCCGCCGGCGAGCCGTTCGGCGCGGGCCGGCGGGCGCCCCACGTCGCCGCGTCGACGCGCGCTTCGAGCATGCCGCCTTCGCAATCGAGCAGCACGATGTCGCCGTCACGCACGAGCGCGATGCCACCGCCGAGGTCAGCCTCCGGCGTCACGTGGATCGCCGACGGCACCTTGCCCGACGCGCCCGAGAGGCGACCATCGGTGACGAGCGCGACGTGGCGCCCCTGGTTCTGCAACATGCCGAGCAGCGGCATGAGGCTGTGCATCTCCGGCATGCCGTTCGCGCGCGGGCCCTGATAGCGCACGACCGCGACGAAGTCGCGCGGCAGGCCGCCCTGCTTGTGCAGCTCGCGCAGGCGGCCGGGGTCGTCGACCACGACCGCAGGCGCCTCTACGCGCCGATGCTGCGGCTTTACCGCGGAGATCTTGACGAGCGCTCGGCCGAGATTGCCCTGCAGCAGACGCAGCCCGCCGGTCGCCTCGAACGGCGCACTCGCGGGGCGCACGATCTCGTCGTCGCCGCTCGTCGCTACCGCCTCCACGTAGTCCACACCATCCGCGCCGAGCCGCGCTTCGCGCGCGTAGGCGCGCAGACCGCCCGGCACGATCGTCTCGACGTCATGCAATAGGCCGGCGTCGAGCAACTCGCGGAACACGAACGCCGTACCGCCCGCGGCATGGAAGCGGTTCACGTCGGCATCGCCGTTCGGATAGATGCGCGCGAGCAACGGCACGTTCGCGGCAAGGTCGTCGAAATCTTCCCAGGTCACGAGCAGGCCGGCGGCACGCGCGACCGCGACGAAATGGATCGTGTGGTTGGTCGAGCCGCCGGTCGCGAGCAGAGCGACGATCGCATTGACCAGCGCGCGCTCGTCGACGAGGCGGCCGATCGGGCGGTAATCGTCGCCGAGCGCGGTGATCGCTGCCGCGCGTACCGTCGCCGCACGCGTGAACGCGTCGCGCAACGGCGTGCCGGGATTGACGAACGACGTGCCCGGCAACTGCAGGCCCATCGCCTCGAGCAGGATCTGGTTCGAGTTCGCGGTGCCGTAGAACGTGCAGGTGCCGGGCGCGTGGTACGAGGCGGACTCGGCGGCGAGCAGTTCCTCGCGCGTCGCCTGGCCGGCCGCGTAGCGCTCGCGCACGGCGGCCTTCTCCTTGTTCGGCAGGCCCGACGGCATCGGCCCCGCGGGCGCGAACACGACCGGCAGGTGGCCGAACGCGAGCGCGCCGATCAGGAGGCCCGGCACGATCTTGTCGCACACGCCGAGGCAGAGCGCGGCGTCGAAGGCGTCGTGGCAGAGCGCGATACCGGTCGCCTGCGCGATCACGTCGCGGCTGAACAGCGACAGTTCCATGCCGACGCGGCCCTGCGTCACGCCGTCGCACATCGCGGGCACGCCGCCGGCGACCTGCGCGGTCGCGCCGACCGAGCGCGCCGTTTCGCGGATCAGCGCCGGATACGTTTCGAACGGCTCGTGAGCCGACAGCATGTCGTTGTAGGCGGTGACGATGCCGATGTTCGGCCTCGCAGTCCCCATCAGTGCCGCCTTGTCGGCCGCGCCGCAACCGGCCGCGACGTGCGCGAGATTGCCGCAGGAAAGATGACTGCGATTGGGCCCGCGCGAGCGCGCGCCTTCGACGAGCGCGAGATAGGCGGCGCGCGTCGCGGCGCTGCGCTCGCGGATGCGCTGCGTCACGGCCTCGATGCGCGGATTCATGGACATGAATGGACTCCGGAGCAGCGCCACCTCATGCGGCGCACCAGTGGACATGGAGAGCCGTGGTGCCCACATCAAGCGCGGCGCGCACAGGCGCGTGCAGCGCGTCCGCGTTCATCGCGCGTTCGAATACCGAGCGCTTGGCGTCACCACGCAGCAGCAGCAGGCGTGTCGCTGCACCGGCCCAGCCCGCGGGCGTGAGGCTGATGCGTCGTGGCCAATGCCCGGCGCCCGGGCAACCGCTCGCATCGATCGCTGCGTACGGCTCGGGCGAGGCGAGCGCGGCGGCGAGCCCGCGCGAGCCCGGGAACAGCGATGCCGTGTGCGCGTCTTCGCCCATGCCGAGCACGACCGCGGCGAGTTCGAGCGCGCCGCCCGCCGCGTGCCAGCGCGCGTTGGCGGCATCGACCGCAGCGGCGAGCGCGGTGTGTGGAGGGCGCAACGGCCAGAATTCCGCGGCGGCGGCATGGCCGACCAGCAGCGTCTCCACGGCGAGGCGCGCATTGCTGCCGTCGGCATCGGGCTCCACGTCCCGCTCGTCGACGAGCGAGACGACGACGCGCGACCAGTCGAGCTCCGCCGCGGCAAGCGTTCGGTGCACCGGCGCAGGCGTGCTGCCGCCCGAGAACAGGATCAGCGCGCGCGGCGCGCGCGCGAGCGTCGTCGCAAGCGCGTCGCGCAACCGGTCCGCAGCACCGCGCGCCCACGACGATTCGTCGGCGCTCGCATGCCATGCATGGGGCGACGATGCATTCATGCCGGAGCCTGTACCGGCGCCAGCGCACGCCCCGCATCGAGCACCGCGAGCGCAGCGGCCCCGAGCAGGCCCGCGTCTTCGTGCAACACGGCGATCGTCGGCACGTTCGCGAGCACGCGCGCATAGCGACCCTTCGATTCGAAGCGGCGGCGGAACTCGCCGGCCTCGAGGCGCGCGAGCAATTTCGGCGTGAGCCCGCCTGAGATGTATACGCCGTCCCACGCACCGAATGCGAGCGCGAAGTCGCCCGCGATCGAGCCGAGCATCGCGCAGAAGCGATCGAGCGTCGCGCTGCAGGCAGGGTCGTCCGCGGCGGCCGCGGTGATCGCCTCCGGCGTCGTGCGTGGCGCAGCGTCCGGATGCAGCGCCGCATGCAGGTTCACGAGGCCCGAACCGCACAGCACGCGCTCGGCCGACACGCGCCCGAAGCGCGGAATGAGCCGGCGCAGCACCTCGAGTTCGACCTCGTCGCCGGGCGCGAAGCCGACATGGCCGCCCTCGGTCTCGAGCGCAATGTAGCGCCCCTGCTCGACGATCAGCCCGCCGACGCCGAGGCCGGTACCGGGGCCGACGATCGCATACGTGCAACGCCGGTGCGGATCGGCCGCGCGGTGCGCGCCGCCGAGCGGATGGACGTCGCGCGCGCCGAGCAGCGGAACGCAGTGGCTCATCGCGGCGAAGTCGTTGACGATGCTCAGTTCGCCGAGGGCGAGTTCGTCCATGAGCGCGCTGCGCGAGAGCAGCCACGGGTGATTGGTCATCCGCACGCTGTCGCCGGTGACCGGCCCGGCGACCGCGAACACGCCGCGACGCGGGCGTTGCGGCAAGGCTTTGAGATAGTCGCGCGCGGCGTCGCCGAAGCTCGCGAAGTCGGCGACGCGGCGACGCCGCACGCTGTCGCCGAGCAGCGGCATCGCCGCGCCCGTGTCGGCGAGCGCGAAGCGCACGTTGGTGCCGCCGACGTCGGCGAGCAGCACCCACTCGCCGGCCGGCCTCTCCATCACGCCTTGCGCGCCGCGCGCGCGCGTTCGGCCGAGGTCGGCAGGTTGCGCAGGAAATCCGCCGCGGCGCCGGGACCCCAGCTGCCGGCCATGTACGGCAGGATCGGCGCATCGGCTTCGCGCCAGGCCGACTCGATGCTGTCGATCCAAGCCCACGCCGCCTCGACTTCGTCGCTGCGCACGAACAGCGTCGAGTTGCCGTTGAGCGCGTCGAGCAGCAGGCGCTCGTAGGCGATGCGCCTGCGTAGCGGCGGTTCCATCGAGAGGTCGAGCGGCAGCGGCTGCAACTGCAGCGCGCCCCATTCGGGTCCGGCGAGGCTGCTCATGAGCTCGAGTTCGATGTTCTCGCTCGGCTGCAGGCGCAGCACGAGGCGGTTCGCGCTCGCGCGCTCACGCCGCGGCTTCTCGAACAGCCAGTGCGAGGTCGGCCGGAAATTCACCACGACCTGGGTCACGCGCTGCGCGAGGCGCTTGCCGGTGCACAGGCGAAACGGCACGCCGGCCCAGCGCCAGTTGTCGATCGACGCGCGCAGCGCGACGAAGGTCTCGACCGGCTCGCGTCCCTTGACCGCCTGCAGCGAAAAGCCGCGCACGGGTTCGCCATCGACGAGGCCGGCTTCATACCGGCCGCGCACGGAATCGTCGGCCACGCTGTCGGCGCGGTACGGCCGCAACGCACGCAGCACCTTGACCTTCTCGTCGCGCAGCACGTCGGCGTCGAGCGACGCGGGCGGCTCCATCGCGACGAGGCAGAGCAGTTGCAGCACGTGGTTCTGCACCATGTCGCGCAGCGCGCCGTAGTCGGCGTAGTAGCTCTCGCGGCCGTCGACACCGGCCGTTTCGGCGACGAGGATGTCGACCGATTCGATCCACCTGTGGTGCCACACCGCTTCGAGCAGGGTGTTGCCGAAGCGCAGCGCGAGCAGGTTCTGCACCGCCGCCTTGCCGAGGTAGTGATCGATGCGGAAGATGCGGTCCTCGCCGAGGCAGGCGTCGAGCGCCGCGTTGATCGCGCGCGCCGAGGCGAGGTCGCTGCCGATCGGTTTTTCCAGCACGAGCCGCGACGGCTCCTCGAGCAACCCGGCCGCCTTGAGGCCCTGGGCGATCGTCACGAACAGGTACGGCGGCGTGGCGAGGTAGCTCACGCAACGGCCGCTGATCGCCGACAGCGCAGGCGCGATCGCAGCCGCGTCGGCGAGGTCGACGTGCACGTACTCCACGCGTGCGAGCAGTGCGGCGACCGCATCGCTGCCGGATGCTTCCTTGGCGAGCTTCTCGCCGAGCCAGGCGCGGAACTCCTCCGTCGTCATCGGCTGGCGCGCGACCGCGACGATGCGGAACGTGTCGGGCAGCAGCGCGTCGACGGCGAGGTGCAGCAGCGACGGGAACAGCTGGCGCGCGGCGAGGTCGCCGGTGGCGCCGAACAGCAGCAGCGTATCGTGCAAGTGTCGCCTCCTTGTCGCGCGCCGCCGCGGCGGCCTTTGCTCCTGCGCGGCGCGCGGCTACTCGGCGAGGACGCGACCGTTGCTTTCGACCACTTTCGAATACAGCCGCGCGCTCCGCTTGGGCGTGCGCTTCTGCGTCCTGAAGTCGACGTGCACGATGCCGAACCGCTTGGAGAAACCGAGCGACCACTCGAGGTTGTCGAGCAGCGACCACGCCATGTAACCACGCACGTCGCAACCCATGCCGATCGCCGCATGGATCGCCCGCAGGTGCTTGCGAAGGTAGTCCACGCGCAGCGGATCGTCCAGCGTGTCGCCTTCGGCGACCGGCGGGTCGTAGAACGCGGATCCGTTCTCGGTGATGTAGACGGGTGGATTGCCGTAGCGGTCGCGCAGCCAGACCAGCGTGTCGATGAGGCCGTGCGGGAACACCTCCCAACCCGTTTCCGTGTAGGTCGCGTGCTGTTTCACCGGCGAAGCCTTCAGCGGCCACGACTGCTCGTCGTGGCGCGTGACGCTGCGCGTGTAGTAGTTGAAGCCGATGTAGTCGATCGGCTGGCGGATGAGGTCGAAGTCCCCGGCCGGCCACTCGGGCCAGGCCTCGCCGAAGATTTCCGCGAGTTCCTCGGGATAGCGGCCGAAGAACACCGGGTCGAGATACTGCCGGTTCATGTAGGCATCGGCACGGCGCACCGCGGCACGATCCTCGGCGCTTTCGCTCGCCGCGTACTTCGGCTCCAGGTTCACGACCAGGCCGATCGCGTGCTTGCCGTCGGCGCGATACGCCTGCACCGCGGCGCCGTGCGAGCGCAGCAGGTGGTGCGTCGCGATCGGTGCCTCGAAACGGTTGCGGTGGCCGGGTGCGAGCGCGCCGTGCAGGTAGCCGCCGTCGGTCACGACCCACGGTTCGTTGAGCGTGGCCCACTTCTTCACGCGGCCATCGAACTTGCGGTACATCACCGACGCGTACTCGGCGAACCAGTGTGCGATGTCGGGATTGAGCCAGCCGCCGCGATCGTCGAGCGCGGCGGGCAGGTCCCAGTGGTAGAGCGTGAGCAGCGGCTCGATGCCGTTCTCGAGCAGGGTATCGACGAGGCGATCGTAGAAGGCGAGGCCGCCCGGGTTCACGCGGCCCCTGCCCTCCGGCAGGATGCGTGCCCAGGCGACGCTGAAGCGGTATGCCTTCAGGCTGAGTTCGCGCATGAGGCGCACATCGTCCTCGTAGCGGCGATAGTGGTCGCAGGCGACGTCGCCGGTGTCGCCGTCGCGGACCATGCCCGGCGTGCGCACGAAGCGGTGCCAGATGCTCGGCCCGGCGCCATCGGCAAGCGGTGAGCCTTCGATCTGGTAGGCCGACGTGGCGCTGCCCCAGAGAAAGTCCTTCGGAAACTCGAACGCTTGGCTCATCACCCTTCCCTGCCTGTCCGCACCGCTGGAATTCGCGGCGTGAAAACGATTACATTGCAGGATAGCGCAAGCGGTCCGGGATGTGCAGCTATCTTGGACGCGTCGGGCATCCACACCCCTACAGGCAGCCGATGGCGAAGGTCCGGTTCGAGCACGTCCGCAAGGTCTACGAGAACGGCTACGTCGGCGTCGCGGACGCCGACTTCGAAGTCGGGCACGGCGAGATGCTCGTGCTGGTCGGTCCGTCCGGCTGTGGCAAGTCGACGCTGCTGCGCATGGTCGCCGGCCTCGAAACGATCACGTCGGGCACGCTCTCGATCGGCGATCGCGTCGTCAACGAGGTTTCGCCCCGCGAGCGCGACATCGCGATGGTGTTCCAGAACTACGCGCTCTACCCGCACATGAGCGTCGCGGAGAACCTCGCATTCGGCCTCAGGCTGCGCGGCACGCCGAAGGGTGAACGCGAGCGCCGCGTCGCCGAAGCCGCGGCGATGCTCGATCTCGGCCGGCTGCTGCCGCTCAAGCCCGCGCAGCTTTCCGGTGGCCAGCGCCAGCGCGTCGCGCTCGGCCGAGCGCTCGTGCGCCAGCCGGCGGTGGTCCTGCGCGACGAGCCGCGGTCGAACCTCGACGCGCAACTGCGCCTGTCCACGCGCGTCGAGATCGCCAAGCTCCATCGCGCCCTCGGCGCGACGATGATCTACGTGACGCACGACCAGATCGAAGCGATGACGCTCGGCCAGCGCATCGTCGTCATGCGCGACGGTCGCGTGCAGCAGATCGATGCGCCGATGCGCCTGTACGAGCGCCCGGCGAACACGTTCGTCGCGACCTTCCTCGGCAGCCCGAAGATGAACCTCCTGCAGGGACCGCTGCTGGAACGCGACGGCGCCTTGCGCGTGCGCGTCGCCGACGGCATCGAGCTCGCGCTCGCGCCGTCGCCCGCGCTGCAGGCGAAACTGCGCGCACGCGTCGGTCGCGAGATCATCGCCGGGCTGCGGCCGGAGCACCTCCACGTCGCACGCGGGGGCGATGCCGCCGCCCTGCCCGCGCGTGTCGAAGCGGTCGAGCCGGTCGGCAACGAAGCGTTCCTCAATCTCCGCTGCGGCGGCTGCGACCTCGTCGTGCGCCTGCCGCCGCACGGCCTGCCGGCCGCCGGCGACGAACTGCGGCTCGGTTACGACGCGGCGCACATGCACTTCTTCGAACGCGACAGCGAGCTGCGCATCGACGAGGACGCGGCATGATGCGTCGGATCGCCCGCCTCGTGCCGTGTTGATGCCCGCCGTGGCCGTCGGCGCGGAAGCGCCGGCGCCGTCGTGCGACGTCGACATCGCCAGCTTCGAAGCGGCGGACCGCGTCGCGCCGCCGGCGCCGTGACGGCGTCTTCGTCGGCAGCTCCTCGATCCGCATGGCGGTCGACCCTCGCCGACGACTTCGCCAGCACGCACGTCATCGACCGCTCCTTCGCGGCCGGAACTCACCCGCTGAGGATCAGTCCTGCGCCTGCGCGATCGTCGCGCGGCAGCCCGCGCAAACGCCGTGCACTTCGAGCGTCTGTGCGCGCGGGCGGAAACCGCGTTCCTTCGCCTGCTCGGTGAGCAGCCGCGAAACGCGTTCGTCGCAGACTTCGACCGCCGCCGCGCAGACGTCGCAGATGAGGAACGGCACTTGGTGCGCTTCGTTCGGATGGTGGCAGCCGACGTAGGCGTTGATCGATTCGAGCTTGTGGATGAAGCGGTTTTCGAGCAGGAAATCGAGCGCGCGATAGACCGTCGGCGGCGCCGCGCTGCCGTTCTCGTCCTTGAGGCGATCGAGCAGGTCGTAGGCCTTGACCGGTTTTTCCTCGGCCGCGATGAGTTCGAGCACGCGCAGGCGCAGCGGTGTCAGGCGCAGGCCGCGCAGCTCGCACGCGCTCGAAACCGCGCCGACGAAGGCGCTGGCATCGTGCTCGTGCTCGTGATGGCTGTGGCGGCTCGGGTGGCTCATGGCGTAGGGACCTGGCAGCGATTCATCTTAGCGCGCCGCGCTAGGCGATGGCCTGCGCTGCCACGGTCGACATCGAGATGCGGGCGCGCGCGGAGGAAAAAAGGCCGGCTCACCAGCCACGGCTGCGGTCGACGCGCTTGAGCGCGGAGCGTTCGGATCGCGCCGCCGCCGCAGCGAGGTTGACGCCGCAATGCCGGCACGCCTTCGCGCGCGGCACGTTCCCCTTGCCGCATTCGGGGCACTCGACCAGGCCCGACTTCGACAGTAGTACGACGAGCCAGCCGATCGGGCCGAGTGCAGCGCCCCAGAGGAGGCCTGCGAGCCAACGGCCGCGCACCCAGCCGACCAGCAGGCCGACCGCCGCGCAGGCGAACGTGATGCCGATCACCCACTGCCACAGGGTCGGATCGAGCAATGCCTGCATGCAGGTCTGCAGTGCGGCGGGCGCCGCATCCGGATCGTTCGCATCGAGCGACAGGAACGTGCTGATGCAGGTGTCGAGCGCCATGCGTGGTCCTCAGCCGGTTTTCGGGAGCGCCGCCTCGATGCGCCGCAGCGCCTCGTCGCGGCCGGCGAGGAATACGGTGTGGTCGATCGACGGCGACACCTGCGTACCGGTCAGCGCGACGCGCAGCGGCTGGGCGATCTTGCCCATGCCCTCGCCGATCGCCGCCGCGGCGGCTTCGATCGCCGCGTGGATCGCCTCGACCTTCCATTCGGCCAGCGCCGCGAACTGCGCATGCGCAGCTTCGAGCGCCGCGCGCGCGGTCGGGGTCCTGAGGTGCTTGGCGACGGCCTGTTCGTCGTAACCTTCGAGCGGCGCGTACCAGACGCGCGCCTTCTCGGCCATCTCCTTCAGCGTGCGCGCACGGTCGCGCAACGCGACGATGACATCGACGGGATCGGGTCCCTCGCGCGGATCGATGCCGGCCGCGCGCAGCTGCCATTCGAAGTGTGGCGCGAGTTCGAGCGGGTCGTCGTTCTTGAGGTACTGCTGGTTCAGCCATGACAGCTTCTCGAGATCGAAGCGCGAGGCCGACTTGTTGACGTCGGCCGCATCGAACAGCTGGATCATCTCCTCGCGCGTGAAGATCTCCTGGTCGCCGTGCGACCAGCCGAGGCGCACGAGATAGTTGAGCAACGCGTGCGGCAGGAAGCCATCGTCGCGGTACTGCATCACGCTCACCGCGCCGTGGCGCTTGGACAGCTTCTGGCCGTCCGGGCCGAGGATCATCGGCAGGTGGGCGAAGCTCGGCACCGCCGCGCCGAGCGCGTGGTAGATGTTGACCTGGCGCGGCGTGTTGTTGACGTGGTCGTCGCCGCGGATCACGTCGGTGATCTTCATGTCGATGTCGTCGACGACGACGGCGAAGTTGTAGGTCGGGTAGCCGTCCGAACGGATCAGGACGAGGTCGTCGAGTTCCTCGTTGGACCATTCGACGCGGCCCTTGACCTTGTCGTCGAACACGACGCTGCCCGCCGTCGGGTTCTTGAAGCGCAGCACGCGGTTCGGATCGTCGCGACATGGCAGGTTCTGCTCGCGCGCGCGGCCGTCGTAGCGGGGCTTGAGTCCCTTCGCCATCGCCTCGGCGCGCATCGCCTCGATTTCTTCCTTCGATTCGTAGGCGTAGTACGCCTTGCCGGCCTTGAGCAGGTCCTCGGCGACCGCACGGTAGCGGTCCATGTGCAGGGTCTGGTAATACGGCCCCTCGTCGTGCGAAAGCCCGAGCCAGGTCATGCCGTCGAGGATCGCCTGCACCGCGGCCTCGGTCGAACGCTCGCGGTCGGTGTCCTCGATGCGCAGGATGAACTCGCCGCCGCGATGCTTCGCTTCAAGCCAGCAGTACAGCGCAGTGCGCGCGCCACCGATGTGCAGGTAGCCGGTGGGACTGGGGGCGAATCGGGTGCGGACGGTCATCGTGGATCGGCTTCGGGTTGAACGGCGCGCAAGTTTACCGGAGCCGCGGGGCGCCGGTGTCTACGGTCGTCGATTGCAGGCAGAATGCCTGCTTCCCCCGGAATGCCCGACGCCATGCGTTACCTCTCCCTGGCTGCCACCACCCTGCTCCTCGGCGCCTGCGCCATGCTGTCGCGGCACCCGCCGACCGTCGCCGACGGCACGCGCGCGCGCCTCGCGCTGCTGGAGTCGACCGACCTTCATTCCAACGTGCTGGGCTACGACTACTACCGGCTCGCCGAGGACCGGGCGCTCGGTTTCGAGCGCATGGCGACGCTCGTCACGCAGGCGCGCGCGGAGTTTCCCAACACGTTGCTGTTCGACGCCGGCGACACGATCCAGGGCACCGCGCTCGCCGACTACCAGGCGCTCGTCAATCCATTGTCCTGCGGCGAGGAACTCGCGATGTACCGCGCGATGGACGCGCTCGGCTACGACGGCGGCACGATCGGCAACCACGAGTTCAACTACGGCCTGCCCTACCTCGCGCAGGTGACCGGCCACCCGCTCGCCACCGATGGCGCCGATGCGCCCGCATGCGCGGGTCCGCATTTCCCGCTCGTGCTCTCGAACGCGGTGTCGACGCGCGACGGCCGGCCGCTGTATCCGCCTTACGCCGTGCTCGACCGCACGTTGACGTTCACCGACGCGCACGGGCGCGAGGCGAGCGCGCCGGTCCGCATCGGCATCATCGGCTTCACGCCGCCGCCGATCGTGGAATGGGACCGGCGCAACCTCGAAGGCAAGGTAACCACGACCGGTCTCGTCGAAGCCGCGCGCCACTGGGTTCCCGAACTGCGCGCGAAGGGCGTCGACCTCGTCGTCGCGATCTCGCACGGCGGCCTCGACACCGCGCCTTACGGCTCGGAAATGGAGAATGCTAACTGGTACCTCGCGCAGGAGCCTGGCATCGACGTGCTCCTGCTCGGCCATTCGCACACGAAGTTCCCCGATCCGGACAATGCGCAGTCACGCTTCGCCGCGATGGCCGAGGTCGACAACCAGCGCGGCTTCGTGCACGGCAAGCCGGCGGTGATGGCCAACTTTTTCGGCCGCTCCCTCGGCGTCGTCGACCTCGCGCTCGTGCGCAAGGATGGCCATTGGATGATCGACGCCACGCAGTCGCACAGCGAGGTGCGCGACGTGCGGCGCAAGGACGGCTCCTTCGTCGCACCCGACCCGCGCATCGCGCCGCTCGTCGCCGCGGTGCACGCAGCAACGATCGATTACGTGTCGCAGCCGATCGGCGACACGGATTTCGCGATGACGAGCTACTTCGCCGAACTCGGCAACACGACCGCGCTGCAGGTCATCAACGATGCGCAGCGCGACTACGCCGAACGCTACATTGCCGAGAACCTGCCGCAGTATGCAGGCATTCCCGTGTTGTCCGCCGCGGCGCCGTTCAAGACCGGCTTCAGCGCCGCCGATGATTACACCGACATCGAGCCGGGCCCGCTCGCGATCCGCAGCGCGGCCGACCTCTATCTCTATCCGAACACGTTGACCGCCGTGAAGATCGATGGCGCCGCGGTCAAGGGCTGGCTCGAGCATGCCGCCGGCCGCTTCAACCGCATCGACCCGGCATCGACCTCGCCGCAGGAACTCGTCAACCGCGCGTTCTCCGGCTACAACTTCGACGTGATCCAGGGCGGCCTAACGTATGCGATCGACGTGACCAGGCCGCCGGGTCAGCGCATCCGCGATCTCGCGTATCGCGGCCAGCCGGTCGAACCCGGCCAGGTGTTCATCGTTGTCACCAACAACTATCGCGCGAGCGGCGGCGGGCATTTCCCCGGACTCGACGGCTCCAGCATCGTGATCTCGGCGCCCGACGCGAACCGCGACGTGGTCATCGCCTGGGTGCGCGCGCGCAAGCACCTCGAGCGCGCGCGCGACGGCGCCGACCGGCCCTGGCATTTCGTGCCCGTGCATACGGCAGGCCCGGTCCTGGTCAGGAGCGCGAGCGGCAAGCTCGCGCAGGCGCAGGCGGCCGGCATCGAAGGCGTGTCGCTGTTCAAGGACAACGGCGACGGCTCGTCGATGTATGCGGTGGACCTCGGCGTGGGTGTCCCTGCTGCTGCGCGTCACGCCGGCGGCGAACGCATGCGCTAGAGTCGGCGGTTGCCGCCGCGCGCACGCGGGCGAAGACGATACGGAGTTCCCATGTCACGCACCCTGGTTGCATTGTCGGTCTGTCTCGCCCTCGCCGCCTGCGCGCCGCAAACATCGCGTCACGACGGCGACGCCGCGACCGCCCCCGCGGCGACGGTGGTTTCCGCCGACGAGCGGTTCGCCGCGCTCTCGCAACGCTGGCTCGACGGCACGATGGCGGCAAGCCCGGTCACAGCGACGACGGTCGGCGACCACCGCCATGACGGCGAACTGGACGACCTCAGCGCCGACGGGCTGCACCGCTCGCTCGAGTTCTCGCGCGGCATGCTCGCCGAACTCGGGACGATCGACCCCGGCGCGCTGTCGCGCGAGAACCAGGTCGACTACGGCATGCTGCGCAACCAGCTGCGCTCGGACATCTTCGCGAACGAAACGCTGCGCAGCTGGGCGTGGGACCCGACGTTCTACAGCCAGCTCGCCGGCGGAGCGCTGTACAGCCTCATGGCGCGCGAGTTCGCGCCGCTGCCCGAGCGCCTGCGCGCCGCGACAGCGCGCATGGAGAAGCTGCCGGCGCTGTTCGCGCAGATGCGTGCAAACCTCGATCCGGCCCGGGTGCCGAAGGTGCACGCGCAAACCGTGTCGAAGCAGAACAAGGGCGTGCTCAGCCTCGTCGACGGACTGATCCTGCCCCATGCGAAGGAACTCCCGGACGCCGACCGCGAGCGCCTCGAAGCGGCGGCGTCGGACCTGCGCAAGGCGGTCGACGAACAGCAGCACTGGCTCGATACCGAACTCGTGCCGCAGGCCAAGGGCGATTTCCGCATCGGCGCGGAGCTCTACGACGCCAAGCTCGCCTTCGCGCTGAACTCGCCGCTCACGCGGCAGGAGATCCGCACGCGCGCCGAAGCGGCGCTGAAGAGCACGCGCGAGGAGATGTACGCGATCGCGCGCACGGTCCTCGCCGGCAAGCGCCACGCGCCCGCACTGCCCGAGCATCCGACGGAAGCGCAGCAGCAGAAGGCGATCCAGGCCGCGCTCGAACTCGCCTACAAGGATCGGCCCGCGCGCGACAAGGTGCTGCCGACCGCCGAGGCGGCATTGGCGCAGGCGACCCGATTCGTGCGCGACAAGGGCATCGTTTCGCTGCCCGACGCGCCGGTGAAGATCATCACGATGCCCGAATTCCAGCGCGGCGTCGCGCTCGCCTACTGCGATCCGCCCGGGCCTCTCGACAAGGGGCTGGACACGTTCTACGCGGTGTCGCCGATCCCCGACGACTGGTCGAAGAAGCAGGTCGACTCGTTCCTTCGCGAATACAACACGCGCTCGATCCACGAGCTGACCATCCACGAGGCGATGCCCGGCCACTACCTGCAGCTGTGGCATTCGAACAAGTACCCGTCGACGCTGCGTGCGGTGCTGTATTCGGGCGCGTTCGTCGAGGGCTGGGCCGTCTACGCCGAGAAGGTGATGGCGGACGAAGGCTATCTCGACCACGATCCGCTCTATCGCCTCGTGCACCTCAAGTGGGACCTGCGCGCGATCGCCAATGCGATCCTCGACCAAGCGATCCACGTCGACGGCATGAATCGCGACGACGCGATGAAGCTCATGACCGTGGGCACGTTCCAGGAAGAACGCGAGGCCGCCGGCAAGTGGACGCGGGCGCAACTCACCTCGGCGCAGCTGCCGACCTATTTCGTCGGCTGGCAGGAGCATCTCGACCTGCGCAAGGAAGCCGAGCAGCGCGCCGGCGCCGCGTTCGACCAGCGCGCCTACCACGACAAGCTGCTCTCGTTCGGCTCGCCGCCGGTCCGCTACGCGCGCGAGCTCATGCTCGACCTGCCGATCGACTGATCGGGTGTTTTTCGGAGCGGAAGCAAGAAAAGCCTGAAACACGAAGCACACCGAGCACACGAAGAAAATCAAAGATTCCTTCCCGATGTGCTCCGTGCTTCGACGCGTTCCTTCGGACGGAATAGCCTGAAACACCGAGCGCACGGAGCACGCGGAGGAAAAACCAGAATCCCGCCTGGGCCTTCTGCGTGTGCTCGGCGTGCTTCGTGTTGCAATCTCTACGCGTGTTGCCCCGCCGGCCTCATTTCACGTGCACGGTGATCTTCGGCGACACGATCGGCGGGTCGAACTGCACGTGACGGGCGTCGGCGAAATCGAGCTGCAGCGTATGCGTGCCCGGTTCGAGGCGGATCGTGTCTTCGGTCTGGCCCTTGCCGTAGTGCTTGTGGGTCGCGTCGGCGGGGATCGGCGCGTCGAGCGGCGGCAGTTCGTCGCCGTCGATGAGCAGGTGATGGTGGCCGGTGCCGGGCTTGCCTTCGGTGGCCGGCGCGATCGCGATGCCCTCGACGCCGAACTTGACCTGCACGTCCCGGCCGACGGTCGCGCCGTCCTTCGGTTCGACGAAGAACACGCGAGCACCGTGCGGTGCCGATTCGCGCGCGAGCGCCGCGGCGGGCGTCGCCGGTTCGGCCTGGGCGAGACCGGCGGCGAGCAGCAAGGTGGTGCCGATGGCTGCGGCGAGGTTGCGCATG
Source organism: Dokdonella sp. (assembly GCF_051958935.1). Taxonomy (GTDB): domain Bacteria; phylum Pseudomonadota; class Gammaproteobacteria; order Xanthomonadales; family Rhodanobacteraceae; genus Dokdonella_A. The sequence continues at coordinate 48,084 of NZ_JBQCFP010000023.1, read as the reverse complement.
ATCTTCTCCTCAAATCGTGAGGAGCAGGATCATAGCGCCGCTGCTACCCTGCATTGCCACACGACACCGGCGTCCCCATATGGGGCCGTTCAGCGAAATCTCAGGGACTCCGATGAGCGAACCCCGACCCGCAAGCACGTTGTCGATCCTGCGCCGTCTCTGGCCGGAAGTGTGGCGCTACCGCGTGCGCGTGGGTGTCGCGCTGCTGTTCCTCGTCGCCGCCAAGCTCGCCAACGTCGGCGTGCCGTTGATCATGCAGCGCCTGATCGACGCACTCGATCTCACGCCGAAGCCGCTGCTGATCCCGCTCGTGCTGCTCATGGCGTACGGCGCGCTGCGCCTGTCGAGTTCGATGTTCCAGGAACTGCGCCAGATCGTGTTCGCCCGCGTGCTCGCGCGCACTTCGCGCAATATCACCTTGCGCGTGTTCGAGCACCTGCATGCATTGTCGCTGCGCTTCCATCTCGACCGCCGCACCGGCGGCGTCTCGCGCGACGTCGAACGCGGCATGACCGCGACATCGGACCTGCTCGACTGGACGATCTACACGATCCTGCCGACCCTGCTCGAGGTCGTGCTCGTCTGCGGCATCCTCATCACGCGCTTCGACTGGAGCTTCGCCGCGATCACTCTCGGCACGCTGGTCGCGTACATCGCCTTCACGTTCTCGATCACCGAGTGGCGCATGCGCTACTACCGCGCGGCCAACGCGGCCGATACCGAGGCGAACGAGCGCGCGGTCGACTCGCTGCTCAACTACGAGACGGTCAAGTACTTCGGCAACGAGCGGCACGAGTTCGGTCGCTACGACGCGAGCCTCGTCAAGCTCGAGGACGCGACGGTCAAGAGCCTCAAGACGCTCGCCGTGCTCAACGTCGGCCAGGCAGGCATCGTCGCGATCGGCCTCACGCTGCTGCTCTGGCGCGCGGCGAGCGGCGTCGTCGCGGGCACGATGACGCTCGGCGACTTCGTGCTCGTCAATGCGTTCCTGATCCAGTTGTCGATTCCGCTCAACTACCTCGGCATGGTCTACCGCGAGGTGAAGCAGGCGTTGACCAACATCGAGCGCATGTTCGTGCTGCTCGCCGAAGTGCGCGAGGTCGAGGATCCGCCCGGCGCTCCGGCGCTCGCGATCGACGGCGGCGAAGTACGATTCGAGCACGTCGACTTCCACTATTCGCCGGACCGGCCGATCCTCGCCGACGTCGACTTCCGCATCCCCGCGGGGAAGACGCTCGCCGTGGTCGGCACGACCGGCGCGGGCAAGTCCACGCTCGCGCGCCTGCTGTTCCGCTTCTACGACGTCAGCGGCGGACGCATCACGATCGACGGACAGGACATCCGCTCGGTCTCGCAGCAATCGCTGCGCGCGGCGATCGGCATCGTCCCGCAGGACACCGTGCTGTTCAACGATTCGATCTATTACAACATCGCCTACGGCCGGCCCGACGCGACGCGCGAGGAGGTGATCGCCGCCGCCAAGGCCGCGCACATCCACGCCTTCATCGAATCGCTGCCGCAGGGCTACGACACCGGCGTCGGCGAACGCGGCCTCAAGCTCTCCGGCGGCGAGAAGCAGCGCGTCGCGATCGCGCGCACGCTGCTCAAGAAACCGGCGATCCTCGTCTTCGACGAGGCGACCAGTGCGCTCGACACGCGCACGGAGAAGATCATCCAGGGCGAACTCGACGGCATTGCGCGCGGTCGCACCACCCTGGTGATCGCGCACCGCCTGTCGACGATCGTCGACGCCGACCAGATCCTCGTGCTCGACCAGGGCCGCGCGGTCGAACGCGGCAGCCACGACGAGTTGCTTGCGCTCGGCGGACGCTACGCCCAATTGTGGACGATGCAACAGCGCGAGCGGAGCCGCGCGGTCGAGACCGCCGCGGAGCCCGTCCAAGCCTGACACTGATCGTCAGAATCGTGCCAGCCGATGAGGAATGGCGCACACTTCCCGATGCCCGCCGGGTCCATCCTCGCAGGCATGGTCCTTGCTACCACCGACGTGCTCGCTCTACGGGAAGCCGCCCTTGAACACTCCGAAACTCCATACCGTGTGCGTCGTCGGCGCACCGGCTGACGTCAGCGCCCGCATCCACGCCCTGCTCGACGAACAGCGCACGCGTCTCGACGCGCGCTGGCGCATCGGCGACTACGTCGGCGCGGAACTGCTGCTCATCGAAACCGACTCGGTGTACGGGCACATGGACTGGCTCAAGGCGCAGGGCAGCGGCCGGCTCGTCGCCGCGCTCACCGCGACCCCGGAGTCCTACGAATTCGCCGTGCGCACGCCGGTCGACGGCGCGGGCCTGGTCGAGACGCTCAACCGCGTCGGCGCCCACCTCGCCGGCATGCCGGTCGCCGCTGCAACGCCTGCGAAACCCGCGGCGGAACCGGCACCCGTCGCCGCCGTGAAACCGGCTGCGCCCACGCACGCTGCGCCCCCGCGCCAACCTGCAGCACCCGCTGCGCCGGCCGCTTCCATGGCGCGCGCGCCGCAGCCGCCCGCGTCGCCGGCGCCCGCATCGCCCGCCTACACGCATGTCGAACACGGGCGCACGCTGCACCTGGCCGACCTGCTCGGCGCGAACTCGCCGTTCCCGGGCCGCCTTCACCTGCAGGCGAACGGGCTTCCCGACCTTTTCATCGACACGCACGAACAGACCTGGCGCTCAGCCGGCAACCTCAAGGCGATCACGCCCTGGTGCACGCGCACGATCGGCCACGGCGAGATCCAGGTGACCGGCGAGGCCGATTTCACGAAACAGGCGGGAAGCCTCCCCGCGCAGCCGGTGTCGCGCCTCAAATGGCTCGTCCACCTGGTGGGCAACGACGGCCAGCTCGAAGCCGGGCTCGACCCGCGCGGCCACTACAAGCTCGCGCGCTGGCCGCAGAGCGAGCGTGAGTTCCCGAAGCATTTCCGCATCGCGACGGTGATGCTCAAGCAGGCTGCGACCGTGGAGGACATCGCCACGCAGAGCGGCGCGAGCGCTGCCGACGTCGCCAACTTCATCAACGCCTACAACGCGGTCGGCTACATCGAGAGCGAAAGCCAGCCCGATGCGCGCGGCAGCGGCCTGTTCGGCCGCGCGAAAAAAACTTCCGCGATGAGTTGACGAACGCGCGATCGCCCACTATTCTCTCGCGCTCTCTCGGGGCCATAGCTCAGCTGGGAGAGCGCTACAATGGCATTGTAGAGGTCGCCGGTTCGATCCCGGCTGGCTCCACCAGACAGATTCGGTTTTCCTAAGCGTCCCCATCGTCTAGAGGCCTAGGACACCGCCCTTTCACGGCAGTAACAGGGGTTCGAATCCCCTTGGGGACGCCATAAGGTGAAGGGCGACAGGAAGTGAAAACGCACAGGACGTGCGCGAGTTGCAGAAAAACGCGGAGCGGTAGTTCAGCTGGTTAGAATGCTGGCCTGTCACGCCGGAGGTCGCGGGTTCGAGTCCCGTCCGCTCCGCCACTTCTTCTCGAAAAACCCCGCATGATTGCGGGGTTTTTTCGTTGCATCGGCCAAAACCACGGCACTCGCATCCGACCTCCAGTTCGGAGAAATCGATGGCACGGCGACCTTCGACTTTCGCGTTGTTGCTGCTTGTGCTGTTCGTCGCCGACGTTGCGGCGGCCGACATCAAGGTGCCCGTGCACCGCGGCGAGACGGCGACCTTCTTCGTAACGATCATCAACCGCTCGGCGACGCAAGGCGAAGCGGTGTTCCGCTCCGCGCCGTTCGAGTCTGGCGAATCGGGCGCCTATGCGATCGCGGCGCCCGGCTCGGCGTGTTCGGTTTCCAATGGCGCAATCGGCGGGCACGACTCGCTCCCGTCGAATTGCACTCCGGGCCCATTCCCGCAGGTACGCAGGTCCGATGCGCGCTCCAGGTGCATCGCGCCGAGACGTCGCCCCCGATCGCATGGCTTCACTTCGGCGTGGACGACGCGAACGCGCAGATCATGCTGCGGGAAACCGACTGGATTTTCGGGTCGCTGGTCAACATTTCGCTCCGTAGCGAGCAACTCGTTCCTTTTCCTGCGGTCGGGGAAAGTACGGGCCTCGTTCGCGTCACGGCCACGAATCACGGCTCTTGGGATCTCGACCGCGTCGACTTCGGTGCCTGCCAGGGTGCCGTGGTCGCGCCGTTCTGGCTCGATGGCGGATTTCCAGGTGGCTGTGACGATGAAGCATACGGCCCGACATGTTTCGCCGTGGGACCGCCTTCCATGCAATTTGCGCTGCACAACCTCCTGCAGGCGAATCGCGCTCCTGCCTTCTGCGTGCGACGGCCTATGCGCCGTTGACACGGCCCATCCGGTTCGGCTTGTCGCTCGTGGAGGAATGGGGACTGTGGTCCGGTGACGAACAGGTGTTCGATGACGACGGCAGCGACGATGATGTGGTGATCGAGCTGTCCCCGAGTACTCCAGCCGGCACATCCTCGACCGAAGTTCCCTCCGCCTCGACGTCGATGCTGGTCATTCTCGCCGGACTGCTCGCCCTGGCGGCGGTGCGCCGAAGCGGGGCAATCCGATAGCAGCGCGGACGTTGTCGCGGCGCGGCGGCTGCAGTACACCATCTCAACGGATGCCATCGGGCGATCGATTTGCCCTAGTCGGCTGTCCTGCCGCATGCTTCGGCTCGCGGAGTATGGACGTCGAGCGACGGCAACGAGCTGCTTGCGCCGGACTCCATCGCGGCCTGGAACAGGGTCATGAACCTCGATCGTTCGACCTGCGCAAATAGGCGGATCGCAACCGCGGGCGCACCGTTGGAGCGAGTCGGGCGAACGTCGGCTTTCGCGGTCGCCGACGAAGCACGCCGGCACGCGCCCGCTTATACTCGGTGGCACGCCAGTTTCCGACCCTTCTCCGGAACAGGCCGGCGTCCATTGCCGGTCACGCATGCCGATCGATCAACGCGTCATCGCGCTGTATGTTCCCAAGCTCTTCACGCTGCTGAAGGGCGGCTACGGCGTCGCCGATTTCCGCCGCGATGCGCTCGCCGGATTGACCGTATCGATCGTCGCGCTGCCGCTGTCGATGGCGCTCGCGATCGCCTCCGGCACGAGCCCGGAGAAAGGCCTGCACACGGCGATCGTCGCCGGCCTGCTCATTTCGCTGCTCGGCGGCTCGCGCGTGCAGGTCGGCGGCCCGACCGCGGCGTTCGTGCCGGTCGTGTTCAACGTGATCGAGAAGTTCGGCTACGGCGGCCTGATCCTCTGCACGCTGCTCGCGGGTTTCATGCTGATCGCGGCGGGCGTGCTGCGCATCGGCACGCTGCTGAAGTACATCCCCAAACCGGTCATCACCGGTTTCACCGCCGGCATCGCGGTCAGCATCTTCTCGAGCCAGGTGAAGGACCTGCTCGGTCTGCACGTCGACAAGGTGCCGGGCGAGTTCTTCGCACGCTGGGAAACCTACCTGCACACCGCATCGACGTGGACGCCCGCCGCTGCTGCGCTGTCGCTCGCGACAGTCGCGTTCATCGTGCTCCTGCGACGCTGGCGTCCTGCCCTGCCCGGCTTCCTGATCAGCGTCGCGCTCGGCGTCGTGCTCGTCGCGCTGCTCCATCCGTCGATCGAGACGATCGGTTCGCGCTTCGGCACGATCCCGAGCGCGCTGCCCGCGTTCGCGATCCCGCATATTCCGTTCGAGCGCACGCTGGAGCTGTTCCCGAGCTCATTCACGATCGCGTTTCTCGCCGGCGTCGAGTCGTTGCTGTCCGCGGTCGTCGCCGACGGCATGATCGGGGGGCGGCATCGCTCCAATTGCGAGCTCGTCGCGCAAGGCGTAGCCAATGCCGCGTCGGCTCTGTTCGGCGGCCTGCCCGCGACGGGCGCGCTCGCGCGAACCGCGACCAACGTGCGCGCCGGCGCGCGCACGCCGGTCGCCGGCATCATGCACGCGGTATTCCTGCTCGTGTTCATGCTCGCGCTCGCGCCACTGATGGCCTACGTGCCGCTCGTGACGCTGGCCGGGATCCTCGTCGTCGTCGCGTGGAACATGGCGGAAATCGAGAGCTTCCGCCATCTCATGAGCGGGCCGGTGGGTGATCGCGCGGTGCTCGTGCTCACGTTCGTGCTGACCGTCGTGTTCGACCTCACCGTCGCGATCGAGGTCGGCATCGTGCTCGCGGCGTTCCTGTTCATGCACCGCATGAGCGAGGTCGTCGCGATGGAATCGAACCTGTCGCTGATCGAGGAAGACAAGGCCGACGATCCGGCCGCCGACGACCAGCGCGCACAGTTGCCGCGCGGCGTCGAGGCGTTCCAGATTTCCGGCCCGTTGTTCTTCGCGGTCGCCAACCGCCTCGACGACGTGCTGAACCAGTTCCCGAAACCGCCCCGCATCTTCATCCTGCGCATGCGCCTGGTGCCGCTCATCGACGCCTCCGGCGTGACCGCCTTGACGCAGATGATCGATCGCTGTCGCCGCCGCGGCATCGGCGTGATCCTTTCGGGCCTGCGCGAACAGCCGGCGAGCATCCTCGCGCAGATGGGCGTCGTCGAAGACGGCACGACGCTGCGCTTCGCCACCGATTTCCAGGACGCACTCCGGCTCGCAAACGCATAGCGCCTTGGAGCCTCAAAGGCGGGTCCGGCGCACAGTCGGTCGAGCCGCGTAGCGCGGGTCGAGCCGCGTAGGGCGGGTCGAGCCGCGTAGCGCGGGTCGAGCCGCGTAGCGGCGAGTCCCGCCGAAGCGCCACGCGCAAAGCGAGCGCGTCCCGAGAAGCATCGCGACTTCCGCCGGTCCCACAGAATCGCCGCACGCGCGACGGGATCCATCCGTTCGCCCTGAGCGCAGGCCGCAGGCCGGAGTGGAAGGACCGTTGCCTCGCCGACGGGCGCTTCGACTTCGCCGGCTTCGCGGGCTGCGCTCAGCGCGAACGGAGATCAGCGTTGCGTCGGCCGGCGAAGACAATCGGTCCACAGAAGCGGCGCCCCATTTCATCCGTTCGCCCTGGCGCAGGCTGCAGGCCAGAGTCGAAGGGGCAGTTGCCTCGACGACGGCGCTTCGACTCCGCTCGCTTTTTTGCGGGCTGCGCTCAGCGCGAACGGAAACGGGCGTGTGCCGGTCGCGAAGACCGTTGCTCGCCCATGGCGCGCGCATACCGGGCTACGAGTGCGTGAACGGCGGAACGAGGGTCGCCGGCAAACCGGGCGCGGGCTCGAGCGTGCCGATCGAATGCCCCTGCTCGGCGAGGTATTCGAGCCATCGATTGAGGAAGGAACTCATCCGCACGCGCTGCTGGAACACGCTGCGCGCCGGCTGCAGCGGGCCGATCGCGCGGATCAGGCGCCGGTCGGCGCGGCAGTCGAGCACCTCGGCCATGTGCGCATCGTGGTACATGCGCAGCTGCGCGGACGGTGCCGACTCGCCGGTGTCCTCATCGACGAAGCAATAGGTCAGGTGCAGGTCGAGCGTGTAGCGATGGCGCTCGAGCACGTCCAGGCGCACGTCGAGGCCATCGTCCAGCGACGAGCGGTAGCTGCCGATCGCGAGATCCTGCGGCGCGAACAGCCGCGCGAGCCGGTGGTAATTCTCCGAATACAGCCCCATCAGCCACGAGAAGCGGCTCGGCAGCAGCGATTGCGGTCGTTCGAGTACGGCGGACATGGATCCATCAAAGGCGGGGCAACCCGGCGCGCACAGACTTATGCGGCCGGCTGCGGGACGGGTAAGATGGGGTTCCCCGCCGAAAGTGCAACGAGGGGCGCCGCAGCGCCCCCCGTTCCGGACTTTCACGCCTCAATGCCGGCCGTGACCGCCACCGCGGCCACCGCCATGGTCGTCACCGGGTGCGTCGTCGTCACCGCGACCGCCGTGTCATCGCCCGGGCGGTCATCATTGCCACCGCCGCCATGATCGTCTCCCGGCGGATCATCGCTGCCGCCACCGCCATGGTCGTCGCCTGGCGGATCGTCGTTGCCGCCGCCACCGTGGTCGTCGCCTGGCGGGTCGTCGTTGCCGCCGCCATGGCCGACACTGTTCGTCGGCACGCTCGGGAAGTTTCCGGAGAGCACGATCGCCCCGTTGGTCGCGATCGCGATCGACTGTCCGCGCGGATCGAAGTCGAGATCGACGTGGCCCGGCTCGGGTGGGTCGCGGAATTCGATCTCGCCTTCGGTGCCGCCTTCGACCGCGACGACGTCGATCGACCCTCGCTCGGCGCCGTTCACGAGCACCGTGTAGCGACCGACGGCGAAATCTTCGAGCTCGACCGAGAACTCGCTGCGCCCGCGGCCGTCGTCGAGCACCGCACGCATCTGCGGTCCGTCGTTCGACGTCTCGAGTTCGAGCACGTAGCGCTCGAAGGTTCCGCCCGGATTGGCATGGTCGTCGCGCCCGTCCCCATCGAACGTGCGGGCGAGAAACACGGTCGACCCCTGCACGACTTCGATGAGTTGCTTGCGCGGATCGAAGTCGAGCAGGATCTTGCCCGGCTCGACCGGGCTGCGGAACTCCGCCTCGGCGAACGTGCCAATGGCCGCGGCGACGACGTTCAACGCGGCGCGCTCGGTGCCGGCCACGCGCAGGGAATAGGTGCCCACCGGCAAGTCTTCGACCTGCACCTTGAAATCAGTCCGGTCGCCGCGATCCTCGAAACGCAGCTTGCCGCTGGCGGCCGGCACGACGCCGGTATTGCCCAGGAACTGCACGATGCGCACGTCGTTGGACGCGACGTGGTCGTCCGACAGGCCACCCGTGCACGCGTCGGCCGACGACGCGGCCGCGCGCACGAGGTTCGACGGCGCCGTGCGCTGGCGGCTGTCGTCAGGCTGGAACGCCAGGGTGCCGTGGCCGCAGTCGACGAACGATGCGGTAACCTTGCCCCAATGGACGGGCGTCGATGCCGAGGCGACACTTGCATCGAGCACCGCGCGGGCGCCCTTGATAGGGCCCTGCGCGCGAATCCATACCGGCTTGCCCGCCGCATCGCGGGTGAACCAGTACGCATGGAGTTCGGGGCCGGTGGCGCCCGCGATGACCTCAGCACCGAGGCCGCGGGAGGGCTCGGCCGCGTCAACCCAGAGTCCGGAGAATGCGCGCGTGATCGTGAGCGCATCCACCGGAGAGGAGAACGCGACGGCAAGTGCGACCGCCGTGGCGAGTGTGGTGTATCGAGCCGACATGAGGGCCTCCATCGGTGGCCTTGCGCTGCGGTGTGCAGCGAGGCCATGGTCGTCGCCACCGGTGCGCCCTCTCAATGAGCGGTTTCACCCACGAGACGACGCGGTGTTCGCCCATTCAGCTGCGGCACGAGGTCGCGCGTAGGTGTTTCCACCCAGCGCACGAGGTGCTTTTCGCCCACTTGCGCGCATCGGTCCTGTGCGGCTATCGACGCTGCGCGGCAACTCGATTACCGTGCATCCATCGTGGATACCACCCGCCTCCGCAACCACGCCCCCCTTCTTCCGCGCTACGCGAGCGCCGCCTGTGCCTGCGCGCTCGCCGCAGCGGCCGTTACGGCGCACGCGGGCAGCGTGGTGGTCACGATCATCGACGGGCGCAAGGCGCACGCCGATATCAGCCTGCCCGCCCCGGGTGGCGGCAACTACACCGCCGAATTCGAGATCGAATTCGAGAACCCGCAGAATCTGACCGTTGCCTGCCTCGGCCTCGATGCGGACGTGCTCGACGCAAGCGAGATCGCCGACGTCGAGAGCCGCATGCCCGCGGTCGGCAACCAGGTCGTAGACACCTCATTCCCGGTGCGCGTGACGGTCGAGCCTCCGTCCGGCTGCGGCTTGCAGTTCGACGACGAGGTGCACGTCGAGTATCACAGCGACGACCTCCTGTACGTGCCGTTCTCCCCCTACCGCCTCATGAAGGCGCCGATCGGGCTCGGCTTCCACGACGTGACCGGCGGCGTCGCTTCGGGCAGCGTGCGCGCGCGCGGCAGCGGTGGCAGCTTCTCCGAATTCGTCATCGCCAAGACGCTCGTGCAGCACTACGCGACCGATGCGGCCGCCGGCTACGACGCGCTCGAGGCACGCCTGGACGATCCAGCGATCGGCCTGTCGGCGCAGCTGACGCTCCAGGCCGACCTCGCGGTCAGCCGCGCCGCGTTCGACGCGGCGAACTACGCGCAGGCGATCGCCCACCTCGACGATCTGGACCTGCACTGCGCCGCGCTCGGCGGTCCCGCCCTGCCGAACGTCTGGCGCTCGGCGCGTGACCTCGTCAATGCGGAGGGTGAGCTCGTCACCCTCAGCGGCAACGTGAAGTTCGCGCTCGGACGCCTGAACGGCGTTCCCTGAGGCGTCCATCGTGCCGGCGAAACTGAGCATCCATCTTCCCGGCCAGGCGGTCGTCGTGCGCGTGCTGCGTGACGATGGCGAGTTCGTGCTCGGCCGCGACGCTGACGTCGACGTGCGCGTCGAACACGACTCGGTGTCGCGCCGTCACGCGCGGCTGCAGGGCGACGCAGCGGGCTGGCACATCGTCGATCTCGGCTCCAAGAACGGCACGCGCGTCGAAGGCGCCAAGACGGTCGAGGCGACTCTTCCGCAGAACGCGTGGTTCGCGCTCGGCGACGTGTTCTGCGAGTTCGAGCGTATCGACGCGGCCGCCGAGGCCCGACTCGAGGCGCGTGCCGCCGAGCGGCGCAGCTCGTCGCTCGCCTGGGCGACGCGGCTGGAGCGGCGCGCGCAGTCGAGCACGCGGCTGATCGGCGACCTCCTGCGCGGCATCGTCGACATTGCCGAATGCGAACGCGGCTTCCTCCTCGCCTACGACGCCGACCGCGCGCTCGTGCTGCGCGCCTGTTACGCGTTCCGCCCCGAGGAGATCGACGGCCGCAGTTTTTCGGGCAGCCGCGGTGCGGTGGACCGCGCCCTGCTCTACCGCAAGCCGGTGTTCTCCTCCGACCCGCACGTGCGCGCATGGCTCGGCGAGCAACCGAGCGTCGTCGCGCAAGGGTTGCGCGCGATCGCCTGCCTGCCGATGCAGTATCGAGGCGACGTGCTGGGGATCGCCTACGCGGACACGAGCGACGAAGCCAAGGTGTTCACCCAGCTCGACGCCGAGCTGCTCGGCGCGTACGTCGACCGAGCGGCGACCGCGCTCGCGATGGCCGCCCTGGATGCCGCCCTCGACGACCTGTCGACCCTGCTGGCGGTTGACCAGGCGTCGGTCGACGAGATCGGTGTGGCGCCGCGCTGGTCGCCGCCGCCGAAGGAAGCACGCGCGTGACGTCGCCCGGCCGCACGTTCGAGGCCGGCGGCGGCGTCGCCAACGCGACCGTGACCGGCTTGATCGCCGCGGCCGACTTCGCGCCCGGACAACTCGTCGGCGGACGCTTCCGCATCGTCCGATTGCTAGGCATGGGTGGCATGGGCGTGGTCTACCTCGCGCGCGACGACGAGCTCGACGTCGACGTCGCGCTGAAGCTGCTGCGTCCCGAATTCGCGAGCCGGCCCGACGCGTTCGAGCGCTTTCGGCAAGAGCTGCTGCTCGCTCGCCAGGTGTCGAGCCCGCACGTGGTGCGGATCCACGACCTCGTCAGGCACGGCGAACTCTGGCTCATCAGCATGGACCATGTCGCCGGGCGCTCGCTCGAGAAGCTGCTCGACGAGGAAGGCGCGCTCGCGCCCGCTGTCGCGCTGCGCATCACGCGACAGGTCGCGCTCGGCCTCGCCGCTGCGCATCACCGCCACGTCGTGCATCGCGATCTCAAGCCCGCGAACGTGCTCATCAACGAGAAGGGCGACGCGGCGATCACCGATTTCGGCGTCGCGCGTTCCGCCGGGAGTACCGGCATCACCGGCAGTGGCGTGATCATCGGCACGCCCGAGTACCTTTCTCCGGAACAGGCGCGCGCCGAGACGATCGACGGTCGCAGCGACCTGTACGCGCTCGGGCTGATCCTGTTCGAGATGCTGACGGGCACCCTGCCATTCCGCGGCGGCACGCCGGCGGAAATGCTGGCGCAACGTATCGTTCGCGATCCGCCGTCGGTGTCGACGCTCAGGCCGGGCTTGCCGCCGTACGTCGTGCGCCTGTGTGCGAAGCTGCTCGAACTGCGGCCCGCGCGCCGCTTCCAGAGCGCAGACGAAGTCGTGCGCGCAATCGACCACAGGCGCGTACCCGGACTCGGGCGCGCGCCCCGGCGACTGATCGCCGCCGGCGTTGCCGCGCTGCTGCTCGGCGCGACCAGCATGGCGATCGTCCGCTGGAACGCCCGATCCTCGCCCACATCGATCGCGCCGCCTGCGGCCGCGCCACTCGATCTGGCCGTACTGCCGCTGGCGGTCGACAGCAGCGAGGCGAAGGACCGAGCCCTGGCCGTGGGCGTCGGCCGCCATCTCGCCGACGCACTCGCGAGCGTGCCCGGCCGACACGATGCCGACTACGAACGCGTGCGCCGCGCCCTGGTCGAGCTGCGCTTCGACGCCGATGCCGCTTCCCGCCACGTCGCGCGCGTAACGGAGGCACTCGGCGCACGTCGCGTCCTCACGGGACACTTCCGGCGCGACGCCGCCGGCATCACCGTCTCGCTCGCCGTTCGCGACGCTGCGTCGGAACCGCCGCTCTTCAGCCGCGATGTGCACGCGGCGGACGACACCGAACTCCCCACTCGGCTCGGCGAGGCGCAGACGGCCCTGCTCGCGTATCTTGGCGCAGTGTCCAAACCCACCGCGTGGCCTGCCACGTCGACGCTCGTCGAACTGGGGCGCCTGCAGGAGGAAACTCCGACCCCGGACACCTTCGACGCGACCTTGCACACGCTTGCCGATGCCGACGACACCTCGCTCTGGTGGTCGCTGCTGCAACGGCTCGATCGCGACGGCCGCGTCGCCGATGCGAATACGGTCGCGCGCCGCATCATCGATCGCGGCTCCGCGGACGAGTCGATCGCCGCGCGTGGACTGCGCGCGTACGCGCTCATCGTCACCGGCGATCCGGAAGGCGCGGTGAAGACGCTCGATGCCTTGCACGCGGCGGCGCCCGGCGATCCGGTGGTCGCGCGGCTCCTCGCGCGCGCGAAGGCCGAGCTCGGTGACTACGACGAGGCGCTGAAGCTGCTCGAACCGGTCGTCGCGGGCGACACCCGCGACATCGACGCTTGGTACGCGCTCGGCAAATACGCGATCCAGGCGGGCGACGCCAAGCGCGCCGTCGACGAATACCTCGTGCGTGCGCAGGTGCTCGCCAATCGCCTCGACGACCGTCGCATGCGCGCCGACGTGAGCAATGCGCTCGGCATCGGCTACCGGCGCCTCGGCCAACTCACGCTCGCGGCCGAGCAGCTCGTGCATGCCGAGCAATTGCGCAGCGATCTCGGCGACCGGCGCGGCCAGGCCGCGACGTTGCGCAACCTCGCCACCGTGCAGTCGATCCAGGGCGACTTCTCCGGCGCGCGCGCTGCGCTCGACAAGGCCGCTTCGATCATCCAGCCGCTCGGCGACAGCACCGCGATGGCCGATCTCGCCAACGATTCCGGCCTTCTGTTCGAGGAGCGAGGCGAGTACCACGAGGCCCTCGACGCGTATCGTCGCGCGCTCAACCTGCGCCAGTCCGGAGGCGATTCGCGACTGGTCGGCGAAAGCCAGGTGAACGTCGGTTTCATCTACTACCAGATCGGCGAGTTCGACAACGCGCAGGCGTATTCGGAACAGGCGATTGCGACGTACGCGAAGGTCGACGACCGCGTCGGCGCCGTCCATGCGCAGCAGAACCTCGGCATGATCGAGGTCGCCCGCGGTGACTGGAAGGCCGCCCGTGCGGCGCAGCAAGCGAGCCTGCGCACGGCCGAGGAACTGCAAATGGCCGAAGAAGGCACGATCAGCCACGCCGCGCTCGCCGAGCTCGACCAGCTCGAGGGTGACGCCAATGCAGCGCTCTCGCATGCGGCACGTGCACGCGCCGAGTTCGAGAAGCGCGGCGACGTGCGTGGCGTGACGGAAATGAAGTTGCTCGAGGCTGCGACCCTCATCGGGCTCGGCGATGCCGCGGGCGCGACCGAAGCGCTCGACGGACTCGACGCGACGAAGATCGAGAATGGCGAGCAGGCGAGCCTGCTGTCGACGCGACGTGGCGAGATCGCTCTCGCCGGCGGCGACGCCACGGCGGCCCTCGCCGATGCCGATGCCGCGATCGCGCGCGCGCGAGCGACGCATTCGCTTCCCGCTGAACTCGGCGCACGCCTGCTGCGAGCGCGCGCGCTTTCCAAGCTGGGCCGCAGCGCCGAAGCGTCACGCCAACTGGCGCAGGCACGTGCCGGCACCGCGCGCTACGCGAGCGTCCCGCTGCGGCTGCGGCTCGCGGAAACGGAACTCGAACTCGGCGGCGGGACCGATGCGGCCAGATGGCGCGAGGCACGCGCGCTGCTGGCACGCCTGCCCGCCTACGGACGCGCGTTCGCCATCCACGCGTTCGCCGCGCGGCGCCTCGGCGGCGCGACCGCAGACGAGGCGCGACGCGAAGCGCGCGCAGCATACGCGCGCGTCCTCGCGAACACTCCCGCGGCAAGCCGCGGAGCGCTCGCCACGCGCGCGCGCATCCTCGACATCGAACCGGAGAGCGCGCCATGACCGATCGCCCCCGCCGCACGCCGTCCTTGTTCGATGCACCGGCCGCCGACACGCGTGATCTGCTCGCGCGCATGCGCGAGCAGCAGGAGCAGCTGTTCGCTCAGCTGCAGTCGAGCGACCAGCACTTCCGCCGGCTCGCGCGTTCGGTCTGGCGCGTGCAGGAGGACGAACGCCGGCGCCTCGCGCGCGACCTTCACGACGGCATCGGCCAGCACCTGACTGCGTTGCGGCATCGCCTCGACGCGCTCGCGCGCGAGCGTGGTGGCGCGGACTGCGTGCCGCTGCGCGAAGCGATCGCATTGTGCGAGACCGCGGTGGAGGAAACCCGCGCGATGTCCCGCCTCCTGCGCCCGCAGATCCTCGACGACATCGGGCTCGATGCCGCGCTGCGCTGGCTCGCGCGACAGACCGGGAGCGAGACATGCGCGATCGAGGTCGACGTCGGCCCGCTGCCCGAACTCGACGAGGGCCTCGCGACCCTCCTGTTCCGCGTCGCACAGGAGGCCTTCACCAACGCGCACAAGCATGCGCATGCGCGCAACGTCGTGCTGCGCCTCGCCGCACGCGGCGACCATCTGCAACTGCTGGTCGTCGACGACGGCATCGGCTGCGATGTCGACGCCGCGCTCGGCAAGTCGCGCGCCGGCGACAGCACGGGCCTGGCGAGCATCGGCGAACGGGTGCGCCTGTTCGGTGGCGACCTCGCGCTGTCCTCGAACAAGGACGAAGGCTTCCAGCTGCGCGTGACGCTGCCCCTCGGCGGCGGCGCGCCCGCCGCCCGCCCCGAAGGAACGGCGGCATGAAGACGATCCGCGTACTCGTCGCCGATGACCACACGATCCTGCGCGAGGGCCTCGTCGCGCTCATCGACGCGAGCGGCGACTGCCAGGTCGTCGCGCAAGCGTCGGACGGGATCGAAACGGTCGAGCTCGCGTTGCGCCTGCGACCGGACGTGATCGTCCTCGACATCTCGATGCCGAAGCTCAATGGCATCGAGGTCGTGCGGCGGCTGTCGCGCGAGCTCGAATCGGCGCGCATCCTCGTGCTGACGATGCACGCCGAAGAGGAGTACGTGCTGCACGTCGTGCGCTCCGGCGCGTCGGGCTTCCTGCTCAAGGACAGTGCGACGGGCGAACTGCTGAAGGCCGTGCGCTCGCTCGGCGCGGGGCGCGGTTACTTCGGCACGCACGCGTCCGCCGTGCTCGCGCGCCAGGTGCAGAGCCCGGGCAACGTGCTCGCCGACCCGTACCGCGACCTCACCACGCGCGAGCGCGAAGTGTTCCACCTGATCGCCGAAGGGCTCACCACCAAGGAGATCGCGCGCCAGCTCGGCACCTCGACGAAGACCGCGGAGAACCACCGCTTCCGCGTACTCGACAAGCTCGAGGTGCGCAACACCGCCGAACTGATCCGCTACGCGGTGAAACACCGCCTGCTCGACTGACGCGCGCGGCTTACTCGCACGCGAGTACGAGTGCCGACGGCTCGAACCCATCGGCGAATACGGCGTCGGCAGCATCGAAGTAATAGACCGCGCCACTGTGGTCGTCGCCCGCGGCGTAGCCGGGCGCGGCTGCGGCGAGGCGGCTACCGTCGATCGCGACCGACCAGCCGGCGAGTGTCTCGGGCAGCGCCGCCGCGACGTCGGCGTCCGTCGTCGCGAACCATGATGCCGCCGAACCCGCGCTGCGATACAGCCAGGCGCGTCCGCAGCTGCCGTACGCGTACGGCGCCCCGACGAGCAGGCGGTCAGCGTCGATTGCGACGGACCAGCCGAAGCGGTCGCCGGCGGCGCCGAGCGGCGCCACCACGCGCGCGCGCTCGCTCCACGCAACGCCGGAGCGCTCGAACACGTGCACGGCACCCGCGCGCGATTGCGCCATCGGCGCGCCGATCGCCGCGCGATCGCCCTCGAGCGCGAGCGCGAGACCGAACGAATCGCCGTCCGCGACCACGGCAGGCACGAGTTTCGCCTGCTGCGTCCACGTCGCCCCGCTGCCCGTGAACACGTAAGCCGCTCCGCGCGCGAAACTGCCGGCGATCGCCCCCGGCGCGAGCGGCGCGCCGGCGAGGAGCGTGCCGGCATCGAGCGCGACCGAACGCCCGAAGCCGTCGCCTGCGTGCGCATCGGCCGGCGTCAAGCGCGCGGTCGGACTCCAGGTCGTGCCCGTGCGCGCGAACACGTAGGCGGCACCGGCACGGATGTCGGCGCGATCGGCGCCTACGACGAGTGTGTCCGAGTCGAGCGCGAGCGCGATGCCGAAGTGTTCGCCGGCGGCGCCAGCCGGGGCGATGCGCGCCTGCTGCAGCCAGTTGCCCGCGACGCGTACGTAGACGTAGACCGCACCCGGAGATGCGCCGGTCGCACTGATCGCCAGCGTGTCGCCGGACAGCGCGACCGCTGCGCCGAAACGGTCGCCCGGGACGAGATCGCCCGGCGCGAGGCGCTGCGGCGGCGCACAGGCCGCTGCAGAGCAATCGAACACGTAGGCGGCGCCGCGCGCTGCCGATTCGCCCGGCGCGCCACTCGCGACCTGCCCGGCATCGAGCGCGACACCGATGCCGCCCTCGTCGCCGGGTTGCGCCGATGGATTGACGAGCAGGTCGCGTTCGAACGCGCGCCCGGGCCCTGACGCAACGAGTCCCGTCGAGAATGCACACGCCAGGAGCGCAAAGTGGGTTGCCTTCATGCTGCCGAGTAGCGTCGGCCGGCTCGGCCGAGTCAAGTCGCGGCTGGGTGATTCGCCTCAGCGCCGCGACGGACGGCTCCGTCGCGGCGCACGCCCCTCTCAACGACGGATCGCGATCGGCATGTGCAGCACCGGCTGCAGCGCATTGTCCGGCGTGAGGATCACCTGGCCGTAGTTCCAGCCAGCCGGCAGCATCGAGCCATCGATCTGGATGCCGAACGACACCGTCGCGCCGGCCGCGACCGGCAGCGTCGGCGTCGCCGTCGTGACCGCGCCCGCGGGCAGGCCCGAGAACGTGATCGTATAGGTCTGGTCCGTCACGATCGGACTGCGCACGTTGCGCGTGAACGAGCACGTCGTCGCGCAGTTCGCGCTGGTGAACTCCGCGAGGTTCAGGGTCGCCAGCGTGCCGCCGCTGCCGGGATTGGCGGCGACGAAGTTCGGCACGGTTTCATCGAGCAGGAGGCCGGTGAGCGACGCGCGGGTGAGGTCGACGCGACCGGAGCCGAGATCCCACACGTTCACGCCGCTGCCGTCCGCACGGATCAGTCCGTCGAGCTTGGCGGTCATGTTGAGCGCCGAACGCACTTCGGTCGGCGTCCAGTCCGGATGCACGGCGCGCAGCAGTGCGGCGGCGCCCGTCGTGTGCGGGCTCGACATCGACGTGCCGTTTTCGAGCGCGGTCGAATTCGCGCCACCTGCATTGGCCGCGTACGAGGCGAGGATGTCGACGCCCGGCGCGGTGATGTTCGGCTTGACGAGGAACTGCCCGCTGCTCGCCAGCGGCCCGCGCGAGCTGAAATCGGCGACGACGTCGCCGCGCTGCGCGTACGACGCCGCAGGCAGCAACAGCGAGGCGGTCGCGTGCGCGGGATCGGTCTGGATCTGCGTCCACGCGGCGTCCCAGTCCGCGCGCAGCATCGACCAGGACGTCGCGCTGGCGCCGAGGTTGATGAAGTCGCGGTCGACGAAGATCACGCCGATCGCGCCGGCCGCGAGCGCATTCGTGCGCCGCGACACGCTGCCGCAATTGCTTGCATTCTGGTCGAGCGAGAGCACGGCGATCGCGCCCACGCGCGCGGCCGGGATCTCGCCGTCGAAGCCGTCGACGAAGACGACGTCGGGATCGGCCGGCGCTTCGGCCGTGAACGTGTCGGCCGCGAACGTCGAGCAGCCGTCGTTGCTGCCGTCGGCGAAGGTCGGGCTGCGCACGATCGGCGCGGCGACGATGTCCTCGGTCGGCAGCGGCGGTGCGGCCGGGCGCAACGGCAGGCCCTGCGTTTCCGGCGGCGGCGTGCCCGGGCCGACGAGATCGAAGCGGAACGCGACGACGTTGTCCTTGGTCGAGGCGGCGACCGTCTCGACCCACGGCTCGACGTGGTTGACCGACCCCGCGACCGGGCCGTCGTTGCCGGCCGACGCCGCGACGAACATGCCCGCGCCGACCGCGTTGCGGAATGCGATCGACACCGAATCCGACCACGGATTCACGCCGCCGCTGATCGAGAAATTGAGCACGTCGGCGCCGTCGACGACCGCCTGGTTCACGGCCTGCGAGGAGGCACTCGTGCTGCAGCCCGTCGTGCACACCTTGTACGCGATCACCGTGGCATGCGGTGCGACGCCCGAGACGAGGAACGAGGCGCCGCCGAACGGCGCCTGCCAGTGGTTGCCGACGATCGTGCTGGCGGTGTGCGAGCCGTGGCCGTCGAGATCCTCGCCGCTGCGCGTCGAGGACGTCGTCGTGAAGTTGTACATGCCGATCAGCTTGTCGTTGCAGCGACCCGCATCGGCATTGGGCGGGGTCGGCCCGCACAGCCCGAGATAGTTGCCGGCGCCGAGCGGATTGGTGTGCACGTAGCCGTCGGTCGGCCCGGTCGCGGCGAACGCCGGACTCTGCCAGTTGATGCCGGTGTCGAGGTCGGCGACGACGATGCCCTCGCCTTTCGTCGCCACGCCACCGCTCGCGCTGCCGTCCCAGATCGACGGCGCGCCGATGAAGCCGGGGCCGCGGTCGGTGTCGAGTTCGAGCATGCGCTCGCGTTCGACGAGTTCGACGTCGCTGCGCTGCGCGATGCGCGCGGCCTCCGCGTCGTCGAGTTCGACGATGACGCCATTGAGCGCATGCTGCATCGTGGCGACGACGCCGAGCGGGCGGCCGAGCGCGCGCGCGACATCGGGCACGAATGCGCCTTGGCGCTGCTGCAGGTAGTCGGCGTAGGCGAGCGCGGCGGCGGAGCGAAGATCCGGCCGGCCCGCCTTGCGACCGAAAGCGATGCGCGGTGGCGCGGCGAAGCCCGACACGCCGCCGTGGTAGGCCGCGACCGGCTCGCCGTGCAGCAGGATCGTGTACGGCACGCGGTCCGTGCCGGCGGCGTGGAGCGGCGCGGCGATACCCGCCGACAATGCGATACCGACCGCGGCCGCGAGCGGTTGGAAACGCGCACGGCGCGCGCGAACGTCGTGGAACATGGTGCCTCCCCCAGGAACATGGCGCCCCGGCGCCAGGAGCCCCGAGGATACCTGTCCCGCGCCGCGCGTGCGTACGCCCAGGGACTCAGAACATGTGCTTCTCGATGCCGAGCTCGGCGAGGATCTTGCTCGCGATTTCCTCGATCGAGGTATGGGTGGTGTTCTGCACCGGGATCGCGTCGCGGCGGAACAGCTTGTCCGCCTGGCCCAGTTCCCAGCGACACTGCTCCAGTTGGGCGTAGCGGCTGCCCGGGCGACGCGCTTGGCGCACCTGGGCGAGGCGCTGCGGCTCGATCGTGAGTCCGTACAGGCGCGAGCGGAACGGCAGCAGGCGGCGCGGCAGCTCGAGCCGTTCGAGGTCTTCCTCGGTCAGCGGGTAGTTCGCCGCGCGCACGCCGTAATGCAGGGCCATGTAGAGGCAGGTCGGCGTCTTGCCCACGCGCGAGACGCCGACCAGGATCACGTCGGCGTCCGCGTAGTTCACGTCGATGCCGTCGTCGTGGCTGAGCGCGTAGTTGGTCGCGTTGATGCGCGCCTCGTACTCGGTGAAGTCGGTCAGGCCGTGCGCCTTGCCGACGCGTGCCGAGCGCATCGTGCCCAGTTCCGCCTCGAGCGGGCCGATGAACGGCGCGAACACGTCGAGCATGAGCGCGCCGCTCTCGGCGACGATGTCGCTGAGCTTCTGGTCCATGATCGTGTTGACCACGATCGGCCGCACGCCGCTCTGCGCGTAGGCGGTGCGGATGCGCACGGTCGCCGCGCGCGCCTTGTCCTCGGCGTCGACGAACGGGATGCGGTAGGTGTCGAACTCGACCGAATCGAACTGGGTGAGGACGCTGTGGCCGATCGTTTCGGCGGTGATGCCGGTGCCGTCGGAGACGTAGAAGATCGTGCGGCGCATGGGGCTCCCGGGGCTTCTGTCGCCGGCGAGTCTACGGGAAGCGGGCCGATTTCCGCGCCCTGCGCCGCCGTTCCCGCGGCGCCGGCGCCGCCCGACCCGGCGCGGCTTGCCGGAACCGCGGCAAAGCCCGAAAATTGCGCGCTGCCGCAAAGCGGCCTTCTCTTCCCACGGAGTATCCCCTTGAGCGACCTGGTCCTTTGGCTCGATGAGCTGCGCATGTCCGACCTCGGCAAGGTCGGCGGCAAGAACGCCTCGCTCGGCGAGATGATCGGCAACCTCGCCAAGCTCGGCGTGTCGGTACCGGGTGGTTTCGCGACGACCGCGCAGGCGTTCCAGTCCTACCTCGAGAAGAGCGGCCTCGCCCGCCGCATCCAGGACCGCCTCGCCACGCTTGACGTCGAGGACGTCGACGCGCTGGTCGCGGCCGGTACCCAGATCCGCGGCTGGATCGTCGATACCGCGCTTCCGTCCGACCTCGACCAGGCGATCCGCGACGCCTATGCCAAGCTCTGCAAGGACGCCGGCGCCGCCGACATCGCGGTTGCCGTGCGCTCTTCGGCGACCGCCGAGGACCTCCCGGACGCCTCGTTCGCAGGCCAGCAGGAAACCTTCCTCAATGTCTCCGGCATCGAGGACGTGCTGCACAAGGTCAAGGAGGTGTTCGCCTCGCTCTACAACGACCGCGCGATCGCCTACCGCGTGCACCACGGCTTCAAGCACGAGGACGTGTTCCTCTCCGCCGGCGTGCAGCTCATGGTGCGCTCGGACGTCGGCGCGTCGGGCGTGCTGTTCACGCTCGATACCGAATCGGGTTTCCGCGACGCGGTGTTCGTCACGGCGAGCTACGGCCTCGGCGAAATGGTCGTGCAGGGCGCGGTCAATCCGTACGAGTTCTACGTCTACAAGCCGACCCTCGAACAGGGCAAGCCCGCGATCCTGCGCCGGCAGATCGGCTCCAAGCAGCAGCGGATGGTGTACTCGGAGAAGGCCGGCGAGCGTGTCACGATCGAAGAGACGCCGGCGGCCGATCGCGCGCGCTTCTGCATCAGCGACGACGACGTGCATGCGCTGGCGAAGCAGGCGCTGGTCATCGAGAAGCACTACGGCCGCCCGATGGACATCGAATGGGGCAAGGACGGCCACACCGGCAAGATCTACATCCTGCAGGCGCGCCCTGAAACCGTGAAGTCGCGTGCGCGTGCGACGCAGATCGAGCGCTTCCAGCTCAAGACGCGCGGCAAGGTACTCGCCGAAGGCCGTTCGATCGGCCAGAAGATCGGCGCCGGCAAGGCGCGCGTGATCCGCTCGATCAAGGACATGAACCGCGTCGAGCCCGGCGACGTGCTCGTCGCCGACATGACCGACCCGGATTGGGAACCGGTTATGAAGCGCGCCGCCGCGATCGTCACCAACCGCGGCGGACGCACCTGCCACGCGGCGATCATCGCGCGCGAGCTCGGCGTACCCGCGGTGGTCGGCACCGGCAACGCGCTCGATGCGATCAGAGACGGCCAGGACGTGACGATCTCGTGCGCCGAGGGCGATACCGGCTTCATCTACGAAGGCCGACTCGAATTCGACCGCGTCACCGCCGACCTCGGCGCGATGCCGCCGGCGCCGCTGAAGATCATGATGAACGTCGCCAACCCGGAGCGCGCGTTCGACTTCGCGATGCTGCCGAACGCGGGCGTCGGCCTCGCCCGCCTCGAGATGATCATCGCGAGCCACATCGCGGTGCATCCGAAGGCGCTGCTCGAATACGACAAGCAGGACGCCGACACCAAGCGCCAGATCGACGAGCGCAGCGCCGGCTACGCGAGCCCGGTCGACTTCTACGTCGACCGCCTCGCCGAAGGCATCGCGACGATCACCGCGGCGTTCGCGCCGAACCCGGTGATCGTGCGCCTGTCCGACTTCAAGTCGAACGAGTACGCCAACCTCATCGGCGGCAAGCGCTACGAGCCGCACGAGGAAAACCCGATGATCGGCTTCCGCGGCGCGAGCCGCTACGTCGACCCGAGCTTCGCCGAGGCGTTCGCGCTCGAATGCCGCGCGATGAAGAAGGTGCGCGAGACGATGGGCCTCGCCAACGCGTGGGTGATGATCCCGTTCGTGCGCACGCTCGAGGAAGGCCGCAAGGTCATCGAGGTGCTGAAGAAGAACGGCCTCGAACAGGGGAAGGACGGCCTCAAGATCATCATGATGTGCGAGGTGCCGTCGAACGCGCTGCTCGCCGAGGAGTTCCTCGAGATCTTCGACGGTTATTCGATCGGTTCGAACGACCTCACCCAGCTCACGCTCGGCCTCGATCGCGATTCGGGCATCGTGGCCAACCTGTTCGACGAGCGCGACCCGGCGGTGAAGAAGATGCTGTCGATGGCGATCCGCACGGCGCGCGCCAAGGGCAAGTACGTCGGCATCTGCGGCCAGGGCCCGAGCGACCACCCCGACCTCGCCGAATGGCTGATGGACGAGGGCATCGAATCGGTGTCGCTCAATCCCGATACCGTCGTCTACACCGGGCTCAAGCTCGCCAAGCACAAGGCGGGCTGACCGTCGTCGGCGGGCCGGGGTCCAAGCCGGCCCGCCGGTCACGCACGCTTCGCAACCCTCGATGCCGCCGAGGCCGAACCGGTCGGCGCGCCACGCCGAGTGGCGCAACCCTGTGTTCGATGCATGACGTCATGACGATCCGTCATGTCTGCGCACGCGGATGAATACGTTTTCCGCTGCCACGCAGCATTACTTTCGTCACAGGCGCTGCTAGGGTGCCGCCCGCGCTTGGGTTCAGAGAGGGGCCACAAGCGCGGTTCTGGGGAGAACCGTCGTGTATCCGTGCCAGGCGTCGAGGGAACGCCTGCTCTGCGTGTGCGTCCTGCGCGTGTGCCCGTGTGCACGCGGTCGCCCCCAGTGACTGTGGTATCCGCGGCCGCCCGAAGGCGGCTTCAACCAACCGTCATCTGCTGGGGAGTCAATCCGTGATCGAGACGAAGCGCCGCCTGTCGGCGGCAGTTGCGCTGTCACCATTGTTTCTTGCGATGTTCGCCGCTTCCGCATCCGCCGCGACCGTGGTGGACGTGCACGGGCACGATACCAAAGCGTTGAATTCCACCTATGCCCGCGCCGTCGCCGGCATCGGCACGGCCGCGAAGGCCGAAGACCGCCATGCCGAGATGCTCGGCCTCGAGAACGGATCGGCACTCGAGTCGATCGCCGTCGTCGACGAGGCGGGCACGCGACATTTCCGCTACCAGCAGACGTTCCGCGGCATCCCGGTGTGGGGCGAGCACGTCGTCGTCACTGAGAACGCCAAGGGCGAAGTGCTGACTCTGTTCGGTCGCCAGGTCGAGGGGCTCGCCGCGGACCTCGGCAGCGCCAGCGCGAAACTCACCGCCGCGAACGCGCTCTCGATCGCCAAGGCAGGCGAGCGCCTCGCGCGCAACGTGATCACCGAGCGCGAGGAATCGCGCCAGATGATCTACGTCGACGACAAGGGTTACGCCCAACTCGTCTACGTCGTCTCCTTCTTCGCCGACAAGGCCGGTGGCGGCGAACCGCGCCGTCCGTTCGTGATCGTCGACGCGCAGACCGGCAGCGTGCTCAAGCGCTGGGATGGCCTCACCACCGCGACGGTCGGCACCGGCCCCGGCGGCAACGCCAAGACCGGCCAGTACGAATGGGGTTCGGGCGGCCGCTACGGCTACCTCGACGTCGCGCAGAGCGGCTCGACGTGCACGATGAACAACGCCGACGTGAAGACGGTGAACCTCAACGGCGGCACGTCGAGCACGACCGCGTTCTCCTACACCTGCCCGCGCAACACGGTGAAGTCGATCAACGGCGCGTACTCGCCGCTCAACGACGCGCACTTCTTCGGCGGCGTGATCCAGAACATGTACAGCGCGTACATGGGCGTGAAGGCGCTGACGTTCCAGCTGGTCATGCGCACGCACTACAGCTCCAGCTATGAGAACGCGTTCTGGGACGGCTCCACGATGAGCTTCGGTGACGGCGCGAGCACGTTCTATCCGCTGGTCAGCGTCGACGTCGCCGGCCACGAGGTCTCGCACGGCTTCACCGAACAGCATTCCAACCTCACCTATTCCGGCCAGTCCGGCGGCATGAACGAGGCGTTCTCGGACATGGGCGGCGAGGCGACCGAGTATTACTGGAAGGGCACGAACGACTTCCTCGTCGGTCCGGAAGTGTTCAAGGCGTCCGGCGCGCTGCGCTACATGTGCAACCCGACCCAGGATGGCGGTTCGATCGACAACGCCGCGAACTACAACAGCGGGCTCGACGTGCATTACTCCTCGGGCGTCTACAACAAGGCGTTCTGCACGCTCGCCAAGACCTCCGGCTGGGACACGGTCAAGGCGTTCAAGTCGTTCGCGCGCGCCAACAGCCTGTACTGGACGCCGTCGAGCACGTTCAACAGCGGCGCCTGCGGCGTCGAGACCGCGGCGACCGACCTCGGCTTCGTCAAGGCGGACGTCACGGCCGCGTTCGCCGCGGTCGGCGTGAGCTGCAACGGCGGCGGTGGTGGTGGCGGCACGCCGGTCGTGCTGACCAATGGCGTCGCGGTCACCGGCATCTCGGGCGCGAGCGGTAGCGACAAGCTGTACACGCTCGACGTTCCGGCGGGCGCAACGGGCCTCAAGTTCGTCACTTCGGGCGGCTCGGGCGATGCGGACCTCTACGTCAAGTTCGGCAGCGCGCCGACGACGTCGTCGTACACCTGCAAGTCGGAAGGCAGCACGACTGCCGAGACCTGCAATATCGCGACCGCGCAGACCGGCAAGTACTACGTGCTCATCCACGGCTACAGCACCTACTCGGGCACGAGCCTCACCGGCAGCTACAGCACGGGTGGCGGCGGTGGCGGCGGCGGCACGGTCCTGACCAGCGGCGTGCCCGTCACGCTCGCCGCGCAGGCCACGGGCACGACCTCGCCGAACTACACGCTCGTCGTTCCGGCCGGCCAGAGCAAGGTCGTGTTCACGATCTCGGGCGGCACCGGCGACGCGGACATGTACGTCCGCCGCGGCAGCGCGCCGACGACGTCGACCTACGACTGCCGCCCGTACACGTCGGGCAACAGCGAGACCTGCACCTTCAATGCACCGACTGCAGGGACCTACTACGTCAACGTGCGCGCCTACGCCGCGTTCTCGGGCGTTTCGCTCAAGGGCACGATCACGCCGTAATCACCGCAACGGATGCGGTGTTGCTGCGACACTCCGACCCCGGCCTCGTGCCGGGGTCTTTTTTTGTTCTTCATCCATCTGCACGCCTGTTGGCATTTGGCACGCCTCGGCGCGCATTTTCGATAGCTGCACAGAGCTTCATTCGCCGAGGCGAAGCCTCGCCGCCAAGTTCCGCTCGCCGAGGCGGGCGGAACCTCGCGGGAACGCCTCGCGGCGGCGAAGGAGCCTTGCGTGGCTACCGCATCGGGCTCTGGACGCAATGTTCCGTATGGTGGGCCGAGGCCACCCATGCCAGATGAGCATGGGTCTTGCGGATACGTACTAATGTACGTACATTCGCCCCATGGACGACCTGCGCCTGACCACCAACCAGCATCGCGTACTCGACTGCATCCGGCAGCATCTCGAGCAGCATGGCTGCGCGCCGAGCCTGCGGGAAATTGCGGAAAATCTGGGGCTTGCAAGCCATAGTTCAGCGCAGGATTATGTAGAGGCGCTGGTTCGCAAGGGCGCACTCGAGCGGTCGCCTCATCATCGTGGCCTGCGCCTCCCGCTTCGCTCGCGGGCGCCTGCGGCAACCCTGCTCCCCCTCGTCGGCCGGGTTGCCGCCGGCAGCCCCATCCTCGCCGCGGAAAACATCGAAGCCGAGCACGGCGTGGATCCGGACCTGTTCCGCCCACGCGCGGATTACCTGCTTCGCGTCGTCGGCCTCAGCATGCGCGACGCCGGCATTCTCGACGGCGACCTCATCGCCGTGCATCGCACGCCGACCGCGGCGCACGGTCGCATCGTGGTCGCCCGCCTCGACGACGAGGTCACCGTCAAGCAGCTCGAACAGCGCGGCGATCGCATCCGCCTGCTGCCCGCGAATGCGGATTTCGCTCCCATCGACATCGATCCCGAACGGCATGCATTCGCGATCGAGGGCGTGTACGTCGGCCTGATCCGCCCCGCTCCCTCCGACCGACTCCGCCAGGGATGAACCGGCATGTTCACGACGAATCTTTCCGAACCCGCATCGGGTACCGGCGACTCTCCGATCTTCGCTCCGACCATCATTGCCCCGGCAACGCGCGTCGCTGCAACGGCACCGGCACGTCGCGACGTAGCGGCACTCGCCGACGTGCTGCGCCATCCGGGCATCTGGCGCCGCGGCAGCGCGAAAGCGCCTCGCAGTGATGCGCTGCCGACCGGCATCGCCGATCTCGATGCCCTGCTGCCGGGTGGTGGCTGGCCATGCGGTGCGCTCAGTGAAATCCTCGCCGCACACGATGGCCTCGGCGAATGCAGCCTGCTGCTGCCTGCACTCGCGACGCTAACCCAGGCGCGCAAACGCGTCGTGCTGGTCGCACCGCCTTACATTCCCTATGCGCCTGCACTCGTCGCCGCCGGCGTCGACCTGGCCCAGCTCGTGCACATCGATGCGTCCGCCGCGGACACGCACTGGACCGCCGAGCAATGCCTGCGCGCGGGTTGCTGTGGCGCCGTGCTGAACTGGCTGCCACGCTCCGACTACCGGCAACTGCGCCGCCTGCAGCTCGCGGCGGAAGCCGGTGGCACGTTCGGTTTCGTGTTCCGCCCCCTGTCCGCCGCGCACGAAGCGAGCCCGGCGGCATTGCGACTGCGCCTGGAAGCCGGCGAGACCGAGCCGCGCCTGGAAATCCTCAAATGCCGCGGCCGCTTCGGCGAACAGACCCACGCGCTCGGGCTGCGCGCCTGATGCACCGAGGCATGCGTGTTCTGGGTCTGCCTGCATTACCCCCGGCTGGCGCTGGAAGCGCTTCATTCCGACGTGCCCGTCGATCGGCCGCATGCGATCGTCGATGGTCCGCAGCAACGGCGCCACGTCGTGCTCGCGAATGCGGCCGCGGGCAAGGCCGGCGTTCGCGCACAGCAGCCGCTCGCGAGCGCGCAACTGCTCTGCCCTCGCCTCGCCGTCACGCCCCGCGATGAATCGGCCGAGCGCCAAGCACTCGCCTCGCTCGCCGACCACGCCTATCGCTACAGTGCCGATGTCAGCATCGCAGCGTCCGACACGCTGTTCCTCGAGGTCGGCGCGAGCCTGAAGCTGTTCGGCGGCTGGCCTGCGCTGGAACGCCGGATGCGCGCGGACATCGATCGGCTCGGCTACGCCTGCACGCTCGCCGCCGCGCCGACCGCGACCGCCGCGCGCGTGTTCGCGGCCTGCCGATCCACGATCGCGCTGCCCGCGCTCGCGCAGCTGCCACTCGCGCTCGAGGCGGCACCGATCGTGGCGAGTGGCCTCGATTCGAAGATCATCACGGCCCTGCACGGCATGGGCATGCGCACGCTCGGCGACCTGTTCCGCCTGCCGCGCGCGGAACTCGCGCGCCGCATCGGCCAACCCGCCATCGACCATCTCGACCGCATGCGCGGCCTCGTCACGGAAACGCTGCCGCGATGGCAACCACCGCAACGTTACGCCCGTCGCATCGAGTTCGGCTACGGCATCGAATCGCACGGCGCACTGGCGTTCCCGCTGCAGCGCCTCGTGCGCGAGTTCGCGCAGTTCCTCGCCGCGCGCGACGGCGGCGTGCAACGCTTCACGCTCGAACTCGGCCACGAGCGCGATGCCTGCACACGCATCGACATCGGCCTGCTCGCGCCACAGCGCGATGCCGCATCGCTGTTCGACCTCGCGCGCGCCCGACTCGAACGCGTCGAACTCGTCGCCTCCGTGCATGCGCTCGCGCTGCGTGCCGACGACTTGCCGCCGCTGTGCCCGCTGCATCGCGACCTGTTCGAGAGCCATCGCCGCGAACAGCTCGACTGGCCCGCGCTGGTCGAGCGCCTGCGCGTGCGACTCGGCGATGCCGCGTTGCAGGGTCTGGCCTGTGTCGCCGACCACCGGCCCGATCACGCCTGGCGCTTCGTCGCGCTCTTCGCGCAGCGCCCGCCAGCCGCCGCGGCACCGATGGAGCGCCCGTTCTGGCTGCTGCGGCGACCACTCCCGCTGCGCGAACGGCCAGCGCGGGTGCTGGCCGGCCCCGAGCGCATCGAAAGCGGCTGGTGGGACGATGGCGACCAGCGCCGTGACTACTACGTCATCGAGACGCGCGCCGGCCAGCGCGCCTGGGCTTTCGTCGATACCGGCGTCGCGCCCGTGCGCGACGCGCCATGGACCTTGCAGGGCTGGTTCGCATGAACGGGCCGCCGCGTCCAGCGAAGCGCCGCCGCCTGCGCGCACCGATCGAACCGGGCCTGCCGGCCATCGATGCGGCCGAGGACGATCCGCGCAGCGGTCTGCACAAGCTGCGTCGCCGCTCGCCGGGCAGGAATGGCGATGGCGCAATCTGCGACCCGGTTTCGAACAGTACGGTCCAGGCCAGCACGATCCCGGACAATCCGATTCCGGACGGTGCGGGTTCCGGCGGCGCGACTCCCGACGCCGCGATCGCCGATTGCACATCGGCGCCACACGTCGAATCGACCTGCAGCGCCCCGGCGACCGCACGAACGCACTACGCCGAACTGCATTGCCTTTCGAACTTCTCGTTCCAGCGTGGCGCATCGAGCGCGATCGAATTGTTCGAACGCGCGAAGAAACTCGGCTACGCCGCCCTCGCGATCACCGATGAATGCTCGCTCGCCGGCATCGTGCGCGCCTTGCAGGCTTCGGAAGAAACAGGCGTCAAGCTCATCGTCGGCAGCGAAATACAGCTCGCCGACGGTCCCCGCCTGGTACTGCTGGCCGCGAATGCACGAGGGTACTCGGACCTGTGCCGGCTGATCACGAGCGGACGGCGGCGCAGTGCGAAGGGCGAATACCACCTGACCTGCGCCGATGCCGAGCGACTCGGCGATGGCGTGCTCGTGCTGTGGGTGCCTGCACGCCCCGACGATGCGGCGAAGGACGAGGACCATGCCGCGTGGGTCGCGCACCGCTTCGAGGGCCGCGCCTGGCTCGCGCTCGAACGGCATCGGGGCGACGGTGAGGACAGGCGCATGCAGCGGCTCCTCGCGCTCGCCGCGCGCCATCGGCTCGTGCCCGTGGCCACGGGCGGCGTGCACATGCACGTGCGCCGGCGGCGCGCGTTGCAGGACGTGATGACCGCGATCCGCCTCGGCTGTACCGTCGCCGAAGCGGGGCATGCCTTGTTCCCGAACGGCGAGCGGCACCTGCGCCGCGTCGACGATCTCGCCGCGCTGTATCCCGCCGGACTGCTCGCCGAGACACTCCGCGTCGCGGCGCGCTGCGAGCTGGACCTGCGCAAGCTCAACTACCGCTACCCGCGCGAACTCGTGCCCGAAGGCCTCGACGCGATCACCCACCTGCGCGTGCGCACCTGGGAAGGCGCCGCCCGGCGTTGGCCGCAGCGGATACCCGACGCCGTGCGCATCCAGGTCGAGAAGGAACTCGCGCTCATCGAAAAACTCCGCTACGAGCATTTCTTCCTCACCGTCGAGGAAATCGTCTCGTGGGCGCGCGCGCAGGATCCGCCGATCCTCTGCCAAGGGCGCGGCTCCTCCGCCAATTCCGCCGTCTGCTACTGCCTCGGCATCACCGCGGTGAATCCAGACAACGGCAACCTGCTGTTCGAGCGATTCCTTTCCGAGGAACGCGACGAACCGCCCGACATCGACGTCGACTTCGAGCACGAGCGCCGCGAGGAAGTGATCCAGCACATCTTCGACAAGTACGGGCGCGAGCGCGCCGCGCTCGCCGCGACCGTGATCAGCTACCGCAGCAAGAGCGCGATCCGCGACGTCGGCCGCGCGCTCGGCGTGCCGGACGACCAGCTCGACGGCCTGAGCGGGATGTTCTCGCGCGTACGCAGCGGCCAGCCGTTCGAAACCGTGCTGCGCGAGCGCGGCTTCGATCCGTCCAGCCCCGTGCTGCGCAAACTCTTCGCGCTGGCGGGCGAATTGCGCGGCTTCCCGCGCCACCTGTCGCAACACGTCGGCGGCTTCGTGATTTCCGAGGAGCCGCTGCACCACCTCGTGCCGGTCGAGAACGCGGCGATGCCCGAGCGCACGATCATCCAGTGGGACAAGGATGATCTCGAGGAAATGCGCCTGCTCAAGGTCGACGTGCTCGCGCTCGGCATGCTCACCTGCATCCGCAAGTGCCTCGACCTGCTGCATGCGCATGGCCTGTGGGATCATCCACGTACGGGCGAGCGTCCCGCATTGCACGACATCCCGCAGGGCGAGGACGAAGGCGACGGGCGCATCGATGCGGTGTACGACATGATCTGCCGCGCCGACACGGTCGGCGTGTTCCAGATCGAGTCGCGCGCGCAGATGTCGATGCTGCCGCGACTGCGGCCGCGCACGTTCTACGATCTCGTGGTCGAGGTCGCGATCGTGCGCCCCGGCCCGATCCAGGGCGACATGGTCCATCCGTACCTGCGCCGGCGCAAAGGGCTCGAACCGGTCGACTACCCGCAATCGCGCTTCGAACGCGACAGCGGCAGTGACGCCTCGCAGGTGCGCGAAGCGCTCGGACGCACGCTCGGCGTGCCGATCTTCCAGGAACAGGTGATGAAGCTCATCCAGGTCGTCGCCGGCTTCACGCCCGGCGAAGCCGACCAGCTGCGTCGCGCGATGGCGGCCTGGAAACGCCGCGGCGGACTCGGCCATTTCCGCGACCGGATCCACGAGGGCATGACCGCGCGCGGTTACGAGGATGCGTATTTCGAACGCATCTTCCAGCAGATCCAGGGGTTCGGCGAGTACGGTTTCCCGGAATCGCACGCGGCGAGCTTCGCCCTGCTCGCGTGGGCTTCGTCATGGCTCAAGTGCCACCATCCGGCAGCCTTCACCTGCGCCTTGCTGAATTCGCAGCCGATGGGTTTCTACCAGCCATCGCAGCTGATCCAGTGCGCGCGCGCGCACGGCGTGCGCGTGCTGCCGGTCGACGTGGCGGCGAGCGATTGGGATTGCACGCTCGAACCCTTGCCTGCTTCGGCGAAGCCGGACGGCACGGATGCGGTCGCACTGCGCCTCGGTTTGCGCCAGATCCGCGGCATGTCGGAGGCGTTCGCCACGCGCCTCGTCGCCGCACGCCGCGACAGGCCATTCGCCGGGGTCGACGACATGACCCGGCGCGCCGCGGTGGCACCGGCGGAACGCGCGCGCCTCGCCGATGCGGGTGCCCTGCCGTCGCTCAGCGGACCTCGCTACCGCGCGCGCTGGGACAGCGCGGGCACGGAAGTACCCTTGCCCGTGCTGACCGCGGCGCCGTTGCGCGAACGTGCCGTGGAGCTGCGCGAGCCATCGGTGCGCGAGGACGTGCTGACCGATTATGCGATGCTCGGATTGTCGCTGACCGCGCATCCGCTCGCCCTCGTGCGAACGGAACTGTCGCGTCGTCGCGTGTCGCCGGCGCGGATCACCACGGATGCAGCGAATCGCGGCCGAAGCCTGCGATGCGCCGGACTCGTCACCGTGCGCCAGCATCCGGGCACGGCCAAAGGCGTCACCTTCGTGACGCTCGAGGACGAAACGGGCATCGTCAACGTCGTCGTCTGGCGCGCGCTGGCGGAACGCCAGCATCGCGTCCTGATCGAAGCCACCGTGATGGCCGTGGATGGCGTGCTCGAGGCGAGCGACGGCGTCCATCACCTGATCGCGAAGCGGCTGTACGACTACAGCCCCTTGTTGCCGGAACTCGGCTTCGCCTCACGCGACTTCCACTGAATCGATGTTCGCGAGCGGCGCCGAGCCGGCGCCGCTCGCGACGGTTCATCTGCGCACCGCCGTGCGACCGTGATCGTCACGCTGCCGCCGGCCGGGATCGCGCCGTTCCAGTGCGTGACCGAGCCCGGACCATAGCCGACCGTTCCGCTGCTCGCCGATGCCCCGGCGTAGGCTGGCGGCGCGCCGCATCGCGGACACGGCCGTGCCGCAGCGCGTGCGTGCGGCCGCTTTTCAGGGCGCTTCGAGCGTCCCGGCGAGGCGGCCCATGAACGGCCGGTAATAGCACAGCTCCGCGATCGAATCGCGCACGTCGCTGAGCGCGGTATGCGCCGAATCCTTGGTGAAGCCGCGGCTGACTTCCGGCGCCCAGCGGCGCGCGAGTTCCTTGATCGTCGACACGTCGAGGTTGCGGTAGTGGAAGAAGCGTTCGAGCCGCGGCATCAGCCGATGCAGGAAGCGCCGGTCCTGGCAGATCGAGTTGCCGCACATCGGCGACTTGCCGGCCGGCACCCACTGCACGAGGAACTCCATCGTGAGGGCTTCGGCCGTCGCGAGGTCGATGTTCGAATCGACGACCCGCTGCCACAGCCCGGACTTGCGATGCTGGTTGCGGTTCCAGTCGTCCATCGCCTCGAGCCGCTCGGGCGGATGGCCGATCGCGAACTCGGGGCCCTCGGCGAGGAAGTTGAGGTCCTTGTCGGTGACGACCGTGGCGATCTCCAGGATCGAATCGTTGTCCGGATCCAGCCCGGTCATCTCCAGGTCGATCCAGATCAGGTTGTTCTCGTCCGGGGTTCGCATGCAGTCGTTCCTGGCGGCGTATCGCAGAGTCTAGCAAGGCCTCGGCGCGAGGAAACCCTGCGCTAGGCTCCGATCGATGACGCAGACCTTCCTCTGGCCCGACTACGAGACCACCGGCGCCGACCCGCGCCGCGACCGCCCGGCCCAGTTCGCCGCGATCCGCACGACGCTCGACCTCGAGCCGGTCGGTGAACCGATTTCGTTCTTCTGCCGGCCGGCGAGCGACGTGCTGCCGCATCCGGAGGCCTGCCTCATCACCGGCATCACGCCGCAGCAGATGCAGCGTGACGGCGTCGTCGAGGCGGAATTCGCCGCGCGCGTCAACGAGCAGATGGCCGAACCCGGCACCTGCAATGTCGGCTACAACTCGCTGCGCTTCGACGACGAGTTCACGCGCAACCTGCTCTATCGCAACTTCCACGACCCGTACGAGCGCGAGTGGAAGGACGGCAACTCGCGCTGGGACCTCATCGACCTTGCACGCATGAGCTACGCGCTGCGTCCCGACGGCATCGAATGGCCGCGGCGCGAGGACGGCTCACCGAGCTTCCGCCTCGAGCATCTCGCCGGCGCCAACCGCATCGCCCAAGCGCGCGCGCACGACGCGGTGTCCGACGTCGAGGCGCTGATCGGCCTCGCCCGCCTGCTGCGCGTGCGCCAGCCGCGGCTGTGGGAGTTCTACTTCGCGCTGCGACGCAAGCAGCGCGCGTTCGAGCTGCTCGACGTCGCGCGCATGACGCCGCTGCTGCACGTGTCGTCGCGCTATCCGGCGAGCCGCGGCTGCATCGCGATCATCGCGCCGCTCGCGCAACACCCGACCCAGCCCAATGCGGTGATCGCGTACGACCTCGATACGGATCCCGCGTCGCTGCTCGAACTCGACTCCGACGGGATCGCCGATCGCGTGTTCACCCCGCGCGCGGACCTGCCCGAAGGCGTCGAGCGCATCCCGCTCAAGGCGATCCACGCGAACCGATCGCCCGCGCTCGCGCCGCTCAGCGTGCTCAGGGGCGTGGATCACGCGCGCAACGCGCGCCGTCCCCATCGCGCCCCCGCGCAACACGCGCGGCGGGGCGGCGTCGGAGGCCGCGCCGAGAAGCTGCAGCGCGTGTTCGCGACCGTGCGCACGCCGGCCGCGGCGACCGACCCCGAACTCGCCCTGTACGAGGGCTTCCCGTCCGAGGCCGACAAGCGCCTGTTCCGCGCCGTTCGCGAAACGCCGCCGGAGCAGCTCGGCGCGCGCACCTTTCCGTTCCGCGACCCGCGCTATCCGGAGCTGCTGTTCCGCTACCGCGCACGCAACTGGCCCGAGACGCTGGATGCGATCGAGCACGAGCGCTGGGAAGGCTTCCGCCGACGCCGGCTCGACACGGCGACGCCGATGACCGCACTCACGCGCGAGGACTATTTCGCGACGATCGCGCGCCTGCGCGCGATGCCGGACCTGCCTGCCATGCACGTGCCCCTGCTCGACGCGCTCGAGCGCTGGGGCCACGAACTGTGAAGGCACGCCACGCAGCCGCCTTGCGGCCTACAATGCCCGTTTCCACCTGCCCTGCTCCGCCGCCTTGGCCACGACCTACTTCTCCGCCGCCACCTTCAAGTTCCTGCGCGACCTCGCGCGCAACAACAACCGCACCTGGTTCGCAGCGAACAAGTCACGCTACGAGGACGTGCTGCGCCAGCCGTTCCTGCATCTCATCGGCGACCTGCAGGCGCCGCTCGCGAAGATCAGCCCGCGCTACGTCGCCGACCCGCGCGCGCAGGGCGGCTCGCTGTTCCGCATCCACCGCGACACGCGCTTCGCCAACGACAAGGCGCCCTACAAGACCTGGGCCGGAGCGCGCTTCGCGCACGAACGCCGGCGCGAGATCGAGGCGCCTTCGTTCTACCTGCACATCCAGCCCGGCGACTGCTTCGCCGGCGGCGGCCTCTGGCATCCGGAACCGGCAACCCTGAAGAAAGTGCGCGAATTCCTCGAAGGCAACCCCGCGGCATGGAAGAAGGCGACGCGTGGCAAGGCGTTCCGCGAGCGCTTCGAGTTCTACGGCGAGAGCCTCGTGCGGCCGCCGCGCGGCGTCGACCCCGCGCATGAACTCGTCGAGGACCTCAAGCGCAAGAACTACGCGGCGGGGCAATCGTTCGACGACGCGCTGGCCTGCTCGGACGAATTGCTGCCGCACGTCGTCGACGTCTACAAGCGCATCGCGCCGATGATCGATTACCTCTGCGCGGCGGTGGAGCTCGAGTTCTGAACGGCCACGGCCACGGCGAGGCCGGCGTGGAAGGACCCGCATGACCACCGAGCCGATTCCCGCGCGCCGCCTGGCGAGTTTCTATCTCGCCTACTACGCCGCGCTCGGCGCGTTCTCGCCGTACTGGAGCCTGTTCCTCAAGGCGCGCGGCCAGGACGTCGCCGCGATCAGCCTGCTCATGAGCCTGTGGTACGGCACGCGCATCGTCGCGCCGAGCAGCTGGAGCTGGCTCGCCGCACGTTCCGCGGCGCCCGTGCATTGGCTGCGCATCGGCTGCGCCATCGCCCTCGCGAGCTTCGTGCCATTCGTGCTTCCGCTCGATTTCGGCGGGTTGTTCGCGACGATGGTCGTGTTCTGCTTCGCCTGGAACGCGGTGATGCCGCAGTTCGAGGCGCTGACCCTCTCGCACCTCGGCGCGCGCAGCGAACGCTACGGCACGATCCGCG
Source organism: Dokdonella sp. (assembly GCF_051958935.1). GTDB lineage: Bacteria > Pseudomonadota > Gammaproteobacteria > Xanthomonadales > Rhodanobacteraceae > Dokdonella_A. The sequence goes on along the minus strand of NZ_JBQCFP010000023.1, from coordinate 12,110 downwards.
TCTGGGGTTCGATCGGCTTCATCGCCGTCGTCGCCGGTTTCGGCGTCGCGTTCGACCACGTCGCTGTCACCTGGCTGCCGTGGTTCATGCTGCCGCTCTTCGTCGGCCTCGTCGCGAGCAGCTTCGCCAACGACTACGGACCGGCGGCGATCGCCGCTTCCGGGTCCGGCAGCGACTTTCGCGAGCGCCTCCTGCGGCCCGAAGTCCTCGCGTTCTTCGCGGTGACGTTGCTCGCGCAGATGTCGTTCGGCCCCTACTACACGTTCTTCTCGATCTACCTCGAACAGCACGGCTACCGGCCGTCCACGCTCGGCGCGTACTGGGCGATCGGCGTCGCCGCCGAAATCGCGCTGTTCTTCGCCTCGGCGCGCATCTTCGGCCGCTGGGACGCACGCACCGTGCTGCTCGTCGCGCTCGTCTCCGCGGCGCTCCGCTGGTGCGTCACCGCGCTGCTGCCGGAGAACGTGCCCGTCATGGTGCTCGCCCAGGCGACCCATGCACTCAATTTCGCGGCGCTCTTCGCCGCCTGCATGCAACTGCTCGCCCGCTTCTTTCCCGGGCGCATGAATGGGCACGCGCAAGGGGTGTTCTACGGCTTCTCGTCGGGCGGCGGCGGCGTACTGGGCGCCTGGCTGGCCGGCGCGCTCTGGCACGTTGATGGGGGCCGCACGGCATTCCTCGCCGCCGGCGGCATCGCTACGCTTGCGGCGGCGATCTGTTTGGGCGCGCTGCGTGCGGGCGCTTCGCGCGAAGGCCGAGGGCCGGGCTGACGGCGAGGGCTGATGGCTGATGGCTGAAGCATCGCGATCGGCGATGGGTCGACGTTCCCGCCTGTCATCCGTTCGCCCTGGGCGCGGGTCGAAGGCCTAGTCGAAGGGCCGGCGTCCGGAACACTCCCCTGGTCTCGCAGGCGCTTCGACCTCCGCCCGCTTACGCGGGCTACGCCCGGCGCGAACGGCATGGCAAAGACCCTTGGCTCACGACGAACGCGTGAACCGCAGCTTCTCGCCCCTCGCCACTCAGCTCAATGCATCACACCCGGGGCATCGCACCGCGTGCGCCGCAAATGCTGCACCCGCAAATTGACGCCGGCTTTCCACATCGATACCTTCATCAATACGCAGCCGTACGGAATGGGGAGATCCCGTCGGCGCGTGCTTTCCGTTCATGCTCCGGCCGCGTCGTTCGACGGCCGCAGGGACGCGTTCCGCCACGAAACGCCGTGGGCCCGAAACGGTCGCGCGCCCTGCCGCGCGGCCAGGGAGGGAGAGGACATGCTACGTACCGCTTTCGCGCTGCTGCTCGCCGCAGCCGCTACGACCGTGCGCGCGGCCACCGCCACCACCGGTGTCGCCTTCGTCCATGGCACGGGCAGCCAGACCGACGCCTACAACGACTACTGGCAGCCGGCGATGGTCAACTCGGTTCGCCAGGGGCTCGTCAACCAGGCCAACTACGTCGTCATCAACTGCGACTTCAACCAGTACATGTGGGACAGCCGCGCGGCAGGCTGCCTCGCCGGCCAGCTCACGAGTTTCATCAACAGCCGCGGCATCACCGATCTCGTCGTCGTCACGCATTCCAACGGCGGCAACGTGATGCGCTGGATCATGTCGAACCCGACGTACGACAGCCGCTATCCCGCGATCATCAGCAAGATCCGCTGGGTCAATGCGCTTGCGCCGTCGAGCGCAGGCACGCCGCTCGCCAATGCGGTGATCGCCGGCAACGTGTTCGAAAATGCAGTCGGATGGCTGCTCGGCTACCAGAGCGACGCAGTGCGCCAGCAGCAGACGAGCTGGATGGCCTATTACAACCAGAACAACCTCTACGGCACGTCCGGCCGCCCGGCCCTGCCGAAAGGCTTCTGGGACGTGGTCGGCAGCGACGTCGAAACCGCGGTGTGGGATTCGGACAGCTACTGCGGCGGCTACACCCTCAACGTCGGCCTCGAGATCACGCAGGCATGGCTCAGCAGCTGCTCGGACGGCTTCATCGAATGCAGCAGCGCGGCGGCGGCAGGACGCGTGTGGTTCTACGACACCGCCCGCATGGCCGGCGGCGAACCGCTCAGCCACAACCAGAGCCGTCGCGCCTGCTTCGGCCTCGACACCATCCTGCGCAACGACCTCTGAGGAAACGATCATGTCCATTGCACAGCACCGTTCGTTGTCCCTCGCGGCCCTCGTGACGTTCGCCGCCGGCGCGTTCCCCGCGGGCGCCCAGGCGGGCGAATCCCTGCACCTGCTCGCGCGCGCGCCGCACGACCTCGTCGCCACGCAACTCGTCGGCCGCACGGCACGGCTCGATACCTCGAATCTCGATCGCGCGCCGGTCGCGCTGTCGTGGCCGCTCGACGCGGCACAGGCTCTCGACGCGGCTCCGCGCGCGCATGTCGCCGAAAGTCGCGAATACTGGATCGATGCGAGCGAAGCCGAGCTTCAGCGCGGCATACGCCTCGCACTGAGCGCGCCCGGCGCACTGGTGCGCCTGAGTCCGCATGGCGGCGACGCCCGAGCGGCGATCGCCGCGAGCGACGTGCAATTGCGCGTCGATGGGCACCACCTCGACAATGCCACCGCGATCCGCAGCGCGGGCGACGTCGACGCGTTGCGCGCTGCCGGCATGGACGTGCCGCAGGGGAGCCTCGTGCTGCGACTCGCCGATGTGGTCGGCGCGGGCAACCTCGACCTCGCGGTGCCGACCGCGCGCGGCAGCTACCTCGTGCACGTATTCGAACCGGACAGCGCGCTCGTGCTCGCGATCGCGGCGGACCGCGACGGAATTGCCGGCGGCGATACGCTGCGTATTCGCGCGAACCTCGGGGGCGCAGCACTCGATCGCCTGGGCGGCCTCGTCAGTGCACCGGACGGAACGAGCCAGCCGGTCGATTTCGTGCGCCAGAAGGACGGCAGTTATCTCGCCGGCGTCACGCCCGACGTCGCGCATGCCGGTGGTCCCGGCCTGTGGGAAGTCCACGCGTTCGGCGTCGCGTCCGGCCCGCTCGCGATCCCGCGCGACGCGAAGACCGCGTTCGCGGTGAGCCTCCCGGTCGCGCGGCTCGACGGCAGCGTCACGCGCGTGGACGCGAGCGGCATCGCGCTCTCGGTCGGCATCGAAGTCGCCGTTGCGAGCCGCTACGGCGTCAGCGGCGTGCTGTACGGCACCGGTGCCGACGGCGCGCTGCATCCGGCCGCGCTCGCGCAATCGGCCGCATGGCTCGATGCCGGCCGTGGCCGGGTCGAACTGCGTTACGACACCACGGCGATCGCACTCGGTGCGCCGTGGGAACTGCGCGACTTGCGCCTCGTGAACCAGGCGGACATGAGCCTGCAGGAGCGCCGCGAGCGCGCACTGGCGCTGCGCTGATCCACTCCATGGCCGCCGCTGCACGCGGCGGCCATGGAGGAGGCGAGCGCGTCGTTTCGCGGGTCCGCCGCCCGCCGGCATGAGTCCGATTGCGTAGGGGAGGTACGCGAATCGCGCATGCCGCCGTTCTTGCGGCCACGCGCTTGCGCTTGGTCCGCGGCGCTTCGGCGGGACTCGCCGCTGCGCGGCTCGACCCGCCCTACGCGGCTCCTCCCGCCCTGGCGGCTCCGCCCTAGCGGTTCGACCCGCCCTACGCGTCGGCGAACGGGAATGCGAGTACGTCGGCGATCGCATCGGTACGCGCCAGGCACATGAGCAGGCGCTCGATGCCGAGTGCGACTCCGGCGCAGGCGGGCATCGACGGCAATGCCGCCAGCAGCCGCTCGTCGAGCGGTACTTCGCGTTGGCCGCGTTCGCGCCGGCGCAGATTGTCGCGCTCGAAGCGTGCGCGTTGTTCGGCCGCGTCGGTGAGTTCGTGATAGCCGTTGGCGAGCTCGTACGGCCCCAGGTACAACTCGAAGCGCTCGGCCACCGGCGGGTCGTCGTGGCGGATCTTCGCGAGCGCGGCCTGGCTCGGCGGGAAATCGGTCACGACCGTGATGCGATCGCGCGGAAACGCCGGCTGCAAGCGATGCGTGAGCAGCAGGTCGAGCCAGTCGTCGCGCGCCAGGCCCTCGCCTTCGATGCGCACGTCCGCGAGCGGCGCCTGCAGCGCATCGAGCGATGCCGTGAACGGATCGATGCCGACGCCTTGCGCGAACAGATCGCGATACGAATAGCGGGTGACCTCGGCGGAACATCCCCTGGCCGCGAGCGCGGCCTGCACGAGCTCGACCGTTTCCTCGACGAGCCGCTGGTGATCCCAGCCGATGCGATACCATTCGAGCATCGTGAACTCGGGGTTGTGGCGCCGGCCTGCTTCGCCGTTGCGGAATACACGGCCCAGTTCGTAGCAATCGCCGATGCCTTCGGCGAGCAGGCGCTTGAGCGGAAATTCCGGCGACGTGCGCAACCAGCGCTCGCGCGTGCCTGCGTCCGCCCTGCCCGTGAACGCCGTACTGAAGCTCTCGATGTTCGGCTCGGTGTTGCCGGCCGCGCCGAGCATCGGCGTCTCGACCTCGAGCACGCCGCGCGCCGCGAAGAAGGCGCGGACCAGCGCATACAGCGATGCGCGCGAGCGCAGGGCGGCGACCTTGCGCGTATCGCCAAGGGGAACGATGGTGGTGTTCATGTACGTTGTCGAGGCGATGGCGGACCCGCGCGATGCCCGCGCAGTGTACGCGTCTGCATCCCGTCGACGCCTGAAATCCATGGGCGAAACCATGTAGCCTACCGCTCTTCCGCCACTGCGGCACACGTACGAAGGGGATTTGGACCGGGCATGACGGAGAAGGATCATCCGCTGCTGTTCTCGCTCGTTCCATCGGGCCTGTCGGCCCGCTCGCCTCACCCAACCGCGAGCACCACTGGCTGCTGCTGTGCCGCCTGTTCGACGAATTCTTCGGCCCCGACGCGCCGATGCCGCCGAGCCAGGGCATCGCGCGCCGCGAAATCACCGCCGCGATCGAGCGCTACCTGCTCAGCGACGACCCGTGGGAGGACGAGGAAGGCGAACCGCCGGATGCACCGCTGAACGTGCGTGCGAATGGGATCTACGAACGCTTCCGCGCCGCGGGATGGTTGCGCCAGGACCGCGTCGGCGCGCGCGAGATGGTGTCGATGGTGCGCCTGGTCGCGCAGCTGTTGTCCACGCTGCTCGAGTTCGGCGAACAGGGGCCCACCTTCGTCGCCGCCAAGGTCCGCAGCCCCGGAGTCGAAGGGCGTTCGAATCCTCGCGCGCGTCGCGCTTCCGCTCGCTGCGCGAGCTGCGCTCGAGCGAACGGGGTATGTGAGTGCAGATCGGCGTGCCCTCGCCACTCGCCCCGCAGGTGACCAGCGCACCGGCTTCACGCACGCGGACTCCGGTCGCGCTCCGCCGCCGCGGCCGCTACCCTGTAGCGTGACGCGGCTGGCCGGCGGAGTTCGTGCATGCGTAATCTCGATTTCAGCTCCTGGCAGGCCCTGCTCTCCACCCTGCTCGGGCTCGCCGTGATCACCCTGATCGGCGTCGGCATCCGCCTGCTCGCGATGCAGACGATCCAGCAGCGGCGCGAGCGCGAGAACCGGCAGATCAACGAGCGCCTGCGCACCCTGATCGCCGCGTACAAGACGCTCGGTGGCTCGTTCACGGGCGACCTCGCGGTCGACCCCACGCACCTGCGCGACCTGCGCCGGGTGGCGGAGCAGGAAGGGGGCGGACCGGCCGGCAGCGATCGTACGCGACGCATGCGCGACGCGGTCGAGGCCGCGTTGTCCGACATCATCCTGCTCGGCACCGAGGAGCAGGTGCACCTCGCCGCGCGTGCAGCGACCGAGCTCGCCGAAGGCCGCCCGATCCACACGCACGATCTCGTCGTGTCGCTGCGAAATTTCGTGCGCGAGGCGCTCGACCTCGATCCGATTCCTGCGTCGGTCGCGATCCCGCGCCAAGGCCCGACACGCCCGGGCAGCGGTGGCGGCGGAGGCGGTGGGCGCGGCAAGGGCGACGGCGACAAAGGCGAAGGGAGAAGCGGGCGCGGCGGAGGCGGTGGCGGTGGCATGGGCGCCGGCATGGGCCTCGGCGCCGGCATCGGCTTCGGTTCGGGCCATCTGCGCGACGACGCCGACACGGACGACGGCGCGTCCCCGGGCTGAGGCCGCGAGAGCGGTTCGCCGCGTCAACGCGCCGCGTGCTTCGCCAGGAATTCGAGCAGGCGCTGCTCGTCCCAGATCTCCACGCCCAGTTCCTGCGCCTTGTCGAGCTTCGAACCCGCTTCCGTGCCGGCAACGACAAAACTCGTCTTCTTCGACACGCTACCCGCGACCTTCGCGCCAAGCGCCTCGAGCGTCGACTTCGCGTCGTCGCGCGTGAGTGCGGCGAGCGTTCCGGTGAGCACGACGGTCTGCCCTTCGAGCACGCCCTCTCGGGCATTCGCCGCGGCGGGCACCGCCTTCCGCAGGTGCTCGAGCGCACGCGCGCAACGCTCGAGCAGTGCGCGCCCCGCCGCGTCGTCGAGGTAGTCACGCAATGCAGCCGCGGTGTCGGCCGGCAAGCCCGCGGCGACGAGCGCATCCGCGTCCGCCGCGATCACCGCGTCGATCGAATCGAACGCGGCTCCGAGTTGATCCGCACGCTTGGCGGTGAGCTTGGGGATCTCGGCCTGCGCGAGCACATTGGCGAAGTCGAGCTGGCGCGCGAGCTTGGGCGACGGCGCATGCGCGTCGGTCACCTCGACGCCGCGCGCGAGCAGGTCGTCGATGACCTGCTGGTTGCCGGGCTGCTGGAAGAACGCGTCGATCGCTCGCGCGACCTCACCGCCGATGTCGGGCACGAGCTTGAGGATCGGCCACGGCAGGTGACGCACGCGTTCGAGTTCGCCGAACCACGTCGCGAGCACCTTCGCCGTGCTCTCGCCGACATGCTCGATGCCGAGCGCGTAGAGGAAGCGCGCGAGCGTGGTGCGCCGGCTGTGGGCGATCGCCTCGATGAGGTTCTCCGCCCACTTCGTCGCGACCTTGCCCGCCTTCACCGTTTCGGGCGTCGTGCCGTCGCGCTCGTCGGCGCGGCGCTTCATCTCCAGCAGGTCGTCGAGACCGAGTGCATAGAGGTCGGCGACCGAGCGCAGGTAGCCAAGATCGCCGAGGTCCTCGATGTAGCGCTCGCCGAGGCCGTCGATGTCCATCGCGCGCCGCGACGCGAAATGGAACACCGCCTGCGTGCGTTGCGCGGCGCAGGTGAGTTCTCCGGTGCAGCGCGCGACGGCTTCGCCCTCCTCGCGCACGATGTCCGAACCGCAGATCGGGCAATGGCTCGGCATGTGCCACGGCTTCGTGCGCGCGGGGCGCAGCTCGGGCACGACGCGCACGACTTCCGGGATCACGTCGCCCGCGCGGCGCACGATCACGGTGTCACCGACGCGCACGTCCAGCCGCGCGACCTGGTCTGCATTGTGCAGGGTCGCATTGGTCACCGTGACGCCGCCGACGAACACCGGCACGAGCTTCGCCGCGGGCGTCGCCGCGCCGGTGCGGCCGATGTTGACGATGATCGCCTCGACGACGGTCTGCTGCTCCTGCGCGGGGAACTTGTGCGCGATCGCCCAGCGCGGCGTGCGCCCGACGAAGCCGAGTTCGCGCTGCGCGGCGAGGTCGTCGAGCTTGTAGACGACGCCGTCGATGTCGAACGGCAGCGCATCGCGGCGCTCGCCGATGCGCCGGTAGTATTCGAGGCAGCCGCGCGCGCCGCGCGCGGTCGAGACGAGTTCGCTGACCGGGAAGCCCCAGCCGCGCAGGGTGCGCAGGACCTCGGAATGCGACGACGGCAACTCACCGCCCTGCACTACGCCGAGCGCGTAGGCGTAGAACGCGAGCGGCCGCTGCGCGGTGATGCGCGGGTCGAGCTGGCGCAGGCTCCCCGCAGCGGCGTTGCGCGGGTTGATCAGCGGCTTGATCGCGCCATCCGACGCGCGCGCCTTTTCGTTGTACGCCTCGAAGCCCGCGCGCGGCATGTAGACCTCGCCGCGCACCTCGAGCACGGCGGGCCAGCCTTCGCCGCGCAAGCGCAGCGGGATCGCCTTGATCGTGCGCAGGTTCGCGCTGACGTCCTCGCCCTCCTCGCCGTCGCCGCGCGTGGCGCCGCGCACGAACACGCCGTCTTCGTAGCGCAGGCTGATCGCGAGGCCGTCGAATTTCGGCTCGACCGAGAACGACGGGTCGGCGGCATCGACGCGCTCGACGATGCGGCGCACGAAGTCCTCGACTTCCCCGTCGCTGAACGCGTTGGCGAGCGACAGCATCGGGACGTCGTGGCGCACCTTGGCGAATGCGTTCGACGGCGCCGCGCCGACGCGCTGCGTCGGCGAGTCCGGCGTCGCCAGCTCCGGGTGTTCGGCTTCGAGCGCTTCGAGTTCACGCATGAGGCGGTCGTACTCGGCGTCGGCGATGTCCGGCTCGTCGAGCACGTGATAGCGGTAGTTGGCGTCTTCGATGCGCGCTCGCAGCTCGGCGGCGCGCGCGGCAAGATTCGGGCGCGGCGGGTTCATCCCTGGAGTGTAGCGGCTTGCCGCAGGGCGGCGTGACGCTGGGGGTTCAGGCACGGCAGACTTCCGCGCGCATCGCTTGCCCCGAGGACTCCCCGATGGCGAAGAAAGGCTGGGCCGCGTTCCCGCACCCGGACAAGGCATTCGACTACGCCGGCGACAGGCTCGCCAAGGCGTGGAAAGATCTTCACGCGGGTGACCAGGAGCCGTTTCCCGACGAGAAGCATGTCGCCGCATTGCTGAAGAAGCGGCCCGGTCTCGGCAAGGACGCGGGCGCGATCGCGACGAGGCTGCAGGATGCATGGCGCGCATTCCATCGCGGCGATTTCCACCAGGCGTACGACGCGGGCGTCGCGCTGAAGGCGCTCGGCGCGTCGGTCGCGATCAAGGCCGGCGGTATCCACGCGACCTACCTCATCGACGACGACAAGGCGAAGACCGCGCGCTACGAGGAACTCATCGCGCTCGCCGAGGCCGCCGTCGCCGCCCTGCCCGACGAGGCGAACAGCCACTACCGGCGCGCGTTCGCGATCGGACGGCTGAGCCAGACGATCTCGATCACCAAGGCGCTCGCCCAGGGACTCGCCGGCAAGGTGCGCGAATCGCTCGATGCCGCACTCGAACTCGCGCCCAGGCACGCCGAGGCGGAAACTGCACTCGGCCTCTACCACGCCGAAATCGTCGGCAAGGTCGGCGGCATGCTCGCCAAGCTCACCTACGGCGCGAGCGCGAGCGAGGCGGAGAAGCATCTGAAGCAGGCGCTGAAGCTCACGCCGGCCGCGCCGATCGCCTGGGTCGAGTACGGCAACGGCCTGCTCCTGCTGCACGGCGACAAGCGCGAGGACGAGGTCGCCGAAGCCTGGGACAAGGCCGCGAAGCTGAAGCCGCGTGACGCGATGGAAGCGCTCGACGCGCACTGGGCGCGCGAGCAGATCGAGTAGCGGGCGCGCATCACGGAACGCCGCGCTGCGGCGTGGCGGCCGGCGGGCGTCCTGCTAGGATCGAGGGATTGCCCGAGGGACCATCCATGCGCAAGACCCTGCTGACGCTGGCGATCGCCGCTGCCGGCGTCACCGTCGCCCACGCCGACGAATGGTTCGTCGAGGCTCATTTCCCGGACCAAGCCGCCCTGGTGCGTGGTGCGGCCCTGTTCCAGCATGTGATCGTCGATACCGAACGCCAGGTGCTGCGCGTCGATACCGACGACGAGGGCATCCGCCAGCTCGAAGAGGCCGGCCTCACCGTCTCGATCGACGCGGCCGACACCGCGCGCATGCGCAGCTTCTACGCGACGATACGCGACGCGATCGACGCGCGCACGCCCCAGTTCACCGATGGCGGCTATCCCGGCATTCCCGGCTATACGTGCTATCGCACGGTCGAAGGCACGTACCAGACGATGGACGACCTCGCCGCCGTGCATGCCGACCTCGTCGAAGTGCATTCGATCGGACCGAGTTGGCGCAAGACCCAGAATTCGGCGCAAGGCTACGAGATGCGCGCGCTGCGCGTGACGAACCTCGCCACCGCCGCAGCGGACCCGAATCGCCCGAAGATGGTCGTGTTCGGCTCCATCCATGCGCGCGAGTACACGCCGGCGGAACTGCTGACGCGCATGGCCGAATGGCTCGTGCAGGGTTACGGCACCGACCCGGAAGCCACGTGGCTGGTCGACCATGTCGATTTCCGCTTCGTGCTGCAGGCCAACCCCGATGGACGCAAGAAGGCCGAAACGGGTCTTTCCTGGCGCAAGAACGCCGATACCGCCAACGGCAATTGCACCCAAAATGCGAACTGGGCGGGCATCGACCTCAACCGCAACTTCCCGTTTCACTGGAACATCACCAATGGTCAGGGGTCGAGCGGCAGCAAATGCGATGAGACCTATCGGGGTCCGACGGCCGCATCCGAACCGGAAACGCAGAACCTCGTCGCCTACGTTGCCGGTACGCCTGGCACCAGCGGCGCCTACAGCGGTGGCGTGCTGCCCGACCGACGCCCCGACGACGTGAGCGTCGCCTCGCCCGACGACTACGCGGGCCTCTTCTTCGACATCCACAGCTATTCGCAGCTCGTGCTGTGGCCGTGGGGCGACACGACGAATGCCGCCCCGAATCGAACCCCGCTGCAGACACTGGGCCGACGCCTGGCCTGGTTCAACAATTACACGCCGGAACAGTCCGATTCGCTGTACCCGACCGACGGCGCGACCGACGACAATTTCTACGGCACGCTCGGCGTGCCGGCGTACACGATCGAGCTTGGCGTGCAGTTCTTCGAGTCGTGCAGCACCTTCACGTCGACCACCTACCCGAAAAACTTCGCGGCACTGCGCTACGCCGCACGCGCGGCCGCCGCACCGTTCCGGTTGCCGGGCGGACCTGATGCCTATGGCATCACGGCGAGTGCGCCGGCGACCGGTGCCGGCGGGCCGTACACGACGATTTCGGCGACCATCGACGACCAGCGCTACAAGTCCGGCACGCAGACGTCGTTCCCGATCCGCGCCGCGAACGCCTATATCGATCGGCTGCCGTGGGAACCCGGTGCCGCGCCGATTGCACTGGCCGCCGTCGACGGCGCATTCAACGGCACCACCGAAACCGTACGGGGCGACCTTGGCCTGACCGGCCTAGCACCCGGCCGGCACATCGTCTACGTCCAGGGCATCAACACGCTGGGCGGCGGCAACGGCACGCCGGGCACGCCGAACGCGGTGTTCGTCGATGTGCCCGATGCGCCGCAGATGGTCACCGCCACGCCGCAGGTCGTCGGCATCGGATCGATCGATCCGTCGATGCCGCAGTCGGTGACGCTCGGATCCACGCTCCCGTTCACCGTGACGCCGGGCATCGGCCAGCACATCGAGAATGTCGGCGGCTGCCCGGGCACGTTCACCGCGCCGATCTACTCGGCCGGTCCGCTGGTCTCCGATTGCACGCTGACAGCGGCCTTCGCGCCGGATGAGTTCGCGATCGGCGGCACGGTCGATGGCCTTTCCGGCAACGGCCTCACGCTGTCCCTCAATGGCGGCTCACCCGAATCGGTGGCGCCCGACGCGACGAGCTTCGCGTTCGCGGGCACCCTGCCCTACGGCTCGGCGTACGAGGTCACGATCATGGCCCAGCCGGCATCCCAGGCCTGCACGGTGTCCAACGGCAGCGGCACCGTGGAGGCCGCCGTCACCGACATCGCGGTCTATTGTGCCCCCGACGCGAGCGACATCATTTTCCGCGACGGCTTCGAGCCCTGAGGCAGTCGCGGCCTCATCACGTCTACGGCGAGCGCGGTGCCGCCGCGCCGACGCTGCGGGCTGATCCCGCCCGAGGTGCTGGGAGAGCAAGAGCAAACGCCGAAGCAAAGGCCGTCATTCCGGCGCAAGCCGTAATCCAGCTCTTCGTATCGAAGCCGGAGATGCTGGGTCCCGGCTTTCGCCGGGACGACGACGGGTGAGGCTCCTTCCTCTTGCTCCTGCTCTTCCCGCTCCTACTCTTTCCGCTCCTGCTCTCTTCTCGCTTCCGCTCTTGCTCGTGCTCCACCGGGGTCCCCTCGTCGCCGGCGGGCGGCGGCCGAAAGGCCCGAAGGGGGCGCGCGAGGGATCGCGTGCCGTGCACCGTCAGCGCA
>NZ_JBQCFP010000022.1:0-10526 GCF_051958935.1 Dokdonella sp. | reverse complement strand
GCCGCGGGCGCCGTATATCAGGGTCGGCCGCAGCACGGTCCAGGCCCTGCCGCGCCCCTCGGCAGCGTGGGCTCGCGCCTGCTCCGCCGCCCGCACGCGTGCGGCGACCTCGCGTTCGTGCGGGTCGGTGGAGGCCTGCTTGCTTTCGATGCTCATCGAACCGATCGCGACGACGCGCGCCGCCCCGAGTGGCGTGGGCGCGTTCCAGCGCGCGCACCCATCCAGCGGACCCCAGCTGTAGACCACCTCGAGCGCGGGCAGCGGCGGCCGCCCCCCGTCGAGGTCGGCGGCAATCCAGTGCAGGCGTGCCGATGCGGACGCGTGCGGCGTGCGGCTCACGGCGAGCACGTCGCCGGCGGCGGCGAGGCGCGGCAGCAGGAAACGGCCGACCGCACCGCTCGCGCCCAGTACCAGCGCAACCATCGCCTCAGGACGCGAGCGTGTGTTCGTCCGCGACGGGCTCCGCCGGCGGCGGCGCGGCGGATACCGCGGCGGGCGCGGCATCGGCCGGCGGAATGCGCAGGGCGCGCGCGTAGTCGGCGAGCACGTCGATCTCGCCGAGGCCGCCGTCGAGCGGACCCTTGGCCAGGTGCAGCGGGCTCTTCTGCAGTGCGGCGCGCGCTTCGAACAGCTTGCGCCGCGCGCCTTCGACGTGGCTCATGAGCTGGTCGAGCGTCGCCTTGTCGGCGCCGAAGATCATCTCGACCGGCTGCAGGCAGTACTGCACGGCAGCATCGAACTGGCGCACGCGTTCGCGGTAATCGACGATCTGCGCATCGAGGTCCTCGAGGTGCGCGCGCGCCGAACCGAGTGGCGCGTCGAGGCGGTTGGCGACGGCGACGAGCGCGTCGTGCGCGGCGGCATGCGCGACGCTGTCCGAGGGAGCGCCGTTGCGCGCCTCGTCGAGCTCGTTCTCGAGATCGATCTTCTCGTACAGGAGCTCATGGCTGCGCCCGCGCTCGGCGCGCAGGGCGCGCATCAGCCATGCGGCGACGCCGGCCGCGATCACCGCCACCACCCAACCGAGCCATGCCATTCCGACCTCCCACCGCGCCCGCAGCGCGGGGCTGGCGCATTATGGCCGCAGTTTTCGCCGCCGTCGCTAGCGCCGCCGGCCGGGCGCCGCCACGAAAACGCACGCGGGGCGTGCGAAGATGGCGCCGCAAGCCATCGGAGACGGCACATGATTGCGCGCATCTGGCGGGGCATCACGCTGGCCGAACGGGCGGATGCCTACGTCGCCCATCTCGCGGACACCCTGCTCAAGGACGTCGCCGCGACGCCGGGCAACCGCGGCATCACGGTCTTGCGGCGCCTGCAGGGCGAGCACAGCGAGATCGTGCTGATCTCGCTGTGGGATTCGATGGACGCCGTCCGCGCGTTCGCCGGCGAGAACCCGGAGCGCTCGGTCTACTATCCCGAAGACGAGGACTACCTGCTCGAGATGGAGCCGCTCGTGCGCCACTACGACGTGGTCGACACGGCCGGGCCGGACGCTCCCGGGCGCGGCGCCGGGCGCCGGGCGCGCTGACGGCGGCCACCGCCACGCCTGCTAGACTCCCCCGCTTGCGCCGGTCGCGACGACCGGCCCGGACCGACCTTGCTGGGGAGTAAGCCGATGTCCATGCTGCGCGCCTGTTGCGCCCTGCTGCTGCCGTTCTCGCTCGCCGCCGCGCGGGAGCCGGCTCAAGTCCTGCGGCCCGAAATGGCCGCGCAGCTCGCGGCCCGACCGTCCGCGCCGCATGCGCTCGCGCCGAGGCACGCGACACCGTGCGTCGACGGCATGGCGGGCATCTATCCGTGCTCGAACATCGACCTGCTCGCGTTCGTCCCGCTCGGCGAGTTCTCCGCCAGCAGCACGAACAGCCTGTGGGGCTGGACCGACAGCGACGGCACCGAGTACGCGCTGGTCGGCGCCGACAACGGCACCGTGTTCTACCGCCTCGACGACCCGACCCATCCGGTGTACCTCGGCAAGCTGCCGACCCACGCGGGCACGGGGAGTTCGATCTGGCGCGACGTGCGCGTCTATCACGACCACGCGTTCGTGGTCAGCGACAACAATCCCGGTCACGGCATGCAGGTGTTCGACCTCACCACGCTGCGCGGCGTGACGACGACACCGCAGACGTTCGCCGAGACCGCGTGGTACGGCGCCTTCGGCAGCAGCCACACGATTTCGATCAACGAGGACACCGGCTTCGCCTACGTGCCCGGCAGCAATCTCACCTGCCCCGGCGATTCCCACAGCGGCGGCCTGCAGATGCTCGACATCAGCACGCCCGATGAACCGGTCTTCGCCGGCTGCGTCGGCGACGCGGGCTACACGCACGAATCGCAATGCTGGGTGTATGCAGGCCCGGACACGGCGCACGTCGGCAAGGAGATCTGCGTCGACTCCAACGGCCCGACGCGCAAGGTCGCGATCGTGGACGTCACCGACAAGAGCGCGCCGGCGACCCTGTCCTCGGTCACCTACACCGGCTCCGCCTACCCGCACCAGGGCTGGCTCACCGACGATCATCGTTACCTGCTCGTCGATGACGAGCTCGACGAGAGCAACTTCGGCCACGCCGCGCGCACCTACGTCTTCGACGTGTCCGACCTCGACGCGCCGGTGCTGGTCGGTTACCACGACAGTCCGCTCGACGTCATCGACCACAACCTGTACGTGCACGGCCAGTACGTCTACCAGTCCAACTACGAAGCCGGTGTGCGCATCCTGCGCATGGACAACCTGTCCGCCGCCCAGCTCACCGAGGTGGCGTACTTCGACACGTATCCGGCGAGCGACCATGCGCAGTTCAACGGCAGCTGGAACAACTATCGATTCCCGGGCAGCGGCCACGTGATCGCCACCGGCATCGACGAAGGCTTCTTCGTGCTCGAACCGCACCTGTGCACCGCGCCGGCGACGCCGACGCTCGCGGCGACGCCCAATGGCGACCATCGCATCGACCTCGCGTGGAGCGGTTCGGCTCCGGATGCGAACTACCGCGTCGAGCGAGCGCAGGGCGGCTGCGGCGGCCACTTCGAGACGATCGCCGAGCAACTCGCGGCGAGCAGCTGGTCCGACACGAGCGCCTCGGGCGCGGTCACCTACGGCTATCGCGTCGTCGCGATCGACGCGACCGGCGGCTGCGCCGCGCCGGCTTCGACCTGCGTGGAAGCGCAGACGAGCGGCAGCTGCACCGCGCCGCCGCTGTTCGCGGGCATCGCCACGGCGGCGAATGCGGGCGCCGCGCAATGCCGCGTCGATCTCGCGTGGGCCGGCGCGCAGCCGGCCTGCGGCGGGCCTGCGTCGTACTCGGTGTATCGCTCGGAAGAGGCGGACTTCGTCCCGGACATCGCGCATCGCATCGCGACGGACATCGGCGCACTCACCTGGGCCGACGACGTGGTCGCAGGCGGCGCGCCGCAGTACTACATCGTGCGTGCGAGCGACTCGGCCAATGGCAGCGAGGAGGGCAACCTCGTGCGCCTTTCGGCCACGCCGACCGGACCGAACCACGACGGCACGTTCGAATCGGGCGCCGAGCCCGGCGATCCGCTGTTCGAGGCGGAGGGCGTCGGCGCGCCGAGCCGCACGCCCGGCCAGATCGAGCACGCCGGCTGGCACATGTCGACCGCGCGCAAGCACGGTGGTACACAGAGCTTCTGGTCGACCGCCGCCAACAACCTCTGCGTCACGCTCGTCACGCCGCCACTCGACCTCAGCGCGGGCACCTCGCCGCAGCTGTCGTTCTGGACCGCATGGGACATCGAGCAGGGCTGGGACGGCGGCGTGGTCGAGATCTCGACCAACGGCGGCACGAGCTGGACGCGGCTCACGCCGGAGGGCGGCTACCCGGGCACGATCACCGATGGCGGCACCCTGTGCGGCGTCGCCACCGGATCGGGTGCGTTCACCGGCACGGGGCAGCTCGGCTTCACCCAGCGCCAGGTCGACCTCAGCGCGTACGCCGGCCAGAACGTGAAACTGCGCTGGCTCTACCGCACCGACACCGCGCAGACCGGCGAGGGCTGGTTCGTCGACGACATCGCGCTCACCCACGCGCAGGTGCCGGGTACCTGCGAGATCGGCGGCGACACGATCTTCGCCAACGGCTTCGACGCGGCCGCGCGCTGAGCATCGCGGCGCCGCTTGGGGGCTGCGCCCGGGGTGGGCTGCGGGAACTATCGCCGGTACCTGCTCTCTGAGAAGCGCAGCGGCGCCGCCCGGCGCCGCCTTCAGGAGGGAGTGCGATGTTGCGGAGAACCCTGCTCGCGCTGGCGCTCGTCGCCGGCACCATGTCCGTCGCCGGTGCGCAGCCGCTCAGCGACATCCATGCGCCGAAGGTCACGATGTATGCGACCGCCACCTGCGGCTACTGCGCGAAGGCGCGCACCTGGTTCACCGAGCACGACGTGCAATGGGAAGAACGCGACATCGAGAAATCCGCGTCCGCCGCCGCGGAATGGAAAGCCGCGGGCGGCGTCGGCACGCCGCTGATCCTGATCGGCGAGGCGAAGATCAACGGCTTCGACGAAGCGAAGATCGGCGCGGAACTCGCGAAGTACGCGGCCAAGCGGAGCTGACCTGCGCCCTTGAGGGGGGACCTGTCTGCGCCGGTCGGCACACCTCGCAGCTCCGTTCGCGCTGAGCGCAGCCCGCGAAGCGGGCGAAGTCGAAGCGCCCGCCCGACCGTGACGCCACCGGGACGGCCCTTCGACATCCTGCCTGCTGCCTGCGCTCAGGGCGAACGGAGGGGCAAGCGCAGCCTCGGCCCCTCACCCTGCCCTACAAGAGCATCGCGACTGAACGTCGCTCCCACAGGCAAAGCTGCGCGCTGGGCCACTTTTCGGCCCTCGGCCCTCAGCCCTTCTTCTTGGGCAGATAAAGATCCGTGATCGTCCCCTCGTAGACCTCGGCCGCCATGCCGACCGACTCCGACAAGGTCGGGTGGGGATGCACGGTGAGGCCGATGTCGGCGGCTTCGCAGCCCATCTCGATCGCCAGCGCGATCTCGGCGATGAGGTCGCCCGCAGTCGGCGCGACGATGCCGCCGCCGACGACACGATGCGTCGCCTCGTCGAACAGCAGCTTGGTGAAGCCTTCGGTGCGGCCGATGCCGACCGCGCGACCGGATGCCGCGTGCGGGAACTTGCCGACGCCGACCTTGATGCCCTGCTTCTTGGCTTCGGTCTCGGTGAGGCCCACCCAGGCGATCTCGGGATCGGTGTAGGCGACCGACGGGATCACGCGCGCGACGAATTCGCTCTTCTCGCCCGCGGCGACTTCGGCTGCGACCTTGCCTTCGTGGGTCGCCTTGTGCGCGAGCAT
Source organism: Dokdonella sp. (assembly GCF_051958935.1). GTDB lineage: Bacteria > Pseudomonadota > Gammaproteobacteria > Xanthomonadales > Rhodanobacteraceae > Dokdonella_A. The sequence continues at coordinate 5,203 of NZ_JBQCFP010000022.1, read as the reverse complement.
CGGCTGGCCGACGAGGTCGCCGATCGCGAAGATGTGCGGCACGTTCGTGCGCATCTGTCGGTCGACCGGAATGAAGCCGCGCTCGCCGACGACGACGCCGGCCTTCTCCGCGCCGATCTTCGCGCCGTTCGGCGAGCGGCCGATCGCGACGAGCACACGGTCGTAGAGCTGCGGCTCCGGCGCTTTCTCGCCTTCGAACGTCGCCTTGAGCCCTGTCTTCCCGGCTTCGATCTTCGCGACCTTCACCTTGAGGTGCACGCCCGCGTAGCGCTTGGACAAGCGCTGCTGCAGCGGGCGCACGAGGTCGGGATCGGCGCCCGGCATGAGCTGGTCCATGAGTTCGACCACGGTGACTTCGCTGCCGAGCGCGTCGTAGACGCAGGCCATCTCGAGGCCGATGATGCCGCCGCCGACGACGAGCAGCTTCTTCGGCACGTCGCCGAGCAGCAGCGCGTCGGTCGAATCCATCATGCGCGGGTCGTCCCATGGGAAGCCCGGCAGTTTCACCGCCTGCGAACCCGCGGCGATGATCGCCTTCTCGAAGCGCACGAGCTTCGTGCCGTCCTTGCCGGCGACTTCGATCTCGTTCGGCGACACGAACATGCCGGTGCCTTCGACGACGCGCACCTTGCGCTGCTTCGACATGCCGTCGAGGCCCTTGACCATCTGCGCGACGACCTTGTCCTTGTACGCGCGCAGCCTGTCGAGATCGAGCTTCGGTTCGCCGAACGCGATGCCGTAGTCGGCCGCATGCGCGGCTTCGTCGATCACGCGCGCCGCATGCAGCAGCGCCTTCGACGGGATGCAACCGACATTGAGGCAGACGCCACCGAGCGACGCGTAACGCTCGACGAGCACGGTGTCCTGGCCGAGGTCGGCGGCGCGGAATGCGGCCGTATAGCCGCCCGGACCGGAACCGAGCACGACGACTTGGCATTCGACGTCGGCCTTGCGGCCGCTTGCTGCAGCCGCCTTCGGCGCCGCGATCGGAGCGCCAGTTGCTTCCCCTCTCCCGCTGATGGGAGAGGATTGGGGTGCGGGTGCTTCCTGCGACGACTTGGCATTCTTCCCCTCACCCGCGCTGCGCGCGGCCTCTCCCGCAGGCGGGAGAGGCGAAGGCGACGCGGCGCCGCCATCGGCTTCGATGACCGCGACGACGGTGCCCTCGGCGACTTCGTCGTTGAGCTTGACGCGCACTTCCCTGACCACGCCGGCGACGCTCGACGGCACTTCCATCGTCGCCTTGTCCGATTCGAGCGTGACGAGGCCCTGGTCCTTGGCGACCGTGTCGCCCGGCTTGACCAGGATTTCGATCACCGGCACGCCACTGAAGTTGCCGATGTCGGGGACTTTGACTTCGATCGTGTTGGTCATGTCGTCGGCCTCAGAGCAGCACGCGGCGCATATCCGCCAGCACCTGGCCGAGATAGGTCGTGAAGCGCGCCGCCGAGGCGCCGTCGATGACGCGGTGGTCGTAGCTCAGCGACAGCGGCAGCATCAGGCGCGGCACGAACGCAGTACCGTCCCAGTGCGGCTTGGTCGACGTCTTCGACACGCCGAGGATCGCCACTTCCGGCGCATTGACGATCGGCGTGAACGCAGTGCCGCCGATGCCGCCGAGCGAGGAGATCGAGAAGCAGCCGCCCGACATGTCGGCCGGGCCGAGCTTGCCGTCGCGCGCCTTCTTCGCGAGCTCGCCGGTTTCCTGCGCGATCTCGATCACGCCTTTCCGGTCGGCATCCTTCAGCACCGGCACGACGAGGCCGTTCGGCGTATCCGCGGCGAAACCGATGTGGAAGTATTTCTTCAGCACGAGGTTCTCGCCGCCCGCGTCGAGCGAAGCGTTGAAATCGGGGTACTTCTTCAGCGCGGCGACCACCGCCTTGATGAGGAACGCGAGCATGGTCAGCTTGATGCCGGCCTTCTCGTTTTCCTTGTTGAGCGCGACGCGCAGCGCTTCCAGATCGGTGACGTCGGCTTCGTCGTGCTGCGTGACGTGCGGGATCATCGCCCAGTTGCGCGCGAGGTTCGCGCCCGAGATCTTCTTGATCTTCGACAGCGCCTTCGTCTCGATCGCGCCGAACCTGGCGAAGTCGACCTGCGGCCACGGCAGCAGGATGAGCCAGCCGCCACCGCCGCCCGCCGCCGCGCGCGGTGCACCGCCCGCGAGCGCGGCCTTGACGTAGTTCTGCACGTCCTCCTTCGAGATGCGGCCCTTGCGCTCGCTGCCCTTGACGTGCGCGAGGTCGACGCCGAGTTCGCGCGCGAACAGGCGCACGGCCGGGCTCGCATACGGGACCTGGTCCGGCATCACCGCGCTCGCATCGAACGGGACCGGCGGCGTGCGCGGCGAACCCGCATCGCCGGCCGGGGCCGCCACGGCCGGCGCCTGCGTCGCCGGTTCGCTCTTAGCGGCGGCGGGTGCCGGCGCCGCCGCAGCAGGTGCCGGCGAGGGGGCACCCGCGGCCTTCGGCGCTTCCGCGGCCGGCTTCGCCGCGCCCGCGTCGGCGGCTTCGACGAGCGCGACGACGGTGCCTTCCGAAATCTCGTCGCCGACCTTGACCTTGATCTCGCGCACGACGCCGTCGAACGGCGCCGGCACTTCCATCGTCGCCTTGTCCGATTCGAGCGTGACCAGGCCCTGGTCGCGCGTCACCGTGTCGCCGACCTTCACCAGGACTTCGATGACGGGGACGTTGGTGTAGTTGCCGATGTCCGGCACCTTCGCTTCCTGGACGGCCATGCTTGCTCCGGATCGTGAGGCAGGACGACAAGTTTCGCCGATTTCGAGGGTTGCCGTCATGCACACCGGCCGGCGGCGCGCGCGCAGGTAGAATCCGCCGGCCCTCGCGCCGACCGGAGACACCATGTACATCCTTTACTACTCCCCCGGCACCGCCAGCATGGCCGTGCACCAGGCATTGCTCGAAATCGGCGCGCCGCACGAACTGCGCAAGCTCGACCTCGATGCGAAGGCGCACAAGAGCGCCGAATACCTGCGCCTGAATCCGAACGGCACCGTGCCGACGCTGATCGTCGACGGGGCACCCGTGTACGAGTGCGCGGCACTGCTCCTGCTGCTCGCCGAGCGGCACCCGGAAAACGCGCTCGCGCCGCCGGCCGGTGACGCGCGGCGCGCGACGTACCTGCAGTGGATGGTGCACTTCGCCAATACGCTGCAGCCGGCATATCGCCAATGGTTCTATCCGCAGGATTTCGCGCCCGCCGAGCACGAGAAGGAATCGAAGGAGTTCGCGCGCCGCCGCATCGAGGCGACCTGGGACCGCCTCGAGGCGCATCTCGCGGAGAACGGACCGCATGTGCTCGGCGATGCGTTCGGCATCGTCGACCTCTACGCGACGATGCTCATGCGCTGGTCGCGCAACATGCCCAAGCCCGCGACGAGCTGGCCGCATGTCGCCGCGCTAGCGCAGCGCGTGAAGGCGCGGCCGAGCTGGAAGCGCCTGTACGACGTCGAGGGCCCGACCGAGTGGGCCTGATCGCATAGGACTGATCGCGTGGGCGGTACGCACGAACGCGCGTGCCGCCATTCCATCCGTGCCGCCAGGCAGCACTCGCGGTCGAACGTGCCGCGTCGCCCGCGGCGCCCGTACTGCCCTATGTGGCGATGCAGACGCGGTTGCGGCCGCCCTGCTTGGCACGATAGAGCTCGGCATCGGCCGCGCGCAGCAGGTCGGCGACGGTGGCCGCTTCCGCGCTCCAGCCGGCGACGCCGATGCTCACGGTCACGTTGCGCACGCCGGCTTGGTCGCCGAGGTCGAGTGTGGCGATCGAATCGCACAGCCGCTGCGCGAATGCACCCGCATCGGCGACGCCCTGCTCGGGCAGCATCGCGGCGAACTCCTCCCCGCCGATGCGCGCGACGAGGATCTCGCCGTGCGCGAGCGCCTGCAGCGCGACGGCGACCTGCTTGAGCACGATGTCGCCGGCGGGATGGCCGTAGCGATCGTTGATCGACTTGAAATGGTCGAGGTCGATGATTAGCAGCGAGAGCGCGCGGCGGTGGCTCGCGCTGCGCGCGAGTTCGCGCTCGAGCAGTTCGAGGAAATGCCGGCGGTTGTACAGGCCGGTCAGGGGATCCATCGTCGCGAGCTGGTAGATCTCGTCGTGGTAGCGCGCCTCGACCGACGAGCGCTCCATGAATTTGAGAACGCAGCTGCCGATCGAGACATGGTCGCCGTCCTTGAGCTCGGCCTCGATGATCGGCTGGTCGTTGAGCAGCGTCTTGTTGGTCGAGTCGAGGTCCTTGATGCGGTAGCCGTTCGGCTCCTTCCAGATGCGCGCGTGCTGGCGCGAGACGCTGCGCTCCATGATCTGGAAGTCGCATTCGGGCGCGCGGCCGAGGGTGACGACCTGTTCGCCGACGTCGATGCGCTGGCCAAGGCGTTGGCCCTGCAGCACGACGAGGCAGGCGGCCGAGCCGCTGCGCGCCTCGAAGCCGCGTGCCGGGCGGATCGTGCGTCGCTGGGTGGTGCTGGAATCGTTGTGGCGGGAAGTCATGCGGGTCCGCTGCAGGCGCCGTCGCCGCAGGCGAGTTTACGCGACTCTCCGGCGCCATGGCGCTGGCAATCGGCCCGGCGCTCACTACACTGCGCGCACGGCGATCCGGACGGGGCGGACATGCACGGCGACGAAACCAACGCTGACGACGCCACCGAGTTCATCGGCCGGGCTCCCGCGACCGGCTCGGCCGATGCGCTCGAGCCCGGCATGCAGCTCGGTCCCTACCTCATCCGTTCCGTGCTCGGCGAAGGCGGCATGGGCCGCGTCTATCTCGCCGAGCAGCTGCGCCCGGTCCACCGCGACGTCGCCCTCAAGCTCATCCGCGAGCAGGTCGCCAGCCCCCTCGCCCGCGCCTACTTCGACGTCGAGCGCCAGGCGCTCGCGCAGATGCAGCACCCCGCGATCGCCCAGGTGTTCGACGCCGGCACCACCGAGCAGGGTTATCCCTACCTCGCGATGGAAGTCGTCGAGGGCGTGCCGATCACGCGCTTCTGCCGTGACCAGCAGCTCGACCGCGATGCACGCCTCGCCCTGTTCGCACGCGTCTGCCACGGCGTCCAGCACGCGCACCAGAAAGGCATCATCCACCGCGACCTCAAGCCCGCCAACGTGCTCGTGCGCCGCGTCGACGGCACGCCGATGCCGAAGATCATCGACTTCGGCATCGCCATCGGCGGCA
>NZ_JBQCFP010000021.1:0-8625 GCF_051958935.1 Dokdonella sp. | reverse complement strand
GCATCGACGCTGACGAGGGTGTGTTTCATCCAGTTCTCGTCGTCGCGGTCGGGGAAATCCTCGCGCGCGTGCGCGCCGCGGCTCTCCGGGCGCTGCTCGGCCGAGTTGATCGTCGCGACCGCGTTGTAGAGCAGGTTCTGCAGCTCGAGCGTTTCGATGAGGTCCGAATTCCACACGAGCGAGCGGTCCGACACGCGCACGTCGTCGAACGAGGCGAACACCTTGTCCATCTTCGCGCAGCCTTCCTTGAGCGTCTGCGCGGTGCGGAACACGGCGGCGTCGGCCTGCATCGTCTTCTGCATGGTCATGCGCACCTGCGCGGTCGGCGTCGAGCCGTTCGCGTTGCGCAGGCGATCGAGATTGGCGAGCGCGGCGTCGCACGCGGAAGCCGGCAGGTCCTTATGCGGCTGGCCCGGCTTGATCGTCGCCGCGCAGCGCTGCGCGACGGCGCGGCCGAACACGACGAGGTCGAGCAGCGAGTTCGAACCGAGGCGGTTGGCGCCGTGCACCGACACGCAGGCCGCCTCGCCGATCGAGTACAGCCCTGGCACGACCGCATCGGGGTCGTTGCCGACCTTGCGCACGACCTCGCCGTGGTAGTTAGTCGGGATGCCGCCCATGTTGTAGTGCACGGTCGGGATGACCGGGATCGGCTCCTTCGTGACGTCGACGCCGGCGAAGATGCGCGCCGATTCGGAAATGCCCGGCAGCTTCTCGTGCAGCACGTCGGCGCCGAGGTGCATCAGGTTGAGGTTGATGTGGTCCTTGTGCTCGCCGACGCCACGGCCCTCGCGGATCTCGATCGTCATCGAGCGCGAGACGACGTCGCGCGAAGCGAGGTCCTTCGCGTTCGGCGCGTAGCGCTCCATGAAGCGCTCGCCCTTCGAATTGGTGAGGTAGCCGCCCTCGCCGCGCGAACCCTCGGTGATGAGGCAGCCCGAGCCGTAGATGCCGGTCGGGTGGAACTGCACGAATTCCATGTCCTGCATCGGCAGGCCCGCGCGCATGACCAGCCCGCCGCCGTCGCCGGTGCAGGTGTGCGCGGAAGTAGCCGAGAAGTACGCGCGGCCGTAGCCGCCCGTCGCGAGCACGACGCCGTGCGCGCGGAACAGGTGCAGCGTGCCTTCGGCCATGTCGAGCGCGAGCACGCCGCGGCAGACGCCTTCATTGTCGAAAATGAGATCGAGCGCGAAGTACTCGACGAAGAAGCGCGCGTCGTGCTGGAGCGACTGCTGGTAGAGCGTGTGCAGGATCGCGTGGCCGGTGCGGTCGGCCGCGGCGCAGGTGCGCTGCGCGACGCCCTGGCCGTAGTGCGTGGTCATGCCGCCGAATGGGCGCTGGTAGATCTTGCCCTCGTCGGTGCGCGAGAACGGCACGCCGTAGTGTTCGAGTTCGATGATCGCGGGAATCGCTTCGCGACACATGTATTCGATCGCGTCCTGGTCGCCGAGCCAGTCCGAACCCTTGATGGTGTCGTAGAAATGGAAGCGCCAGTCGTCCTCGCCCATGTTGCCTAGAGCCGCGGAGATGCCGCCCTGCGCGGCGACCGTATGCGAGCGCGTCGGGAACACCTTGGTGAGGCATGCGGTCTGCAGGCCGGTTGCGGCCAAGCCGAACGTCGCGCGCAAGCCCGCACCGCCGGCACCGACCACGATGATGTCGTACTTGTGTTCCTGGACCTTGTAAGCGGTACCGGCCATGTCAGCGTCCCAGCGCGATTTTGAGGATGGCGAGCACGCTTGCGGCGGCGCCGATGAAACAGAGGAACTTCACCGCCACCTGCAGCACGAGCTGCGAGCCGCGCGTGTGGACGTAGTCTTCGATGACGACCTGAAGGCCGAGCTGCGCGTGCCAGAACGCGGCGACGACGAACGCGAGCAGCAGCACCGCGTTGAGCGGCTGCGCGACGAGCGCGTGCGCGCCGGCGTAGTCGAGATGGAGGAGTTCAAGCACGGTCCAGACGAACCACAGGCCGAGCAGCACGAGCGCGGCGGCGGTGAGCCGCTGCACGACGAAGTGGTGGGAGCCGGCGCGCGCGGAACCCAGTCCTAGCGCATTCTTCAGCGGCGAGCGCAGGCGGGCGTTCATGCGCCACCCCGCTGCGCGAACACGCAGGCCCACACGAGGCCGGTGAGGGTCAGGCTGCCGATCGAGACGAGCCAGCCGTTGCGCACGAACTGCGCGGGCAGGTAACCGTAGCCGAGGTCCTGCCAGAGGTGGCGGATGCCATTGAGCAGGTGGTAGGCGAGCGACCAGGTCCAGCCGACCAGCAGCAGCGTGCCGGGCCAGGAGCCGCAGAACGCGGCGACCTTCGCGTAAGCATCCGGGCCGCTCGCGAGCGCGAGCAGCGCGACGACGAGCAGGATGGTGCCCGCGGCAAGCGCGATGCCGGTCGCGCGATGCAGGATCGAGGTGACCATCTGGATCTGCCAGCGGTAGATCGATAGATGGGGCGATAGCGGTCGCGCGTTGGCTGGCATGGCTGGCTCGTGCTGGCGTTGTGTGTCGTCCGCTCGCGCATCCTGCGCATCAGGCATCAGAAGTCGATGCAGCGGCCGTTCTTTTCCCAATCCCCGTAGCGCGTCGGATCCAGGCCCGATTCGCGTCCGCCGATCTCCGTTTTCACGTCACGCGCGGGCGCCAAGGGCGCGGCCACGGTGGTGCCTGCCACGGCTGGCGATGGGGATTCGGTGAGGGAGCGTCGAGTGTCGGGCATGGTGCGATGCGGCGCGAAGGTTAAACCCACTCGTTCATTCAGACAACCTCGCATGCCGCATCCGCGCCTCGATTCGGCACCTTCGTACATGCATTTGCTACAGTTTACGACCCCGCCGACGAACACGATTGCAATGCCGACCGCCCTGTGCCGCGCGGAACTCCTCACCATCGAAGGCAGGGACGCGATTGCGTTCGCGCAGGCGCAGTTCACCAGCGACGTCGCCGCGCTCGAACCCGCGCGCTGGCAATGGAGCGCCTGGCTCGATGCCCAAGGCCGCGCACGCGCGGTGTTCGCCTTGCTGCGCGTGGAAGCGCAACGCCTGCTCGCCTGGCAGCCGCTCGGCGAGGCATCGGCGCTGCGCGACGCGTTGCGCCGCTACGTGTTCCGCAGTGCCGTGCGGCTCGAAACCGTCGACGGCTGGGCGCTGCATCGACTCGACACGCCGTCGCCCGGCGCGGGCGAGGTGGCGGCGATCGACGGCGGCCATGCGATCGCCCTGCCCGGCACGGCGGAACGCACGGCCTGGCTCGCTCCCGCCGCCGGTACCGCGGACGCGGCTGCGCTCGCAAGTTGGCGCCGCGAAGATCTCGTTGCCCGCCTGCCCCTGCTCGCGGGCGAACTCGCGGGGGAGTTCGTGCCGCAGGCTCTCGAACTCGAGCGTATCGGCGCGATCCGCTTCGATAAGGGCTGCTATCCGGGCCAGGAGATCGCCGCGCGGCTGCATTTTCGCGGCGGCAACAAGCGCCACCTGCAGGTCTATCGCGTGGACGGGAAGGCCCCGGTGCCCGCGCCCGGCACCGGCGTGCTCGTGGACGGAGCGGCCGTCGGACGCATCCTCTATGTAACCGCCAGCCCCGACGAAGCCGGCGGGTCCGCGCTCGCGGTCGTGCAGGATGATTCGCGCACGTCGGCCGCAGTGACCATCGAAGGGCATGCGCTAAGCCCGCGCATCTGAACGATTTTTTTACAAATTCCCTGCCAGACCGCCGCTTACGCCACGCTGAACAGGAATCGCGCATTCAGCGACACGCGAGCCCGAGTCGCGTAGGCTTCGCTCCGCCCCTCGTTGGACGGGGTGTTTCGTACATCCACAAGCTTGTTTTTAATGAGCTTTTGGGCATTTGCCGCGAACCTGAAAGGCGGGCGGATGCCCCCGGCGCAAGGCGCCGGTTCGTGAAAGACGTCGGAGCGACTGCCGGGGTGGCAGACGCGACCGACGGGCGTAGTAAGGCGCGGCAGGACCGCGCCCACGCCGCAGCGTCATCCAAATCGATGGTTCGACCCAGCCCGGCGGTGGTTCGCCTGGCCAGCCCGCCATGACGTCCGCGTCCTCGGCGAGCCGGGGGCGAGCCTCCCGACTGTGAGAGGTTTGCGACATGAAACTTTCCTTCCTGCTCTGGCTCGCGTCGATCCTGCCGCAGCCGACCGCCGACCAGGTCTGCCTGGCGACGACGGTCTACCTCGAAGCGCGCAGCGAGTCGAAGGTGGGCCAGATGGCGGTCGCCGAGGTGGCGATGCGCCGCCGCGAAAGCGGCCGTTGGGGCAAGACCGTCTGCGACGTCGTGCGTGCGCCCGGCCAGTTCGCGACGACGACGACGCGCAGCCGCGTCATGGATGATCCCGATGCGTGGAACACGGCCTGGCAGATCGCGGGGCGCTCGCTCGCGATCTGGGCGTTGCCGCGCGACCGGCGCAAATTCGTCGTGCCGGACGCGGACCACTTCGTGCTGGCCGATTCGGTGTCACCCGGCTGGATCAAGGGCCCGCCACTCGCGACGATCGGCGCGCACAACTTCTACCGCATCAACTGAGTCGCATGGATGCTCGAACGAAAACGGCGAAGGCAACATGGCCTTCGCCTTTTTCGTAGCATCTGCGCGGCTCAGCGCAGGCGGATCAGGTGGTTGTCGCGGATCATCACGCGGTCGCCCGGGCGCAGGTCGTTGTTGTCCCACTGCGTGACCGTCGCCCAGCGGCCGTCGTCGAGCCGCACCTGGAACTGCCACGCCTCACGATCACCGCGGTCGTTGGAATTGCGTTCGATCGCATTGCCGGCGAAACCACCGGCGACCGCGCCGGCCACCGTGGCCGCAGTGCGGCCATCACCCTTGCCGACCGTGCTGCCGAGCACGCCGCCGATGATCGCACCGAGCACGGCACCGCCGCCGCCCGTGCTGTTCTCGCGCACGTAGACGCGGCCGACTTCCTTGATCACGCCGCAACGCGAGCAATCGTAGGCCGCGCGTCGCTGGTAGTACGCATCGTCGTAGTACCGCGTGCGCGGCGGCGTGGCGACGCAACCCACGAGAGCGACGCCGGTGACCGCGGTCAACGCCATCGACACGAATCTGCTGCTCATCGTCGTATTTCCGTTGGGAGGCTGCGGGGCATGTTCACGCACCCAGGTTAAAGAGGTCGTGAACGGCCGATCCGGCGGGTTCAGCGCGACCTGCGCGGCGTTTCCGCCATGACCTTTTGTCCTGCTATGGGACGCGCGATGCGCTTCGGCTAGCATCGCACCACCGCCGGGGGATCTCCATGACGCAAGCGCCTGATGTGACCGTGGATGATTTGCGCGACCTCGACGCGGATGAAGCGGTCGCGCGCCTCGCGCCGCTGCCCGACGTGTCGATCGCCCGCCTTCTGCACGCGCTCGGCCCGGGCCGGGCGGTGGGGATCCTCGATCGTTTCGGCGCCGAACGCCGCCGCCAGATCGCCTTCGCCGCCGGCCAGGGCGAGGACGGGCCGTGGCTGCAGGGTCAGCAATGGCCGGAGGGCTCGATCGGCCGCCTGATGGAGCCGGCGCCGGCCGTGTTCGCCGAGGACGCGACCGTCGCCCAGGTCATCGAAACCCTGCGCCCGATCGTCTCGCACACGCTCGTCACCTACGTGTTCGTCGTCGACGCAAAGCATGCGTTGACCGGCATCGTCGCCTTCCGCGAGCTTGCGTTCGCGCGCGCGACGCAGCGCCTCGCCGAGATCATGGTGTCGCGGCCCTTCTATCTCGAGCCGCGGACCGACGTCAACGACGCGATGCGCGAGGTCGTGCGTCGCCACTACCCGGTCTACCCGGTATGCGACGCCGACGGACGCCTCGTCGGACTCGTGCGCGGTGCCGTCATCTTCGAGGAACAGGCGTTCGAGATCAGCGCGCAGGCCGGCGCGATGGTCGGTGTCGAAAAAGAGGAACGCCTCGCCACCTCGTGGCAACGCGCATTGCGATTCCGTCATCCGTGGCTGCAGCTCAACCTCGTCACCGCGTTCGTCGCGGCGAGCGTGGTCGGCCTGTTCCAGGGCACGGTCAACCGCATCGTGCTGCTCGCGGTGTTCATCCCGGTGCTGTCGGGCCAGTGCAGCAATACCGGCTGCCAGTCGCTCGCGGTCACCTTGCGCGGCATGACGCTCGGCGAGCTCGCCGCGAGCCGCACGAGCGCGCTGCTCTGGAAGGAAACCTGGCTCGGCTTCCTCAACGGTGCACTCACCGGGTTCGTTGCCGCGATCGGCATGCTCTGGCTTGCGCACCACCAGCAGCATCCGCAGGCGCTCACGCTCGCCGTCATCACCTTCGTCGCGATGGCCGGCAGCTGTGCGTTGTCGGGCGTCGCCGGGGCCGCCGTGCCGCTCGCGCTCAAGCGCCTCGGCGCCGATCCCGCGACCGCTTCGAGCATTTTCCTGACTACTGCGACCGACGTGCTCAGCATGGGGCTGTTCCTCGGCCTCGCCGCATGGCTCGTATCGTGACGCGCATGCGCCGCCCTGGATGGATGGTCGCGGGCGGGCGCACGCGCTAACCTCAGGTCCATGTCCCATCCGGTCTACGCCTTCGGCGAATATCGCGTCGATCCGCTCGCGCGCGAGCTGCATCGCGGCAGCGAGCTGCTCGCCTTGTCGCCGAAGGTGTTCGACTGCCTCGTCTACCTCATCGAGCACCGCGACCGCGCGGTCGGCCGCGACGAACTCATCGCTGCGGTATGGGGCAAGCTCGACGTCAGCGACACCCTGCTCGGCCAGACGCTGCTGAAGGCGCGTCGCGCGGTCGGCGACGACGGCAACGAACAGAACGCGATCCGCACGATCCCGCGCTTCGGCTATCGCTGGATCCGCGAACTGGAGACCGGCCGCGACGTCGACGTCGGCACACGCGAGCCGCCGTCGGCAGCGGCGGTGGACACGGCACCCACGGTGGTCGCCGCGCGACCGGCAGCCGCCACCCCGGCGACCGTCGCGCCGGAGCGGATACGCGCGCAGTCGCAGCGGTTCGTCATCGCCGCGCTCACACTCGCCGCGCTGGTGGCGATCGTCGCGGTCGCAGCGGTCCGGCTGCTGCCTTCGCGCGATCGCGATGCAGCGCCGGCAACCGCCGCCGTGGCCGCGCCCAACGATGCGCTCGTCGTGCTGCCGGCGACGGTCGAATCGAGCGAGGAGTGGGCGTGGCTGCGCCTGGGCCTCATGGATCTCATCGCCTCGCGCCTGCGCCAAGCCGGCCAGGTCGTCGCGCCGAGCGACAATGTCGTCGCCGCGTGGCGCACCGCGAGCACGGGTGGTGAGCGCGGCGATCCGGCCAAGGTCGTGCGCAGCCTGACAGGCGCACGGCAGGTGATCGTGCCGCAGGTCGCGCGCGTCGCCGACAACTGGCTCGTGCAGATCGAGCTGCGCGAAGACGACGGCCACCGCCGCACCATCGAAAGCCGCGGCAGCGATCCGATCGAAACCGCGCGTAAAGCGAGTGACCAGTTGCTCGTGCTGCTCGGCAAGTCACCGCTGACCGCGCACGACGACGTGCCCGTGTCGGTCGCCGAGCTGCTGCAGCGTACCGAGGCTTCGCTGCTCGGTGACGACTTCGCGGCCGCGCGCCGGCTCATCGAGGCGGCACCCGCCCCGGTGCGCGCGACGCCGCCGATCCGCGTGCGGCTGGCGCAGATCGACTATCGCAGCGGGCGCCTGGACGCCGCGCGCGGCACGCTCGAGCAGGTGCTCGCGACCGTGTCCGCGGAGACCGATCCCGTACTGCGAGCGCAGGCGCTGCACATGCTCGGCGCGCTCGCCGTGCGCGAGGACCGCAGCGCGGATGCGGTACCGATCTTCGAGGAAGCGATCCGGCTGACCGAGTCGCGCCACGAACCCGTCGTGGTCGGCCAGGCCTACACCGGCCTCGCCGCCGCACTGGTCAATCTCTGGCGCTTCGACGAAGCCGCAAGCGCGCTTGCACGCGCACGCATCGCGCTCACGCTCGCCAACGACACGCTGTCGCTGGCCCGCGTCGATGCCAACGAAGGCATCCTCAACAACAACCGCGGCCGCCACGCCGAGGCGCTGCCGGTACTGCAACGCGCGGCGGATCGCTTCCGGCACTTCGGCGCGCTCAACGACCTCGCGCTCACCGTCACTGCGCAGATCAAGGCGCAGCTCGCACTGCTCGACGCGTCCGGCGCGGTCGCGACGAGCGAATCGCTGCTGCCGCAGCGCACGCAGCTCGTCAACGCGCGCACGCGGGGCAATTTCGACCTGCAGCGCGCGCGAGCGCTCGCCGCGGTCGGCCGCCTCACCGATGCGCGCAGGCTGCTCGACGAACTGCGCCGCGATCCCTCGCTCGCCGAGCAGGCCGAGCTCCCCGGCAGCATCGCCGCGGAGAGCGCGCGCCTGCAGCTCGCCGCCGGGGACGCCGTGCAGGCGGCCGAATCGGCCCGCCGGGCGGTTGCCGCGCTGCCGACGACGGACGAGGCGCACGTGCGCGCGCAGGCATGGCTGACCCTCGTGCGGGCGCTGGTCCTCGGCGGGCACGCGGACGATGCGCGCGACGAATGCGCGCAATTCGGGCGCTGGACGAAGGAGCACGGCGACATGCCGTCGATCATCCAGTTCGCCCGCCTCGCCGACGCCGAACTCGCGCGGGCCGCACAGCGCCG
>NZ_JBQCFP010000020.1:0-8755 GCF_051958935.1 Dokdonella sp. | reverse complement strand
CTGGATAGCGCCTTTTTCAACGTCCTGTTAGGGCATGTACATGCCGCCATTCACGTGGAGCGTCTCGCCGGTGATGTACGACGCCGCGGGCGAAGCGAGGAACGCGACCGCCTTGGCGATGTCCTCTGCCGCGCCGAGGCGGCCGAGCGCGATCTGGCCGAGCAGCGCGTTGCGCTGCTCCTCCGGCAACGCACGCGTCATGTCGGTATCGATGAACCCGGGCGCGACGACGTTGACGGTGATCCCGCGCGAGCCGATCTCGCGCGCGAGCGACTTGGAGAACGCGATGATGCCCGCCTTCGCCGCCGCGTAGTTCGCCTGGCCCGGGTTGCCGGTGAGGCCGATCACCGACGCGATCGAGATGATGCGCCCCTTGCGCGCCTTCATCATGCCGCGCAGGACGGCCTTCGAGGCGCGGTAGACCGAACTCAGGTTGGTGTCGAGGATCGCCTGCCAGTCCTCGTCCTTCATGCGCATGAGCAACTGGTCGCGCGTGATGCCCGCATTGTTGACGAGGATCGAAATCGCGCCGGATTCCTTGCCGATCGCCTCGACGAGTGCCTCGATCGCCGCGCCGTCGGTCACATCCAGCACGCGGCCGGCGCCGCCGTGCGCAGCGAGGCGTTCGCCGATCGCCTTGGCACCGCCTTCGCTCGTCGCGGTGCCGATCACCTTGGCGCCGAGCGCGGCGAGTTCGTCCGCGATCGCCGCGCCGATGCCGCGGCTGGCTCCGGTGACGAGGGCGATTTCTCCTGCGAGGGGTTTGCTCACGATGCGTTCCGTTCCGGAAGTGGTCGTGCATGATCGCAAAAGCGGCGGCCATCATCCATGCCGAACGCCGTGCGGTGACGTACGGCATCGGCGCACGGCGACCGCAGCCTTTCAATCGACGATCGAGCCGCCGCTGAGGTCAGCGACCGTGCCGGTCATCGCTGCAGCACGATCGGAAGAAACCACGCGGCGACATCGGCCACCTGCTCCAGCGTCGGCAGGCGCTCGAGCAAGGTCGCCTGCCGCGCGCGACCGGCGCGCAACGCTTCGATCGTGGTGCACACGCGCGCGGGCGGCGCCGGCGAACACGTCGCGCGAATGCGACTGGGCCAATGCATCCGGAATCGCGGGTCGCGCGGTCGCGTCAGCGCCAGTCGGCGAGCGCGGCGTCGAAGTCGCCCGGCGTGCCGAGCGCGCGGCCGTCGATCGCCTTGTCGATGCGCTTGACCAGGCCCGTCAGCACCTTGCCCGGCCCGCATTCGGCGATGCGCGTGGCGCCGCCAGCGGCGAGCGCCTGCACGCAGGCGGTCCAGCGTACCGGCAGGTAGAGCTGGCGAACGAGTGCGTCGCGAATGTCGGCGAGGCCCTCGTGCGTGCGCGCATCGACGTTCTGCACGACCGGGATGCGTGGCTGGCTCCATTGGTAAGCCGTCATCGCCTCGCCGAGGCGGTTGGCCGCGTCGCGCATCAGCGGCGTGTGCGACGGCACGCTCACGGCGAGCTTGACCGCCTTGCGCACGCCGCGCTCGGCCAGCCGGGCGAGCGCGGCATCCACCGCCTGTGCGTGCCCGCCGATGACGATCTGGCCGGGCGAGTTGTAGTTGGCGGGCACGACGACATGGTCGCCCGACACTTCGCGGCAGACTTCCTCGACGAGCGCGTCGTCGGCGCCGAGCACGGCCGCCATCGCGCCGACACCCTCGGGCGCCGCATCCTGCATCGCCCGCCCACGGATGCGCACGAGGTGCGCGGCGTCACGCAGCGACAGCACGCCGGCCGCGACGAGCGCGGCGTACTCGCCGAGGCTGTGACCGGCGACGTGCGACGGCGTCGCACCGCCATTCGCCTGCCACAGGCGCCACACGGCGACACCGGCCGCGAGCAGCGCGGGCTGGGTGTACTCGGTGCGGTTGAGCATGGCTTCGGGGCCGCCCTGCGAGAGCGCCCAGAGGTCCACGCCGGCTCCGTCGGAGGCTTCGGTGAACGCCTCGCGCACGTGCGCGTGCAGCTCGGCGAGTTCGGCGAGCATGCCTACGGATTGGGAACCTTGGCCGGGGAAGACGAAAGCAAGGGCCGAGGGCTTAGGACTTTGGGCTGCGGACATCGTATGGTCCCGTGTCAGGTATGTAGGCTGGATCAAGCCGCGCAGCGGCGGATCCGGCGCTTCGCGCCTTGATCCGCCCTGCGCGGCTCAGGTGAAGGCGAGGACGTTGTTGTACACCGCGAGGGCCACGCCGGTCAGCACGACGGAACCGAGGCCGGCAGCCGCGATCCGACCCGCATCACGCTCGAGCGCGCGGCCATGCGGGTACCGGCCGAGCGTGCATGCGAGCAACGCGCCGCGGCCGACGTAGAACAGGAAGATGTCGACGACGAGGTTGCGCACGCTCGTCGCGACGAAACTGATGACGGCTCCGGCGAGATCCGAAAGCACCGCGCAAAAATCAGTACTTGAGCAGCGCCGACGACCAGGTGAACCCACCGCCGAACGCCTCGAGGAGCAGGGTCTGGCCGCGCTGCACCTTGCCCGAGCGCACGGCTTCGTCGAGGGCGAGCGGGACCGAGCCGGACGACGTGTTGCCGTGGCGGTCGACCGTGACGATAACGCGGTCCATCGACATCGACAGGCGCTTGGCGGTCGCTTCGATGATGCGCAGGTTCGCCTGGTGCGGGATCAGCCAGTCGACATCCTGCTCGTGCATGCCGGCCGCTTCGAGCGTCTCGCCGACGATGCGGTCGAGCGTCTTCACCGCGACCTTGAACACTTCGTTGCCGGTCATCATCACGCGCACGCCGTGGTTCGGCTCGTCGTCGCGGAAGCCCGCGGAGACGCCGACCGGGTTGTACAGCAGGTGCTTGTAGCCGCCGTCCGCGTGCAGCTTGGTGGTGAGGATGCCGGGCTCGCTCGACGCCTCGAGCACGACCGCGCCGGCGCCGTCGCCGAACAGCACGCAGGTGGAGCGGTCGCTGAAGTCGAGCATGCGCGTCAGCGTTTCGGCACCGACGACGAGCGCCTTCTTCGCCTGGCCGCTGCGGATGAACTGGTCGGCGATGCCGAGCGCGTACATGAAGCCCGAGCACGCCGCGTTCACGTCGAACGCGGCGCAGCCGTTCGCGCCGAGGCGATGCTGCAGCAGGCAGGCGGTCGACGGGAAGATGATGTCGGGCGTGGTCGTGCCGAGCACGATGAGGTCGAGATCGGCGCCCTTGATGCCGGCCGCGTCGAGCGCGTGCGTGGCGGCGTAGAACGCGAGGTCGCCCGTCGTTTCGCCGTCGGCGGCGAAGCGGCGCTCGCGGATGCCCGTGCGCGAACGGATCCACTCGTCGGTGGTGTCGACGCGCTTCTCGAGATCGGCGTTGGTGACGATCTTTTCCGGCAGGTAGCTGCCGGTACCGGCGATGCGTGAGTAGATCAGGGCCGTTCCCCGCTCGAAGGAGGCAGGCGCAACCCGCCTGCACGAGATTTCGCGCGCACCTTCAGCGGGTGCGCGCTGCTGCCGAGCCAGGCTCTCCGTGCCCCGCCGGGCAACCCCGCCCGGCGCATCCGGGCCGGGCCGTCACCGTCGGCGCCGATGCGGCGCCGCGTGGCAATCAATCTTCGTCGCGGGCCTGAGCCTTCGACTCGATGACCTTCTTGCCGCGGTAGTAGCCGTCCTTGGTGACGTGATGGCGCACGTGCACTTCGCCCGACGTGGGGTCGGTCGACAGCTGCTTCGCGGTCAGCGCATCGTGGGCGCGGCGCATGCCGCGGCGGGACGGGGTTTTACGACTCTTGGCGACGGCCATGGTGGCGATTCCTCAGGCTTTTGACGAACGTCCGTATTCGAGTTCGGAGCGGCGATCCTCGCCGCAGGACACAACACGTGCACGTACTACGTGTTCTTGCGCAAACCCGCCAGCGCCGCGAACGGGCTGGCCGGCTTTTCCTCGGACTCCTCGTCCGAATGATCCTTCCATTCCAGCGGCTCGCCCGGCTTCAGGGGCACCACCGGCAACGCGAGTATCAGCTCGTCCTCGATCACATCGGCGATGCCGACCTGGCCGTCCGGCACGAGCAACGGCTCGTAACCCGGCGGCAGCGCGGCCTCGCCGCTCTCGTCGGCGATCAGGCCAAGGCGCTGGTCGATCGACACCGGCTGGACGAAGACGTCGAGCGTACGCTGGCAGACCAGCGGCAACCCGGCTTCCACACGCAATCCGAGGTACGCAACACCGAGTTCGTCCCTGCCGAATTCGACGTGGTAGCGTGCCTCGCCTTCCGTCGTCGCCAGGCTGCCGTGCAGGCGCTGCATCGCGGCCAGCGGCAGGGTTCCTTCGTACGTGCGGCGCGCCTGCACCTGGCGTGCGACATCCACGCGATCTGGCAGGGCTGCGGACATGGGCGCGCGATGGTAGGTGGAGCCCCCTCCGGTGTCAACCTGAACCCGTGGCGGCTGGCCTGGCGGGCCCATCGAAGGCACACTGGATCCCCATTCCCGGAGCCACCCGCCACGTGAACGTCCTGCTCGCCTGCGCGACGGCGGCCCTCGCCGCACTCGGCCTGGCATTCGCCTGGCGGCGCGAGCGCCGCCTGCTGCGCCGGCGCGCGCTGCTGGCCGAGATCCTGGACCTCGCCGACGCGCTCGAGCGCGAACTGCTCGAATGCCGCGCGCGGCTGCGCGAGGTAACCGCCCTCGCCGCGGCCGCCTTGTCCCCGGCGGAGCAGGTGTCCGCACGCGCGACGCTCGCCGCCGAACCGCAGGTGCAGGAAGCCCTGCGCGACCTGCTCGCGCACCGGCTCTGGCTCAAGCAGAACGCCGCGCGCGCGAGCGACACGGAACTCCTCGCCGCGCGCGACGCCCTCGCGGCGACGCGCGATACGCTCGCGCGCCAGCTCGAGCGCCTCGCCAACGTGCGCGCCGACGTCGAGCAGACGCGCGCGGCGCTCGCCGCGCAGGCATCGGAAACCTCGCATTGACCCGCATCGGCGACGTCGATCTCGTGCTCGGCTCGACCTCGCGCTACCGGCGCGAGCTGCTCGCACGGCTGACGTCCTCGTTCCGCGTGCACGCGCCTCTCGTCGATGAAACGCCGCGCGCGGGCGAAACCCCGGTCGACGTCGCGGCGCGGCTCGCCGCCGCGAAGGCGCAGGCGGTCGCGGCCGCCTGCCCCGGCGCCGTCGTGATCGGCAGCGACCAGGTCGCCGAACTCGACGGCCGCGCACTCGGCAAGCCCGGCACGCCCGAAGCGGCATGCGCGCAGCTGCGCGCGTGCTCCGGGCGCAGGGTCGCGTTCCACACCGCGCTCTGCGTCGTCGACACGCGTCTGGGCACGTGGCGCAGCCACGCCGAGGCCGACCTCACGCGTGTCGTATTCCGCAAGCTCCACGACGACGCGATCGCGCGCTACGTCGAGGCCGAACGCCCGCTCGACTGCGCCGGCAGCTTCAAGGCGGAGGGCCTCGGCATCGCGCTGTTCGAGCGCATCGAAAATGTCGATCCGACGGCGCTGATCGGCCTGCCGCTGATCGCGCTCGCGCGCCTGCTGCGCGCGGCCGACATCGAGCTCCCGTAAGCGCGCCCGCTCGTGGGGTGCCTGTGGGGCAGAAGAGCATCGCGGCTTGCGCCGCTCCGACGAAGAGCCCGCATGCCCTTGTCGGAAGCGACTTCAGTCACGATGCTCTTCGATCCGCCCGCGTGAGGCTTCGCCACGACTCCGTTCGCGCCGGGCGAAGCTCGCGCAACGAGCGCCCTCGAAGCACGCCCGCGGCACGGCCCTTCGACTCCGGCCCTGCGGGCCTGCGCTCGGCGAACGGGGTTTTGCGAACCTCGCCCTGCCGCTGCGCGGCGCGCGGCGCGCGCATCGCCCTACACGATCGCGTCGATTCCGGGCGGCTCACCGCGCGCGAGCAGCAGCACGAGACGCCGGCGCGTGTCGGCGTCGAGATTGTCGGGCGTGAGGAGCACGCGGAAATGCGTGCGCGGCGCGCAGCGCCAGTCGAGTGCGATCAACGATCCAAGGCGTCGGTGCGAATGGAGGACCGCGGCGTGTTCGCCGCCTTCGCGGTCGACGAGGCGCCAGCCCGAGACGCCACGCACGATGCGCCGGAACGGCGGCCTGCAGTAGCGGCGCAGCACGATCGCCGCGCCGGCGAGCGCGAGCGCCGACAGCGCGGTGCGCAGCGCGAGCGGCGCCGCGCTCGCCCACGGCGCCAGCGCGGCGGCGAGCGCGACCAGCACCGTCGCGCCAGCCATCACCGCCGACGGGCGGTAATCAAACGCGATCGAGGGCGCGGATCTCATCGACGATCGCGGCGTAGCGCGGTGGCGGGTCGAGATGACCGGTCAACCAGTCCCAGAGATCCGGATCGGATTCGCCGAGCAGCGCGTCGAAACCGGCACGACGGGTTTCATCGGCCTGCGCGTAGCGGCGGTCGAGCCACGCACCGAGCAGGCGATCGAGCTCGCGCGTGCCGCGGCGGGCGCGCCAGCGCAGCCGTCCGAGGCGCGCATCGACGCTGCCGTTCATGGCCACGGCACCGCCGCCGCTTCGGCGCGGCGCTGGTAGAACGCAAGGATCGTGCGTGCGGCATCGCCGACCAGGAGGTCGGCCCACGCGCCGGCGTAGGCGTTGAAATGCGTGCTGACGCGCCAGCTCACGTGAATCGCGAGGCGCGTGCCGCCCGGCTCCGGCGTCAACCGGTACGACGTGTCGACGAGGTCGAAGTGGCGGCCGCCGATCAGCACGTGCTCGTCGAGCGCGCCGGACGGGATCGAGTCGGCAGCGAACACGTAACGCCAGCGGATGTAGCGGTTCGCGACCCAGTCGAGGATCGGCTCGTCGAAATGCACGCCCTTGTCCCAGCGCAGCTTGCGCACGCGGCCCTCGCGCGTATCGACCGTGACCGCCTCCTGCGGGAACGGCACGCCGATGCGCCAGGCGAGCCCCTGCGCCATTTCTTCGTGGCGGATGGCGGTCGCGTCGTTGATCAGGTGCCAGATCGTCTCGGGCGGCGCGGCCACGAACACCGATGCATCGGTCTCGCCGTGGCGATCCGGAAGCGGCGTGCTTTGCTCCACCGCGCCGAACAACAGCGGCAGCGCGAGCATCGCACCCACGGTCGAGCGCGATGGCGATGCAATGCGCAGCAGCGCCCAACCGAGCAGGCCGCCGAACATCGCAGCCCCCAGGAAGATCGGCAGTGCAAGCGCGATGCAGATGCTGCCCTCGATCAGCAGGATCGCGGTGCCGGCGACGAACACGAGCACGGGCACGAGGGGCGCGACGAGCGCGCGACCGAGCGTGCGTTGCGCCGCCGGCAGCAGGTACACGCTGAGCGCGCCGACGAGCAACGGCACCAGGAACACGAAGGAAGCGAGCATGACGCCACTGGCGCCGCCCTGGCCGCGATACATCGGCAACGCGAAGGCGAGGCGCATGAGCAGGCCGTACAACGCACCCGCGCCGAACGTCCAGGCGAGGTGCGGCCGTCGCGGCGGCGACGGCGTGGCAGTGATGTGGTCCGTCGCGTCCGCGCTCATGCGAAGTCCCCGCCGCTCAGGCTGCGCGCGCGAGCGCGAAAGCGAGCACGACCCACATCGCCCACAGCACGATGCTGCCGGCGACGTAGGCACCGAAGCGGTGCATGACGCGGTTGTATCCGCAATGGATCGCGCTGTGCAGCACGCGCAGCGCGACGAACAGCCAGGCGAGCACGATCAAGGTCCGGCTGGTCGAGGCGATCGCGTGCGCGACGAGCACGCCCGCATAGAACAGCACCGGCATCTCGAACAGGTTGCCGAGGTTGTCCGCAGCGCGCGTGTCGACGAAACGCCCGCGCGCCTGCGCGGAGGTCGCGACGCTCTGCGGATGGATGCGCAGGCGGCGCATCTCGCGGATGCGCACGTAGTACATGCGCGTCCAGACCACGAAGGTCAGCGCGACGAGCGCGCACGCCGGCCACAGGATCGCATGCGGGCCGGCGAACAAGTGCGCTGCCTCAGCCCGCGCGCTCGACGATGAGCTTCTTGATCTCGCCGATCGCCTTGGCCGGGTTCAGTCCCTTCGGGCAGGTGCGTGCGCAGTTCATGATCGTGTGGCAGCGATAGAGCTTGAACGGATCCTCGAGCTCGTCCAGGCGCGTGCCGGTGTCCTCGTCGCGCGAATCGACGATCCAGCGGTAAGCCTGCAGCAGCACGGCCGGGCCGAGGTAGCGCTCGCTGTTCCACCAGTAGCTCGGGCACGACGTCGTGCAGCAGGCGCAGAGGATGCACTCGTAGAGGCCGTCGAGCTTGGCGCGGTCTTCCTTCGACTGCAGGCGCTCGCGGTCCGGCGGCGGCGGCGTGTCGCTGCGCAGCCACGGCTTGACCGAGGCGAGCTGCGCGTAGAAATGCGTGAGGTCGGGGACGAGGTCCTTGACCACGGACATGTGCGGCAGCGGGTTGATCTTGACGTCGCCCGAACCGCAGTCCCCGATCGCCTTGGTGCACGCGAGCGTGTTGGTGCCGTCGATGTTCATCGCGCACGAACCGCAGATGCCTTCGCGGCACGAACGGCGGAACGTGAGCGTCGGATCGATCTCGTTCTTGATCTTGATGAGAGCGTCGAGAACCATCGGCCCGCACGTCGCCATGTCGACGTCGTAGGTGTCGATGCGAGGGTTCTCGCCGTCGTCCGGGCTCCAGCGGTAGACGCGGAAGGTGCGGATGTCCTTCGCGCCCGCCTTGGCCGGATGGTGCTTGCCGGCCTTGATCTTGGAATTCTTGGGAAGGGTGAATTCGGCCAT
>NZ_JBQCFP010000019.1:0-2679 GCF_051958935.1 Dokdonella sp. | reverse complement strand
CCGACGCTCGAACGCGTGCGCGGCCGCGTGCGTCCGGGCCTCACCTGGACGCCCCGCGCCGTCCTCGAGATCGGCGGCGCACTGAAGTTCGCGCTCGGCTCCGACGCCAACCGCGACAACCGCATCAACAACGACAACGAGCGCAGCGACGGCGCCGGCCTCGACCAGTTGTTCATCCGCGGGCACGCGGGCGAGTCGACCGCGCTGCTGATCGGCAAGACGCCGCTCCCGCTCGAACTGTCCCCCCTCGTCTGGGATCGCGACCTGCGGCCGGCCGGCGTGAGCGTCGATCATTCGATCGCGCTCGGTGATTACGATCGCCTGCAACTCGTCGCCGGCGCGTTCGCAGGCGAGCACCTGTACGGCGACGGCTCGCGCATCGGTGCGCTGCAACTCGCCTGGCGCTGGCACGAGGGCGCGCCGGGCAATGCCGCGGTGCTGCTGTCGCTGATCGATTTCAGCCATATCGATCGCCTCGCGAACAACGGCCTAGGCCGCACCAACCTGCGCACGCCGACCGGCTTCGCCAGCGACTTCCGCCTGCTCGACCTGCAGCTCGTGGGGCGGCATGCATTCGGCGACTGGCCGTTCGAGATGCGCCTCGACCTCGTGCGCAACCTCGGCGCCGACGACGACGCCGATGGGGCGCGCCTCAGCCTCGTCGCCGGCGATCGCCGCCGCGCGCGCGGCTGGGAGCTGGGCTTCGCCTGGCAACGCCAGCAGCGCGACGCCGTGCTCGCCGCATTCAGCGAAGACGACTGGTGGTTCCACAGCTTCGCGCACGGCGCAATGCCGTGGATCGGCTACGGGCTCACCGATCGACTCAGCCTGCGCCTGGCCGGCTTCCGCGAACAACGCGACGGCATCGCGGACCATACGCGGCGCGTGTTGTTCGACCTCGAGGCGCGCTGGTAACGCCCCGCTCCTTCACGTCCCTCCGACGCGCCCGCGCCAGATACCGACGCCGAGGCACAAGGCCGCGAGCGCGAGGACGCTCATCTGCACCGGCATCGGGTCGAGCACCGCGATCAGCGCGATGCCGGCGGAGAGAATGAGCACCGTCGCCGTCGCGAGCGATCGCAGGCGGACGGCCGCGAGGTGTTTCCCCATCCACCAGAGCAGCGTCCCGCACAGCATCAGCAGGATCGCGAAGCAGAGGCTGTAGCCGCACAGCATCGACCACGCATCGACGCCCCAGCGCGGCAGGATCGCGTAGGCACGCATCGCGTCCATCAATGCGCGCCGCGGCGCGTCGAACGAAGCGGTGTCGACGAATGCTCGGTAATGCACGCTCGCATGCACGCCGCTCGCGATCAGCAGCACGCTGCCGGCGCTGCGCACACCTGATCGCAGGGCGGTTTCGGACACGGGTCCATCTCCCGGGGGACGCACGATCTTCGGTGTCCGAGCGCACCAGCGCAAGCGAGCGGTAAACAGCAAACAGGGGCCTTCAATCCGGCGAAAGCCGGATCCGATTCTTCGTATCGACGCCGCAGACGCTGGGCCCTGGCTTTCGCCGGGACGTCGAGGTGGAGTTTCCCGCGCTGCGCTTCCCGCTCTTTCCCGCGCGGCGGCGATAGGCCGTCCCACGCAGCCTCCCGCCGTTCGACCCAAAAAAAAACCCCGCCGAAGCGGGGTCGAAGTGCAAACGCTTGCCAGCCGGCGTCAGAGCCGGCAGAGATCGAAGCCGTCGGCGAAGACCAGCACGCTCCCCGCGGACGTCACGTTGAACGTCGCGCTCGTTCCCGCCAACGCTCCACTCGAGGCACTCAGGGTCTTGCCCGTGGCCAGGGTGTAGAAGCGCTGCGTCGCGTTCGCCGGGAACGAGGCGATGCCGTTGCTCACGGTCGCCTGCGCGAGCGTCGCCGATGCGCCGCACGCCGCGGTCGCAAGCGTGATCTGCGAGGTGGAATCGGTCGTGATCACGTTGTCGGAGGCATCCACGATGGCGACCTGCACCGCACCGAGCCGCTCGCCACGTGGCACGTCGGCCGGCTGCTGCACGAACTTGATGTGGTGGGCCGGGTTCGCGGCGAAGCTGACCACCACCGTGCAGTCGGCGACGACCGCGCCCGTCGTGTAGCTCGTGCCGACGAGGCTACCCGCCGGGCAGCTGCCACCGACCGGCGTCACCACGTGGTAGCCCGCGGCCGGCGTCACGGTGAAGGCAACGGTCGCGCCATGGTTCACCGTCTGCGGCGTCGACGGGCTGATCGTGCCGTCGCCACCCGATACGCTCGGCGTCACCACATGCGTGTCGATCGCGAAGCTCGCGATGACGGTGCAGTCGGCATTCACCGCGTTCGTCGTGTAGACGTTGCCGGCAAGGCTGCCGCCGCAGGTGCCGGCCACGTTCGCGACGTGGAAGTTCGCCGCGGGCGTCAGCGTGAAGATCGCCGTCGCGCCGTGGTTCACCGTCTGCGGCGTCGACGGGCTGATCGTGCCGTTGCCACCCGATACGCTCGGCGTCACCACATGCGTGTCGATGGCGAAGCTCGCGATGACGGTGCAGTCGGCATTCACTGCGTTCGTCGTGTAGACGTTGCCGGCAAGGCTGCCGCCGCAGGTGCCGGCCACGTTCGCGACGTGGAAGTTCGCCGCGGGCGTCAGCGTGAAGCTCGTCGTCGCGCCATGGTTCACCGTCTGCGGCGTCGACGGGCTGATCGTGCCGTTGCCGCC
>NZ_JBQCFP010000018.1:0-125268 GCF_051958935.1 Dokdonella sp. | reverse complement strand
GTTCGCGCGCGCCCGCGTCGACGAGCGCGAACGCCGCGGCGCGCGCGGCGCCGCCGGCGCCGAGCAGGAGCACGCGCAGGCCACGAGTATCGATTCCATGGCGGGCGAGGTCGCGCAACAACCCCACCCCGTCCGTGCTGTCGCCGCGCCACGCGTCGCCGTCGCGAATGAGCGTGTTGACGCTGCCGCAGCGGCGCGCGCGCTCGGACAGCGCGTCGCACAACGCGGCCGCATCCTCCTTGAGTGGCAAGGTCACGTTCGCGCCGCGCCCGCCGTCGCGCGCGAATGCGACGAGCGTCGCCGCGAACGTCTCGCGCGCGGCCTCGATCGCGCGGTAGTCGAGCCGGATGCCGAGCTGCGCCCCGAACGTCGCATGGATCCGTGGCGACAATGAATGTGCGATCGGCTGGCCGAATACGGCGTAACGGTCCATGCGGCTTCCGGGGAAACAGGCCAACCAGGGCGAGCCAGCAAGCCAAGCCAAGCCTGAAACATGAATACACGAAGTAATGGAACAATCGGCAAAAACTTCCGACACGGAGCACACGGAGGAAGGGATGGAAGAAAACCGATCTCGTGAAAAGCCTCTCCTCCGTGTGCTCCTTGTGCCCCGTGTTTCGATCGTTCTGGGCAACTGCCCTTCTTCGTGCGCGCTTGTGTTTCAGGCTGTTCGCTGTTGCTTCTCGATCGTCCGCGTCAACCGCGCAACCAGCGCGCGGCGTCGAGGGCGAAGTAGGTGAGGATCGCGTCGGCGCCCGCGCGGCGGATCCCCGTGAGGGCTTCGAGCACGCAGGCGCGCTCGTCGAGCCAGCCGTTCGCGAATGCGGCCTTGAGCATCGCGTACTCGCCGCTGACCTGGTAGGCGAGGGTCGGCACGCCGAAGCGGTCCTTCACGCGCCGCACGATGTCGAGATAGGGCATCGCGGGCTTGACCATGACCATGTCGGCGCCTTCCTCGAGGTCGAGCGCGACTTCGCGCAGCGCCTCGTCGCCATTGGCCGGGTCCATCTGGTAGGTGTACTTGTTGCCCTTGCCGAGGCTGCCGGACGAGCCGACCGCGTCGCGAAACGGGCCGTAGAACGCGGACGCGTACTTCGCCGCGTAAGCGAGGATGCGCGTGTTGACGTGGCCGTCGACTTCGAGCGCGGCGCGGATCGCGCCGACGCGGCCGTCCATCATGTCCGACGGCGCGACGATGTCGGCGCCGGCCTCGGCATGCGAGATCGCCTGCTTGACGAGCGCCTCGACGGTCGCGTCGTTGACGACGTAGCCGCGCTCGTCGATGAGCCCGTCCTGGCCGTGCGTCGTGAACGGATCGAGCGCGACGTCGGTGATGACACCCAGATCGGGCAGCGCCTGCTTCAGCGCGCGCACCGCACGCTGCGCGAGGCCGTCGGGATTCCACGCCTCGCTCGCGTCGAGGGATTTCGCTTCGGGCGGCGTGACCGGGAACAGCGCGAGCGCCGGAATCCCGAGGCCATGGGCTTCCTCGGCAAGGCGCACCAAGCGGTCGATCGAGACGCGCTCTACGCCGGGCATCGACGGAATCGCTTCGGCGACGTCGCGCCCTTCGCGCACGAACACCGGCAGGATCAGGTCGGCGGGGGTGAGGTCGGTTTCGCGCATGAGCGCGCGCGAAAACGCGTCGCGGCGCATGCGGCGCAGGCGGGTGTGCGGGTAGGCCATCGGATGCAGGGAGATCGTCGAACAGGGAAAAACGAGCCATTGTACGCGGCTGCCGGCGCCGGCCATGCGGCACGGCGTCACGCTCGTTTCGCGCCGCAGCATGAAAAACTGTTAAGCAATCGTTAGTCCTTCGGGGCGTATCGTGGTCAAGTGCTGCGCAGTACCCGCTGTCCCGATAACAAGAACGCTTCAGAGAACACGAACGTGATGTCCCCGATCCTGATCGCCGCGCTGTGCGGGATGGCCCTGCTCGTCGCCGTGTGCGTCCGTCGCATCCCCCAAGGCCAGGTCTATACGCTGCGCAGCCGCGGCGGCCGCATCCGCACCGTCGGTGCCGGCCTGCATGTCGTGCTGCCACTGGTCGAGCGGGTCGCGCACAAGATCGACCTCGCCGGGGCGACCGTCGCGGTGGATCGGCTGCACCGCGGTGCCCAGGACTATCGCGCGCTCGTCTACTTCCAGGTGCTCGATCCGCAGCGCGCGGATGTCGTCATCGACGACCTCGAGGGCCTGCTGCAGGTGACCACGCGCAGGCTGTTCGACTACGCCGTATTGCCGGACGAGGCCGAGGCACGCCGGCGCTGGCTCAAGCAATCGCTCAACAGCGAACTGCGCGACCGCGGCCTGCTGGTCGCGCGCGTCGACCTCGCCGCGGCCTGAACATCGCCCGCGCGGTGGATTTTGCGCCTCCGCGCGCGGATACTGCGCGCCCCTCGTATCGTTGCGACCGCCATGTCTGACCGCGATCCGCTGCGGCGGCGCCTCGGCGCGGGTCTCGCAGCCCTCGGACTCGACCTGCCCGACGCCGTCGTCGCGCGCCTGCTCGATTACGTCGACCTGCTGCACCGCTGGAATTCGACCTACAACCTCAGTGCCGTGCGCGATCCGGCCGCGATGGTCACGCGCCACCTGCTCGATTCGCTCGCGATCGTGCCGTACGTCACCGGTTCGACGCTCGCCGACCTCGGCACGGGCGCGGGGCTGCCGGGCATTCCGCTCGCGATCGTCGCACCGGATCGCGCGGTGACCCTGGTCGACTCGAACGGCAAGAAGACGCGCTTCCTGCGCGCGGCCGTGCGCGAGCTGCGCCTGGCGAACGTGAGTGTCGCGGAGGCGCGCGTCGAGGCGGTGCAGGGCGAGTTCGACTGCATCACCGCGCGTGCATTCGCGACCCTCGCCGACATGCTTGCCTGGGGCGGGCACCTGCTCGCGCCCGCCGGCCGCTGGCTGGCCCTCAAGGGGCGCCAGCCGCAGGACGAAATCGATGTGCTCCCGGCTGGCTTCACGGTCGAGGCGGTCGTGCCGCTGGCCGTGCCCGGTTTGGAGGCGGAGCGCCACGTGGTCATAATCAGGGGTTCCGGCGCCGACGGCCCGGGCCGACAGGAACGGGTGGTACGGGCATGACGCGCATCATCGCGATCGCGAACCAGAAGGGCGGCGTCGGCAAGACCACGACCGCGGTCAACCTGGCCGCAGCGCTCGCCGAGGAAAAACACCGCGTGCTGCTGATCGATTTCGATCCGCAGGGCAACGCGACCATGGCATCCGGCGTCGACAAGCGCTCGGCCAAGCCGAATGGCTGCGAAGTGCTGCTGGACGAGGCCCCGATCGAACGCGCGATCGTGACCACCGAAGGCGGTTTCGACCTGATGCCCGGCAACGGCGACCTCACCGCGGCCGAGCTCAAGCTGATGGACGCGCTCGCGCGCGAATCGCGGCTCAAGGAACAGATCGCCAAGCTCGGCGACCGCTACGAGACGGTGCTCATCGACTGCCCGCCGACCCTGCACCTGCTCACGATCAACGCGCTCACCGCCGCGCACGGCGTGCTGATCCCGGTGCAATGCGAATACTTCGCGCTCGAAGGACTCACGAGCCTGCTCGACACCATCAAGGCGGTGCGCATGCGCCTCAATCCGCAGCTCGAAGTCGAAGGCCTGCTGCGCACCATGTACGACGTGCGCAACAACCTCGGCAACGAGGTATCGCTGCAGCTGACCAAACAGTTCGGTGACAAGGTGCTGCGCTCGATCATCCCGCGCAACATCCGCCTGGCCGAGGCGCCGAGCCACGGCAAGCCGATCAACCTGTACGACCGCGAATCGCGCGGCGCCGTCGCCTACCTGAGTCTCGCCGGCGAAATGCTGCGGCGTCACCCGGCGGCCGCGGCGGCGACGCACTGACGCGACGAGGAAACCGCACGCATGGCAGCCAAGAAACGCCCCTCCAGCCTCGGCCGCGGCCTCGACGCCCTGCTCGGCGGCGGTGGTGACGCGCCGGCCGCCACGGTCGACACCGAGGGCGAGCTGCGCACGCTCGAGATCCATGCGATCCAGCCGGGCAAGTACCAGCCGCGGCACCACTTCGACGCCGAGCCGCTCGAGGAACTCGCCGCGTCGATCAAGGCGCAAGGGCTGATCCAGCCGGTGGTCGTGCGCGCGATCGGCGCGGACCGTTACGAGCTCATCGCCGGCGAACGCCGCTGGCGCGCGGCGCAGCAGGCCGGCCTCGGCGAGATTCCCGCGCTCGTGAAGGTCGTGCCCGACCAGGCCGTCGTGGCGATGGCGCTGATCGAGAACATCCAGCGCGAGGACCTCTCGCCGCTCGAGGAAGCGCAGGCACTGTCGCGCCTCATCGACGAATTCGGCCTCACCCACCAGCAGGCCGCCGAAGCGGTCGGCCGCTCGCGCGCGGCCGTGTCGAACCTGCTGCGCCTGCTCGAGCTCCCGGCCGAGATCAAGCGCCTGCTCGACGACCGCGAACTCGAAATGGGCCACGCACGCGCGCTCGCGACCCTGCCCGAGGCGCGCGCGGTTGCGCTCGCCCACGTCGCGGTCGAGAAGCGCTGGTCCGTGCGCGAACTCGAGGACGCGGTGCGCCAGTCGGCGGGCGACGGTGGCAAGCCGGCGAAGCCCGCGGCGCGGCCGGATCCGAACATCGCCGCGCTCGAACGCGACCTCGCCGAGAAGCTCGCGACGCGCGTGCGCCTCGCCCACGCGCGCAACGGCCGCGGCAAACTGGTGATCCATTACCACAGCCTCGACGAGCTGGACGGCATCCTCGAGCGCATCCGCTGACGCCCCGGGGCGGAGGCCATCCCCGTTTTCGGGGAAATTTCCGGAGCGGGCAACCGGCGCCTGCCATTGCGGTACCCACGAGGATCGCCACCCCTGGGGAGTACCGTCATGCGCCGTACCGTTCTAGCCGTCGCCGTCACCCTGGTTTTCGGTTCCGCCTCCGCGCTCGCCGCCATCCACGACGTCAGTGTCGGCGGCGCGGCCGGCTTGGCCTACAGCCCGTCGAACCTGACCATCAACGTCGGCGATACCGTGAGATTCACCAATGCCGGCGGCTTCCACAACGTCGTTTCCGATACCGGCGCCGTGACGTCGTTCCGTTGCGCGGCCGGCTGCGACGGCAGCGGCGGCAACGGCAATGCGAGCAGTTCGTCCTGGGTCGCCGAAGTCACCTTCCCGACCGCCGGCACGATCGGCTTCTACTGCGAGATCCATGGCGGCAACGGCGGGAGCGGCATGTCCGGTTCGATCGTGGTCCAAGCCGCGGCGACGCCAAGCGTCGAAGTGGCGCCGGGCAGCGTGAGCGCTTCGGCCCCGGCGGGCGGCAGCGCCAGCACCGGCTTCGAACTCGCCAATACCGGCGGCGCCACGCTGGACTGTACGCTCGACACGTCCTCCACCGGCTGCACCGCGCCAATCGACGTGCCGTGGATCGTGCTCGCGCCGACCTCGGGCTCGATCGCCCCGGGCGCCACCGCGGCGAGCATCGACGTGACCCTCGATGCCTCGAGCCTGACACCGGGAGCCTACAATGCGAACATATGCGTGCACAGCAACGACGTGGCCAACGACCCGTTGACGCTACCGGTCAGTTTCACCGTCAATACGCCCGACCTGATCTTCGAAAACGGCTTCGATGGGTGATCCTTAGCGCATGAGGGAAGGTGCAAGCCAGGACGGCAATCCCCGGTCTGTCGGCGTGGCGGGTAACCGCCAGCAACAGTTCGAGGCACTCGTGCGCGCGCATTCGGGCGAGCTCTACCGCTACGCGTACTGGCTCTGCGGCCAGGACGCGCTCGCGCAGGACCTGGTCCAGGAGACCTTCCTGCGCGCATGGCGCTCACTCGATGCGCTGCGCGACGACATCGCGGCGAAAGCATGGCTGGCGACGATCCTGCGACGCGAACACGCGCGCCTGTACGAACGCAAGCCGATGCCGACCACCGATATCACCGATCTCGAACTCAGCGACGATTCGCCCGGTCCCGAGCACCGCGGCGAGGACGCCGTGCTGCGCGCGGCGATCGCGCGGCTCGAACCGAAGTACCGCGAGCCGCTCGTGCTGCAGGTACTCGGCGGTTTTTCCTGCGCCGAGGTCGCCGCGCAGCTCGGCATCAGCGAATCGGCGGTGATGACCCAGGTTTTCCGCGCGCGGCAGAAACTGCGCGCGCTGCTCGACGGCAAGGAACCGGAGGCGGAGCTGCATGGACTGCCTTGAGTTCCGCCGCCTGCTGGGCAGCGACCCGCGCGCCGGCACGGACGCTGCCCGCGCGCACATGGCGACGTGCCGCGACTGCGTTGCGCTCGCCGCCGACGCACAGGCGTTCGAAGCGCGCCTGTCGGCGGCGCTCGCGGTGCCGGTGCCCGAGGGACTGGCCGAGCGCATCCTCGCCGCGCGTCCCGAGGCGACGGTCGAACCGTTCCAGCCGCGGCGCCGACTCGGCTGGATCGCGCTTGCCGCGGCCGCGAGCGTGCTGATCGCGTTCGGCGTGGTGCGCCATCGCCAGTCGACGAGCCTGCGCGCGATGGTCGCCGCGCACGTGAGTGCACCCGACGAGCACGAGGCGCTCGCGCTGGTCGCGCCGGTGCCGCCGGCCGAGGTCGAGCAGGCGTTCGCCGATCGCGGCGTGACGCTCGCCGACGTTCCGCCCGAAGTCGCCTACGTCGCGGAGTGCCCGATCGGCCGCTGGCGCAGCGTGCACATGGTCAGCGCGGGCGCGGGCGGTCCGGTCAGCGTCGTCTACATCGCGCGCGACCGCGCCGGGAAGGCGTCCGCGTTCCGTCGTGCCGGCCTCGTCGCGCGCGAGGTGCCGATGGCCGACGGTACCCTGTTCATGCTCGCCGCCACCGACACGCGCTTCGATGCGCTCGAGCACGCATGGCGCAACGCGCTCGAAGGCCTGCCGAGCGTCGCTTCCGGCAGCAATTGACGAATCGCGAAGCGCGGTCCCCGCGGCAATTGCGCGCACTCCGGCGCGGCGATCGACGCCGCGGCCGGCAAAACCGGCGATAATGCGCGCCTTTCGCGAACCGATCCGTCGCCATGCCCGCACTGTCCGTGGTCGTGCCCGTCTTCAACGAGCGCGACAACATCCCGCCGCTGCTCACCGAGATCGCCGCGGCGCTGCGCGGCCGCGTCGATTTCGAAATCGTCTACGTCGACGATGCGAGCAAGGACGACAGCCTTGCCGTGCTCGCCGCCGCGAAGTCCGTCTATCCGGAACTCCGCGTCGTGCGCCATCTCGCGCAGAGCGGGCAGAGCACGGCGATCCGCAACGGCGTGAAGGCCGCGCGCGGAGACTGGATCGCGACGCTCGACGGCGATGGCCAGAACGACCCCGCCGACATCCCCAAGCTGCTCGCGATGCGTGACGAGTCGCCGGCGACGATCAAGCTTTATGCCGGCTGGCGAGTGAACCGGCAGGATTCGGGCAGCAAGCGCTGGGCATCGAAGTGGGCGAACGCGATCCGTTCGCGCCTGCTGCGCGACGACACGCCCGACACCGGTTGCGGGATCAAGCTGTTCGAACGCGCGAGCTTCCTCGACCTGCCCTATTTCGACCACATGCACCGCTACCTGCCCGCGCTGATGCAGCGCGCGGGGTGGCAGGTGAAGTCGGTGCCGGTCAACCACCGCCCGCGCAGCAGCGGCACGTCCAAGTACAACAATCTCAACCGTGCACTCGTGGGCATCGCCGACCTGCGCGGCGTCGCCTGGCTCATCAAGCGCTCCAGGCGCACTGCGGCCGAAGAGCTCTGATTTCGCCCACCGGGAAGCGCGAGCGGTTACCCGGTGTTCTGTAGGGCCTGCGCGACGCCGTGCACCCCCGAGACGAGCGCGCCGAACAGCGCGTCGTCGGCCGAGCCCGATGCACGCCACCGCTGCAGCAGGTCGACCTGGATCAGGCTGATCGGGTCGGTATACGGGTTGCGTAGGCGGATCGATTCGGCCAGGCGCGGATCGTCGGCGAGCAGCTGCCCGCGGCCACGCAGGCGCAGCAGCCAGCTGGCCGTGCGCTCGAACTCGGCCGCGATGCGGGGAAAGAACCTGTCATGCAGCGGGCCGGCAAGCTGCGAGAAGCGCTCGGCGATGCCGAGATCGCATTTGGCGAGCAGCATCTCGAGGTCTTCGAGGAGCGTGCGGAAGAACGCCCAGTCGCGCGTCATCTCGGCGAGAACCGCCTCGTCGCCGCGTGCGGCGGCGCGCTCGAGTGCCGTACCGACGCCGTACCAGCCGGTGAGTCCGGCGCGGCACTGTGTCCAGGCGAACACCCACGGGATCGCCCGCAGCGACTCGACGCCGCCCGCGCCGACGCCGCGGCGTGCGGGCCGCGAGCCGAGCGTCATGCGCTCGATCACGTCGATCGGCGTGGCGAGGCGGAAGTAGTCGACGAACCCCGCAGTACCCGCGACGAGTTCGCGATAGGCCGACGCGCCGTCCTCGGCGAGCGCGCCCATCGCCTCGCGCCAGCGCGCTTCGCGCGGCTCCGGCGGACGCGGCCGCAAGGTCGCGAGCAGCACCGCGCCGGTCGCCTGCTCGAGGCTGCGCAACGCGAGCGCACGAATGCCGTATTTCTGGTGGATCACCTCGCCCTGTTCGGTCACGCGCAGGCGGCCATCGACGGCGCCGCGCGGCGCGGCGATCACGCCGCGCGTGACCTTGCCGCCACCGCGGCTGATCGAGCCGCCGCGTCCGTGGAAGAACGTGAGCGTGATGCCGTGCATGCGCGCGACCGAGAGCAGCTCGACCTGCGCGCGCTGCAACGACCAGCGTGCCGCGAGGATGCCGCCATCCTTCGCACTGTCGGAGTACCCGAGCATGATCATCTGGCGATCGCCACGTGCGCGCAGGTGGTCGCGATAGACGCGGTCGGTGAGCAACGCGGCGAATGTCGCCGGTGCCCCGCGCAGGTCGTCGATCGTCTCGAACAGCGGCGCGACGTCGAGCGGCACGGCACCGGAGTCGTCGACGAGCCCGCCGGCTCGCGCGAGGGCGAGCACGGCGAGCACGTCCGCAACGCTGCCGGCCATGCTGATCACATAGGCGCCTAGCGCCGCATCGCCGTGCCGCGCGCGCGCGTCGGCGAAGGTAGCGAACACGGCGCAGCAGGGCGCGAGCGTTTCGGTATCGGCGCGCACGTCGATCGAACGGCTGCCTTCCGCGTAGGGTGCCAGCGCGCCCGCGCGCGCCACGGCGTCCTCCGGCAGCGGGCCGAGCGCCTCGGCAAGCGCGGCCGCGTGCACGCGCGAATCCTGCCGTGCGTCGAGCCGCGCGAGATGGAAGCCGAAGGTCGCGATGCGCCGCTGCAGCCGGCGCACGGCGAACCAGCCCGCGTGCGCACCGGCATTCGCGCGCAGGCTCGCCGCGACCAGTTCGATGTCGGCGGCGAACTCGCCGATGCGTGTGTAGCCGCCCGGCGCGTCGTGTGCGCTTGCCGCGAGGCGTGCGCCGACGAGCTGCAGCAGGCAGCGATAGGGCATGTTGCGGTGGCGTGGGCGGATCTTCGCGGCCGCGTCGGGCAGGAGGTCACGGTAAGTCGCCACGCGCGCGAGCACGCGCTCGTCGACGCCGACGCGGTCGAGCGTCTGCGAGAGCAGGCGCGCGAGTCCGACGCACTCGCGCCGGTAGCAGGCGAGCACGATCTGGCGCTGCTTGCGCAATGCGGCCGCGATCGTCGCTGCGCCGACATTGGGATTGCCGTCCATGTCGCCGCCGACCCACGAGGCGAAGCGCACGATGCGCGGCAACGCGGGGCAGGTGCCGTAGACCTCGGTGATCGCCTGTTCGAGCACTTCGTAGAACACGGGAATCACGCGATAGAGCGGGTCGGAGAGGTAGAAGTCGACGTGGTCGAGTTCGTCCTGCACCGATGGACGCACCAGCGAGAGATCGGCGGTCTGCCAGCTGCACGTCAACGCCATGCGCAGGCGCGCCCAGTCGACCGCGCGCTCGGCCTCGGTGCGCGGACCTACGAAATCGGCGATCAATGCGCGCACGATCTCCTGCTCCTTTTCGAGCAGCGAGCGGCGCGACGCCTCGGTCGGGTGCGCGGTGAAGACCGGCTCGACGTCGATGCGCGGCAGCGCGTCGAGCAGTTCCGCGGCGTCGACGCCGGCCGTACGCAGGCGCAGCAGCACGTCGTGCAGGCCGTCCGGTTGGGGCGCCGCCCCAGCGAGCTGGTAGTCGCGCCGGCGGCGGATGCGCTGCACGCGCTCGGCGATGTTGACGACTTGGAAGTAGGTCGAAAAGGCTCGCCCGAGCGCGTCGGCCTCGCGGGCCTCGAGCCCGGACAGGCGCCCGGCCAGGGCCTCGGCGCCCTCGCCTTCCTCGCGGCGGCGGATCGCTTCCGTGCGCGCGGCTTCGACGCGCTGGTAGAACGCACCACCCGCCTGCTCGACGAGCAACTCGCCGACGAGGCGCCCGAGCCGGCGCACGTCGTCGCGCAGGGCGGGATCGGTCGGTTCCAATGCCGTTTCGCGCGTCGTTGCCACGGTTGCCCGGCTCCGTTACGGGGAATCGTGGACTCTACCAGCGCGGCGCGGCTCGCCGCCGGGCGCCCGCACCGGGTCGCGCAGCCAGGCAGATCCGCCGCTGCGCGGCTGGACCCGCCCCGAGGGCATTGAGCCGCCACTTGCCGCAAGCCGCTGATTCCGCTATAAAGCGCGGCTCCCTGCGCCTTTCATCGCCCTTCGGGTACGCGGATTCCGGCATGCGGTCCGCCCGCGTCGATCGGCCAGGGGCTTCCAGCACCGCATGGCGCATCGTCGCCGCTGGGCCGCCGCCGTCCTGGCCAAGGTCGGCACCGAGTATCCGAGGTTCGCAATGTCCAGAGTCTGCCAAGTCACCGGGAAGGGCGCCCTTTCCGGCAACAACGTTTCCCACGCCAACAACAAGACGCGGCGCCGCTGGCTGCCGAACCTGCACGAGCGCCGCTTCTGGGTGCCGAGCGAAAACCGCTGGGTGAGCCTGCGCGTGTCGAGCCACGGCCTGCGCACGATCGACAAGAAGGGCATCGAAGTCGTCATCGCCGAACTGCGCAAGCGCGGCGAAAAGGTCTGAGGAGGACAACACCATGGCATCCAAGCGCGACAAGATCCGTCTGATCTCCTCGGCCGGCACCGGCCACTTCTACACCACCGACAAGAACAAGAAGAACACGCCGGAAAAGATGGCGGTGAAGAAGTACGACCCGGTCGTGCGCAAGCACGTCGAATACAAGGAAGGCAAGATCAAGTGACCGCAGGATGCGGTCATCCCGTGCAGTACATGGATGTACGCTGACACGGGATCCAGCTCCTCCTCATCCGGCGGCCGCCGGGATCCAGCGCCTTCAGGCACACGAAAAACCCGCCTCCATGGCGGGTTTTTTCTTTTTCTTGCGCGCACCGCGCAGAGGTAGGCAACGCCGTCATCCCGTCGAAAGCCGGGATCCAGCTCCTTCAGGCAACACGGGACGCCCTTCCCATGGCCATGCCGTTCAGCCCGGTTTCCGCCGGGACGGCGAGCCGGGGGGCATTCGTGCGGTCAGCGAAAGGCTCCGCGGGTGTTCCTTTGCACGCGCCTGAGGCAGCATCCGCCCATGGAACCCAACCCCCTCTCTCACCCACTTGAGCGCACGCCCGCATCGGACGGCAGCCAATCCGCGCAGTCGGAGCCGGCGGCCGCTGCTGGCGACCCGGTCCTCGTTTACGACGGCGTCTGCCTCCTGTGCAGCCGCTGGGTGCGCTTCGTGCTCGCGCACGACCGCGCCGGCCGCTTCCGCTTCGCATCGATGCAATCGGCGAACGGACGCGCGTTGCTGCGCCGGCACGGCCTCGACCCGGACGATCCCAATTCCCTGCTCCTGCTCGAGCGCGGACACGCGAGCACCGACAGCGAGGCGATCGTGCGCGTGCTCGACGGCTTGGGTGGTGCGTGGCGCCTGGCGCGCGTGTTGCGGCTCGTGCCGCGCGCTTTGCGCGATCCCGCCTATCGCTGGCTCGCCCGCAACCGCTATCGCTGGTTCGGCCGCAGCGACGCCTGCTGGCTGCCTGCGCCGGAACACGCGGCGCGTTTCCTCGACTGACGCGCAAGAAAAAGCCCGCACGCGGCGGGCTCTTTCCAAGACTTCGACACGCCGGCCGTCAGGCGGCTTCGCTCGCGAGACGGTAACCCTTGAGGCGCGCGGCGAATTCGGCGAGCGTGCGGATGCCGGTCTGCTCCGCCTCGCGGCACCATTCCTTGAGGCCTTCGAGCATGCCTTCGGCGTTGCGGCCGTTGCGCTCGGTGAGCTCGGCCAGGCGTGCGCGGAACTCGCACACGGTGCGCAGCTGGGGGTGCTTTTCGGTGAACGCGGTCATGCGTTCACGCGAGGCCGCGTCGAGCCAGCGGCCGCCGTTGCCGAGCGCCTTGCGCAGCTTGCGTGGCAGCGCCTTGATGCCCGCGCCCGCATTCGCGGCTTCCTCGCGCAGCGTCGGTGCGATCACGCCGCGGAAGTAGTCGCTCATGACGTGGAAACGGTGCGACAGCAGCGCCTTCACGGTCTCGGTGTCCGGCAGGTTCATGTTCGGGCGCACGTCGAGCGCCGGCGCCACGCGCAGCACCTCGGCGAGGCCGAGCTTCTCGAGGCCGCGGATCGCGACCCAGCCAATGTCGAATTCCCATTTGCGCAGCGCGAACTTCGCCGAGCTCGGGAACGCATGATGGTTGTTGTGCAGCTCTTCGCCGCCGATCCAGAAACCCCACGGCGAAACGTTGGTCGAGGTGTCGGCCGACTCGAAGTTGCGATAGCCCCACCAGTGGCCGATGCCGTTGACGAAGCCGGCGGCCCAGAACGGGATCCATACCATCTGGATCGCCCAGATCACGCCGCCGACCGCGCCGAACAGTGCGAGGTCGATGATCGCCATCAGGGTCGGGCCCCAGTACGGGTGGCCGCTGTAGAGCACGCGCTCGAGCCAGTCATCCGGCGTGCCGCGACCGTACTTCTCCATGTCCTCGCGGTTTTCGCTCGCCTCGCGGTACAGCTCGACGCCTTCCCAGAAGACCTTGCGGATGCCGTACACCTGCGGGCTGTGCGGATCTTCCTCGGTTTCGACCTTCGCGTGGTGCTTGCGATGGATCGCCACCCACTCCTTGGTGACCATGCCGGTGCTGATCCACGACCAGAAGCGGAAGAAGTGCGCGACGACCGGATGGAAGTCGACGCCGCGATGCGTCTGGCTGCGATGCAGATAAAGGGTGACCGTGAAGATCGTCAGCTGGGTCACGACCAGCAGGTAGATGATCCAGGTGCCCCAGCTGGCCTGGGTCAGGCCGCGGGCGGCGAGGGAAATCAGTGTATCGGACATGGACTTGCGCGGAACCCCAGGAGGAGATGGCCACTATACGCGCACTCAAGTGGGGTCGCCATGCGACCGCGTCAACCTTTGCGACCGCGATCGCGCATTCAGGCTTGCCGCCGGCGCGCCGAACCCTTGACAATCGAACGTCGTGACATCGCCCACACCCACCCTCGCACTCGTCCAGGCCGGCCGTCGCCTCTCCGGCCGCGATGTCGTGCGCGCGCTGGATCTGGAGCTCGCGCGTGGCGAGGTGCTCGGCCTGCTCGGCGTCAACGGCGCCGGCAAGACGACGACGCTGCGCATGATCGCGGGCGTGCTCGCGCCGACATCCGGCAGCGTACGGTTGGCCGGCGAAGATCTGCACGAACATCCCGGACTCGCGCGCCGGCGCATCGGCTATTTGCCGGAAACGCCGCCGTTGCACGCCGAGCTCGATACCGGGGAATACCTCCGATTCTGTGCACGCCTGCACGGTGTCGCGCGTGGTGCGGTCACCGCCGCGGTCGAGCGTGCGATCGAGCGCTGCGAACTCGGTGAGCTGCGCCACCGCCCGCTCGGTGCGTTGTCCAAGGGGTATCGCCAGCGTGTCGGTGTCGCGCAGGCGATCGTGCACGAACCCGAACTCATCGTGCTCGACGAGCCCGCGTCGGGACTCGACCCGGTCCAGGCGCTCAAGCTGCGCGAACTCGTGCGCGGGCTCGGCCGCGAGCACGCGGTCGTGTTGTCGACGCACGTGTTGCCCGACGTTTCCGCGTGTTGCGATCGCGTCGCGATCCTGCATCGCGGCGAGCTGCGCCATGTCGGCGACGTGCATGCATCGGCGACGACGTCGCTGCGCGTCGGCGTCACGCGCGCGCTGCGCGCGGACGACTGGCGTGCCCTGCCGATGGTTGCCGCGGCCGAGCCGCTCGACCTCGCGCACTGGCGCATCGAACTCGCGCCCGGCAGTGCGATCGATGCGTTCGCCGCCGCCGTCGTGGCGCAGGGGTTCGGCCTGAACGCGCTTGGCGCCGATGCGCTGCCGCTCGAGTCGACCTTCCTCGCGATCGCCGCGAGCGACGCGCCGGCCGCGGCCGCGGCCGCATGAGCGCGACCTGGCTCATCGCCAGCCACGAGTGGCGGCGCCTGCGCGCGCAACCGTTCGCCTGGACGCTCGCCGCGGTCGTGCTCGCGTTCATGGCCTGGCAGTTCCTGCTCGCGCTGCAGGGATTCGTCGACCTCGCGCCGAAACTCGGCGGGCTGAAGGATGCGCCGGGCGTGAGCGATCTCGTCGCGATTCCGTTGCTGCGCAGCCTGTCGAACCTGCTGCTGCCGCTGGTGCCGCTGGTCACGATGCAATCGTTCGCGGGCGAGCGGCGAGCGGCGACCTTGCCGTTGCTGCTCGCGAGCGGCGTCGGCGACCTCCACATCGTGCTCGGCAAATTCATCGCCGCGTTCGGCTATGTCGTCGTGCTGATCGCGCTGGTCGCGGCGATGCCGCTCGCGCTCGCCGCCGGCACCGCGCTCGACCTCGGCAAGATCGGGGCCGCGCTGCTCGGCCTCGCCCTCTTCGCAGGCGCGCTGAGCGCCATCGGCGTGCTCTGTTCGGCCTGGGCATCGCAGCCCGTGCTCGCGGCCGCGGCCGCGTTCGCGCTGTCCGCATTGCTCGCCGTCGTCGACGCGGGTGCGCGCCTGCAGGGCATCACCAACGCGGGCATCAACTACCTGGCCCTGCCGACGCATCTCGAATCGTTCTTCCGCGGCATCGTCGCGAGCGTGGACATCGGCTACTTCGTGCTCGTCGCCGCGGTCGCGCTCGCGTTCGCCACGCGCCGGCTCGACGCATTGCGCGGGAGCGCCGATTGATGCGCGAACGCCTCGGCCATGTGCTGTACGCCGTGCTCGTGCTGCTCGCCGCGGCGCTGCTCGCGTTCCTCAGCACGCGCCTGGGCTTCGTCCGCGACTGCAGCCACGGCCAGGACGCGAGCCTCGGGGCCGACTCGCTCGCCTTGCTGAAGACGCTCGATGGTCCGGTCGAGGTGACGAGCTACGCGAGCCGCCAGGGCGGCCTGCGCGCGGTCGTCGCCGACTTCATCGATCGATACCACCGCGCCAAGCCCGATCTCACGTTGCGTTTCGTCGATCCCGATGCCGACCCGGCCGCAATGCGCGCGGCGGGCGTCAATGTCGACGGCGAGCTGGAGCTCCGTTACCGCGAGCGCAGCGAACGCCTCAAGGTACTCGGCGAGGGCGAATTCTCCGGCGCGCTGCTGCGCCTGTCGCGCAGCCACGAGCGCATCGTCGCGTTCCTCGAAGGCGAGGGCGAACGCCAGCCGCTCGGCAAGGCGAACGCGGATCTGGGCTCCTTCGTGGCGACCCTCGCGGGCCGCGGCGTGCGCGCGGTACCACTGCCGCTCGCGAGCACCGGCAAGGTTCCCGACAACGCCGACCTCGTCGTCGTCGCGAACCCGCAGGTGAAGCTCGACGCCGCGCTCGTCGCGGCGCTCGTCGACTGGGTCGATCGCGGCGGCGCGCTGCTCTGGCTGACCGAGCCCGGCGAGAACGCCGGCCTCGACGACCTCGCGTCCGCGCTCGGCGTGCGCGTGCTGCCCGGCGTCGTCGTCGACGGCAACGGCCAGGCGTTCGGCCTCCAGGATCCGAGCTTCGTCGCGATCAATGCCTACCCGCCGTCGCCGATCACCAGGGACTTCGCGCTCACGACCCTGCTGCCGCAACCGGCCGCGCTCGCCAGGCGCAGCGACGCGCATTGGGCCGTGCAGCCGCTGCTGCGCTCGAGCGCCCGATCGTGGAACGAAACCGGCCACATACCGAAGGGCGGCGAGCAGGCCGATACCGTTCGCCAGGATGCCGACGAGGGCGAGATACCCGGCCCGCTCGACCTCGCGTTCGCGCTCAGCCGCGTCTCGCCGCGGCCGGACAAGCGCGAGCAGCGCGTCGTCGTGGTCGGCGATGGCGACTTCCTTTCCAACAGCTACTTAGGCAACGGCGGCAATCGCGAGATGGGCCAGCGCATGTTCGACTGGCTGCTCGGCGACGACGCGCAGATCGCCGTGCCCGACCGCAGCGCGCCGGATCGCCAGCTCGCGCTGTCGCAAGCGGCGCTCACCACGCTCGCCGTGCTGTTCCTCGTCGCGCTGCCGCTGCTGCTCGCGGGCACGGGCATGGCGCTTTGGTGGCGCCGTCGCCGGCGTTGAAGACGGTGGGCGGATGCGTGCGTGCTAGGCTGCAGCGATGAGGCGACGCGCACGCACGCTGGTGTTCCTGATTGGCGCGGTCGCGCTACTCGGCGTAGCGGTGCTCGCCGAACTGCGCCATGAGCGCGCGCTCGCACTCGATCCGTTGACGACGCTCGACCTCGCCGCGGTGAAGCGCATCGAGGTGGACTGCATGGGTTGCGTCGCGCGGCACTACGAGAAGGTCGACGCGCACTGGCGCCAGCGGGATCCGGACGCGCCGGCCGACGAAGCGATGGTCGAGCGTCTGCTCGCGATCGCGCATGCGCCGGTACGCGTGCGCCACGCGGCCGGCGACCTCGAGGCGGCCAAGGTCGGCCTGGCGCCGCCGTTCGCGACCTTGCGCCTCGACGACACCGAGTTGCGCTTCGGCGGCACCGATGCGATCCGCGGCGACCGTTTCGTCGCGGTCGGCGACGCGATCGCGCTCGTGCCCGACCGCTTCAGCGCATGGCTGTTCAAGGCCGCTGCGTTGCCGGGCAAGGAGTAGACATGCCCGAACTGCCCGAAGTCGAAACGACGCGGCGCGGCCTCGCGCCGCACCTCGTCGGACGGCGCGTCGTCGCGCTCGACGTGCGCCAGCCGAGATTGCGCTGGCCGGTCCCGCGTGAACTGCGCGAGCAACTGCCCGGCCAGCGCATCGACGCGATCGAGCGGCGCGCGAAGGACCTGCTCGTGCACACCGAACCCGGCAGCGCGTTGCTGCACCTCGGCATGTCCGGCTCATTGCGCGTGTTGCCGGAGACCACGCCGGCAGGGCTTCACGATCATGTCGACTGGCGCCTCGATTCGGGCCAGGTACTGCGCTACACGGACCCGCGCCGCTTCGGCTCGCAGCTGTGGCAGCCGCGCGGCGAGACGCACGAACTCCTCGCGGGGCTCGGCCCCGAGCCGCTGTCTGAAGCCTTCGACGGCGATCACCTGTGGACGCGCTCTCGCGGGCGCAGCGCGGCGGTCAAGCTGTTCGTGATGGACCAGGCGATCGTGGTCGGCGTCGGCAACATCTACGCGAGCGAGGCGCTGTTCGCCGCGGGCATCCATCCCCGGCGTGCGGCCGGCAGTGTCTCGCGCGCGCGCTACGCGCGACTCGCGGCGGAGGTGAAGCGCATCCTCGCTTACGCGATCCGCCGCGGCGGCACGACCCTGCGGGATTTCATCAGCCCGGACGGCACGCCGGGCTACTTCGAGCAGGAACTCATGGTCTACGGGCGCGCGGGCGAACCGTGCCGCGCCTGCGGTACGCCGATCCGCGCGAGCGTGATCGGCCAGCGCTCGACCTTCCATTGTCCGCGCTGCCAGCGGTGACGCGCCGCGCCGACATCGCTAGACGGGCCAGTCCAACGCGACGTGGCGATTGTTGAACTCCGGATCGTCGGGCGCGCCCGCAACGCGGAGCCGCATACCGTGCGGCACGCCGTCCACTTCGACCTCGCGGCTCTCGTCGACGATGCCGCCCATCGCCTGGAACTCGGCGAAGCGCTCCGCGAGCTCGCCCGCGATCGCGACCGCCGCGGGCGGCACGTTGCGGATGCTGATGTCGGGCCGCGCGAACTTGCGCATGCCGCGCGTATGCACCCAGGAGCGGCCCGCGTTGCGCTCGTCGTCGCTGCACAGGATCAGCACGTGGTCGCGCGTGCGGAACACGTCCGCGGTGAAGCGCTCGCGCCATTGCGTCGCGTCGAACATCGACAGGATCTGCGGATCGACCACGGCGACGCCGCCGCCGTCCACCAGCGCGGTGATCGTGCCGACGAGGTCGCGCAGCGGATCGAGATTGGCCGGGTCGCGGATCGATCCGCGCAGCATCGTGCAGTCGCGCGCGCTCGTGGCACGTTCGAAAAGGCGCGCGTCCTCCTCCCACAGCAGGCGCCCGAGCGTGCCCGCGAGCGG
Source organism: Dokdonella sp. (assembly GCF_051958935.1). Classification (GTDB taxonomy): domain Bacteria; phylum Pseudomonadota; class Gammaproteobacteria; order Xanthomonadales; family Rhodanobacteraceae; genus Dokdonella_A. Next base: position 106,838 of record NZ_JBQCFP010000018.1, on the reverse strand, counting down.
ATAACCGTCCCAGCGCGCGAGCGCGCGGTTCTCGTAGCGGACGACATCGATGCCGGGCGGCGTCCCGCGCGTTCGATAGCGGTGCGCATCGATGACGAAGCCGGGGTCGAAGGTACCGAACACGAACCAGAGCAGGAACGCCTCGTCGCCACCATCGCGCCACTCCGGGCGCGGCCATGCCGGCGCGCTCATGCGGACTCCCGCGGCTGGTCGAGCGGCAGCACCGGCTGCTGCAGTTCGACCGTGCTCTCGCCGGCCATGATCTTCTTGAACTCGGCACGGCTGACCGAGACATAGCGGTCGTTGCCGCCGATCTCGACCTGCGGGCCGTCGGTGACGGCGCGGCCGTGTTCGTCGACGCGCACGACCATCGTCGCCTTGCGCCCGCTGTGGCAGATCGTCTTGATCTCGACGAGGTTGTCGGCCCAGGCGAGCAGGTACTGGCTGCCTTCGAACAGTTCGCCGCGAAAATCCGTGCGCAGGCCGTAAGCGAGCACCGGGATGCCGAGCACGTCGACGATGTCGCCGAGCTGCCAGGCCTGCGCCTTGGACAGGAACTGCGCCTCGTCGACGAGCACGCAGTCGAGCTTGCCGCGCGAGGCAATGTCGGCGCGCGCGAGCGACATCAGGTCGTCCTCGCGCGTGAAGCGGCGCGCGTTCGCGCGCAGCCCGATGCGCGAGGCGACGACGCCCTCGCCCGCGCGCGTGTCGAGCTGCGGCGTGAGGATCAGCGTGCGCATGCCGCGCTCGTGGTAGTTGTACGCGCTCTGCAGCAGCGTCGTCGTCTTGCCGGCGTTCATCGCCGAATAATAGAAATACAGTTTCGCCATCGATGCGGACGCGGTGTGCGGAGCGGGCGCCCAGCATACCCGCCCGATTGAATCCGCGCCCGGCTGCATCCGCGCGGCGAATCGCGCGAGAATGCATGCATGAACGCCGTTCCAGAGGGCTCGGCCGCAGCCGCCGCAGCCGCCGCGCGCCTCGCCACCTTCATCGAAGCGCACCCGCGCCTCTTCGTGCTCGGCGGTGCCGGCATCAGCACCGCATCGGGCATTCCCGACTACCGCGACCTGGACGGCGGGTGGAAGCGCACGCCGCCGATCACCCTGCAGGCGTTCGTCGGCGATGCATTCGCGCGCTCGCGCTACTGGGCGCGCAGCCTCGTCGGCTGGCGTCGCTTCGGCGCTGCGCAACCCAATGCGGCACATCGTGCGCTCGCCGCGCTCGAACGACGCGGCCGCGTCGCGCTGTTCGTCACGCAGAACGTCGATGGCCTGCACCAGGCAGCCGGCCACGAGGCGGTCGTCGACCTGCACGGCCGGCTCGACCGCGTGCGCTGCCTCGCCTGCGAGCGGCGCCTGCCGCGCGTCCGCTTCCAGCAGGAACTCGAACGACACAACCAAGACTGGCTCGCGTTCGACGCGCTCGACGCGCCCGACGGCGACGCCGATCTGGAAGGCCTCGCGTTCGAACGCTTCGTCGTGCCCGACTGCGACGAGTGCGGCGGGCTGCTCAAGCCGGACGTGGTGTTCTTCGGCGAGAGCGTGCCGCGCGAGCGCGTGGAGCGAGCGACGCTGGCACTCGAAGAAGCCGATGCGATGCTCGTCGTCGGCTCGTCGCTGATGGTCTACTCGGGCTACCGTTTCGCGCGCGCGGCCGCGCAGGCGCGCAAGCCGATCGCCGCGCTCAACCTCGGGCGCACGCGCGCGGACGATCTGCTGTCGCTGAAGATCGAGGCCGATTGCGCGGCAGTGCTCGGCGCGCTGTGACCGCGCAACCGCGTCACTCGAAACCGTCGGCGAACAGATTTTTCCCGGTGGGGACCGCCCTCCCGTTACGCGTTCGCGCGGCGAAAACCCCGATCCGGGCGACCTCGAGGCTTGCCTTCGCCGCATCCGGCCAATGCGCGGACCGGCGCGCCGCGCGCCCGTGCGCGGCCTGTCAAGCTGTCGGTGGCGGCCGTCGCGCGGCACAATCGCCGTCCGTCCCGCCTCGCGTCGACGATCCGCACCGATGAGCCTCAACCCGCAACAACGCGCCGCCGTCGAGTATTGCGACGGCCCCCTGCTCGTGCTCGCCGGCGCGGGTTCGGGCAAGACGCGCGTGATCACCGAGAAGATCGCGCACCTGATCAAGCGCCGGCAGATGCCGGCGACGAAGATCGCCGCGATCACGTTCACCAACAAGGCCGCGCGCGAGATGCGCGAGCGCGTCGGCAAGCTCGTGTCGGGCACGGCCGCGGAAGGCCTCACCGTGTGCACGTTCCACGCGCTCGGCCTCAAGTTCCTGCAGATCGAGCACGCGCGCGCGGGGCTGCGCCGCGGTTTCTCCATCCTCGATGCGGACGACACGCAGGGCATGATCAAGGAGCTCGCGCCGAAGGCGATCAAGCCCGATGCGCTGTTCGCACTGCAGTCGCTCGTCTCGCGCGCGAAGAACGAGGGACTCACGCCCGAGCAGGCCGCGGCGGCCGCGGCAGGCGCGCGCGAGCGCGAGGCCGCGGAGATCTACGCGACCTACCAGCGCCGCCTCGCCGCGTTCAATGCGGTCGACTTCGACGATCTCATCCGCCTGCCGCTCGCCGTGCTCGAAGGCGACGAAGAAGCCCGCGCGGGCTGGCGCGAGCGGCTTCGCTACCTGCTCGTCGACGAATACCAGGACACGAACTCGGCGCAGTACCGCCTGGTCAAGGCGCTCGCGGGCGAACGTGGCCTGTTCACCGCGGTCGGCGACGACGACCAGTCGATCTACGCCTGGCGCGGCGCGAACCCGGAGAACCTCGCCGAGCTCGCAAGCGACTATCCGAAGCTGCGCGTGGTCAAGCTCGAGCAGAACTACCGCTGCGCGAGGCGTATCCTGCGCTGCGCGAACAAGGTGATCGCGCACAACGCGCACCTGTTCGAAAAGCGCCTCTGGAGCGAGCAGGGCGAAGGCCCGCCGGTGCGCGTGCTCGAATGCCGCGACGACGAGCACGAGGCCGAATGCGTCGCGGGCGCGATCGCGCATCTGGCCGAAAAGCACAAGGCGCCGTGGCACGAGTTCGCGATCCTCTATCGCGGCAACCACCAGTCGCGCGCGCTCGAAAAGGCGTTGCGCCTCGCGCGCGTGCCGTACCACGTGACCGGCGGCACCGCGTTCCTCGATCGCGCCGAGGTCAAGGACCTGCTTGCCTACCTGCGCCTGATCAACAACCCCGACGACGACGCGGCGTTCCTGCGCGTGGTCAACCTGCCCAGGCGCGATATCGGTGCGACCACGCTCGAGAAGCTCGGCGAACTCGCCAGCGTGCGCCACGTATCGTTGCTGCGCGCGGCGCAGAGCGACGCCGTGCTCGGCCAGCTGACCGGTCGCGCGGCATCGTCGCTGGTCGCGTTCACCGGCCTCGTCCGCGACCTCGCGGCGAGGGCCGAGCGCACGCCCGCGGCCGATCTCGTCGACGAGCTCGTGACGCGTATCGGCTACGCCGACCACATCGCCGCGCAGGTGAAGGAGCCCGCGCTGCGCGAGCGTCGCCTCGAGAACCTGAAGGAACTCGGCGAGTGGTTCCGCGCGATGCAGAAGGAGGGCGCCGCGGGCGACCTCGCCGCGCAGCTCGCCCTGCTCAGCCACGGCGACCGCGACGACCCGGGCAACGCCGCGCGCCTGATGACGCTGCATTCGGCGAAGGGACTCGAGTTCCGCTTCGTCTTCCTCGTCGGTGTGGACGATACGACGCTGCCGCACGAAGGCAGCATCGAGGAGGGCCGCATCGAGGAGGAACGGCGCCTGCTCTACGTCGGCATCACGCGCGCGAAAGAGCAGCTGTCGCTGTCCTACGCGAAGCGGCGCAAGCGTTTCGGCGAGATCATCGCCAACCAGCCGAGCCGATTCCTCGCCGAGCTTCCGGGCGACGACCTGCACTGGTCCGGGCGCGACGCCGAGCAGGACGCCGTGCACAAGCAGGAACTCGCGTCCTCGCACATCGCGCGCCTCGCCAGCCTGCTCGCCGTTTGATCGTGCCTGCTGACACGCGCTGTCAGCAGGCGCCTGCGGACGATGCATGCTCGCGGCGCGCATCTGCGAAGATTCCCGCCCACATCTTTCGGGTCGCTCGCATGGCCGCGCATTCGAACTTCCGAAGCATCCTCGTCGCGGTCGGCGCGCTGCTCGCCGGCATGGCGTCGTACCAGGGCGGTGCAGCGCTCGCCAAGCACCTCTTTCCCGCGGTCGGTGCCGAAGGCGCGACCGCGTACCGGCTCGGCCTCGCCGCGCTGATCCTGCTCGCATGGCGGCGGCCGTGCCGCAACGCCCACGCGAACCGGGATCGGCGCGCGTTGTGGGGTTATGGCCTCGCGATCGGCGTGATGAACCTGCTGTTCTACCTTTCCCTGCGCACGATCCCGCTCGGCATCGCGGTTGCGCTCGAATTCACCGGCCCGCTCGCACTCGCCCTGTTCGGCTCGCGGCGCTGGGTCGATGTCATCTGGATCGCGCTGGTGGTGGCGGGCCTGCTCATGCTGTTGCCCGTGCGCGGCGAGGCGCAGGCGCTCGATCCGCTCGGGGTAGCGCTCGCGCTCGCGGCGGGTGTCGGCTGGGTGCTCTACATCGTGCTCGGGCGCAGGGCCGGTATTTCGTACGGCGCCGATGCGGTGACGCTCGGCACCTCGATCGGCGCGCTGCTCGCGGTTCCGATCGGTTTCGCGCATGCGGGCGCCGAGCTGCTGTCACCGGCGCGGCTGCCGTTCGCAGTCGGCGTGGCCGTGCTGAGTTCGGCCTTGCCCTACACGCTCGAGATGGTCGCGCTGACGCGGCTGCCGTCGCGCACCTTCGGCACGCTGCTCAGCCTCGAGCCCGCGCTCGCGGCTGCGGCCGGCGCGGCCTTCCTCGGCGAGCGCCTCGATGAGCTGCAGTGGCTCGCGATCGCCGCGATCGTCGCGGCTGCCGCCGGCACCGCGCTCAGCCTGCGCCAGGCGGAGACGGCGCCGCCACCGGCATGAATCCGCGCGCGTCGCCTCAGATCAGTTTCAACGTCGACAGTTCGCGCTTGAGGTAGGCGTAGTAGATCGGCGCGGCGACGAGGCCGGCGGCGCCGAACGCGGCTTCCATGAACAGCATCGCGATGAGCAGCTCCCACGCGCGCGCGCGGATCTGTGTGCCGACGATGCGCGCATTGAGGAAGTACTCGAGCTTGTGGATGAGGATCAGGTAGACGAGCGCCGAGATCGCCACGCCGAACGAGAGCGACAGTCCCACCACGAAGATGAGCGTGTTGGAGATCAGGTTGCCCACGACGGGCAGCAGGCCGGCGACGAAGGTGATCACCACGAGGCTCTTCGCGAACGGCAGGTTGGTGCCGAACAGCGGCAGCACCACGAGCAGGAAGATCGCAGTGAACAGCGTATTGACCGCCGAGATCTTCACCTGCGCGAACACGATGTCGTGGAAGGCCGCGACGAGGCTGCGGCAGCGCTGCACGAGCGCTTCGACCAGCGGGCCGCGGCGCTTGTCCGGATGCGTCGCCGCGTCGGCGAGCGCGACCATCGCGCCGAGCACCATGCCGATCAGGAGGTGCACGACGACGCGTGCCAGCGTCTTGCCCGCGAGCTGCAGCTGCGCCGCGTGCGCGCGCAGCCATTCGATCGCCGCGGTGCGGAAGTCGTCGATGCTGTCGGGCAGGTGGTCGACGACGACCTGCGGCAGCTGCGCACGCGCACGGTCGATCAGCGGCATCATGCTTTCGAACAACGCGCCCGGCTCACCGAGTTCGCGGCGCAGGAACGACACCGCGCCGATGATCGCGAGCGTGAGCAGGCCGACCACGACCACGCTGAGCAGCGCGACGACGAGGCCGTGCGCGCGCGCGCCCGGAAGATGCCGCTGCAGTGGCGGTGCGAGGGCCTCGACCAGCGCGTAGACGAGCAGGCCGGCGAGCAGCGCGGACAGCAGGTGCAATTGCAGGATGAGGAGCAGCGCGAAACCGGCGAGAACGTACGAGGCGATCCGTATGCGCGAGCTGATCGAAGGATCCATGGGCGTCCCGGGGCGAAGGCGGAGCAAGCGGCCGACGGGCGTCCGTGCGAGCGCGTGTCTTACACTGTCCGATCCTAGGGGCTGCCCTCGCGCTTTCCAATCCCGGAGCCACGATGTCGAACCTTCGTCCATTCCTGATCGCGCTGTCCCTGGCGATGCTCGCCGGGTGCGCGGCATCGCCGCCGCCGCGGGCCGACATGGTGGCGGCGCCGGCTGGCGCGGAACCCTCGGCGAACGACAACCTCAATGCGGTCGCCTGGACGCAGGGCGCGATCGAGCATGACCTCGTCTATCGCGAGGTCTACCGCCACGCCGGCGAACAGCTGCTGCGTGCGCTCGCCGATCAGGACTGGGACGCGCTGCCGCGCGAGGAACGCATGGGCGAGGCACGCGGCCTTGCGCCCGCGGTGATCCTCGACATCGACGAGACCGTGCTCGACAACTCGCCCTACCAGGCGCGCCTGGTGCGCGACGGCACGCACTACGACGATGCGAGCTGGGCCCGGTGGTGCCGCGAGGAAGCGGCGCAGCCGCTGCCAGGCGCACTCGAGTTCACGCGGCTGGCCGCGGCGCACGGCGTCACCGTGTTCTATCTGTCCAACCGTGTGCAGGACCTCAACGATGCGACGCTCGCGAACCTGCGCAAGACCGGATTTCCGATCGCCACCGGCGAGCCGGTATTCCTCGGCCTCGGCACCGCCGTCCAGGGGTGCCCGGCGTCGGGCAGCAGCAAGGGGTGCCGGCGCAAGCTGATCGGGCGCACCCACCGCGTCCTGATGCAGGTCGGCGACCAGATCGGCGACTTCGTCGACGTGACCGCGAACACCCCGCAGGGCCGTCGCGCCGCGGTGGCGGGCTACGCCGATTGGTTCGGCGAGCGCTGGTTCGCGTTGCCCAATCCCACGTATGGTTCCTGGGAGCCCGCGATGTTCGGCAATGATCGGAGCCTGTCCGAGGGCCGCCAGCGCGCGGCAAAACTCAAGCAGTTCCGTTATTGATCAAAGGTTTGCTAACCTTTACGTCAGGTATTGCATGAACTCTGGACGGTAAGTACAATCATTCACAGGATTTGCGGGTCGTCGCCCGGCGCCCGCCGAAGCACAGCCCCCAGAGAACGACGTACGATTTCCTCCTCCGGCACTGCCGGATTCCGCCCGGATGGCTCCGCCTTCCGGGTTTATTTTTTTTTGCGGGCGGGCGCCCATGCATTCCGCTATCCGGATCGCCCCTCCGGACGCGCGAGCCCATCCTCGTCGGGCTGACCGCTACTATGGCCGCTGTACCGGCGCGCTGCTAAAGTTCGCGCCCTTCCAACCCTTGGGGAATGCTCATGGTCAAGCCTCTGGTCCGCGCGGCGCTCGCGGCATCGCTGCTCGTCTTCTTCGCCGGGTGCGAACAGAAGCCTGCCGAAACCGCCGTGACCTCGCCTGCGGCGGCCGCGACGCCGGATGCCGCGATCCTCGCTTCGGTACACCTGCTCAAGCAGGGCGACATCGCCGGCCTCATGCAGAACGCGCTGCCGCCGGCCGACTTCGCCAAGGCGAAGGCCGACTGGGGCAAGGACAAGGACCAGGAGCCGATCACCGAGGAACAGCGCGCGCAGTTCAACGAGACGATGGCCAAGCTGACCGCGCCCGACGCGGAGCAGAAGCTTTTCGCCGAGATCGAGCCCAAGCTCAAGGAGTTCGACGCGCAGTACCAGCAGCAGCTGCCGATGTATGCGATGGCGGGCGCAGGCTGGATCAAGAACATGATCCAGCAGAACCAGAGCATGTCGGAAGCCGAGCGCGCGCAGGCGACCGCGGCCGTCGACGCGCTGCAGGCGTGGGTCGTCAAGACGCACTTCACCGACGCCGAATCGATCAAGAAGGTCATCGCGATCGTCGCCAAGGCGGCGCGCGACATGAACCTCAAGTCGCTCGACGAGGCGCGCGCGCTCACGTTCGACGAGTCGATGCAGAAGGCGCGCATCGCGTTCCTCGGCCTCAAGGACGCGCTCGCCGTGTACGGTTTCTCGATCGACCAGACGCTCGACTCGATCAAGCCGCAGGTGCTCGGCAACGACGGCAAGACCGCGTCGGTGCAGCTCTCCTACACCTTGCTCGGTGCACCGCTGACCGCGACGACGGAGATGGTCAACGTCGATGGCCGCTGGTACGGCAAGCAGACGATCGACAAGCTCAAGGAAAAGGCCGCCGACCAGGGTGCGGCGACGCCGGCTGCCCCCGAGGCCGAAGCCACGCCGGCAGCAGAAGCGCCCAAGCAGGGCTGACGCGCACGTCGACCCGGCGCGTGCGCGCCGGTCGGCCGCGCACTGCTCGCACGCGCGTCGACATCTGTCGATGCGCGTGCGCGGGGCGGTGTTCCGCCATCCTGATAAACTCGACGCATGAACGACTCGCAACCGGCGCCGCGCCCGACCGAGGCCGCGCAGGTGCCTGCCTGGCTCAAGGCGTTCGGTGCGCTGCTGCGCCCGTGGATCCGCATCCGTCGCACGCCTGACGACGTCCATTCGTTGTTGCCCGACGACGCGCGGCCCACGGTCTATGTGATCGAGCGCTATGGCCTGTCCGATACATTGATCCTCGAGCAGGCCTGCGTCGAGGCCGGCCTGCCGTCGCCCTATGCCGCGGCCGACCGCCTGCCGATCCGCCGCCGGCGCGCGGTCGTCGCGTTGTCGCGCCGCCCGCACGTGTTCGGCCGGCAGCCGCATCCGACGCGATCGGAGACGCTGAGCCTGCTCGCCGACATCGTGCGCGCGAACCCTGACCAGGACGTGCGCCTCGTGCCGGTATCGATCTTCGTTGGCCGCGCGCCGGATCGCGAATCGGGCTGGTTCAGCGTGCTGTTCTCCGAGAACTGGGTCGTGGTCGGCCGTTTCCGCCGACTACTCGCGCTCGCGCTCAACGGCCGCGACACGCACGTGCAGTTCGCCGCACCGGTATCCCTGCGCGAAGTCATCGCCGACCAGCCCGAGCCCGAACGCGGCGTGCGCAAGCTGCAACGCATCCTGCGCGCGCACTTCCGCCGCATCCGCGCCGCGGTGATCGGTCCCGACCTTTCGCACCGGCGCACGCTCATCGACGGCGTCGTCAATGCCGCGCCCGTGCAGCAGGCGATCGACGCCAACGCGAGCAAGGAAGGCATCGATCGCGACAAGGCGGTGCGCAAGGCGCGCGCGTTCGCCTGGGAGATCGCAGCCGACCAGTCGCACCTGGTCGTGCGCTCGGCGTCGTTCATGCTGACCGGGCTGTGGGAGAAGATCTACCGCGGCGTGCACATGAATCATTTCGAGAAGCTGCGCAAGATCGTGCCCGGCCACGAAGTCGTATTCGTGCCGTGTCATCGCAGCACCACCGACGACGCGCTGCTGCCGTACCTGCTGTATCGCCATGGCCTGCCCGTGCCGCACATCGCCGCCGGCGTGAACCTCAACCTGCCGCTGATCGGCCCGCTGCTGCGGCGTGGGGGCGCGTTCTTCCTGCGGCGCAGTTTCAGCGACCCGTTCTACTCGACGGTGTTCCGCGAATACATGAGCCAGCTCATCGCGCGCGGGATTTCGCTCATGTACTTCATCGAGGGCGGGCGGTCGCGCACCGGGCGCACGCTCGAGCCGCGCGGCGGCCTGCTGTCGATGACCCTGCGCAGCTTCCTGCGCCAGCCCGAGCGGCCGGTGGTGTTCCAGCCGGTCTACATCGGCTACGAAAAGATCATGGAGGGCGAGTCGTACATCGGCGAGCTGTCCGGCAAGGCGAAACAGAAGGAATCATGGGGCGCGTTGTTGCGCGGTCTCGGCGCCCTGCGCGACAACTACGGAGCGGTGACCGTCAACTTCGGCGAACCCGTTTTCCTGACGCCGTTGCTCGACGACATCGCACCGGACTGGAAGGCCGCTGCGGCGAATCCGGAAGCGAAACCCGCCTGGCTCAAGGCCGCGGTCGACACGCTCGGCGAGCGCATCCTCGTCAACATCAATCGCGCCGCGCACGCCAATCCGATCAACCTGCTCGCCGTGGCCCTGCTCGCGACGCCCAAGCACGCGATGGCCGAGGCGGACCTGCTCGCGCAGCTCGAGCTCTACAAGGCGCTGCTCGGCACCCTGCCCTATTCGGATCGCGTCACGCTGACTGCGCTCGGTGCTGCCGAGATCATCGCCTATGGCGAGAAGATGCAGTGGATCCGCCGCGTCGCGCATCCGCTCGGCGACGTGCTCACGGTCGATGCGAAGCAGGGCGTGCTGCTGAGCTACTTCCGCAACAACGTCACGCACCTGTTCGCGACGGCGTCGTGGGTCGCCTGCTGCTTCCTCAACAACCGCCGCCTCGCGCGCACGTCGATCCTGCGGCTCGGCCGCCTCATCTATCCGTTCGTGCAGGCCGAGCTGTTCCTGCCCTGGAGCGAGGACGAGTTCGCCGAGCGCATCCAGAAGACGCTCGACTTCTTCATCGCACAGGGACTGCTCGAGGCCGATGCCGACGGCCGCATCGTGGAACGCGGCCCGGGACAGAGCGATCGCGCGTTCCGCCTTCGTGCGCTCGCGCACACCCTGTTGCCGGCGATCGAGCGCTACTACATCGGCCTCGCCCTGCTCGTGAAGAACGGCCCGCACACGCTCACCGCGGGTGAACTGGAGAACCTGTGCTTCCTCAGCGCGCAGCGCCTGTCGCTGCTGCACGAACTCAACGCGCCCGAGTTCTTCGACCGGAGCCTGTTCCGCGGTTTCATCCAGAAGCTGCGCGAGCGGCGCGTGGTCTGGGCCGACGGCAACGGCAAGCTCGATTTCGACCTCACGCTGGAAGAAGTCGCCAAGGATGCGCGCGTGATCCTGTCCCGCGAGATTCGCCACGGCATCCTCAAACTGACGCCGGAGAAGCAGGCCGAACTCGAGCGCGGCGACGCGGCGGCGTCGACGCAGGCCTGACCGTCCGTCAGGCGTCGAGGTCGGGAATCAGCTTGTCCTCGAGGTAGGCGATCATGTCCTTGAGCTTGAGCTTGCGCTTCTTGAGGCGAGTGAGCTGCAGCTCGTCGCAGCCCGGTCCGGTCGGCAGGCGCGCGATCGCCGCATCGAGATCGCGGTGTTCGATCCGCAGTTCGGTCAGTCGGCGGACGATGGCGGCGGGGTCTTCCGGGTACATGGCACCCCGCAGTTTACCGTAGGGCGGTACGCGCGCAGCGCGTGCCGCCGTCGGCGCCGCGACGAGGCAACGGCGGGACTCGCGCTGCGCGCTAGACCCGCCCTACACGCTGCGCGCGACTTCGGCGACGTGTTCCGGCGTGAAGCCGAAGAACTCGAACAGCTTGCCGGCCGGTGCGGATTCGCCGTAGCGATCGATGCCGACGACGGCACCGTTGCCGCGCACGTACTTCCACCAGAGGGCGGTCGCGCCGGCCTCGATCACGATCTTCGGCACGTCCGCGGGCAACACCGATGCGCGGTACGCGTCTTCCTGGCGGTCGAACGCCTCGGTCGAGGGCATCGACACGACGCGCGTCGGCAATCCACCGGCATCGAGCAGTTTCTTCGCGGCGAGCGCGAGGCCGATTTCCGAACCCGTCGCGACGAGGATGCGCGCGGGCGCACCGTCGCTGTCGGCGAGCACGTAGCCGCCGCGTTCGATCGCGGCGACCTGCGCGTCGCTGCGCGGCACGAACGGCAGGTTCTGGCGCGACAGCGCGAGCGCGGTCGGCGCGTTGCGGCGCTCGAGCGCGAGCTTCCATGCGACCGCGGTCTCGACCGTGTCGCACGGGCGCCAGACGTCGAGGTTCGGAATGAGCCGCAGGCTCGATACGTGCTCGATCGACTGGTGTGTCGGGCCGTCCTCGCCGAGGCCGATCGAGTCGTGCGTGAACACGTGGATCACGCGCTGGTTCATCAGCGCGGCCATGCGGATCGCGTTGCGGCTGTAGTCGCTGAAGGTGAGGAACGTGCCGCCGAACGGGATGTAGCCACCGTGCAACGCGATGCCGTTCATGATCGCGGCCATGCCGAACTCGCGCACGCCGTAGCTGATGTGGCGGCCGGTGCCGCCACCGGCGAGAAGCGGCGCGCCCTTCCAGAGCGTGAGGTTCGAATGGGTGAGGTCGGCCGAGCCGCCGAGCATCTCGGGCAGCGCGGGCGCGAACGCTTCGATCGCGTACTGGCTCGCCTTGCGCGAGGCGACCGTCTCCGCCTTCGCGTTCGCCTCGGCGATGAGCTTCGCCGCGCGCTCGGCGAAGTCGGCCGGCAGCTCGCCGGCGACGCGGCGTTCGAACTCGGCCGCGCGCTCACGGTGTTTCGCACGAAAGCCGTCACGGCGCGCATTCCATGCCGCCTCGCGTTGCGCGCCGGCCGCGCGCGCGTCCCATGCCGCGGTGATGTCGGCCGGGAGTTCGAATGGGCCGTATTCCCAGCCGAGCGCCTTGCGCGTCGCGCCGATTTCGTCGGCACCGAGCGCCTCGCCGTGCGCCTTCGCGGTTCCCGCACGCGTCGGCGCGCCCTTGCCGATCGTCGTGCGGCAGATGATCAGGCTCGGCTGCGCGAGATGGTCCTTCGCCTCGCGGATAGCGCGGTCCACCGCGTCGACGTCGTGGCCGTCGATAGGGCCGATCACCTGCCAGCCGTAGGCGCGGAAACGCGCCGCAGTGTCGTCGGTGAACCAGCCCTGCACCTGGCCGTCGATCGAGATGCCGTTGTCGTCGTACAACGCGATCAGCTTGCCGAGCTGCCAGGTGCCCGCGAGCGCGCAGGCTTCGTGCGAGATGCCTTCCATGAGGCAGCCGTCGCCGAGGAACACGTAGGTGTGGTGGTCGACGATGCGCGCGTCGTCGGTGTTGAACTCGGCGGCGAGCAGCTTCTCCGCGAGTGCCATGCCGACTGCATTGGCGAGGCCCTGGCCGAGCGGCCCGGTGGTCGTCTCGACGCCCGGCGTCACGTGTACTTCCGGATGGCCCGGCGTTTTCGAATGCAGCTGGCGGAAGTTCTTCAGCTCCTCGATCGGCAGGTCGTAGCCGGTAAGGTGGAGCAGCGAATACAGCAGCATCGAACCGTGCCCGTTCGATACGACGAAGCGGTCGCGGTCGGCCCAGTGCGGGTTGGCCGGGTTGTGCCGGAGATGGCGCGTCCACAGCGCGACCGCGATCTCGGCCATGCCCATCGGCATGCCCGGATGGCCCGACTTCGCCTGCTCGACCGCATCCGCGGAAAGGAAGCGGATCGCGTTGGCGAGGCGGGCGGTGTCGACGCTCGGGGTGTTCATGGAGCAACTCCGGAAGGGCACGCGCGAGGCCGGCGGCGCCGGTGGCGGACGTGCGGAAGACGAGGGATTCGCCCGGATTCCGTCCCGGTGCGCAGAGGACGCGAATTTTGCCGCATCGGCGGCGGCCGCGGAAGTGAATGGGACGGCCCGGTGCGGCGGCGTATCGGCACCTGCGACGGCGCCGACTACAATAGGCGGTCATGAACGCGATCCCGTCCCGCAAGCACGACTACGAAGCCGCCAAACTGGCCAAGCGCCTGCGCCACCAGGTCGGCCAGGCGATCGCCGACTTCAACATGATCGAGGACGGCGACCGCGTGATGGTCTGCCTGTCGGGCGGCAAGGACTCCTACACGCTACTCGACATCCTGCTCAAGCTTCAGGCGAAGGCGCCCGTGCGCTTCGAACTCGTCGCGGTGCATCTCGACCAGAAGCAGCCCGGTTACGATCCGGACGTGCTGCCGGCCTACCTGCGGGCGCTCGGCGTGCCGTTCGAGATCCTCGAGCAGGACACCTACAGCGTGGTCAAGCGCGTGATTCCCGAAGGCAAGACGATGTGCAGCCTGTGTTCGCGACTGCGTCGCGGCTCGCTCTACACGCATGCGGTCGAGCGCGGCTACACCAAGATTGCGCTCGGTCATCATCGCGACGACATCGTCGAGACGATGTTCCTCAACCTGTTCCACCAGGCGACGCTGAAGGCGATGCCGCCCAAGCTGCGCTCGGACGACGGTCGCAACGTGCTCATCCGCCCTCTCGCGTATTGCGCCGAGGACGACATCGCCGAGTACGCCGCGCAGCAGGGTTTTCCGATCATGCCGTGCAACCTGTGCGGCTCGCAGGAGAACCTGCAGCGCAAGGCGATCAAGGCGATGCTGGCCGAGTGGGAGAAGAAGCATCCCGGGCGCACCGAGACGATCTTCCGCGCGCTCGGCAACATCGCGCCGTCCCAGCTCGCCGATCGCAACCTGTTCGACTTCGCCGGACTCGGCGCGAATCCGCGGGCGGAGCGCGCCGACGCGCATGCCTGGCTCGCCGGCGCGGAGCCGGTGGCGATGGACGCCCCGAGCTAGCCGTTTCCCATCGGACGTCCGCCGTTGCGGCGGGTGTCCGTCGCAGTCCTCCTACGAAAGCGATGACGGATTCCGGCTACCGCCGGCTCGGCGAGTCCGCGAGACTTTCCTCGAGTCCGGCGCGGACCGCGTCCTGCCCCATCCACCCCGATTCCCGAAAAGCGGTCCCGCCATGTTCTTTCGCAATCTCAGCCTGTTCCGTTTTCCCGAAAGTGTCACCAAAAGCATCAAAAATCTTGGAAAAGACCTCGAATCACATCGATTGCGCGAGTGTGGGCCGCTCGAACTCTCGACCCGCGGATTCATTTCGCCCTATGGGCGTGACAGCCAGGAGCTGTTGCATCAGACCGGTGCCTTCTCGCTGGTCACGATCGGCGCCGAGGAGCGCCTGTTGCCGGGGGTCGTCGTCGCCGAGGAGCTGGCCGATCGCATCGCGAAGATTGCCGACAAGGAGGGCCGCCGGCCCGGGGCGAAGGAACGCAAGCGGTTGAAAGAAGAGGTAATTTCCGAGCTCCTGCCGCGCGCCTTCATACGCCCGTCACGGCTCTCTGCCTATCTGGATGCCGAGCAGGGGTGGTTCGTCGTCGACAGCGCCAGCCGCAAGGCGGCCGAGGACGCAGTGAGCCAGGTGCGCGAGGCGCTCGGGCGCTTCCCGGCGACGCCGATGGCCCCCTCGGAATCGCCCCGCAACCTGATGACGGGCTGGCTGATAGATGGGAAACTGCCGCCAGGACTGGTCCTCGGCGAGGAGGTCGAACTGCGTGACCCGGCCGAGGCCGGGGCGATCGTTCGCTGTCGTCGCCAGGACCTTGAATCGGACGAAATCCGGGAGCATCTGAAGTCGGGCAAGCAGGTCTTCCAGCTTGGCCTCGTGTTCGATGACCGGATGGGCTTCGTGCTCGGCGAGGACCTCGTCGTGCGCAAGCTCCGCTTCCTCGACGTCGTGCTCGACGAGCTCGGCGACGGCACGGCGGAATCGGCGCGCGCCGAACTCGATGCGACGTTTGCGTTGATGACGCTCGAACTCAAGCACCTGTTCGAGCGTCTGGAAAAGTGGTTCGGAATTCCCCGTCCGGGCGAGCGCGACTGAGCGCCGCGCGCACGGGTCTGTCGGAGAAATGAAGTGGAACTTGCGCACGACTACCTTGAACTGGCGACGCCGGCCGGCGACACGATCAAGGTGCTGCGCAAGAGCCATCCGCAGGCGCGCCGCTTGCGCCTGACCGTGACGCCGGGCGGGGCGCGCGTCACCTACCCCGAAGGCACGCATCCGGCACAGGTGTTCGCATTCCTGCGCAAACATGGTGAATGGCTCGAGCGCAAGCTCGACGAGCTCAGCCTGGGCTCCGCGCCGCCGCCGCTCAAGCCGGGCGCCGCGACCGTGATGCCGCTGCGGGGCGAAACCACGCGCCTGTCGTGGCGCGACGGCGCCTATCCGCAGATCGAACAGATCGACGATCGGCTCGTGCTGACGCTGCCGCGCCCGCACGGCAAGTCGACCCTGCCCGCCGCGCGCGCGCTGCTGCGCTCGTTCCTCGAGGCGCAGATCCGCCGCGACGTGAGCCGCTGGCTCGCGCGCTACTGCCCCGAACTCGGCCGCGCGCCGACCGCGGTCAAGCTGCGCCCGCTCAAGAGCCTGTGGGGCAGCCTCGACACACGCGACCGCGTCACGCTCGATCTCGCGCTCGCACTCGCGCCACCGGCGGCGCTGCGCTATGTGGTCGTGCACGAACTGTGTCACCTGCGCATCCGCAGCCACTCGCCGCGCTTCTGGGCGCTCGTCGAAAAACTCATGCCCGACTGGCGCGAACAGCGCGACTGGCTGCGCCTCAACGGCCAGGCCCTCAAGGCCGAACTGAACCGCCTGGTCCAGGCGTGATCGGCGGAGGCGGTCTTCATCAAAAGACTGAGCCACGAAGAACGCGAAGTACACGAAGGAAAGCAGCTTGCTTCATGCAAGCTCGCAGCAAGCGCCGCGGGCGAAGAACGGATCGAATCCGCGCTTTTCCCTTGTGTCCGTCGTGGTTCAGCCCGTGGCTTCGATCAGTGCCGCCGCAACCGCCGCGGCTTTTTCCAGATGCAGGTGGTGGTGGCCTGCGATGCGCGTGACGCGGATGTCGGGGACGCACGCCGCGCGCGCGTCCATCATCGCGGTCGGCAGGTAGCTCGTCGGCGGGTCGGCGAGCACGAGGCGCGTGCGTGCGCGGATGCCGCGCAGCATCGCACGCACCTGTTCCTCGCCGTAGCGCTGCGGGCTCGCGAGCGTGAGGCGCGGGTCGCTCGACCAGACCCAGCCGCCGTCGACCGCCTGTACGCCGCGCGCGACGATCGCACGCGCCGCCGCATCGGAAAGATCATTCGCCAGCACGCGCGCGGAGACCGCTTCGTCGAGCGTCGCGAACACCCGCAGGGGCCGTCGCGCGGCGAATGCCGCGTGCTGGTCGAGCGCGCGGCGCAGCTGCGGCAGCGCATCCTCGAGCGTCGTCGTCAGCGGGCCGAGTGCCTCGACCAGCAGCAGCTCGTCGACGCGTTCGGGGTACGCGGCCGCGAACAGGCTGGCCAGCGTGCCGCCGAGCGAATGACCGAGCAGGTCGATGCGCGCCCAGCCGAAGTGGGCGAGCACGCCACCGATGTCGTCAAAGTAATCGACGTAGTGGTACCACGCGCCCGGCGCGATGTGCGAGGAACGGCCGTGCCCGCGCAGGTCGAGCGCGATCACCTGCCAGCGCCCGGCGAGCAGCGGCGCGAGTTCGTCGAACGAACCCGCGTTGTCGAGCCAGCCGTGCAGCGCGAGCAGCGGTGGCGCGGCGTGATCGCCCCAGCGCTTGGCGGCAAGCGTCGCCGACGGCAGCTCGATGCGCAGTTCCTCAGCGTCGTGCATCGCGGATCCGTTCGTGCCGCGCACGCGCGGCCGCCTGCTGCGCCTGCGCGCGCGCCGCATCCCAGCCGGGGTCGAACTCGCTCCAGCCCTGGCCGTGTCGCAGGACGAGGTCGGTCAATGCGGCGACATGGTCGTCGCCCGCACCGAGCGCGGGGATGTACTCGAAGCGTTCGCCACCCGCGTGGAGGAAACGCGCGTGGTTGCCGATCGCGATCTCCTCGAGCGTCTCGAGGCAATCGACCGCGAAGCCGGGACAAAGCACCTGCACGTGCTTGATGCCTTCCGCCGGAAGGTCCGCCAGGGTCAGGTCGGTATACGGCTGCAGCCATTTCGCGCGACCCACGCGCGACTGGAACGTGACGAGGAGTGCGGATTCTTCCAGCCCCAGCCGTTCGCGCAATCGGCGCGCGGTCGCCTGGCATTGGCAGTAGTACGGATCGCCGCGGTGCAGGTTGCGCTCGGGGATCCCGTGGAACGACAGCAGCAGCCGCTGCGCGCGGCCATGTCGCTGCCAGTGCGCCTCGACGCTGCGCGCGAGCGCCTCCACGTACAGCGGCTCGGCGTGGTAGTCGTTGACGAGGCGCAGTTCCGGCGGCCAGCGCCAGCCGGCGAACTCGCGCGCGACGGCATCGAACACCGACGCGGTCGTCGTGGCCGAGTACTGCGGGAACAGCGGCAGCACGATCAGCCTGCGCACGCCCGCCGCAGCGAAATCGCGCAGTGCGGCGCGCAGGGCAGGGCGGCCGTAGCGCATCGCATGCCGGACGAGGATCGGGCCCGGACGCTGCGCGCGCAGTGCCGCCTGCACGCGTTGCGCGAGCGCATCGGTGCCGGTCGCGAGCGGCGAGCCTTCGGGTGTCCAGATCCGCTGGTACAGCGCGGCCGAGCGCGCAGGCCGCACGCGCAGCACGTAGCCGTGCAGGATGATGCGCCAGAGCCAGCGCGGCAGCTCGACGACGCGCGGGTCGCCGAGGAACTCGGCGAGGTAGCGCCGCACCGCGCGCGGTGTGGGCGCGTCGGGCGTGCCGAGGTTGACGAGCAGCACGCCCGCGGCGGCGGGATCGCCGTGGCGATGGTGGGTGAGTCCGAAATAGCGCGGCATCGTGGCTTCAGGCAGGTGCGCCGCCGCGCGGCGACCCTGCGCGAGCACGGCCGGACGCTAAGGTTTTGACGGCGTTGACGTTGCTGGTAGACTCGGGCTGCCACCGCGGAAAACCGCGGGGCTGACGATTCCTATAACGATAACATGCCGCCATGCGCCCACTGACCTGCGTCATCGCAGCAGGGATGCTTGCCGTCGCCGCCGTTCCGGCGCAGGCGGCGACCGCCTATGGAGAGGCGTTCGACACGCTTTACCGCATCGACCTCGACAAGCACGAGGCCACGCGGGTCGGCGAAGCGGGCCGTTATGCAGGCCAGCTGATCGGCAATATCAGTGGCCTCAGCGCGACGCCGGCGGGCGATCTCTATGCGATCGCCGGGGGTTTCAAGCTGCTCATCGCGGTGGATCCGCAGACCGGCGCGGCGCGCATCGTCGGCGACCTCGGCCTGGCCGGCCAGGGCGATCCCGCCCGCAACGACGCACTCGACCTCAACATGGCCGCGGGCTGCGACGGCACGCTGTGGCTCGTCTCGGCGGTCGCCGACAAGCTGTGGACGGTCAGCCCCGCCGACGGTTCGACCACCCTCGTCGGCTCCACCGGCCATACGATCACCGGCATCGTCACCGACGGCGACGCGATGTACGGCGCCGGCGGCAAGGGCGACAACACGTTCTACCGGATCGATCCGGCTACCGGTGCGGCGACCGCGATCGGCCCGTTCGGCCCGGGGCTGCAGCGCTGGGTCAATTCGGTGTCGATGAGTTTCGACGAGGCCGGCACGCTCTGGGCCGTCCTCAACTACGTTCCGCCCGAGCACGACAACGATGTGCTCGCCGATTGGAGCGATCTCGCGACGATCGACAAGGCCACCGGGCTCGTGCACATCATCGGCCCGATCACGGGACCCGAATCGCTGCGGCAGGTCGGCATCAAAGGCTTCACGACCGGACCCGCCCAATGCGTGAGGGGCACCAGCCCTGTCGCTGCACCGGCCGGCTCACCGGTCACGTTCGGAGCGCTCGGCGTGCTGCTCGTCCTCGCCGTGGCCATGCATCGGCGCCGCCGCCGCGCCTGAAGCTTCATCGCCGGCTCAGCTCGCGCCGATTAACGTAGGCGAAATCCATCCGCCGGAGCTCTGCATGCGTGCTGCCTTGTTCGTCCTGCTGTGTGCCGTTTTCGCCTCGGTGACCCACCCGGCGCGGGCGGGAGAAGAGGAGAACAAGCTCGCAGAAAACGCAGTGCGCGTGCTGAAGGAGGTCATGGAAGCGCCGGACAAGGCGATCCCGCAGGACCTCCTCGAGAACGCGCACGCGATCGCGGTGGTGCCCGACGTTATCAAGGCCGGCCTCGTCATCGGCGGCCGCCACGGCAACGGGCTCATCGCGGTGAAGACGCGCGACGGCATCTGGTCCAATCCCGCTTTCGTGAGCATGACCGGCGGCAGCATCGGCTTCCAGGCGGGCGTGTCCTCGACCGACGTGATCCTCGTGTTCCGCACGCAGCGCGGCGTCGATTCGATCGTGCACGGGAAATTCACGCTCGGTGCCGACGCCTCCGCCGCGGCCGGCCCGGTGGGGCGCTCCGCACAGGCTTCGACGGACGCCCAGCTCAAGGCCGAGATCTACTCCTATTCGCGCGCACGCGGCCTGTTCGCCGGCGCCGCGCTCGACGGCACTGCGCTTAAGATCGACAACGACGCGAATCAGGCGGTCTACGGCAACGGCGTGACCGCGCGCCGCATCTTCGAGGGCGGGGTATCCGGCGTGCCGAATGCCGTGGTCGATTTCCGCGACCTGCTGGAGGAGTACACTACGAAGTAACGCGGCGCGACGGCGCCCTCATTCGTAGCAGGTAGCATCATGGGTTTCGGCAGTTTCTGGCATTGGGTCGTGCTCCTGGCGATCGTCGCCCTCGTGTTCGGCACCAAGAAGCTGCGCAACGTCGGCGAGGATCTCGGCGCCGCGATCAAGGGCTTCAAGAAGGGCATGCAGGACGGCGACTCCGCCGACCAGGCCCAGCTCAAGGCCGATCCGCCGCCGGCCGACGCGGGCGCGGCGAATACCGCCAGCAAGAACGAACGCGTCGACTGACGCGCACGCCGCGCGCGAGCGCGGCCCGCCTTCGGGAACACGCATGTTCGACGTCGGCTTCAGCGAGATCGCGCTCGTTGCGGTCATCGCCCTCCTCGTGCTCGGCCCCGAACGCCTGCCGCGCGTTGCACGCACGGCCGGAGCGCTGGTGCGTCGCGCGCGGGCGAGCTGGCAGAGCGTGCGCAGCGAGATCGAGCGCGAACTCGCCGCCGAGGACCTCAAGAAGTCCATCGACGAGGCGCGTCGCGCCGCCGATGTGCGCGCCGACGTGCGCGCGACCGCGGCCGAGCTCGAGGCCGCCGCCCGCGTGAATCCCACCCCACCGCCTGCAGCGCCGAGCGATGAGCGAACCTGAGCACGACGGCGAGCAGTCGTTCATCTCGCACCTGGTGGAACTGCGCGAGCGGCTGCTCAAGGCGGTCGCCGCCGTCCTGCTCGTGCTCGTCGCGTTGATGCCGTTCGCCAACAAGCTCTACGGCTGGCTCGCCTTGCCGTTGCTGCGGCATCTGCCGCAGGGCGGCACGATGATAGCGACCGAGGTCGCGTCGCCGTTCCTGACGCCGCTCAAGCTCGCCTTCTTCATCGCGCTGTTCATCGCGATCCCGTTCGTGCTGTACCAGCTCTGGGCGTTCGTTGCGCCCGGCCTCTATCGCCACGAGAAGCGCCTCGCCGTGCCGATCCTCGTGTCGTCGGTGATCCTGTTCTACATCGGCTGCGCGTTCGCCTACTTCCTGGTACTGCCTGCGGTGTTCTCGTTCATGACCGGCGTCGCGCCGGCCGGGGTCGCGGTGACGCCCGACATCGGCCGTTACCTCGACTTCGTGCTGATGCTGTTCCTCGCCTTCGGCCTGTGCTTCGAGGTGCCCGTCGTGCTGGTCATCCTCGTCGCGCTCGGCGTCGTCACGCCGGAGCAGCTTTCCGGCAGTCGCAGATATGCGATCGTCGGCGCCTTCGCGATCGCCGCGGTGCTGACTCCGCCCGACGTGCTGTCGCAGACGATGCTCGCGGTGCCGATGTGCCTCCTCTACGAGGTCGGCATTTTCGGCGCGCGCACCTTCGCCCGCCCGGCCCCGCCGCCGCCCGACACCGCCCCGGGGGCCTGAGCCAGCGGCGGGTGCTGCGTTGCGGCACCGCGGCGACGCATGCGCAAGCGGCCTCTCCCTGGCCCGTTTCCCGACATCGGGGTCACCCAAGGCCCGTGGAGCGCGGCCTCGACCCGTTTTGGTCACAAAACGTCACACAGTTGGCCGCCCGCCCCTATCGGTCGCCCCCGAATCACAGTTACACTTCTAAAACAGTCAAAATAAAGTGCGGTTACACCACAGGTGCCGGGAGAGAACATGAAGAAGTCCACAGTTGCGGCAGATACCGATGACGCGCGTGATGCCAGCCTGCGCGTATCCAAGCGCGTGCGCGACAGCCTCAAGGCCGCCGCGGCGGTCATGGGTCGGCCGCTGTACGACGTGACGAACGAGGCGATCAGCGATTACCTCTCGGGCCTCAAGCTCGGCGACCCGCTGGCCGCGATCCGCCGCGCAGGCCGCGCCCGCAAGTAACCCGGGCGGCGGGGCGTCCGCGCACGGGCGTGGGCAGCCGTCGCTCAGGCGTTCGCGAGCGCGATCGTACGGAATCGGCGCAGCAGCCGGCGTGCCGCCGGGGCGGGCGCCTGTTCGCGGCGCGGACAGCACTCGGCCGGGCAGTCTCCATGCGCCGCACGCGCTCGCGCGTGCAGGTAGCCGCGCATGATTTCCACGCTGAACTCCGGATGGAACTGCAGCCCCCAGACGCGCGGCGCGTAGCGCACGGCGTGGTGGGGGTCGTGCGCTGAGCGTGCGAGCACGACGGCTCCCCGTGGCAGTTCGAGCACGCTCTGCTGGTGCGAGGCATGCGCCCGGAAGCGGGCCGGAGCCGCGGCGAGCAGCGCATCGCCGTCCGCAGCGGCGAGCCGCTCGATGCCGACCGTGCCGATCTCGCGACCGTTCGCGTGGTAGTCGACGCGGCCGCCGAGCGCATGCGCGAGCAGCTGGTGGCCGTAGCAGACGCCGAGGATCGGCAGGTCGCCCGCGACGGCCTCGCGCAGCCAGGCGGCAGTCTCTTCGCTCCACGCCAGCCGCTCGCTGACCATCGCCGGCGAGCCGGTCACGATCGCTGCCGCATACGCGTGCGGGTCGGGCAGGTCCTCGCCCGCATGCACGCGCACGACCTCGACCTCGCGCCGATGCAGGCCGAGTCCGCAGCGGAACCAGTCCGGAAAATCGCCGTGGCGCGCGCGAACCGTCGGCAGCGTGCTGCCGGTCTGGACGATCAGGAAGCGCGTGGCGGAGCGAAGGTCAGTCGGTCGGCGGAAGGACATTGACGACTTCGGGAATGGTGGTGACGCCGCGCGCGACCTGCGCCGCGGCGGACGCGCGCAACGGCTGCATGCCTTCGGCATGCGCGGTTTCGGTCAGTTTCGCGAGGTTCATGTCGGGCTGGATCAGCGCGCGCACCGCCGGCGTGATGCGCAGCATCTCGTAGATGCCGGTGCGCCCGAGGAAGCCGGTCCGGCGACACTCGAGGCAGCCCTTCGGCCCGTAGTACTTCGCCGGCGGCGCGAGATGCCAGCGGTGCGTGAGCGCGGCCCACGCCTGCACGTCGAGCGGCGCTTCCGCCTTGCAGTGCGGGCACAGCGTACGCACGAGGCGCTGGGCGACGATGCCGGTGAGGGTGGACTGGATCAGGTAGTTCGGCACGCCGAGGTCGAGCAGGCGCGTGATCGCGCTCGGCGCGTCGTTGGTGTGCAGGGTCGACAGCACGAGATGGCCGGTCAGCGAGGCTTGTACCGCCATCTGCGCGGTCTCGAGGTCGCGGATTTCGCCGACCATGATGATGTCCGGGTCCTGGCGCAGCAGGGTACGCACGCCCGCGGCGAAATCGAGCTCGATCGCCTGGTGCACCTGCATCTGGTTGAACTCGGGCGAGACCATCTCGATCGGGTCTTCGACCGTGCAGACGTTGAGGTCGGGCGTGGCGAGGTGCTTGAGCGTCGAGTACAGCGTCGTCGTCTTGCCCGAGCCGGTGGGGCCGGTCACCAGCACGATGCCGTGCGGGCGCTCGACCATCTCGCGCCAGATCGTCTCTTCGGACGGCGAGAAGCCGAGCTGGCGGAACTCCTTGACCACGATGTCCGGGTCGAAGATGCGCATGACGACCTTTTCGCCGAACGCGGTAGGCATCGTCGACAGGCGCAGCTCCACCTCGCGCCCGCCCTGCGAGCGCGTCTTGATGCGGCCGTCCTGCGGGCGGCGCTTCTCGGCGACGTCCATGCGGCCGAGGATCTTGATGCGCGAGGTCACCGCGGTCATCACCGGCGTCGGCAATTCGAATACCTTGTGCATGACACCGTCGATGCGGAAGCGCATGTTGCTCATGTCGCGGCGCGGCTCGAGATGGATGTCGGACGCGCGCTGCTCGAACGCGTACTGCAGCAGCCAGTCGACGATGTGCACGACGTGGCGGTCGTCGGCTCCGACCTCGCCCGTCTTGCCGAGCTCGACGAGCTGCTCGAAGTTGATGATCGCGCGGCCGTCGTGGACGTCGTTCTTGGCATCCTTCGCGCGCTGGATCGAGCGCTGCACGCTCCACCATTCGGCGAGGTAGCGGTTGACGTCGAGCGGACTCGCGACGACGCGCTGGATGTCGCGACGCAGGATGTGGCCGAGGTCCGCGACCCAGCGCGTGTCGAATGGCTCGGGCGTCGCGAACACCACCTGCATCTCGCTGACCGCGACCGGAAGGATGCGGTACCGCTGCGCATAGGCGTGGCTCACGACCTGCGTCACGCCCGCGACGTCGACCTTCATCGGGTCGATCTTGACGTAGGGAAGGCCTGCCTTCGCGGCCAGCCACTGGGTCAGCACTTCGAGGCTGAGCGGCTTGTCCGGCTGGCGCTGGTCGACCAGCTTGAGGTTCGCCACCAGCACCAGCGGGTGCAGCTCGCTGTGGGCGCGCGCCGTGCGGATGTCCGCGCGCACGCGCTTCGCATCCGCTTCGGTGATCAGGCCGTCGCCGATCAGCGCGGCGAGCGTCTCGTCGAGGTCGAGGCGCCGATGCAGGCCCAGCGCAGGCGGTTTTTGGGCGCCGGAGAGCGGGGTCGCGCTGGCCATGGTGCGAGTCCGACAGGGGTATCGCCGCTATACTAGCGCGCTTTTCGCAGGGCACTCCGTGAATCCGGTACCGGTGTACCGTTGCATCGGAACGCCCGCCCGATACGACCACGACGAGCCCCGCATGCCCGGACCGACCTTCCAGGAAGTCATCCAGACCCTCAACCGTTATTGGGCCGAACAGGGCTGCGTGCTGCTCCAGCCGCTCGACACCGAAGTCGGCGCGGGCACGTTCCATCCGGCGACATTCCTGCGCGCGATCGGCCCCGAGCCGTGGGCGGCCGCCTACGTGCAGCCGTCGCGCCGCCCGACCGACGGCCGCTACGGTGAAAACCCGAACCGCCTGCAGCACTACTACCAGTACCAGGTGGTGCTGAAGCCGAATCCGGACGACATCCTCGACCGCTATGTCGGTTCGCTCGAGGCACTCGGCGTCGATCCGCTCGTGCACGACCTGCGCTTCGTCGAGGACAACTGGGAATCGCCGACGCTCGGCGCCTGGGGCCTCGGCTGGGAAGTCTGGTTGAACGGCATGGAAGTCACGCAGTTCACCTATTTCCAGCAGGCCGGCGGCCTCGAATGCCGGCCGGTGACGGGCGAGATCACCTACGGCCTCGAGCGCCTCGCGATGTACCTGCAGAACGTCGACAACGTCTACGACCTCGTCTGGACGCGCGCGCCGCACGGCGTCGTCACCTACGGCGACGTGTTCCACCAGAACGAAGTCGAGCAGAGCACCTACAACTTCGAGCATGCGAACGTGGCGAAGCTGTTCGACTGGTTCGACACCTGCGAAGCGGAGGCGAAGCGACTCGTCGAAGCGGGCCTGCCGCTGCCCGCGTACGAGCAGGTGATGAAGGCGAGCCACACGTTCAACCTGCTCGACGCGCGGCGCGCGATCAGCGTGACCGAACGCCAGCGCTACATCCTGCGCGTGCGCGCGCTGTCGCGCGGCGTCGCCGAGGCGTACTACGCGCAGCGCGAGAAGCTCGGTTTTCCCGGCCTGCGCACGGCCGCCGCTGCCGCCTGAACATCTCGATCCATACGATGTCATGCCGCGGGCGCGGGGCTCCATCGGGACAGGATGGATTCCCGCTTCCACGGGATGACGCCAGAACCAAGATTGCCGCCATGAGCCAAGACCACGCTTCCCTCCTCATCGAACTCGGCACCGAAGAGCTGCCGCCGAAGGCACTCGACGAGCTCTCGACCGCTTTCGCGAGCGGGGTCTGCGACGGCCTCGCCAAACGCGGCATCGCGGCCGACCTCGCCGGCGCGAAGCGCTACTGCTCGCCGCGCCGACTCGCCGTGCTCGTGCCGGCCGTCGCCGCGCAGCAGCCGCTGCAGAAGGCCGAAGCACTCGGGCCGTACGCGAACATCGGCCTCGACGCGAATGGACAGCCGACGCCTGCGCTGCTCGGTTTCGCGGCGAAGAACGGCGTTGCCGTCGACCAGCTCGAGCGCACGACCGACGCGAAGGGCGAGCGCTTCCTCGCGCGCAGCGAGAAGCCCGGCCAGCCGACCGCGGCGCTGCTGCCCGAGATCGTCGCCGAGGCGCTCAAGGCGCTGCCGATCCCCAAGCCCATGCGCTGGGGCAGCCACGACTACACGTTCGTGCGGCCGGCGCACTGGCTCGTGATCCTGCACGGCGATGCGATCGTCGATGCGGAGATCCTCGGCCTCCGTTCCGGTCGCAGCTCGCGCGGCCATCGCTACCACCATCCGCAGCCGGTGCACGTCGTCGACGCCGACAGCTGGCTCGACGCATTGCGCGCGGCGAAGGTGATCGCCGATCCCGCCGAGCGCCGCCAGCGCGTGCGTGCCGAAGTCGCGCGCGTCGCGCCGGCAGGCAGCTCGCCGCGCCTGTCCGATGCCCTGCTCGACGAGATCGCCAACCTCACCGAATGGCCGGTCGGCATCGCCTGCACGTTCGAGCGCGAGTTCCTCGCGGTGCCGCAGGAGGCGCTCGTGACGACGATGGAGACGAACCAGAAGTTCGTGCCGGTCTTCGATGCCGAGGGCCGCCTCACCGAGCACTTCATCGGTGTCGCAAACATCGAATCGAAGGATCCGGCAGAGATCCGCAAGGGTTACGAGCGCGTGATCCGCCCGCGTTTCGCCGATGCCAAGTTCTTCTTCGACGAGGACCTCGAGTCGCCGCTCGCCGCACAGCAGGAATCGCTGAAGAACGTCACCTACCAGCAGGCGCTCGGTTCGGTGTGGGACAAGACCGTGCGCGTGGCCGAGCTCGCGCGCGTGATCGCCAATCGCCTGCGCGAGGCGGGCATCGAGGTCGACGCCGCGCTCGCGACGCGAGCGGCCGCGCTGTCCAAGTGCGATCTCATGACGCGCATGGTCGGCGAATTCCCCGAACTGCAGGGCACGATGGGCCGCTACTACGCGAGTGCGGGCGGCGAGGATGCCGAAGTCGCACGCGCGCTCGACGAATTCTACCGGCCGCGCTTTGCCGGCGACGACATTGCGCACGGCAGGGTCGGCCAGGTGCTCGCGGTCGCCGAGCGCATCGACACGCTCGCCGGCATCTTCGCGGTCGGCATGAAGCCGTCCGGCAACAAGGACCCGTTCGCGCTGCGCCGCGCCGCACTCGGCCTCGCGCGCACCCTGATCGAAGGCGACCTCGCGCTCGACCTGCGCGCGCAGTTCGACGAGGCGCTCGCGCAACTGCCCGACGCCGCGCTCGCCGCGGGCGCGCCGAAGGGCAAGGACGGCGTCGCGCCACAGGATCCGGCTGCGCGCCGCAACGCGCTCGTCGGCGAACTGTACGACTTCATCCTCGACCGCCTGCGCGGCTACTACGCCGAGCGCGGCGTTTCCGCCGAAGCGTTCGAGGCGGTGCGCGAACTCGCACCGCCCGACCTCGCCGACTTCGACCGCCGCGTACGCGCGGTGGTGGAGTTCGCCGCGCTGCCCGAAGCGCGTGCGCTCGCCGCGGCCAACAAGCGCATCAACAACCTGTTGCGCCAGGCGGCGGGAGCCGGCCTCGGGCCGGTCGACGATGCCTTGCTCGCGGACGGCGCCGAGCGCGCACTGCGCGAAGCGCACAACGCGGCGCTCACCGACCAGGCCGCGTTCGTTCGCCAGCGCGACTATGTCGGCCTGCTCAAGCGCCTCGCGAAGCTGCGCGAGCCGATCGATCGCTACTTCGAAGACGTGATGGTCATGGTCGACGACGAGTGCGTGCGGGCCAATCGCCTCTCGCTGCTGGGCGCGGTCGGTGGTTCGTTCATGGCCGTCGCCGACATCTCGCAGTTGCCCACCGCATGATCGCCGGATGAATCGGGCGCGAAGGGCGATGCGGGCGGTGCCAAGCCGGCATGTAAACGTCATGCCTGCGGCCGCTTTGCCGATCCTGCGCATCGTTCATGCGGCGGTCGGTGACCACGATTGCGCGTGACGCAGGCGCGGTCTATGGTTGAATGCCTGCATGGCGCGGTCTCCACCGCCGCGCCGCAACACGGACCCGGACGCCCTGATCGCGCGCTCCCGCCTTCATGTTTTCGCGATTCTGTACGATAATTTTCGTTCTCGTTGGAGATGACAGTCATGCGCACCTACTGGCTCGCGGCGATCGCCGCTCTCTCGCTGCTCGGCGGTTGCAACACCTCGACCGACACGGCGAACACAGAAAAGGCTGCGGCTCCGGCGATCGCGCCGGGCACGGCGATCACCGGTAGCGTGATCCTGCACGATCCGATGACGATCGGCGCCGGCAAGCTCGACCTGCGCCTCGTCGACGTCGCGCAGCCGCAACCGCCGGTCGCCGAAAAGACGCTCGACGTGAGCGGCGACGCGCCGTTCAACTTCTCGCTCGATTTCGACCGTTCGAAGATCGTCGTCGGACGCACCTACGTGCTCAACGCGACGCTCGTCGACGGCGACCGCCGGTTCCAGGCCGGACTCGCCGCGCCGGTGCTCACGCATGGTGCCGGTACCAACGTGCAGATCATGCTCACCGCCGAAGCGACGCCGGCGGAAAACCTCAAGGCCGAGTTCACCAAGTTGCAGGGCCGCATCGGCGGCATGAAGACCGTCAATGGCACCTACACGACGGACACCTCGTCGGTCGCGTGGGACGCGTTCGGCGAAGGCGGTGTCGTGCGCTACGTGCGCGTCAACACCGAACTCGACGCCGGCGGCCGCTCCGCCGTGTACTACGCGTTCAAGGACGGCAAGGTGATGGCCGTGCAGCAGAAGGGCGGCGCCCTCGTCGGCTGGGGCGACGACGGTTCGGTCCTCATCAACGAGAAGCACGGCGGCGGCCAGGTCGCCCCGGCCGACATCACCTCGATGCACGACGCGGCGATGAAGGCCCTGCAGATGGCCCAGGAAAAACTCGACGCCGCGCGCAAGAAGTAAACAAGCCGAAGGCACGCGCTTTTATCGTGCTCTTGATGAAAAGTGCGGCCATGGATGGCCGCTCATGGTCTCCATGACCAGCGACCTTGCAGGCGCAACAGCGCGGCATCGAAGCGGCGATCAGGGGACGATCGCACAAAAAAAGGCGGCCCATCCTGGGGGATATGGGCCGCCTGAGCTGCGAATCGGCCAGTGCTTCCCTGGGGTGGAAGGTCCCGGCGCCCATCGCGGCGCGACGATAGCGCCGACTCGCTTTCGACAAGCTGACAGTCGCCGCGCCACGCGCCCATGCGTTCGCGGGCGAAATGACGGCCAAGGGTGCTGTTTTCCGGATATCAAGACGCGCCGCTCAGACCGCGCGGAATTCGATGCGCGCGCGCGTGCCGCGTCCCTCGCTGCCTTCCGCGAGCACGAAGGTCGCGTCGTGCGCGTGTGCGATCTCGTCGACGATCGCGAGGCCAAGGCCGCAGCCGTTGCCGGGTGAGCCCGGCAGGCGGCGAAAGCGCTCGCGTACCTGGGCGCGCATGTCCCGCGGAATGCCGGGTCCGTCGTCTTCGACTTCGAGGAAGGCGAGCGCGCCGTCAGTGCCGCTGCGCACGGTCACGCGGCCTCCCGCGGGCGTGTACGCGAGTGCATTGTCGACGAGGTTGCCGACCAGCTCGCGCAACAGCCAGAGGCTGCCGAGCGCGCGTGCCGGCGCCGTCTCTGCGCCCAGGTCGATGCGGGCGAGCAGAGAGCGGTCGAGGTACTGCGCGACCGCGTCGGTCGCGACGCCCTCGAGGTCGACCACGGCGAAGTCGTCGTGCGTCGTCGCCGAGCGTTCCGAGCGCGCCAGCGCGAGCAACTGGTTGGCGGTATGTGCGAGGCGCCGCGTGCCTTCGTGCAGTGCATGAATGCGCGGCGCGAACCCGTTGCCGCCCGCTTCGCGCGCGAGCAGGTCCAGCTGCGCGATGATGCCCGTCAGCGGCGTGCGCAACTGGTGCGCCGCGTCGGCGAGGAACTGCTGCTGCGCGCGCGCGCTGTCGCGCACGGTTTCGAACAGCGCATTGAGCGTGTGCACCAGCGGGCGCACTTCGGTCGGTACCTGCTCGCGATCGAGCGGCGCGAGGTCGCGCGCCGAGCGTTGCGCGATCTGCTCGCCGAGCGCGCGCAGCGGTTGTACGCCGTAGCGCACGCCGAGCCATACCAGCAGCAGGGTGCCGGCGAGCTGCACGATGTCGGTGAGCACGACGCTGGCAAGGATGCTGCGGATCGCCGTGCCGCGCTTGCGCGTCGTTTCGGCGATCGTGACCGTCACCGGCGTGCTGCCGATCATCGTCGGGTGCGTGACGAAGCGGATCGCCTGGCCGTGCAGGCGGGCGTCGCCGAATTCGACGTGGTTGCCGGCCACGGCCGCGGCGAGGTCGGCATCGCCGCTGATCATGTGGCCGTCGCCCGCGCGCACGGCGAAGTAGATCGAGTCGACGCTGTCTGCGCGCAGCACCGCGACAGCCTGTGGCGGCAGGTCCGCGTCGATGCGGCCGTCGGCATCCGCATCGCGCAGGTGCGCGGCGACCGCGAGGGCCATTTCGTGCAGCGCGCGATCGTACGCGGCGCGGATCGTCGCCGAGCCGCTCACGTAATCGAAGAAAACGCCGATGCCGAGCAGCAGCGCGAGCGGCAGCAGCAGCAGGCGCAGCAGGCGCCGGCTGACCGAAGGCGCGGGGTCAGCCGGGCGCGTCATCGAGGCGGTAGCCGAGTCCGCGCACGGTGCGGATCGGTGCCGCGCCACCGAGTTTGGTACGCAGGCGCGACACGTACACCTCGATCGCGTTGGCGCCGATGTCCTCGTCCCAGTTGGCGATGGCCTGCAGCAACCGATCCTTGGCGACGACGCGGCCGATGTTGAGCGCGAGGCATTCGAGCACGGCCCACTCGCGCCGCGTCAGGCTCACGGCCACCCCGTCGACCTCGGCGCGCCGCGCGGCGAGATCGAGGCGCAGCGTGCCGATCACGAGTTCCGCGCTCGCCGCCGAGCGGCTGCGCCGGATCAGCGCGCGGCTGCGCGCGACGAGTTCCGGCAGCGCGAACGGCTTGACCAGGTAATCGTCGGCACCGAGGTCGAGGGCGCTGACGCGGTCGGCGAGCGCATCGCGCGCGGTGAGGATGAGTACCGGCACCGCGCTGCCGCCACGCCGCATGCGCTGCAA
Source organism: Dokdonella sp. (assembly GCF_051958935.1). GTDB lineage: Bacteria > Pseudomonadota > Gammaproteobacteria > Xanthomonadales > Rhodanobacteraceae > Dokdonella_A. The sequence goes on along the minus strand of NZ_JBQCFP010000018.1, from coordinate 75,736 downwards.
CAACGTGAGGCCGTCGGCGCCGGGCAGGCCGATGTCGACCACCGCGAGGTCGAACGACTCCGCGCCGAGCGCAGTGCCGGCGCGCTCGGCCGAATCGACGTGGTCGACCGCATAACCGGCCTCGCCGAGCCCGCGCCGGATCGCGTCGGCGACGAGCGCATCGTCTTCGACGACGAGGATGCGCACGGCGTCAGGCAACGCGTCGGCCGAGGCCGCGCTTGAGATGGACGAGCAGCAGTGAGACCGCGGCCGGCGTCACTCCGGAGATGCGGCGCGCCTCGCCGACCGTCTGCGGGCGTACCTGCTTGAGTTTGGCGAGCACTTCGGAGGACAGGCCGCGCACCGTGTCGAAGTCGAACGCGGCAGGGATGGCCGTATCGTCGTGGCGGCGGCTGCGCTCGATCTCGTCGCGCTGGCGCTCGAGATAGCCGGCGTATTTGACCGCGACCTCGACCTGCTCGGCGACCGCGGCATCGTCGACGCCCGGGCCGATGCCCTCGACGCGCACGAGGTCGCGGTAGCCGACCTCGGGCCGGCGCAACAGGTCGTGCGCGCTCGTCTCGCGCGCGAGCACGATGCCGAGCGTGGTGTCGATCGCGCGGCCGAGCGGATTGGCCGGCGAAGCCCAGAGGCCGCGCAGGCGCTCGCCCTCGCGTTCGATCGCATCGCGCTTGCGGCAGGTCGCGTCGTAGCGTTCCTGCGGTACGCAGCCGAGTTCGTGGCCGCGCGCGGTGAGGCGCAGGTCCGCGTTGTCCTCGCGCAACTGCAGCCGGTATTCCGCGCGCGAGGTGAACATGCGATACGGCTCGCTGGTGCCGTTGGTGACGAGGTCGTCGACGAGCACGCCGACGTACGCCTCGTCGCGGCGCGGCGTCCACGGCGCGAGGCCGCGCGTCGCGCGCGCGGCATTGAGGCCCGCGACGAGGCCCTGCGCCGCCGCTTCCTCGTAGCCGGTCGTGCCATTGATCTGGCCGGCGAAGTAGAGCGCATCGATCGCCTTCGTCTCGAGCGATGCCTTGAGGCCGCGCGGGTCGAAATAGTCGTACTCGATCGCGTAGCCCGGGCGCGTGATGTGCGCCTGTTCGAGCCCGCGGATCGAGCGCACGAGCTCGACCTGCACGTCGAACGGCAGCGAAGTCGAAATGCCGTTGGGGTAGATCTCGAACGTCTCGAGGCCCTCGGGCTCGATGAAGATCTGGTGCGAGGATTTGTCGGCGAAGCGCACGACCTTGTCCTCGATCGAGGGGCAGTAGCGCGGACCCGTGCCTTCGATCACGCCGCCGTAGAGCGGCGAGCGATCGAGCGCGCCGCGGATGATGTCGTGCGTGCGCTCGCTCGTATGCGTGATCCAGCAGCTCACCTGGCGCGGATGATCCTCGGCGGAGCCAAGGAACGAGAACACCGGCGCGGGATCGTCACCGGGCTGCTCCTCGAGCGCCGACCAGTCGATCGTGCGGCCGTCGATGCGCGGCGGGGTACCGGTCTTCAGGCGGCCGACCGGCAGCGCGAGTTCGCGCAGGGTCTCGGCCAGGCGCTGCGCCGGCGGGTCACCCGCCCGGCCGCCCGCGTGCTGGGTCATGCCCACGTGGATCTTGCCGGCGAGGAAGGTACCCGCGGTCAGGACGACCGCCGCGGCGCGGAATTCGAGGCCGGACTGCGTCACGACGCCGGTGACCCGGCCATGCTCGACGCGCAGCGCATCGACGCCCTGCTGGAACAGGGCCAGGCCCGGTTGCGTCTCGACCCGACGCCGGATGGCCGCTTTGTACAAAACACGGTCGGCCTGGCAGCGCGTCGCGCGCACCGCCGGCCCCTTGGAGGCATTGAGCGTACGCCACTGGATGCCGGCGCGATCGGCCGCGGCCGCCATCGCGCCGCCGAGCGCGTCGATCTCGCGCACGAGGTGGCCCTTGCCGATCCCGCCGATCGCGGGATTGCAGCTCATCTGGCCGATCGTCTCGATATTGTGGGTCAACAGCAGGGTGCGCGCGCCGCAGCGCGCGCTGGCGAGCGCGGCTTCGGTGCCCGCGTGGCCGCCGCCGACGACGATGACGTCATACGTGTACATGGTGCGTATCGACCGATGCGCGGCCGGGACGCCGGCCTCGCGCACATTCTATCAAGGCGCCGGCGCGGCGCTGGCATGGAACATGCTGCATTGGACATACACTCCCACCGACGCACGACGTATGCGAGCACGTCGATGGTCGGAATTCAGGGGCCGGCCTGCGTCGGTGGGAGCACCTTTATTTTGGCGATCCGTCCTGGATCGCCGCCCCGACGGGACTGAAGCGCGTTTCGCGGTATTGCTACTTCGGATCGTCCAACAGCGGCCGTCCATGGCCGCACTTTTCAGGTGAAGCACGGTTTCGATGGCGCGATTCGTCGTGTCTCGAAGAGCCCGGTCTGCCCATTTCTCCTCATCCCGGCGGAAGCCGGGATCCAGTTCCTGCCGCGCGCCTCAGCAGAACGCACCGCTTTCCGGACCCTGAGCGCGTCACTGCGCTCGTATGCCGGTATCGCGGCGGTGTGGCGGAGCGGAAGAGGCTGGCGCCCGGCGGTCGTAGGAACAGGGGGAATCCAAGAGGACCGTGTGCCGGGCGCCAGTGAGCGGTGGCCACGCCGCGCTGCGACGTGCCGGAATCTGCGTGGATACGCGCGGTGCGCGTTTCGCGAAATGCCGGGCGGCCCCTGTGCCCCCCGGTTGTCGTTCGGAACCGCCTCACGGCGCGTTTCCGCCTGGAACCTCCCAGTCGACGTGCCGCCGCGTGGCTGCGAGCGTCACCGATGTCAGACCTTAGCCTCAACTGCCACTGGCAGACTGTGACGATCGTCGCGAACTCTTGCCGGTCCCGGCCTGCGAGGGATTTCCCGCGTCAGGTTTGGACGCAGCGTGTCCCAGCGGCGCGGATCATGCGCGCGGAAAATGACGATCGCAACGGCGAATGCACGCTTTGCACGGTTGGCACGACGCTTGCTGTGCACCCGGTACAGGGAATCCGGAGCACGCGCCATGAGCAACATCGCCACCATGAGTATCAACCCGCTCTTTCTGCGCCACGACCTGATGATCGAACTGGGTCGCCTCGAAATGGCCATCGAAGGCGCGCGCTCGCAAGCCCCTTCGAATGCGTCGCTCGACCAGCTCGAGACGCGCTTCGCGAAGATCAACGAAGCACTGAGCCGGCTGCCGGCCTGACGGACACACGCGCGCGGCAAGGCGCCGCGCGCAACCGGGTGGAACAGGGGAAGATCGGAGCCGCGCCGCGCGCGGCTCCGATTTTTTTTGTCAATCGAACCCGTTCGCGAAGATCCCATCGTCGTGCAGGCACAGCGGCGGCACGTTGCCACGCTGCCACAGGCCGACGCCCTGGTGGACGGTGTAGTCGACCGCATAGACGTCATGCCTGTAGCCCGTATTGGACAGGTCCACGAGGTGGAATGCATACGGCCGCGGGTTGTAGCGGCAAGTGCTGATGAGCGAGGCGTACGCGGGATCGAAGCCGCTGATTTCACCGCCGATCTCCAGCCCGCTGCCCCAGAAGCTCGTCGTCTGCACTTCCTCGGTGATGCCCGTCGTGTACTCGTACGCGCCGCCCGCCTGCACCGTCGCGATGAAGCCGGCTTCGAGGTCGAACTCGGCACCGACCCGGGTCGAGCTCTCGAAGCTCGTGTTGCTGCCGACCAGCGTGCTCGCGTCCTGGCTCAGGTTCCAGTTCACCGTGCCGCTCGCGCCGACCACCGTATTCGGCCAGATCGACGCCTGCAGCAGGCCCGAGTAGTTCGTGCAGCCGGGCATCGGGCCTGCGCCACTCCACAGCATGTCGCCGCGCACCTCGATGCTGCGGAACGTCGCCTGCGCTTGGTCCCACACGTATGCATTGAAGAGGCCATCGTTGGCGATCGGGTCGCAGACCGCGTCCGGATACGCGGGCGGTTCGGCGTGCACGTCGCCGAACACCTGGATTTCGGCGACGTGCAGGCTCGCCGAACTCGGATTCTGCAGGCGGATGTAGCGGGCGCGCAGCATGTTCGACGGGTTGGCCGCGTCGCGCGTCCAGATGTTCCAGCGATCGAAGCCGACGTCGTCGGCGGTTTCCGGCGCGAACGTTCGAACGCCTCCACCTGAAGGCACGCCCGCGCCATTCATCGGATTCGCCGATGCATAGACGCGGAAGCCCTTCAACGACGCTTCCTGGCCGTACGCGGGGAACACCCGGACGTTGGATACGTCGCGCACTTCGCCGAGGTCGATCTGCAGGTACGGCTGCGCGCTCGCGTTCGATTCGGTCGAGGTCGAGAACAGGCCGTCGGTGGCCTTGTCGGCGCCATGGCCGCCCGAGAATGCCGCATCGCTCGCGACCGGGCGGAACAACGCGATGCTGTTCCAGTCGCGCTGCAGCGGCATCCACTGCGCGGGCGGATGGCCGGGCGAGGCGGCCGGAATCTGCGTGTCCCACGCCTGCGCGTCGCTCGCCGACATGAAGCGGCTGCCGTCGATGATCTCGCACATGCGCACGGCGCTGTCGCCGTCGACGCCTTCGGCTTCGCTCTCGACCTGGTACGAGTAGCAGTTGAAGCTGTTCTCCTCGATCACCGTGAGCGCCTCGCCATGGTCCTGCGCGTAGCCCTGGTCGATCGTGAACGTGTTCTCGCTGCCGTGGATCGCGCCATGGCTCGACTGGTAGTTGTAGCCGGCGGTCGCATGCACCGATGCCTTCACGCCGGCGACGTCGGACCCGACGCCGACTCCGATGTAGGCCGAGATGTCGTGCGAGGTGAAGCTGCCGGACTGCTTTTCGTAGCTCGAACCACCGCTGGTCGACTCGCCGAAGGTCGCGAGTTTGCCCGCTCCGCCCTGCAGCCGCTGGAAGTACGGCGGCAGCCAGACCACCTGGCGCAGCTGCGGCTCCTCGACCTGACGGCAGTCGGTGCCGAGCGTCGCCTGCACCGAGTCGCCGTCGAAATCGCTCGCGACGAGGTCGAGCGCGGTCATCGACGGGAACGCGGCGGAGTTCTCGCTGAAATGCCGCCCGGAGAAGCTCGCCGGCACCGACGTATCGGTGAGGTGCCACACCGAACGCAGCACGGCATCGGTCGTGTTGCGCGCGATCGTCATGACTTCCGGAATGCCGTCCTTGTCCATGTCGCCTACGGCGACGTTGACGAATGCGAGCGATTGCATGCTGTCGACGGCGTAACCGGCCGCGTAGGCCGGCGCGCTGCGCAAGTGATACATGTAGCCGGGCGAGGTACCGCCGGAGCCGCTGCCGCCCGTGCTCACCGCGATCGTTTGCGCATAGGTGCGCGTTCCGCCGCCGGCGTCGTAGATCTTCAGGGTCACGTTGTAGGTGCCCGCGTTCGCATAGAGATGCGTCGGGTGCTTGTCGTGGATCAGGCCGGTGCCGTCGCCGAAGTTCCAGTCGCGTTGCGTGATCGAGCCCGTCGACGTGTCGGTGAACTGCACCGCCATGCCGCTTTCGACCCAGGTGTAGCCTGCGGCGAGGTCGACCTCGGCCTTGTACGCATCCACCTGCAGGTGCGAACTCGGATCGGCACGCGCGAGCACGATCTCGCCCGGCGACACGCGATCGACGTCGGCGACGGTCGCTTCGAAGCTCGCCACGCCGTTCTCGTTTTCACCCTGCACGATGCGGCTCGAATCGTATTCCTGGCCCGGGCCGCGGCTCGCGAAGCCGATGCCGGTGATTGCGTTGCCGGCGTCGCGCGTGGTCGTGAAATGGTGCAGGCGTGCGCCGATGTAGTTGAAGCTCGACTGCTCGAACTGCATGTGCACGACGAGTTCGGCCGCGGCGCTGTCGACGACGTCGCCTGCATCGGCCTCGAGCTTGATCACGTCGTCGATGCCGGGCGTGCCGTTTTCGGCCTCGTAGGTCATGCCGATCGCACTCGTGAAGGTCTTGCTGCCGATCGCGCTGTCGCCAGCGACCACCGGCAACTGCGGCGTGCTCGGCAGGTATTCGAGCAGGTGGTAGTTCAGCGTGCGCGAAGCGCCGAAACTCTTCTCGTTGACGACCACGACCTGCGCCCGGCCATCGAGCAGCATGTCGCCCGCGGCGAGGCTGACCTGGCCGACCGCGTCGGTACGCACCCATTCACCGGCGGCCTGGCCGTCCGCCTGCGCGATGACGCCCCCGGCGGCGCCGGTGAGCACGAACAGGCGCAGGCCGAAGGTGTTCGTGCGCACGAGCACGGCGAGTTCCTGCTGCTGGTCGGTCGAGCCGTCGAGATCGCCCGCGGCGAGGTCGACGACGTTGAACGGCTGCGCCATCGTCCAGGTATCGATCAGCGTCGCCGCGGGACCTGCACCGCGCTCGAACACGCCGAGCACGAGCGCACCGGCGCCCGAACGGTTGGCGGTGACGACCTCGTCGCGGCCGTCGCCGTCGAGGTCGATGCTGACCGCTTTCAGGAACGTGCTGCCGGCGAGCGCGCCGGGGTACAGGCCGTCGCGGAACGTGCGCACCAGCGGATCGCCGGTCGGGCCGGCCGGCTGGTACTCGTCGATGTTGCTGAAGCTGGCGCCGGCAGCGACAAGGTCGATGTACTCGCCTTCGCCGCCGAGCGTGACGTGGCGTCCGAACGGCGTCTGCGCGCAATCGAGCGGCGTGTATTCGTGCGTCGCGAAACGCGGCAGTGGTGCAGCGGCTGCGGCGAGCGTGCACAGGCCGGCGAGCGGCAGCGCGAGTCGGAGCAGGCGAGGAACGGACGGGCGATACATGGCGGTACTCCCCAGTGGCGATGCGAGGCGATCGCGGACGGTGGCCGGATGGCTGGCCGTGCACTGGATCAAGCGGATTGCAGCGGGCGCGGATATCAGCGGCGCGGATACCGGCCACGGGGGGATATCAGCGGGTGGGCTCAGTCGCCGGCGAGGCTGCGGCCGAGGATGTCGGCGAGGTCGGGGGAAAGGCGGTCGCGGCCGAGCATGCGTTCCAGCTCGCGATGCATCAGCGCGCGGCGTACCGGCTCGTAGCGCCGCCAGGCGCCGAACGCGGTCGCGAGTCGCGCCGCGACCTGCGGCGTGAGCGCGTCGAGCCGCACGATCGCGTCGGCGACGAGTCGGTAACCATCACCGTCCGCGCGATGGAACGCGCGCGGGTTGCGCAGCGCGAACGCGCCGAGCAGCGCGTAGACATTGTTGGGATTGCTCCAGCGGAACGCCGGGTGGGCGAGCAGCGAGGCGACACGATCACACGCGCGCGGGTCGGGTTCGCCCGCCTGCAGCGCGAACCATTTGTCGAGTACGAGCGCGTCGCCGGCATGGCGCGTGGCGAAATCGGCGAGCGCCGCGCCAGCCGTGGCGTCACGCATGGACAGCAGCGCGCCCAGCGCGGCCAGCCGGTCGGTGAGGTTGCGCGCACGTTCGTACTGCGCGCGCGCGAGCGGAGCATGCGCGACATCGGCGCGGCAGAGCGCGGCGAGGCAGGCGTTGCGCAAGCGGCGGCGTGCCTGCGTCGGCGGATCGACGGCGAGATCGTCGATGTCGCCGAGCGCCGCATGGCGCCGCGCGAGCGGCGCTGCGAGCGCGAGCGCGAGACCGGTTTCGACGCGCGTGCGCGCCTGGTACACCGCCTCCGGATCGATCTCGTCGAGCCCGTCGGCGAGCGCGCCGGCGTCGGCGACGGTGAGCATCTCGGCGACGAGTGCGGGATCGACGCCGGATTCGTCGAGGGCCCCGGCGACGCAGCCGATCCACGCCGAAAACAATGTCGCGTCGGGCTCGCCGTGCGCGAGCGCCTGGGCGAACAGGCGACGCACGAGCGCATCGCTGGCGAACCAGCGGTTGAAGCCGTCGCTTTCGTGCCGTGCGATCGCGGCGAGCGCCTGCGGCGGTGTGTCCTGCACGAGGCGCACGGGCGCCGAGAAACCGCGCAGCAGCGAGGGCGTCGGCGGCTCGTCGACGTCCACGAAGCGGAACGTCGCCGCGTCCGCCGCGAGCAGCAGCACGCGCTCGCTCGTGGCGGAGCCGCCGGCTTCGCCGTCCAGCCGCAGCGGCAACGCGCGGCCGGCGCGATCGAACAGCGCCACGGCGACCGGGATCGGCAGTGCACGTTTGTGCGGCTGCCCGGGCGTCGGTGCCGTGTGCTGCTCGAGCGTGAGTTCGTAGCAGCGGCGCGCCGCGTCATGGCGGCCGCTCGCACGCAGCTGCGGCGTTCCTGCCTGTTCGTACCAGGCGAGCCACGGCGAAAGATCCACGCCGTTGGCGTCGCCGAGCGCGGCGAGGAAATCCTCGATCGTCGCGGCATGGCCGTCGTGGCGGGCGAAGTAGAGATCCAGGCCGCTGCGGAAGCCGTCGCGGCCGAGCACGACGGCGAGCATCCGCACGATCTCGGCGCCCTTCTCGTACACGGTCGCCGTGTAGAAGTTGTTGATCTCGCTGTAGCGGTCCGGCCGCACCGGGTGCGCGAGCGGGCCGGCGTCCTCGCTGAACTGCGCGCGCCAGAGCAGGCGCACGTCCTCGATCCGGCGCAGGGTGCGCGAGGCGAGGTCGGATTCGAATTCCTGTTCGCGATAGACGGTGAGGCCTTCCTTGAGGCACAACTGGAACCAGTCGCGGCAGGTGACGCGGTTGCCGCTCCAGTTGTGGAAGTACTCGTGGCCGACCACCGCGAGCACGTGGCGATGATCGTCGTCGGTCGCATTCACGGGATCGGCGAGCAGGTACTTCGCGTTGAAGATGTTGAGGCCTTTGTTCTCCATCGCGCCCATCGTGAAGTCGTGCGTGGCGACCACGTGGAACGCGTCGAGGTCGTAGCAGCGGCCGAAGCGCTGCTCGTCCCAGCGCATTGCATGCTCCACGCACTGCATCGCCCAGCCGCAGCGCGCGATCGCGTCCGCTTCGGCATGGATCACGAGCCGCACGCGCCGGCCTTCCGCGGTCACGAATGCGCGTTCGATCGATTCGAGCCGGCCGGCGACGAGTGCGAACAGGTAGCTCGGCTTCGGGTGGGGGTCGACGAAGCGCGCCCAGTGGCGTCCGCCGTCGAGCTCGCCGGCGCCATCGGCGTTGCCGTTGGCGAGCAACACCGGGTAGCGCGCGCGCTCCGCGCGCAGCGTCACCGTGTAGCGTGCGAGCACGTCGCTGCGGTCGAGGAACGGCGTGATGCGGCGGAAGCCTTCCGCTTCGCACTGCGTCAAGAGGAAGCCGTGCTCGCGCGTGCCGCTGAGATACAGGCCCTGCAGCGCCGTGTTGCGCTCCGGTGCGATGCGTACGCGCGACTCGAGCACGAGGGGCCCGCGCGCGCCGTGCACCACGAGCCGGCCTTCGCCCTGCGTGAACTCGCCCGCGTCGAGCATGCGCCCGTCGACGCGCAATTCGAGCAGCTCGAGCGCCTCCGCATCGAGTTCGAGCGGCGCCGCCGCATCCTCCTGGCGCAACGCCAGCCGGGCGTGCACGATCGTCGCCGCGGCATCGAGGTCGATGTCGAGTTCCACCTCGTCGATGCGCCAGGCCGGCGCGCGGTAGTCGCGCAGGAAACGGGTCGGCTTGGCGCCGGCGGGCTCGTTCATCGGCGGGAAAGAAGCAAAAGCGAAACGGAATCGCAGGCTAGCATGCGCGCCCTGCGCGCGTGTATCGTGGCGCGCTCCGCCAGCCGGACGCCGCGAACATGCCGACGCACACCTTGCCGGACTTCCGTGCGATCGAAGCCGCTGCCGCGCGCATCGCGCCGCACGCGCACCGCACGCCGGTGATGCGTTCGCATTCGCTCGATGAGCTCGCCGGTGCCGAACTGCATTTCAAGTGCGAGCACCTGCAGCGCGCGGGCGCGTTCAAGTTCCGCGGCGCTTGCAATGCGGTCTGGTCGCTCGGCGATGCCGACGCCGCGCGCGGCGTCGTCACGCATTCGTCGGGCAACCACGGCGCCGCACTCGCGCTCGCCGCGCGTACGCGCGGCATCCAGGCGCACGTCGTCGTGCCCGAAGGCGCGGTGCGATCCAAGGTCGCCGCGATCGAAGCCTACGGTGCGACCCTGCATCGCTGCGCGCCGACGATCGCCGCACGCGAGGCCGCCGCCGAATCAGTGCGCGAGGCGACCGGCGCGACGCTCGTGCACCCTTACACCGATCCCCGCGTGATCGCCGGGCAAGGCACCGCAGCGCTGGAGTTGTTGCGCGAGGTCGACGGCCTGGACGCCCTGGTCACACCGGTGGGTGGCGGCGGCCTGATCGGCGGCAGCGCGCTCGCCGCACGCGCGCTCGCGCCCGGCATCGCGGTGTTCGCGGCGGAGCCGAGCGGTGCCGCCGATGCGTACGAAGCGCTGCGCCGCGGGACGCGCGTGACCGACATCGTGCCCGACACGATCTGCGACGGCCTGCGCGGTACGATCGGCGCGATCAATTTCGAACTGCTCGGCGCCTGCGCGGTGCGCGTGCTCACCGTCGACGATGACGACACGCTCGCCGCGCAGCGGCTGATCGCCGCGCGCCTCAAGCAGGTCGTCGAGCCGTCGTCGGCGATCGCGCTCGCCGCGGTGTTCGTCCATCGCGACCTGTTCTCCGGCCGGCGCGTCGGCATCATCCTCTCCGGCGGCAACGTGGACTGACCAGGACCCCGAACCATGTGGACCGATGCCCTGCTCGCGTATTTCCATTTCGCGGCGATCTTCACGATGATCTGGCTTCTGTCGAGGGAATGGACGCTGCTGCGCGCAGGCGCAGGCGCCGTCGACGTCGAACGCCTCGCACGCGCGGATGCCGGCTACGGCGCACTCGCCGTCGTCGTCGTGCTGAGCGGCGCGCTGCGCGCGGCGTACGGCCTCAAGGGCTGGTCGTTCTATGCGCACAGCCCGACGTTCCACTTCAAGATCACCCTGTTCGTGCTGGTCGGCCTGCTGTCGATCCTGCCGACGCGCGCGTTCCTGCGCTGGCGCCGCGCGCGCCGCGCCGACCCGGCCTGGCGCGTACCGGAGGTGGAATGGCGCGCTGCGCGGCGCTGGATCCTCGTCGAGTTGCACCTGCTTGCGCTGATTCCGCTTGCGGCGGTGATCATGGCGCGGGGTTTGCTTCGCGCATAGCGCGTGCCGGGATCGCGGGATCGAACCGCGCCGCGCGGGATCCAGCCGCGATCGCGCCAGATCGCGCGGACCACTGGCGAGCAAGTGCCGAAACCCGGCCCCTTCGACCACGCGCGCCGTCGTTCCCGCGAAAGCGGGAATCCATTTTGATCTTGCTTCGGAGGCGCCGCGGCGACGAGGGCCGCGCGCGCGATGATGGTGGCGCTCAGCGGCTACGCCGCAGGTTGACGAGGGCGAGCGCCGACCCGATCAGGATGATCCCCGCACCTTCGGGCCAGGTCGGTCGCTCGCCGAGGACGAGCCAGGCGAAGCCGACGCCGGCGATCGGAATCACCAGGCTCGACAGGCCGGCGACGTTCGCGGGCAGCCGTTCGACGACGTAGGACCACAGCAGCCAGGCGAGGCCGGATGCGAGCAGCGCGTTGTAGACGAGCGCGCCGATGAACCAGTTCGACCATTCGATCGGGCGCTCGGGCACGACCAGCGCGACCGCGATGACGGCGAGCGTGCCGATCAGCATCTGCCAGGCGGTCAGCGACAGCGCGCTCGTGCCACCGCGCTGGAACAGGCGCTTGGATGCGACCACGCCGATCGCCCAGCAGGCGCCGCCGGCGAGAGCGAGTGCGGAGCTGCCCGCGCTGCCGAGTCCGTGCCACGGATCGAGCACGAGCACGAGGCCGGCCGCGGCGACCGCGAGGCCGAGCCAGAGCCGGCGCGTCGGCGTGTCGCCGAGCGCGAGCCAGCCGATCAGCACGACCCAGAACGGCATCGTGTAGGCGAGCAGCGCCGTCTTGCCGGCGCCACCGACGAGCAGCGCCGATTGCACGAACAGCTGGAAACCCGTCGTCTGCGCGAGCCCGATCAGGGTCGTCGGCCACAGCGGCGGCGGCCGCAGCGATTCGCCGCGCAGCAGCAGCACTGCGAACAGCACGGCGCTGCCGAGCACGTAGCGCAGCGCGGAGAATTCGAACGGGCCGCTGTAGCGCAGCGCCTGCTTCATGACGATCCAGTTGTAGCTCCAGACCAGCGTGAGCAGCACCAGCGCGACGAGCGCGGGTCGACGGGAAGATGAGACGGCGGTCACAGTCGTGCGCGTGGCGCGGGCGGCGGGCTGCGTATGATACGTGTCCACGATCGAGGGTCGTTACATGAAAGGCCGGGAGCCTGTCCGCTGCGACTGGGCCGCAGGCAGCGAAATCGAACGCGACTACCACGACACCGAGTGGGGCGTGCCGCTGCACGACGATCGCGCGCTTTTCGAATTCCTCTGCCTCGAAGGCGCGCAGGCGGGACTGAGCTGGCGCACCGTGCTGGCCAAGCGTGACGCCTATCGCCGCGCGTTCGGCGATTTCGACATCGCGCGCTGCGCGCGCCTGACCGATGCCCGCATCGAACGCCTGCTCGGCGACGCCGGGCTGATCCGCAACCGCATGAAGATCGAATCGGTGCGCGACAACGCGCGCGCGGCGCTCGAGGCGATCGCCGACCATGGCAGCCTCGACGCGTTCCTCTGGTCGTTCGTCGACGGCCGCCCGCTGCGCAACCGCTGGCGCACGCGTGCCGAGGTGCCGGCCACTACCGACGTCTCCGATCGCATGAGCAAGGCGCTGCGCAAACGCGGCTTCCGCTTCGTCGGCTCGACGATCTGCTACGCGTTCATGCAGGCGACGGGCATGGTCAACGACCATCTGGTCGGCTGCTTCCGCCACGATGCCGTGCCCTGAGGCCGCGCCATGTTCGTCACCGATCCCGCCGCCTTCCTCGCCGAGTTCAGCGACGAACGCTATCCGATGCGTGGTGCGGCCACCGCGCGCAGCGCGTTCCTCGTGAGCCCCGCGAGCGGCGTGCTCGCCGAGGAGTCGGCGCGCGACAACCGCTACATGGACCTCTCGCGTGCGCCCGATCCGCTGCGCGCCCTGCACCAGCACGCCGAACTCGCGCGCCGTCTCGGCGCGGATGTGCCGGTGCTGACCTTCCCCGGCGATCCGGACTGCCCCGATGGCATGTTCCCGAACAACGTGTTCGCGACCGCGCGCGGCAACCTCATCGTCGGCCGCATGCGCCATCCGGTGCGCCAGCGCGAAGCCGCGCGCGATGACATCCGCGGCTTCTTCCGCGACGTGCTCGGCTACCGCGAGCTGGACCTTTCGCGCGGTGACTACGTCGCCGAACTGACCGGCGCGCTCGTCATCGACCGCGCACGCGGTGTCGGCTATTGCGGCTTGTCGGAGCGCTGCGACATGGCCGGCGCACGCGCGATGCACGAAGCGTTCGGCCTGCGCCTGACGTTCGCATTCGAACTCGCCGCGGGCGAGTACCATACCAATGTCGTGCTCGCCGTGCTCGCCGGCCGCGCGGTCATCCTCGCCGGCGACGGCTTCGCCGACCCGGCCGTTCCGGAGGCGATCGCGCGTGCCTACGGTGGAATTGCCGTGCGCCTGAGTGCCGCGCAGAAGCGCGCATTCGCCGGCAATGCGATCGCGCTCGCGCCCGGCCGGGTATGGATGAGTGCGGCGGCGGCCGCTGCGCTCGAACCCGCGCAGCGGCGCACGCTGGAGGACGCCGGGTTCTCGCTCGGCGCCGTGGATCTCGACGAGATCGAGAAGGCCGGCGGCAGCCTGCGCTGCTGCGTGGCCGAGATCTTCTAGCCGACCGACGTCCAACCGTCCGCATCGGCGCCCGCGGCCGCCGCGTTTTCCGCGCCACGGCGCGGTCCGCTTGACGGGTTCAGCCGCAATTCAATCCGTGCTGCCGAGACTCCCCGCCACGGCAATCGTGGCTACCGCGGTTGGAGCCGCGGTCGCTATGATGCGGACGGAGTGATGCGAACCTACACAATCCGCCTGCTGCTCATGCTCTGCACCGTCTTTGCAGCGACGGCCGCCGGCGCTCGCGAAATCAGCGTGCAGGAAGCGGTCGTGCAGGCGCAGCGGGAGATCGACGGCAAGGTGCTGTCGGTGCAGGCCCTCAACGTGGGCAAGCGCAAGGTGTATCGCATCAAGATCCTGACCCGCGATGGCCAGGTGCGCATCGTGCAGGTGCAGGCCGAGCAATGACCGGCACCCGCGCGGGCACGGACGAGACTGACGGAGGACACATGCGCGTACTTTTGGTGGAAGACGAGGCGCCCCTGCGCGAAACGCTCGCTGCGCGCCTCAAGCGCGACGGCTTCGCGGTCGATGCAGCCGGTGACGGCGAGGAAGGCCTCTATCTCGGGCGCGAAGTGCCGTTCGACGTCGCCATCATCGACCTCGGCCTGCCCAAACTGTCCGGCATGGACCTGGTCAAGCAGCTGCGCGAAGCCGGCCAGCGCTATCCGATCCTGATCCTCACCGCGCGTTCGTCGTGGCAGGACAAGGTACAGGGCCTCAAGAACGGCGCCGACGACTACCTCGTCAAGCCGTTCCACGTCGAGGAACTGCTGGCCCGCCTCAACGCACTCGTGCGGCGGGCGAGCGGCTGGTCGCGGCCGACGCTCGAATGCGGCCCGGTGGTACTGGATACGACGGCGCAGACCGTCGCGGTCAATGGCAGCACGGTCGACCTCACGAGCTACGAGTACAAGGTGCTCGAGTACCTCATGCTGCACGCGGGCGAACTGGTGTCGAAAGCCGACCTCACCGAGCACATCTACCAGCAGGACTTCGACCGCGACTCGAACGTGCTCGAGGTGTTCATCGGGCGCCTGCGCCGCAAGCTCGACCCCGACAACGCGATCAAGCCGATCGAGACGGTGCGCGGTCGCGGTTACCGCTTCGCGCTGGAACGCAGTGACAACCCGGTGGACGACGCCGCGCACGCCGAAAACGCCTGAGAGTCCACGCCGTGGCGCGCCCGCTTTCGCTGCAAGCGCGCTCTCTGGCGGCGGCGGGCGTCGTGTTGGCCGCATTCCTCGCGCTCGCCTTCGTCACCCTCGACCGCGCCTTCTACGAGGCCGCCGAGAGTTCGCTGCGCGAGCGCCTGCAGGGCTACATGTATGCGTACCTCGCCGGTTCCGACACGACCCGTGCGGGGACGCTGATCCCGCCCGAAGTCGGACCGGATCCGCGCTTCGACCGCCCTTCGCAGAGCGGCCTGTACGCCGGCATCGTCGGCGCGAAGATCCTCGGATCCAAGGACGGCAGCTGGCGCTCGCCGTCGGCGATCGGGCGTGACCTGCCATTCTCCGAAACGTTGCCGCGCGGCCCGGCCCAGTTCCGCGGACCGGTCGAAACACCCGCGGGCGACCTGTTCGTACTCGCCCAGGGCGTGGACTGGAACAGCGGCGGCAAGAGCGATGCGTTGCACCTCACGTTCTACGTTGCCGAAGACGGCGAGGCACTGCGCGCGCAGATCGACATCTTCCGGCGCACGCTGCTGACCTGGCTCGGCGTGCTCGGCGTCGCGTTGCTGCTGTTGCTGCTCGCGGTGCTGCGCTGGAGTCTCGCGCCATTGCGCAAGGTCGCCACCGATCTCGTGCGCGTCGAGCGCGGCATGCAGGAACATCTCGGCGACCGCTATCCGGTGGAGCTCTCCGGCCTCACGACGAGCCTGGACAGTTTCATCGAAGCCGAACGCGATCGCGTCAAGCGCTATCGCAACACGCTGTCCGATCTCGCCCACAGCCTCAAGACCCCGCTCGCGGTGATGCGCAGCCAGTTGGAGATCGGCAGCGACGGCGAATCGCTGCGCTGGACCGTGCTCGAGCAGGTCGGGCGCATGGACGAGATCGTCGCGTACCAGCTCTCGCGGGCGGCCACCTCCGGCCACCAGACGTTCGCGGCGCCGTTGCTGATGGAGCCGTACGCGGAAGAGATTGTGCGCAGCCTCGAGAAGGTCTATGCCGGCAAGGCGGTGCTGTGCGAATTCGAGATCGATCCGGGCGCGCGTTTCCACGGTGACCAGGGCGACCTCATGGAACTGCTCGGCAACCTGCTCGAGAACGCATTCAAGTGGGCGCGCCGCCGTGTGCTGCTCGAAGCGCGCCCGCTCGCGACCGCAGGCGGGCGGCGCGCCGGCCTCGAGTTCACGGTCGAGGACGACGGCCCCGGCATTCCCGAAGACCAGGTCGAGCATCTCCTGCAGCGGGGCGTGCGCGGCGACGAACGCGTGCAGGGCCACGGCATCGGCCTCGCGATCGTGCAGGACATCGTGCGCGCCTATCGCGGCGAACTCGTCGTCGACCGCTCGCCCACGCTCGGCGGCGCGCGCTTCAAGGTGCAGCTCGGCGTGCGTTGATCAGCTCTCGGCAGCCAGGCCCGCGACCGGGCGCGCCGGCAGGCTGCGCAGCAGGCTCTCCTTGAGCCGTTCGCACAGGCCGCGTTCGATCAACGCGCAGGACAACGCGGCGAGGCCGACGGATACGCCCGTCATGAGGATGATTGCGGCAAATCCCCGGCTCGGGGCCGGCACCCATCGCAGGATCGCGGGTGCCAACGGATGCAGCAGGTACAACGAAAAGGAAATGTTGCCGAGCCAGACGAGCGAGCGCGGCACGGGTATGGCGATGCGCTTGCTCGCGATGCAGTACACCAGCAGCAACGGGGCGAGTGAAAGGCCCCACTGGCCAATGCCGTGGTCGACGCGCATTGCATGGCGTACTGCTGCACTACGGCGGCGGTCGCGGCGGGGCACAGGCCCCGCGCCACGGGCGCAGTGCCGATCGCGAGACGCGAACCATGGACCAAGCCGATGATCACGCCGGTCACGAACAGCACCAACGGGTTGGTCATCAGGTCGAGGTAGTGCAGCCCGAATCGATGCGCTCCACCGGAAGCAGCCATTGCGGCCCAGTCCGCGTCCGTTGCCAGATGTCCGGCGGCGTACGGCAGCAGAAGCAAGGTGGCGATGATCCAGGCGAAACGCATGCCAGCGCCAGCGCGCAAACAGCATCGACGCGCCGAAGACCGCGTAGAAGTACATCTCGTAATTGAGTGTCCAGCCGACGCCGAGCACGGGGAAACCGTAGATCGGCGCGACGTCCGAGGGTGCGCCCGGCGTTGGCACGAACAGCAGCGAATGCAGCAGCCAGGAACGGTTCGCGGGCTCGAGCACGAACGCGCGGGGCTCCGGCTTGCACAACACGAACAGCGCGGCGGCGACGATCCATACCGGCCAGATGCGCGCGGCGCGCTTGATCGCGAACACCGCCGCGTCCCGCCAGGAGCCGTCGCTGCCGCGCGTCGTGTGCACCATGATGAAGCCGCTGATCAGGAAGAACAGGTCCACGCCCATCGACCCGCCCGATCCGAACAACCTGCCGCCGAGCCCGGTACCGTACGGGCCGAGGAAGATGCTCGCGTGCCAGAGGACGACAAGGAGCGCCGCGATCCCGCGAAATGCCTGCACGAACTCCAGCGGCGCCGTGGAGTGAGCCGGCACGCCATCGCGCGGCGGATCGGCCCGGCGCATCGCGGCTATGCGTCCATGAGCGAGCGGACCACGGCCGCGAGCGGCGCAAGGCTGCGCTGCCAGGTGACCTCCTCGCGCAGGGAGGCGTATCCCGCCGGCAGCTGCGGCACGTCACGATCCAGCAGCGCGCGCAGGGACCGGCGGTACGTATCCGCGTCCGCGGCGACCGTGACCGTCGGCCAGCGCGCAGCGTCGCCGTAGCCGCGCAGCGCATGCGGTGTCGCGAGCACGGGGCGGCCGCTGTAGATCGCTTCGGCGGTCTTGAGGTTGGAACCGCCGCCGGTGGTGATCGGCAGCAGGATCACGTGGGCGCCGCCGAGCAGCGCGACGAGGTCGTCGCGTTCGATCTCGCCCGGCGTGACCAGGCGCGGTTCGTCGATCGCCGGCCACGCCTGGTAGACGCGATGCTGGCGCAGGTAGTTGACGACGCCGCCGACGACGACGATGCGCTCGTCGGGGCGCACGAAGGCGAGCGACGGAGCGAGCATGTGCCAGAAGCCGTCGGCGTTCGGCGGGTGCGCGCTGCCGACGAACAGTGCATAGCGGGCCAGTCCGAAGCGGCGACGGACATCGGCGATGCGCTGTGGATCGGGCTCGAACGGCGCGATCGCGTTGTGCGCGACGACCCAGGCGCGCGAACCAGGCGCGTCGTCCATCGCGCGCAATACGGCGAGCTCCTCCGCGGTGCAGGCGACGACGAGATCGGAATGCCGCACGACGTCGCGTTCGAGCCGTTCGACCCGAACGACCGCTTCGGCCTGTAGCGCATCGTGCGTGCCCCCGGCGCTCTCGTCGCGCTTGAGCTTGCTTTCGATGTTCTGCGAGGAATAGATCAGTCGCGGCCGCGTCGCGCCCGCCGCCACGCGTGCATCGATCCAGCGGCGCGCGGCCGGATACAGCCATGGCTGCTCGAGTGCGATCGCATCGGGCGCGAGGCGATCGAGCGTGCGCGAGAACGCGCGCCAGATCGTCCCTTCGTCGGCGGCGATCAGCTCGCCGCTCTGCAGGTCCGTGAAGCGTGCCAGGCGCGGATCGAATGCGGCATGGTCGGCCGGGAGGACGAGATCCTCGCCTTCGAGGTCCGCCGGGCGATAATCGGTGCCGTGGATCGCGGCGATGGTCGACACCTCCGCGCCGAGCTCGCGATAGCACGCGCGAATTGCCGCGCAGCGCAACTGGCCGCCATGGCGTGGCGCCTTCAGCGGATACGTCGTGAGCTGGACGATGCGCTTCACGGTTCGGCCCTCGCCGCGACGAGGAGGTCCGCCGCGAAATCGCTCCAGTGCCGCGGCACGTACGTCGCGCGGATGCGCGATTCCGCCTCGCCACGCGCGGAAGGGTCGTCGAGATAGTGCGTGATCGCCGCGAGCCAGCGCGGGAAATCGAACGGATGGATCGCCGGGCACAGCCCCTGCGTCGCCTCGCGCAGTGCCGGAGCGTCGGAAACGATCGCGAGCTTGCCGTAGGCGAGGCTCTCGGTCGCCGCGAGGCCCCAGCCCTCGTATACCGACGGGAACACGGTGAACGCGCAGCCGCGGTAGAGGTGCGCGAGCAGCGCATCCGACACGTGATGCAGCATGACGATGCGCCCGGCTTCCCAGACTTCGCTCGCCTGCATCTCGGCCCACAGGTCGTTGACGCCCCAACCGAACATGCCGACCACGACGAGCGTCGGGCAGGCCTCGCCGCGGCATCGATGCAGTTCCTTCCACACCTGCAGCAGGATGCGATGGTTCTTGCGCGTCTCGAACGTGCTCACGTACAGCACGTAGTCACGCACGCCGAGCGCGGTCAGTGCCGCGCGTTCGTCGTCGGCGAGCGCGGCGATGTCGGCGTCGCGATGCACTTCGGGCGTGGCCAGATGCACGGTGCGGATGGGCGGCACGTCGAACAGGCCGACGCGCCGGTAGAACGCGGCGAGATCCGCCTTCGAGGTATCGGAGATCGCGAACACGACGTCGGCGGTGTGCCCGATCGTCGTGAAATGCTCGGCGAACGGCTGTTTCGCGCTGCCCGCATATTCGGGGTAGTCGATCGGGATCGTGTCGTAGCAGGCCTCGACCACGCGCACGCCCGTGCGTTGTTTCAGCCGCCAGGCGTGGATCGCGCCGTGGTGCCACTGCAGGCCGATCGAGAAGAACAGGTCCTGCGGCGTGGGTTCGATGCACGGCGCGACGCCGGTCTGCGGTGTGGGCGCGGGCTCGGGCTCGGGGGCCGCCTCGCGCAGCGCCTTGCGGGTCGCGCGATGGCGCACGAACGCGGCGTGATGGTCGGCGAGCACGCGGCCGAGGTCGCGAAGCAGCGGATATGCGGCGGCAGGCACGAGCTTGGGCCCGCGCGCTGCGAGCCAGTCGAACAGGCGCTGCACGCGGCCGCGCACCGGCGGCGGCGCGGCCGCGGCTTGCGCGCCGATCGGCGCGACCGGCTCGGCGCGGCACCAGCCGTCGTCGAGGATCATGCGCGCATGCGCGGGTTCGATCTGGCGATACTCGCCCGCCGCGTCGATCTCGCAGAACACGGTCGCCGGCTCGTGCAGCAGGCAATGGCGGGCGAATTCACGCTCGACGCGCACGATGCCGACCGGTGGGCGGCGCCAGCGGATGCTCGTGGTGAGGTCGATGAAGAGCCGTGCCATGGTCAGCCCGCCGCCGCGCCGATCACGCGTTCGACCTGCCCGACCAGGCGCGCGCGCACGTGCTCTTCGCGATAGTTGGCGAGCACGTACTCGCGCCCGGCCGCGCCGATGCGCGCGCGCTCCCCGGGATCGAGTGCGGCGAGTCGGCCGATCTTCGCGACCATGTCGTCGATGCCGTCATAGTGGAACCCTGCGCCGGAGCGTTCGATGTGCTCGCGCATGACGTCGCAGCGGCCGTTGACGAGCACCGGCGCGCGCTGCGCCATCGCCTCGAGCGTGACGATGCTGAAGCTCTCGTACTGCGACGGCAACACGAAGGCGGTCGCGCCGGCCATGAGCTCGAACTTGCGGCGCTCGTCGACGAAGCCGAGGTACTCGATCCACGGTTGCCGCGGCAGGCCCATGTTGTCGACCCCGGTCAGCACGAGGTCGAGGCCGCGATCGGCGACGTGCCCCATCGCGCGCACGAGTTCGTCGCAGCCCTTGCCCGCCTCGATGCGGCCGCAGTACAGCAGGTACGGCCGCGCGCGCGATGCGGGCGTCGCCGATTCACTGTGTTCGACCGCCATGCCGATCACTTCGCCCTCGTCGTAGCCCCACACGCGCGCGGCCGTGCGCTGTTCGGCCGCGGTCAGCCAGATGCGGTTGCGGTGCGTGGCATAGCGCTGCGCGAACGCTGGCAGGTACGCCGTCGGCTCATCGTGCAGGGTCGGCACGAACAGCGTCTTGTGCGGCGGCACCTCGGCGATGCCGAAGTACGTGGTCGGGTAGAGGTATGTGCAGAACAGCACGGCGGCGTAGTCGTGGTGGCGATCGCGCAGCCAGTCGTCGAGCTCGGGGCAACACGGCCCCTGGAAGCGCACGTATTCGTCCTGCAGCGCCTCGCGCCACGCGAGCGGCGTGCCGTCGCGCGGCGCGGCGAACGGTTGCACTTCGAGCATCATGCGCTGGTGCAGGCCGTACCAGTACGGCCCGCGTTCGAGCGCCACGGGGAAACGGCGCACCGGGATGCCGTCGCGCAGATGCACGCCCACGGGCAGTTCGTCGCGCCAGCTGACGTAGTCGACCGCGGTCGAGCTCAGCACCTCGACCTCGAAGCGGTCCGACAGCAGCCGCGCGTACTGCCAGGCGAGCGCCTCCGAGCCGCCGACGACGGATTCGTCGCAGCGCTGCACGACGATCGCGATGCGCGTCATGCGGACCCGCCTGCAGTAACGGCGAGGCGCGACAGGCGTGCGTTGCCGCGTGCACGCAGCAGCGCGCGCAGCGACGCGTCGGCGCGCAGGCGCTCGACCGTGCCCGCGATCAGCTCGGCGGCGCGTTCGTGCGCAGGCCAGAGCAGCACGGCGTCGCCGCCGGCGCGCGCATCGCCATCGCCGTCGGTCCCGGTGACCGGGGTACCGAGCGCCAGTGCGTCGAGCGTGACGGCACCGTTGCCGCCGCACACGACCAGCGCATCGGCCGCGAGCAGGGCCGCCTTGCGCAGGGCAGGCGCGTCGTCCACGCCCTGCACGTGTGCGCCGATGCCGCGCCGCGCCGCCGCGGCGGCCACCGCCTCGGCCTGCGGCGGAAACACGATCAGGCGCGCCGCCGCATCGCAATGCGAGAGGCACGCGTCGAACGCATCGAGGAGGACGTCGACACCCGCGGCGTCGCAGCTGGCCACCCACACGGTCGAGGGCGTCTGCCAGCTTCGCAGGAAGGCGTCATCGGGAACCCGGGTGCGCAGGCGGCGCGACGCCGCGGCGAGGGCAGCGAGCGCGTCCATCACTGCGACGGTCTCCACGCGAGCAGCGCGGGCGTCCCGTCGGCGGCATCGACACGTCGCGTCGCATAGCCGGCGCCGGCGAGCGCGGCAGCGAGCGCGACCGGTTGCGCGGGCGGCGGCGTGTCGCCGGCGAGTGCTGCGGCGAGCACGGGTTCGGCGGCGAAGCCGACCAGCAGGTGGCCGTCGGGCCGCAGGATGCGCGTCGTGGCGTCGATGAACTCGTCGGCGGCCATCGCGCGCAGCAGCGCCGGCAGCGCGGGCACCACCACGGCCGCGAGGCCAGCGTCCTCGACGCGCGCGAGCGCGTCGCGCAGCATCGGGCCATCGCCCGCGCGCGTGGATCCGAGCGATATCGCGGCGATCCCGCGTGCGGCGCAGCGTGCCTGCCAGTCGGCGTCGTCGCCGATCGTCGCGACCGCCGCAAGTCCCGGCCCGAGCGCATCGAGCCAGTGGTCGACGCGCGCCGCGCGCGCGGCGTCGCTCGCGAGCGACGCCGCAGTACGGGTTTCGAACGCGCGCAGGCCGTCGGCACGTTGGCCGGCGACCGCTTCGACCTCGGCGAGCGCGCCTTGCAGCGCCTCGAACCAGCGATTCATCGCATGTACGCGCCGCCGGACGAACTCGAGTTCGTCCCGGCGCACGCCTTCCAGTTCCCGATGCCGCCGCGCCAGGCCGTCGAGCGCGACTTCGGCCGCGGATGCGCGTGCGCGCAGGCCTTCGTCGATCGTGTTGAGGGTGCGGATGAGCTCGTCGCGCGCGAGGCCGAGTTCGTGCACGAGCCGGCGCAGGTCATCGATGCGCTCGTGCGCGGCGTCGCCACGCGACGCGAGCGCGCCGATGCGCGCGCCGAGCGCGGCGTCGCCGGCCGACATCGCGGCGTCGGCCGCGCGCAGCTGGCGCGCGAGCATCGGCAGCGCGGCGAGCGCGAGGCCCCATTGGACGAGGTAGCCGAGCACCGGCACGCGACCGAGCTTGGCGAGCAGGTAGCGCGGCAGCAGCCCCGTGACCGCGACGTTCGTGCGGCGGCCTTCGGCGGACCAGCGCAGGTTGCCGAGCACCTCGGCCTTGCTCGCGCCGCGACCGAGCAGGTCGTGCTGGGCAGAGGCTTCCGACGGCGTCGGTGCGCGCTTGAGCAGGGCCCGGAAGGCGTGCTCGACGAAGGCGTGATACGGCGGGTCGGTGAGTTCGGCGATCCGGTAATGGCGGCGGGCGGGCTCGACGCCGTCGGCGCCCGCCGGCTGCGCGGGCGGCGACGGGGCCAGGCGTGGACGGTCGCGCAGGGTCGCGGCGGCGGCACGGATTTCGCTCCGCACCTGCTCGAGCTGTTCGTCGTTGCGATCGGAATTCACGGCAACCCGCGCTGTCGGGAGGATCCGGCGGGCGCCGGTGTGGCCTCGGGTGAAGGTCGGCTGGCGCGCTCCCCGGCGCCGATCGGAATGATGCCATACGCGCGTGCGGTGCCGATATCGATGAGCGCATAGTCGGGCCCGTGGCGGCCGTCCAGCCGCGCGGCGACGCGTTGCCAGCGCGCGTGACCGGCCGCGCGTGCCGCGGCGAAATTCGTCGCTGCGCGCCCGCCGTCGCGGCCGCGCACGGCGCCGAGCAGCGTCGTCTCGAAGTATTGCGCGCCCGCGCCGGTGCGATAGCCGACGCAGGCATGGCCGGGGACGAGCACGATCAGCGCACGCATGCCGAGTCGTTCGAGCACGGCGGCGATGAGCACGCTGCTGTCGATGCAGTTCGCACGCCGGTCGCGCCACACCGCGGCGGGCAGGCGCACGCGCTGGCTCCAGACGACCGGCCCGCGACTGAGCGCCGGATCGCCCGCGTCGTAGCGCAGCCCGCGTCGCTCCAGCGCTGCCCACACCGCGCCGACCCGGTGCAGGTCGCTGCCGCGCTCGAAGCCGGCGTCGGATGCGCGGGCGTCCGCGAGGATCTCGTCGACGACCGGATCGTTCGGATCGACATAGCCGGCGAACGCCCAGCCGAGGTCGACGCGGTCGCGTCCTTCGCGCACGAAATACGGCGCATCGTCGAGTGCATGCACGCGCACGTCGACGCGGCGCGTCTGGGTGGCGCCGTCCGCCTCCAGTGCGAGGCGCATCGGCTGGCTGCGCGTGGCATCGAGCGAACGCAGCCAGGTCGTATCCCACTCGAGCCGCGGATGCAGGTCGATGGCGCGCTGACCCGCGCCAATGCGCGTTTCGAGCTCGACCGGGCGCAGCAGGCCGGGCGTGTCGATGCGCAGCTTCAGCCGGCGCGGCAGGTCGTCGCCGCGCACGCGCACACTGACCAGGCCATCACCGTCCCCGACGCCGTCGGCGCGCGGGCGCGGCGACTGCGAAAGCTGCAAGGCCGGGAAGAGTTCTCCCGCGGGCGTCACGTCGACCTGCCAGTCGAACGCGCGGGCGGGGCCGGTGGCGAAGAGAAGTACGAGCACGCCGGCGCCGGCCAGCGCGCGGAACGGCCGGCTGCAAGGTGCGGTTGCCAGTGGACGCATCCGCCGACTATCGTTGCCGGCGCCGGCCATTGTCCAGCCTCGAACCCAGGGAGTTCCGCATGCGTCAGCTCGCCCTTACCGCCCTCGTCGCCGCCGCGTTGTGCGCGTGCAGCCCCTCGCCGGAACAGGCCGCGCCGACGGCGACGCCCCCCAAGCCGGCTGCACCGGCTGCGGCGCCCAAGCCCGCCGACTCGACCGCCGCGGCACCCGCCGCGCCACCCAAGGAAATTCCCGAAGGCGATTGCGGCGACCAGTCCAAGCTCCCGCCCGATCAGCGCATCGCCAATACCGCGCGCTGGACCACCGCGAGCGAGCAGAACAACTTCGGTTTCGACGTCTTTCGCGGTGACAGCGAGAAGGGCGAATTCACCAAGCTGACCAAGGAACCGATCCTCGGCGCGGGCACCTCGGACGAAACCCACAAGTACGAGTTCCGCGACGACACGATCGACCCGTGCAAGGAATACTGGTACTACGTCGAGGGCATCACGACGAGCGGTTCGCACGAGAAGTTCACGCCGACCTTCCGTGCTCCGCCGAAGGTGCGTGCGCGCGCAGGCGCCGCCGCGGCATCGACGGAGCCCGCGAAGAACGGCTGAGGCCGGTCCCGCACGCGCCACGATGAAGACCGATGCGGCGACCGCGCGGCAGCGCCGCGTGCTCGCCGCGGTGTTCGTGCTTGCGTTCGTGCTGTCGCAGGCACTGCTCTGGTACGCCTACTACGGTACCGCCGCGAAGACGCTGATCGGCGACGAGCAGACCTACCAGCAGACCGCGCTGTCGGTCCTCGCCGGCGGCGCATGGATGCCGAGCACGATCTGGCCGCCGTTGCAGCCGCTGCTGCTCGCCGGTCTGTACGCGCTGTGCGGCGTGCACGCGTACGCCGTGCAATGGCTGCAGACCCTCCTGTTCGTCGCCTGTGCGGCCTTGCTGCGCGACGTCTGGCGCCGTGCGGGCGGCAGTGTCGCCGCGGCGAATACCGCTGCAGCGCTGTTCCTGCTCGATCCGGGCATCGCCGGCTACGCGCACTGGCTGTGGCCGGAGATGCCGCACCTGTTCCTGCTGCTTGCCGCGCTCGCCCTGCTGCTGCGCGCGCGCGCGTTCGCGGCTGGCGTGTGCGTCGGCCTCGCCCTGCTCGCCAAGAGCCTGCTGGCGCCGTTCTGGCCCGTGCTCGCGCTGCTGCTCGTGCCGGCGCGGCGGCCGCTCGCGGCCGCGCGAATCGTCGCGGCGTTCGTGCTCGGCATCGGCCTCGTCACCGCACCGGCGCTGCTGCACGGCTGGCGCGAATACGGCAAGCCGATGATCGCGGACAGCTCGATCTACAACCTCTGGGTCGGCCTCGGCGATCGCTGGCGCAGCGACTACGTCGCCGATCTCGGCGGGCGCACCCTGCCCGAGTTCCTCGCCAGTGCCGACACGCCGCAGCAACGCAATGCGATCTACCTCGACAAGGTGCGCGCGCTCGTCGCCGAGCGCGGCGTCGTCGAGATCGCAGCCGCGCAGCTCGGGCGGCAGTACTTCCGCCTGTTCAGCGCGAAGACGCCGCTCGTGTCGCAGCTGCCGGGTCCCGCATGCGCGGGCCACCTGTCGGTCTACGCGACCTCGCCGGCCGTCACGCGCGCGCTGGCGTGGAGCAACGACGCGTTCCACGCGCTGATCCTCGCGGCGGCCGCCCTCGGCCTCGCGACCTGGCGGCGCCGGCCGGATCGGCTGATGCTCGTGTTCGCGGCGTTCGCGGGTTACCAGCTCGCGCTGTTCGCGTTGATCCACGTGAAGGCCCGCTTCCTGTTGCCGCTGCTGCCGATCCTGTGCGGCTTCGCCGGAAGCTTCCTCGCCTCGCTCCGTCGCACCGGCGCAGATGACGCGATCGCCCGCACGCCGGCGCGCCTGGCCATCGGCGCAGCGCTCGCGGTGCTGCTGCTTTTTCTCGCTTTCGCAGGACCGTGGCTGGATCACCTGTGCGCGGGCTGAGCCGCGGCGAATCCGGTATCCTCGCGGCCGCCTTCCGTTCGTATCCCGCGATGCGTCTCCATCTCGTCGAACTCGTCCTGTTCAGCACCTACGCCGAATTGCGCGCCGAAGCCGCGCGCAGCTACCTCGGCCTCGTCTGGTGGGTCCTCGAGCCCGCGATGATGATGGGCGCGTTCTGGCTCGTGTTCGACGTGATCCTGCGCACCGGCGGCCCCGACTACGTCCCGTTCCTGCTGATCGGCATGACGCTGTGGCAGTGGATGAAGTCGTGCATCACCCACGGTGGCTACGCGATCTGGGGCAGCCTGCCGATGGTGCGCCAGGTGCGCCTGCCGCCGCTCGTGTTCCCGCTCATCGCGATGCTGTCGGACACGGTCAAGTTCGCCTGCATCTTCGTGCTGCTGGTGGCGATCCTGTGGGCGCTCGGCTATCCGCCGAACGCGGCCTACTGGGCGCTGCCGATCGTGTTCGCCGCGATCTTCCTCGCCGCGGCCGGCGCCGGCTTCGTCATCTCGGCGCTGGTGCCGCTGGTGCCGGACCTGCGCTTCGTGATCGAGCAGGTGCTGATGGTGGTGATGTTCCTCTCCGGCGTCATCTTCCCGCTCGACAGGGTGCCCGAACACCTGCGCTGGGTCATGGCGCTCAATCCGGTCGCGGTGGTAATGGACGACGCCCGGGGCATCCTCCTGCATGCGCGGCTGCCGAATTGGATCGGCCTGTCCAAGGTCGCGCTGATCTCGGTCGTGCTCTGCGCGATCGGCGTGCTGTTCGTGCAGCGCCTCGCGCCGCGCTTCCCCAAGCTTGCCAACTGACATGACGACGACAACCGCTTCCGCCCGCGCGAGGTGCGCGTGAACGACGTCGTGATCGAACTCGACCGCGTCGGCGTCGCCTTCAGCTCGCAGCGCAGCATCGGCGGCGGCCGCTATTGGGCACTCGAAGACGTCAGCCTGCAGTTGCGCCGCGGCGAGCGCCTCGGCGTGATCGGCCGCAACGGGGCCGGCAAGAGCACCCTGCTGCGCGTGCTCGCGGGCATCCTCGCGCCCGATCGCGGCACGATCCGGCGCAGCGGCGTATCGTGCCAGCTCATGTCGCTCGCACTCGGTTTCGTGCCGCACCTGTCCGGCCGCGACAACGCGATCCTCTCCGGCCTGCTGCTCGGGCTGCGCCGGCGCGACATCGTCGCGCGCCTGCCGGCGATCCGCGCGTTCGCCGAGCTCGGCGAGTTCTTCGAGCAGCCGATCGCGACGTACTCGGCCGGCATGAACCTGCGCCTCGCATTCTCGGTCGCGATCCAGGTCGAGCCCGACGTGCTGCTGATCGACGAAGTGCTTTCTGTCGGCGATGCGGAGTTCCAGGAGAAGTCCGGCGCCGCGTTGCGTGCGCGCATGGGCGAAGGCCATACCGTCGTGCTGGTCAGCCACGACGAGAAGCAGATCGCCGACCGCTGCGACCGCGTGCTGTGGATCGAGCACGGCCGCAGCGTGCTCGAAGGCGCGCGCGACGACGTGTTCGCGGCCTATCACCGCGACCTGCACCATCCGCCGGAGACGCCATGAACGCCGCGGTGCAGGATGCAGCACGCCTGGAGGCACTCGCCACGTGCCTCGGCCTCGAGCCCGGCGCGCTGCTGGTCCTGCTCGCACGACGCGCCGCGCAGCCCGGCGCGCCGCTCGACGCGGCCACGCTGCAGCGCGAGGTCGCCCTGCTGCGCGATTCGCCGGGCGCGACGCACGCCGCCGCCGCGCTCGCCGTGCTCGGCCCGGGCGCGTACGCGCTCGACGACATCGACCACGCGCTCGGCATGATCTGGGCGGACATGGCGGAGCGCTGACGTGCGCGGCGCGGCCCTGATCGTGCTCGCCTGGAACCAGTGGCCGACCACGCGCCGCTGCCTCGATTCGCTGCTCGCAACCCGGCCGCATGCGGCCGAGGTCATCGTCGTCGACAATGGCAGCTGCGACGAAACGCCGACGGAACTCGCCGCCTACGCCGACCGGGTGCGCGTCGTCGCGCTGCCGCAGAACCTCGGTTTCGTGCGCGGCATGAATGCGGGCATCGCCGCCGCGCGCGCCGACGACGACGTCGTCCTGCTCAACAACGATCTCGTGTTCAGCCAGCCGGACTGGCTCGAGCGCCTGCGCGACGCGGCCTATGCCGCGCCGGACATCGGCGTCGTCGGTTGCCGCCAGCTGGGTCCGGAGGCGGAGGGCCGCCTCTACCACGCGGGCGGCTTCATCGAAGCCGACGAGCTGCATGGCCAACAGGTCGAGAGCGGCCCGGACGAGCGTGACGTGGCGCAGTACGACACGACGCGGCGCGTGCAGGGCATCGCGTTCGCGCTCGCGTACCTGCGCCGCGACTGCCTCGACCGGATCGGCGTGCTCGATCCGGTCTTCCACAGCTACTTCGAAGACACCGACTATTGCCTGCGCGCGGCCGACGCGGGCATCGCGACGGTCGTCGCCGGCGCCGTTACGCTGCACCACCACCAGCACGGCTCGACCCGTGACGACGGCGGCTTCCGCCGCCGCCTGTGGGAGGCAAGCCGCGCGTCGTTCGCGGCGCGCTGGCAAGGGCGCCTGCGCGATGCGTATCGCGGCGACGTCGTCTGGCACGGCGCTGCGCGGCGGCCGTATGCCGACGCCCACCTCGCGCACGCGTTCGTGCGCCGGCTCGACGCGCGCGGGCTGCGCATGCTGCGCTCGCCGGCGGCCGCGGAGGTCGCACCCGGCGACGACTTCCGCTTGGACATCGCCGCGCGGCGCCGTGCGCGGCCGCCCTACGACGCGGCGATCGCCTGCGGCGCGGCCGTCGCGCCCGCGAGCGCGCGCGTGCGCATCGGCCTGCGCAGCGGCGAATGGGAACGCGTGCCCGTCGCCTGGGCCGTCGCGGCGCGCTCGCTCGACCTTCTGCTCGTGCCCGACGCATTCCAGCGCGACGCGTTCCGCGCTGCCGGCGTCGACGTACCGATCGAGATCCTGCCGCCCGGCGTCGACCGCGACTATTGCCACCCGCGCGTGCCGGCGCCGCGCGATCCGCACGGCCGCCTCGTATTCCTCGCCGTGGTGGACGCATTCGCGCGCGATGCACCGGACCGTCTCGTGCGCGCGTTCCGCGCCGCGTTCGACCGCGACGAACGGGTCGCCCTGCTCGTGCATGTCAGGCCCGGGGTCGAGACATTCGCGATCGCCGATGCGCTCGCGCCGCTGTGCGCCGGTGACGAGCGCATCCGCCTGCTCGTCGACTGGGCGCATCCCTGGTATCAGCGCGCGCAGCTGCTTGCTGGGGCGGACGTCTACGTGGGAGTGCGCCGCGGCGGTGGCTGGGATCCGTACGCCGCGGAGGCGCTCGCCTGCGGCAAGCTGCTCGTCGCCGCCGATTTCGGCAGCCAGCAGCAGCTCGCGCGCGCGCACGGCAGCGTCGTCGCCTGCAGACGCGCGATCGATCCCGCGAGCGGCCTCGCGTGGGCCGAGCCCGATCACGACGCGTTCGTCGCCGCGTTGCGCGACACGCATGCGCGGCATGAGGAGCGGCTCGCACAGGCGCGGCGCGACGCCGATGCATTCGCGCTCGCGCACGACGTCGAGGCGAGCGCGGACCGCCTCGCCGCGCGCGTCGGCGAATTCGCCGGCCTGCGCGCAGCGGCGCCGTCGCCGCGGCCGCACCGCCCGCTCGATCTCGCGCGTGCGCCGAGCGGACAGATCATCGTGCTCGGCATGCATCGCTCCGGCGCCTCGAGCGTCGCCGGCCTGCTCGCGCGCATGGGCGTCGCGGTCGGCCCGGAGCACGACCTGCTGCAGGGCCCCGACAACCCGAGAGGGCACTACGAATCCGGTCGGTTGCACATGGCGTGCGTGCGCCGGCTCGCGGCCGCGGGCGGCGCCTGGCGCGAGCCCCCCATCGCGGCCGTCCCGGCCGCGATCGACGCGTTCCGCCGCGAGGTCGGCACGCTCGTCGACGAGTTCGATGCGCAGCGGCCATGGCTCTTCAAGGAGCCTCGCCTGTGCCTCCTCGCGCGCGAGATGTTGCCGTTGCTGACGCGGCCCCTGTTCGTGCACGTCGTGCGTGACCCCGTCGCCGTCGCCGATTCGCTCGCCGCGCGTGACGGCTTCGCGCCGGCGGACGCACTCGCGCTTTGGGAGCGCCACACACGCGATGCGTTCGAGGCGAGTCGCGGCTGGCCGCGCATCATCGTCGACTACGATGCGCTGTGCGCCGATCCGGAAGCGGAAACGCGCCGCCTGTTCGATGCGCTGCGTGGTGCGGGCGTGGAGCGCATCCGCCTGCCGCCGGCCGACGTCGTGCGGGCGTGGATCGAGCCGAATAGGCAGCGCGTTCGCGCATCGGCGGCGAAGCCCACGGCGGCGCAGCACGCGCTGCAGGCGTCCATCGCCGATCGCAGCATCCTCGCCGACGCGGCACCGGCGGCGCCCGTCGCCGTGCCGCGGAGCGCCTGATGATGGGGCGAGCCTGATGTTCGGCCTGCTGCGCCGCGCGAAACCGGTGCTCCTGCCGCCGCTGCGCGAACTGCGATGGGACGGCCGCGAACTGCAGCTCGCATGTTCACCGGGCGCACTCGCCGACGTCGCACTCGACCTCGATGGCTGCCCCTTCACGAGTATCGCCGTCGATGCCCGCGGCCATGCGCGCTGCGGGTTCGCGTTCGCGCCGTCGGGCACCGACGCGATCGAACTGTTGCCACGCGCCGGACGTGACGGTGCGGCGCTGGTCGCCGGCCCGCTGCACCTGCAGTTCGGCAAGGCCGGCCTCGCCGCCGCGTCCGCCGGTGCGCATCGCGCGTCGCTCGCGCCATTGGCGGCCTCGTGCCTCGTGCCGTTCGGGCGTGATGTCGCCGCGCGCGGGGTCGTGGTCGTCGTGCCGGTGCACGATGCACCCGAACTCGTCGAACGCTGCCTCGCGGCGTTGCGCGCGCACCTCGACGCGGCGACGCGCGTGATCGTCATCGACGATGCGAGCCGCGACCCCGCGATCGGTCCGCTGCTCGAGCGTGCCGTCGGCTTCGCGCGCGTGCTGCGCAACGACGTCAACCGCGGCTTCACCGCGACCGCGAATCGCGGCATCGCCGAAGCCGGGCGCGCCGACGTCGTGCTGCTCAATGCCGACACCGAAGTCGGGCCCCACTGGCTCGCCGGCCTGCGCCGCGCCGCGTACGCGGCGGACGACATCGCGAGCGCGACCGCGGTGTCGGACAACGCGGGCGCGTTCTCGGTGCCCGAACTCGAACAGTACAACCCGTTGCCACCCGGCTGGACGACCGAACACGCCGCCCGCGCGGCATGGCAAAGCGCGGGCCTCGCCTACCCGCAATTGCCGACCGGCAACGGCTTTTGCATGTACCTGCGCCGTGACGCGCTCGACGCGGCCGGCGTGCTCGACGAGGCCGCATTCCCGCAGGGTTATGGTGAGGAGAACGACTGGAGCCAGCGCGCCGCACGGCGCGGCCTGCGCCACGTGATCGCGGGCAACGTGTTCGTGCGCCATGCGCGCAGCGCGAGCTTCGGCGACGAACGGCGCCTCGCGCTCGGCCGCGCTGGAATGGCGGTGCTGCGCGAGCGCTGGCCGGACTACGAAAGCGATGTCGCGCGCATGCTGTATTCGTACGAGCGCCGCGTGCTCGACTGGCGCATGCGGCGCGTCCATGCCGACGCGCGTGCAGGCGCGGTGCCGCTGCGGCGTCTGCTCTGGGTCGGCGCGGGCGCCCCCGCGTGGCGCGACGCCGAGGTATGGAACCTGCGCGCGAACCGCTCGCGCAACGAACTCGTCCGCTCCGGCAAGGTCGTCGCCGCGAGCGAGTGGGCCGCACGCGATCCGGAGCCGTCGTATCGCGCGCTGTGGGACTGGCTGCAACTGCATGCGATCGAGGCGCTGCTCGTCGCCGAGCCGCGCGATTCGGTCGTGGAAATCCTCTGCGGTTTGCTCGGCATCGCGCGCGCGCGCGTCGGCGTGCCGTTCGCGGAGACTGCCGCGCAGGCGCTGCGCACGGCAGAATGGCTGCCCCCCGCACGCCTGCCGAGCGACCCCGCGCCATGAACCCGATCCGACGCGCCCTCGTCACCGGCAACAGCGGCCAGGATGGTGCGCTGCTCGCCGCGCGCCTGATCGCGGCCGGCAGCGACGTGGTCGGCACCCATCGTCCCGGCAGCGATGCGCCGAGCTGGCGCCTGCAGGAACTCGGCATCGCAGGCGCCGCGCGCCTGCGCAGGGTCGCGCTCGATCCGCGCGACGGCGACGCCTGCGCGCGGATCGTCGCCGAGCTGCAGCCGGATGCATTGTTCCATTGCGCCGGGCAGTCGCGTGTCGCCGATTCGTTCCGCGATCCGCGCGCGAGCGCACAAGCGAACGGCATGAGCACGCTCAACCTGCTCGAAGCCGTGCGTGCGCACGCGCCGGCCGCGCATTTCGTGCTCGCGGCGAGCGCGGAGATCTTCGGCGCGCCGGCGACCGCGCCGCAGGACGAATCGACGCCGCTCGCGGCACGCACGCCGTACGGCCTGTCGAAGCTGCATGCGCACGCGGCGGTCGGCACCTGGCGCGCGAGCTACGGCCTGCGCGCGTCGAGCGCGATCCTGGTCAACCACGAGTCGGAGCTGCGCGACGACGCGTTCGTCACGCGCAAGCTGAGCCGCGCGGTCGCTCGCATCGCGCTCGGGCGCGCCGCGGACGTCACCCTCGGCAACCTCGATGCGCGTCGCGATTTCGGGTATGCGCCCGACCACGTCGCCGCGATGGTCGCGATGGCCGCGCGCGCCGAACCCGCCGACTACGTGCTCGCGACCGGCCACGCGGCGAGCATCCGCGAGTTCGCGACGGCCGCATTCGCCGCCGCCGGCATCGTGCTCGACTGGTCCGGCGAAGGCCTCGCGGAAGTCGGTGTCGAACGCGGCAGCGGCGCCCAGCGCGTGCGCGTCGACGCGGCGTTCTTCCGCCCGGTCGACGCGCCGCTGCTGGTGGGAGATGCGGCGAAGGCGCGGCGCGATCTCGGCTTCGCACCGAGCGTCGACCTCGCCGGCCTCGCCCGCCGCATGGTCGAAGCCGACCTCGCCCGCGAGCGCGCGGGGTCGACATGAAGCAACAGCTTCAAACACGAAGCACATCGAGCACACGGAGAAGGGCTTTGGTCCTTCCTCGGTCTGCTTCGTGTTTCAGTCTTTTCCTTCACTGCCGATACGCGGCGAACGCATGCGCGTGATCTTCAACGTCGATGCCATCACCGCGCCGCTGACCGGGATCGGCCGCTATGCGCTGGAACTCGCGCGCGGGCTCGCGCGACACGAGGCGATCGAGGCGCTGCGCCTGTATTCCGCCTACCAGTGGGTCGACGATCCGGAGCATGCGCTCGGCGCGAACCGCACGATCGCCGCGGTGCGCCGACACGTGCCGTTCAAGGGCGCGGCGCTCGAGCTGTATACCCGGGTGCGCTCGGGACTGTTCCGCCTGCACGCGCGCGGCATGCGCGACTGGTTGCTGCACACGCCCAACTACGTGCTGATGCCGTTCGAAGGCGTCTCGCTGACGACCGTGCATGATCTTTCGTGGCTCAACCATCCCGAGACGCACCCGCCCGAGCGCGTGCGCTTCCTCGAGCGGCACCTGCCGCGTTCGCTCGAGCAGGCGGCCGCGGTGCTCACTGATTCGTGCTTCATCGCCGACGAGATCGTCGCGAAGCTCGGCGTGCCGCGCGCGAAGCTGCGCGTCGTGCCGCTCGGTGTCGACGCCGCGTACCGGCCGCGCTCGCGCGCGGAGTGCGCCGCCGCGCTCGCGCGCCATGGCCTCGGCGACCTCGAGTACCTGCTCGTGGTCGCGACGCAGGAGCCGCGCAAGAACCTCGCGCGGCTCGCGCGTGCGTACGCGGCGCTGCCGGCGCCGCTGCGCCGGCGACACCCGCTCGTCGTCGTCGGCGCGCGTGGCTGGCTGCAGGCGGAACTCGAGCGCGTGCTCGCGCCGCTCGAGGCCGCGGGCGAGGTGCGCCGGCACGGCAATGTCGACGAGGCCGACCTGCCGCTGCTGTACGCCGCCGCGCACGCGTTCGCGTTCCCTTCCCTGTACGAAGGCTTCGGGTTGCCCGTGCTCGAAGCGCTCGCGAGCGGCGTGCCCGTGCTCACCTCGGTCGGCTCCTCGCTCGCGGAGATCGTGCGCGGCGACGACGGCGATCTCGCGTTGTGCGTCGATCCGCTCGACGAAACGGCGCTGCGCGACGGTCTCGCGCGCCTGCTAGAGGATGCACCCTGGCGCGCGCGTGTTGCCGGCGCCGGCGTCGCGCGCGCGGCAGGCTACGCCTGGTCACGCTGCGTCGATGAAACGGTCGCGGTCTACCGCGAGGTGCTATAGGCTGCGACGATCCCTGTTGGAGTCGCCGATGGAACCCTCCTTTCGCCGGCGCCTGCTCGTCCTGATGTCGTGCGCGTTGCCGGCCATTGCCGCGACGGCGCAGGAAGAGCCGGCGTCGCCGCCACCGCCGGTACCCGCTGCGCTCGCGGCCGCCGCGCCGCCCGAGGCGCCGGTGTCCGCCGCCGCCGAGCGCATCTACGCCGACGTCCGCCCGAGCCTGCTGCAGATCCGCACCCTCGTCGCCGCGGCCGGGCGCCAGTCATCGATCGGCTCGGGCTTCCTCGTCGGCGCCGACGGCTTCGCGGTGACCAACTACCACGTGGTTTCGCAGTACGCGCTCGAGCCGGGCACCTACCGCCTCGAATACAAGCGGCCGGACGGCGCCGAAGGCACGCTCGCGCTCCTCGCGATCGACATAGCGAACGATCTCGCGGTCGTGCGCCTCGACGGCTCCGACCTGCCGCACCTCGCCTTCGATCCGCGCGCGGTCGAGGGTGAGTTGCCGCGTGGCGAGCGCGCCTACGCGATGGGCAATCCGCTCGATCTCGGCTTCACCATCGTCGAAGGCACCTGGAACGGCCTGGTCGAGCGCAGCTACAACGAGCGCGTGCACTTCACCGGCGCGATCAACCCGGGCATGAGCGGGGGCCCGGCGGTCGATGCGAGCGGTCGCGTGGTCGGCGTCAACGTCGCCAAGCGGCTCGACGGAGAGCTCGTGAGTTTCCTCGTGCCCGCACGCAAGGCGGCCGCGCTGGTCGAGCGCGCGCGCAGCGGGCCGCCGATCGGCATCGATGCCGTGCGCGAGGAGATCGACCGCCAGCTGCTCGATTGGCAGGCGGGGTTCTACGGCGCACTCATCGCCAAGGGCTGGCGTTCGACCGCGTTCGGTCCGTACCACGCGCCCGAGAGCGAGGCGCCCTGGTTCAACTGCTGGGCGCAGACCAATGCGGAGAAGACGCCCAAGCCACGCGCGCAGGTGGACGGTTCGACCTGCAGCACGCCGAGCGCGCTGTTCGTCGCCGAGGACATCCAGAGCGGCAGCGCGCAGTTCAGCCACGCCTACGTGCGCAGCAGCGACCTCAATTCGTTCCAGTTCGCGACGTTCGTCTCGCAGTTGCCGATCTACCGCTCCGCCGGCATGACCGGCTCGTCGCAGCGCAAGCGGCTGACCCGTCCCGAATGCGAGGAACGCTTCGTCGCCGCCTCGCCGACCGCGCCGGCGCTGCACGCGATCTGGTGCGCGCGCGCCTATCGCGACTTCGCCGACCTCTACGACGTCGCGTTGACCCTCGTCACGCAGGACCGCGATCGCGAGGCGCTCGTCTCGCGCCTGGTCGTGCAGGGCATCGCCTACGACAACGCGCTCACCCTCGGCCGCCGCTTCGTGGAGGGTGTCGCATGGACGAAGTGATCTGGATCGAGGTGCTGCCGCGCCACCGCGAGCACGCGCTGCGCCAGCGGGTCGGCACGCGCGTGCTCACGCTCGGCCGCGCGTGGGACAACGACATCGTACTCGATGATCCGCACGTCGCCGCCCACCACCTGCGCATCGAACGCGACGACGGAGGCGATTGGATCGCGCACGATCTCGGCAGCGTCAATGGCCTCTACGTCGAAGGCGAACGTGGCCGGCGCGAACGCGTCGTGCTCGCTTCGCACGTTTCCCTGCAGGTGGGCCACAGCCTCGTGCGACTGCATCGCGGCGACGAGGACGTCGCGCCGGAAACGCCGTTGCAGCGGCGCTCGCCGTGGCCGATCGCGCTCGTGCTGGCCGCTCTGGTCGTGCTCGTGGCGCTGGTGGAACTGTGGCGCGCTGAAACCGGCGAGCCGAAGCTGATCCGCTACGTCACCGGTGCGCTCGCGCTGGCCACCCTGCTCGCGCTGTGGACGGCCGCATGGGCGCTCGTGTCGCGCCTGTTCGCCGGCCATGCGCGTTTCGGTGCGCACCTGCTCGTCGCCGCAGGCGGCGTGCTCGCATACAGCCTGTACGACCCGTTCTGCGAGCTCGTCGCGTTCGCGCTGTCGTGGCCGGCACTGGCGCTGTATGCATGGGCAGGCGCCTGGATCGCGCTCGCCGCGACGTGTTTCGCCCACCTTCGCGTGGTCGGCAGCACGCGCCTGCGCTTCAAGGCGGTCGTCGTCGGCGCGCTGGCGACATTGGCGATCGGCACGCAGGCGCTGACGATCGCCGACCGCCGCGCGGAATGGGGACAGCCGATCGTGCTGCAGCGGCTCGCGCCGCCGTGGCTGCGACTCGCACCACCGCGAGAGCCCGCCGCGTTCTTCGACGGTGCCGCATCGCTCAAGGCGCGCCTCGACGAAGCGCGCAGCGAGGAGCCGGCCGGCGACGATGCGTCGGCGATGACGCTCGACTGACGTCCGCGCTCAGCGCGCAGGTCCGTCGAAGTCGAGGATCGAGATCGTGTCGTCGCGGCGCTCCGACGGCTTGGGCGGATGCAGCCATCGATGCCATGCCGCGGCGATGCGTGCACCGAGCGGCAGCGATGGCACCGACGAGGCCTTGGGTGCGAGCTCCGCACCGCCGACCGCATCGCGGCCGCTGGTCGGCGACGCCGCGTAGATGCGCACCTGGGCCGCCTTGGCGATGCCCGCTGGCGGTGCCACGCGGAAGCGCGGCTCGTGCACGACGTGCTCGGACGAGGCGAGCGTGCTTCCGTCCGTGCCGACCCAGTCGACCGTGACCTGCCCATCGAACGCGGCCTGCTTGAGGTCGACCAGCACGCCCGGATTCCAGCGATCGCCGTCGGGCACAGCGAGCAGCCCGCCGCGCGGCCGTTCGAGCACCACGGCCGGGTCGCCGAGCAGGTTGTACATCTCGACGAGCACGCGGTCGTTGGAACGCTTCTTCGCGCGCACGATCGCCTCGCCGATCGTAGCGCCGGGCTCGAGCAACTCCGCGATCACGTTCTTGCTGTACTCGGGGGACGGCGAGTTGCGCCACGATGCCGCGAATACCGCGATCGCACCCTTGTCCTTCTCGCGCAGGAAGCGCTCGCCGATCGAGTCCTCGGTCGGGTTGTCGAACGGCGCCGAATAGCAGGTCATCGACAGCACCATCGGCAGGCGGCTGCCGTTGCCGAGCCTGGACACGTCGTCGAGCGTGAACAGATCGTTGTTCTTGCGCAGGTCCGGCGGACCCGTGCGCCAGATGTAGCGGCCGCCATGGCCGATGAAATGCACCAGCAGGCGACCGGCATCGATGCCGTCGTGGATCGCGCGCTGGTGCACCGCGTTCTCGGTGACGTCCGGCTTGGCGTAGACCTTGTCGGCGAGGAAGCCTTCCTTGCCGAGCGCTTTGGCGATTTCGTCCGAGGCGCTCTGGAACGATCCGATCTCGTCGGCGATGAACATCACGTCGCGGCGCCACGCGCCGAGCTGCGGCTCGGAAAGATAGGCGATCGTCTTGTCCACGATCGCGCTCACTTCCGCCGGCTCGACCACCGGGAAGCGGCCGACCGCGACCACCGGATGCCAGTCGTCGCCGTCCACCGCACCGAACCAGTTGTCGCTCGCGGACTGGCCTTCCGGAGAAGGGAATTGCCAGGTCGGGATCAGGTTGCGGTCGGCGAGCTTCTTCGGCGGGTTCGCATACGTGCCGCCGGGCACCGCGCCGAAATGGCCGGGGAACAGCAGCTCGCGATCGGTCCACTTCGCGTAGGCGAGGTCGTTGTACGTCTCGTGGCGGATGTCGAAACTCGAATCGCCGACCAGCAACAGGAAGCGCGGCTTGCCGGGCCAGCGATGCCACGCAGCGTCCACGAGGTTGCGAATCGCCTGCGGGTGCGTGATGCCGTTGTTGTACTGGTCGTAGACGCTGTCGGTGTCGATCACGGCGACCGACAGGCCACGCTTGCGATGGAATTCGGCGAGCGGCTGGATCGCGTCGAGCAGGCGTGGGTGGGCGACGATGAGATAGTCGTAGCCGCGTCCCGGCTCGCGCCACTCCCTGCCGCGCACGGCGCGCAGGAACGTGGGCTTGGCCAAATCGCGCGAAGTCGCGGGAATCAGCGCGACACCCGCCGCGGCCGGTGCGTAGGCGAAACGGCGCGCGCCGATCGCGCGCGGCAGGCGCAGCACGCCGTCCTCGCCGTACAGCAGCGGTGCTTCTCCGCTCGCGCCCAGCGAGAGCATCGATGCCGCATCCGCGCGCACCGACAATGCGCCGCCGCCATCGAGATCGCCGCGGGCGGGGAAACGCGCCTCGATGTAGTTGAACATCACGACGTCGACGGCGACCTGGGTATCCGCCCACGGCAGCGTGCGCTTGGGTACGCGCATGACCAGCACGTTGCCGCGCGCCTTGAGCTCGGAGGCGGGCAGCTCGATCTCGCGTCGCACTTCGCCGCGGCCGTCCCACTGCTGCGTCGCCAGTGCCCGGCCGTTGAGCGTAAGCTCGACCGCGTGGTCGTTGATGGCGCCGACCGCGCCCTTGCGTGGACGCTCGAGCTCGGACAGCCCGCGGAAGGCGAGTGCGAGGTGCGCGGGTGCGCCGCTCGCGTCGAGGTCGGCGAGGTCGAAGCGCAGCTCGAACGGCTGCGGATCGACGTGCGTCAGCTTCGCCCACTGCCAGACGTCCGGTTCCTCGCCCGGCTTCTGCTGGGAAGGGTCGAGCCGGATCATCAGGTTTTCCTGCTCGAGGTGAAGGGTGCGCTCGAGCACGGCGCGTCCGGTTCCGCTGGCGTCGGCCACGCGCATGCGTTCGTGCGGGCCCGGGCTGGCGCCGAGCACGTACACATTGTTCACGCTGTAGGGGTCATACCAGCTTTCGGGTCCGTGCAGGGGAGCGCCGACCCATTCGACGTGATCGCCGTCGGCGAAGCGCGCGCCCCGCGCGACGACACGCAGCGGCACTTCCTTGCCGGCCTGGCGCAGCCACAGCTCGTCGGCGGCACAATCGGCGAGGCCGGGCTGGGCGGCGGCGATCGCTGCATGGTCCAGCGCGTAGACGCCGGCGTGCTCCAGTTCGACGTGGAGCTCGCCTTCGCACGCGACGGCGAACAGCGGGGCGAGCATGAGGAGGGGCGCGAGTGCGCGCCGGAGATGGCAGATCGGCATGGCGACGGGTCCGCGGAACGGCGCCCGCGCTGCTTTCCGAAACAGCGCAGGCTACCTGTCGGACCGCAGCGCCGCAACCGAGTTCACGCGGCGCCGCCGTAAAACCGCGCCAGCAGCGCCGCGACGGCGGGCTCGGCGCGCCCGAGCCCGGCGGGGTCGGAGAAATGCAGCTCGCTGACGACGGCGAAATACTCGTCCGCGCTCTCGGCGGCGTACGGATCGATGAAGGTGTCGCGGCCGCGGTCGACCGCCCGCACGAGGCGGTCGTAGCCGGCCTGCATCGCGGCGATCCAGTCGCGCCGGGCGATCGAGGGCGGCAATGCCGGCACGCCGTTCATCGCGCCGTCGAGCAGGTCGAGCTTGTGCGCCATTTCGTGGGCGACCACGTTGAAGCCGTCGAACGGATGCGCGAGGTCGGTCGCGACGTCGGCCCACGAGAGGATCAGCGGACCGCGTTCCCAGGCCTCGCCGATCAGCACGTCCTCGCCTTCGGTGACGACGCCGCTGTGCTCGTCGTGATGCTCGCGCTTCACGCGGAACTCGCCCGGATAGACGATCACCTCGCGCCACCCCGCCAGCGCGTCGCGGCCAAGGCGCAGCACGCACAGGCTCGCAAGCGCCGCGATCGCGAGCGCATGGGCGGGCTCGAGCACATGTCCGCCGGCTGCACTGAACGACTTGCGCGCGAGGAAATGTTCGACCAGCGCGCGCCAGGCATCGCGATCGCCGGCCTCGACGCGCGCGAACAGGTCGGACGATGCGAGCAGTGCATCCCAGTCGGCGTCGGCGATGCGGGCGGGTGGCTGCAGCGCATCGCGCAGCCGCGTCAGCCAGCGCATGATCGCG
Source organism: Dokdonella sp. (assembly GCF_051958935.1). Lineage (GTDB taxonomy): Bacteria > Pseudomonadota > Gammaproteobacteria > Xanthomonadales > Rhodanobacteraceae > Dokdonella_A. Next base: position 35,159 of record NZ_JBQCFP010000018.1, on the reverse strand, counting down.
ACGGACGCGGTACCGGGTTCCGCCTCATCGACCGTCGTGGGCCTGCACGGGATGAGCCCATCCTGGGCTCACTTGATGGCGCCGGGCACCAGCGATTGCCAGCGGTAGCTCGGGCGCTTCGGCGTCGCCGCGGCCGGGGCCGACGGATCGCCGCCGGCGATCGGTTTCGGCAGCGGGTCGGCCATCGCGGGGGCGGTGCTTTCGTCGGCGACGGTCTGTGCCGGGCGTGGCGTCACGTCGCTGCCGCGGACGGCGCGCGCGCCGGTGGACCCGCCGGAACCGCCACCGGTGTCGATGCGCTCGACCACGGTCGGGCAGGCCCTCGAATCGACCGTGTTGAGGGCGAGCAGCCCGGCGCCGCGCAGGGGTGCGCTCTGCGCGTGCGCGCCTGCGGCGGTCAGCGACCAGCCCAGGGCAGCGAGGATGATGGCGGTCTTGTTCATGGCAGGGTTCCCTGGCGTGCGGCCGAGGAAGCCGCAATGCTCGCACGATCCCGATCCCGACTCCAGTCGGCTCGCCGTCAGGGAAGCAGGAGTCGTGCCAGTGTCTTTCGGCACGGTCCCACCGCGGTGGGATCAGCGCGGTCGGTGTCCGTCGGACAGTGCCGGACACCCGCGGACAAGGGGGCGGACGCCTCCCCGCGCCGCCCACCCGCGCCGCCGCCGGCCCCGGCTACACTCAGGCTCCCTTCTGCGGACCGCGTGCGTGGCCGAATCCCGAACCAGCCGATCGACCGCTGCCGAGCCGAGTGCGCGCGCCGTACTCGCCGAACTCGGCGAGCACGCGATCTCCGGCAGCGCGCTCGCCGGGCGCCTCGGCGTGTCGCGCGCGGCCGTATGGAAGCAGGTCGAGCGCCTGCGCGAAGCAGGCGTGGGGATCCTGGCCCAGGCGGGCAGCGGCTACCGGCTCGCCGCGCCGCTCGAGTTGCTCGACGAGGCGACCCTGCTGCGCGCGCTGGCGCCGGCGACGCGCGCGCGTCTGGCCGAACTCGCCGTGCACTGGCAGATCGATTCGACCAGCAGCGAACTGCTGCGTCGAGCCGATCGCGATCCGCGTGACGTGATCGTGTGCCTCGCCGAGATGCAGACTGCCGGACGCGGCCGCCGCGGCCGCCGTTGGCACACGCCGCCCGGCGGCGGCATCGCGCTGTCGCTGCTCAAGCGTTTCGACGCGGGCATGGCTTCGCTCGCCGGGCTCAGCCTCGCCGTCGGCGTCGCCGCGGTCGAGGCACTCACCGCGTGCGGCATCGGCGAAGTCGCGCTCAAATGGCCGAACGATCTCGTCGCACGCGGCGCCAAGCTCGGCGGCATCCTCGTCGAGCTCGGCGGCGATGCACTCGGCCCCTGCCATGCAGTGATCGGGCTCGGCCTCAACCTGCGCCTCGGCGCCGCGGCCCGGGCGATCGATCAGGCAGCGATCGATCTCGCCGCGCTGGCGCCCGACCTGTCGCGTACGCGCATCGCCGCGAGCCTGATCGACCACCTCGTGGCTGCACTCGATTGCTTCGCCGCGCACGGTTTCGCCGCATTCGCCGCTGCCTACGCGCGCCACGACGCGCTCGACGGCCGCGACGTCGACGTCGTGCGTGGAACCGAACGGCGCCATGGCGTCGCGCGCGGCATCGACGCGCGCGGCGCGCTGCGCGTCGACTTCGGTGGTCGCGAGGAAGCCGTCGATGCGGGCGAAGTGAGCCTCAGGTTGCGCGCATGAAGCTGCTCGTCGACGTCGGCAACACGCGTCTCAAATGGGCGAGCGTCGCCGGCGATGCGCGCCTGCGGCCGGGCGGCGTGTTCGCGCACACGGAAGGGTCGCTCGTCGCGGAGCTGCGCCGCGAATGGGGTGCGCTCGCGCGCGTCGAGTCGGCCTGGGTCGCGAGCGTGGTCTCGAGCGCTCGCGAAGAGGAACTCGCCGCGTTCGTGCGCGAGCGCTTCGGGCTGCGCGCGCAGTTCGTGCGCAGTCCGGCCGTCGCACTCGGCGTGCGCAACGCCTACGCCGAACCGGAGCGACTCGGCGTCGACCGCTTCCTCGCGCTCGCCGCCGCGCATGCGCGTGAGGCGCGCCTGCAGGTGCTCGTCAGCGCGGGCACTGCGCTCACCGTGGATGCGCTCGATGCCGCTGGCCAGCATCTCGGCGGCCTCATCGTCGCGAGCCCGCTCGCGATGCGCCAGGCGATCGTCGCCGGCACCGCGCGCGTCGTTGCGCGCGGCGGCCAGCTGCGCGAGCGTCCGCGTTCGACCGCCGACGCGGTCGTCACCGGCTCGCTGTACGCCGCGGCCGGTGCCAACGAGCGCTTTAGCGCGAGCCTGGTATCGCCGGGCGAGGCAATGCCGCCGCTCCTCCTCGGCGGCGGCGGCGCCGACGAGCTCGAGCCGCTGCTTGGCCAGGTCGAGCGCGTGCACGACCTCGTGCTGCACGGGCTCGCGCTGTGGGCACGCGAAGCGGGTACGCCGGACGGCTGATGGTTCGCGTGGATCGGGTGCGCGTCGACCCGGTGCGTGTCGATTAGAATCGGCCGGTCATCGCGCACCCGAATCATCGCCATGTTCGTCCGCGTCCTGTTCATGCTGCTGCTCGCGCTGAATATCGGCGGCGCGTGCTGGCTCGCGTTCGCGAACCGACCGGTCGCGGAAGCGGCACCGGCGACCGATCCGGGCGTGCCGCGGCTGGAACTGCTCGCCGAGCGCGACGCCGACGACCATGCCGAGCTCGCGAGCGCGCCGGAAAGCCCGGCCGACCTCGCCAACGACCAGTGCCGCCGCTTCGGCCCGTTCCAGACCCAGGCCGATGCGCGCGCGGCAATGAACATCCTGACGCCGTCGACCAAGCGCATCCGCATGCGCGAGGAACGCGCGACGCAGACGCGCGGCTACTGGGTGTACCTGCCCGCGATGCCGACGCGCGAGCAGGCGCTCGCGACCGCGCGCGCGCTCGCCGCCAAGAGCGTGCACGACTACTACGTCGTCACCGCGGGCGACCAGCAGAACACGATCTCGCTCGGCTTGTTCCGCGACCAGGGCAACGCCGAGCGCCGCCGCGCCGAGATCGCCGCGCTCGGCTTCACCCCGAAGGTCAACGCGCGCACCGAAGACCTGCCCGTCTACTGGCTCGACTTCGCCCTCGCCGGCGCCGAGCCGGCCGACCTCGCGAGCCGCGTCGCCGGCGCGCACGATGCGCACATCGAGCAGACGCGCTGCCAGGCCTACTAGCAGGCTGTTGAAAAACAGCCTGCGGACGCGATCCAGGGATGGATCGCTCGCGAGTCGACGACGCACGTCGTTGAATCGCGGAAGCGAGTCCGGACATGCGCGGGACTCGCTGAGTTGAAAAAGCGCTGGATAGCGCCTTTTTCAACATCCTGCTAGCGCGGCTGTCCTCACCCGCCGGGGCCGCGCCGCGGGCCTCACCGGACGATGCTGCTAGAATCGGCCGCCCGTGCCGCTTTAGCTCAGTTGGTAGAGCAACCGCCTTGTAAGCGGTAGGTCATCCGTTCGAGTCGGATAAGCGGCACCACCCTTTCCCCCGCCTCGTACGTCGCTGCCGTCACGCATCGCTAACACGCGATCGTCTAGCGTAGTTGCATCGAGGAGCCCATGACGATGCGCCATCCGTTCGCGTTTTTCCGTCGCGTCCGTTGCAGCGGGATTTTCCTGCTCGCGTTCGCCGCGTCGGCGCATGCGGCTTCCGGCGAAGACGCCGAAATCACCCCATTGCAGGCCGAACTGGTCGCCGAACACGCGGCGCTCGTGCCGGGCGGTACGTCATCGCTCGGCGTGCGCCTGCGCCACGCGCCGCACTGGCACAGCTACTGGATCAACCCGGGCGATTCGGGACTGCCGACGACGCTCGCATGGTCCCCGCCGCCCGGATACGCCGCGGGCGAGGTCGAGTGGCCGGTGCCGAAGCGGTTCGGTGTCGGTGGCCTCTACAACATCGGTTACGAAGGCGACGTGCTGTTGCCGGTCGCGCTCAGCGTACCGGCCGATGCCGCGGTCGGATCGAACGTGCATCTCGCGGTGGCGGTGAAATGGCTCGCCTGCCGCGAGGAGTGCATCCCGGGCAAGGCGTCACTGTCGCTCGACCTGCCGGTGGCGGCGGAGCCACCACGCATCGATGCACGCTGGAGCGCCGCGTTCGCGCAGGCGCGGCTCGCGCAGCCGCAGGCGAGTGGATGGAGCGGCAGCGCGCACGATGACGGCGCGCGCATCGTCGTGCGCGTCGAGGGCACGAGCCTGCCACCCGCGTCGGCCGCGCTCGATGCGTTTGTCGCACAGCGCAAGGTGGTCGGCAACGCGCCGCCTTCGATCCGCCGCGAGGGCGATGCGCTGCTCGTCGAGACGGCGCGCAGCGAGTACTTCACGCAGGCGCCGGCGCAGCTCGATCTCGTCGTCACGACGACGGACGGGCGCACGCCGCGCGGCTGGCATGTGCGGGTGCCGTACGCGGCCGGAACCGCGTCGGCCCCTTGAGGTCCGAAATCCCCGTCGTTCCCTGCCGGAGTCCACGATGAAACCGATGTTCCTGTTCGCGCTGCTGTGCACCGTCGCCACGCCGCTGTCGGCCAAGCCGAGAGTCGGAGAGCCCGCGCCTGCGTTCAGCGCCATCGATACCCATGGGAAGACGCACGCGCTCGCCGACTATGCCGGCAGGACGGTCGTGCTCGAGTGGTCCAATCCGGATTGCCCGTTCGTGCGCAAGCACTACGGCGCGGGCAACCTGCAGAAGCAGCAGGCCGACGCGGCCGCGCAGGGCGTGGTGTGGTTCACGATCAATTCGGGCGCGGCAGGCAAGCAGGGCCACTTCGACGCGGCCGGGGCGAATGCATGGATCGCCAAGGTCGGGGCCAAGGCGAGCGCATACCTGCTCGACCCGGACGGCAAGGTGGGCCGCGCGTACGACGCGAAGACGACGCCGCACCTGTACGTCATCGATGGCGGCGGCGTGCTGCGCTACATGGGCGGCATCGACTCGATCCAGAGCGCCGACGCCGACGACATCGCGAAGGCGACCCAGTACGTGCCGCAGGTGCTCGCGGAACTCGCGGCCGGCAAGGCGGTGAGCGTGACGACGTCGGAACCGTACGGCTGCGCGGTCAAGTACGGCGCGTCCTGACGGTCGCCGGTGCAGGGCCGTCCGCGCCGAAACGGCGCGAGCGGCCTGCAGCGCCTACTCGATCCCGCGCACGGGCAGCTCGACGCGCTCGCCCGGGTCGTGGTCGAGGCGCACCTGGTGCGTCTGGCCGCGGTATTCGTAAACGACGTCGTAGGTGACGTCCTCGACCGGCTCCTTCACGGTGCGGCAGCGGCGCTCGGTCGTCGTGTAGGTGTCGCGGTCCTGCTGCCGCTGCTGGATCTTCTTGCCGGCATAGCCGCCGCCGACGGCGCCGGCGACGGTCGCGAGATCGCGTCCGCGCCCGCCGCCGACCTGATGGCCGATCACGCCACCGGCGACGGCGCCGAGCACGGTGCCGGCCACTTGCCGGTCATCCTTCGGCCGGTGCTTGTGCACGATGCGCTCGTCGCGGCATTCCTCGCGCTCGCGCGTCGTCGTCTGCTTGACGGGCTGCACGCTGATCACGTCCGCGTAACGGGGCGTGGCGCTGCCTGCATCTTGCGGGCGCGCAGGCGATGCGTCTGTGCTGTCGCCCGCGGGTGGTGCGGGCAGTTCGGCACGCGCGGACTGCGCCTGCGCGGCCGCCGCACCGGCATCGGGCAAGTCGCCATCGGGATTCCCTGCAGGAGGCAGGCTGCCGCGCGGTGCCGAGATCATCTCGCGCGCGGTGAGTCCTTCGTGCGGCGGTGCGTCCGTCGATGCCTGCGTGGACGCCGTTGCCGCGGGCGCATCGCCGGTGCTCGTGGCCGCCGGCTTGTCGCTGCACGCCGCCAGTGCGGCTGCGGCAGCGATCGCGATCGGCAGGCCGGATATCGTGCGGATGTTCATGATGGCGATCCAGAAATACCGTGGAGCCCAAGTTTAAGGCGGGACTTCACGGGATCGGCCGATGCGCGGATCGCCGTTCGGGTCGCGCTCAGGTAATGGTTCTGCAGGACAAACGACGACGCGGCGGCTCGAGCCCGAAGGTCGAGCGCACGCCGTGCGTGGGAGCGAATCCATAGAGTCGCGACGCTGTTCAGCCCTCAATTCCTGCGCGCCCGCGTAAACGCATCCGCGAAGGCGCTGTTCGTCGGCGCGGATGCGCTCGCCGGCTTGCGCGCGGAGCCATCGCGACGCGCATTGCGCTCGCCACCGCCGCGTTCGTCGCGTGCAGGACGCGCGCCGCGCGCCTCGCCGGGGACGTCGTCGAGGCGCATGCTGAGGGCGATGCGCTGGCGTTGCAGGTCGACCTCCATGACCTTGACCTTGACGATGTCGCCCGCCTTCACCGCCTCGCGTGGATCGCGCACGAACGTGTGAGACAGCGCCGAAACATGCACGAGGCCGTCCTGGTGCACGCCGATGTCGACGAAGGCGCCGAACGCGGCGACGTTGGTTACCCGGCCTTCGAGCACCATCCCGACGACGAGGTCCTTGAGGTCCTCGACGCCCTCGGCGAACGCGGGCGCGACGAAGCTCGGGCGCGGATCGCGGCCGGGCTTCTCGAGCTCGCGGATGATGTCGCGCACGGTTGGCACGCCGAAGCGTTCGTCGACGTAGTCTTCCGCGCGCAGGCTGCGCAGGAACGCGCCGTCGCCGATCACCTGCTTCACCTCGCGACCGCAGCGCGCGAGGATGCGTTCGACCACGGGATATGCTTCCGGATGCACGCCGCCCGCGTCGAGCGGGTTGTCGCCGTGCGGGATGCGCAGGAAACCGGCCGCCTGTTCGAACGCCTTGTCGCCGAGGCGCGGCACCTTCTTCAGCACCGCGCGCGTCGCGAACGCGCCGTGTTCATCCCGGTATTTGACGATGTTCTCGGCGACGCTGCCGCTGAGGCCGGCGACGCGCGCGAGCAGCGGCGCCGAGGCGGTGTTGACGTCGACACCGACCGCGTTGACGCAGTCCTCGACTTTCGCATCGAGCGCGCGCGCGAGTCGCGCCTGGTTGACGTCGTGCTGGTACTGGCCGACGCCGATCGCCTTCGGCTCGATCTTCACGAGTTCGGCGAGCGGGTCCTGCAGGCGTCGGGCGATGGACACTGCGCCACGCAGCGAGACGTCGAGCGTCGGGAATTCCTTCGCCGCGGTTTCCGACGCCGAATACACCGATGCGCCGGCTTCGCTGACGACGATCTTGGCGATCTTCGCGCGCTCGCCGAGTTTCTTGATGACTTCGCCGGCGAGCTTGTCGGTCTCGCGCGAGGCGGTGCCGTTGCCGATCGCGATGAGCTCGACGCCGTGTTTCAGGCACAGCGCGCCGAGTTCGGCGAGCGACTCGTTCCACTGCCGGCGCGGCTCGTGCGGATACACGGTCGTCGTCGCGAGCAGCTTGCCGGTCGCATCGACCACGGCGACCTTCACGCCGGTGCGGATGCCGGGATCCAGGCCCATGACCGCCTTCGGCCCCGCCGGTGCGGCGAGCAGCAGGTCCTTGAGGTTGTCGCCGAACACGCGGATCGCTTCCTCCTCGGCCGCTTCGCGCGCGCGCGAGAAGAGGTCGAGCGTGAGCGAGAGGTGCAGCTTCACGCGCCAGGCGAGGCGGCACGTCTCGAGCAGCCAGGCATCGGCGGCACGCCCGCGCGCGGCGATGCCGGCGTGCGCGGCGACGCGCGCTTCCGCCTCGGCGTGGCCCTGCTCGGCTTCCGCGGTCGGTACCAGTTCGAGCGCGAGCACGCCTTCATTGCGCGCGCGCATCAACGCGAGCAGGCGGTGCGACGGGATTTTCGCGATCGGTTCGGCATGGTCGAAGTAATCGCGGAACTTCGCGCCTTCGTTCTCCGTGCCTTCGACGACCTTGGCGCGGATCTGGCCCTTGCCCCAGGCCCATTCGCGCAGGCCGCCGACGAGCGCGGCGTCTTCCGCGAACGTCTCCATGAGGATCTGGCGCGCGCCGTCGAGCGCGGTCTTGACGTCCGGCACGCCCTTTTCGGCGTCGACGAACGCGGCCGCGCGCACGTCCGGCGCGACGGTCGGATCCTCGCGCAGGCCGAGCGCGAGCGGCTCGAGGCCCGCTTCGCGCGCGATCTGCGCCTTGGTGCGGCGCTTGGGCTTGTACGGCAGGTAGAGGTCCTCGAGCCGAGCCTTGGTGTCGGCCTCGAGGATCTGCGCCTTGAGCGCGTCGTCGAGCTTGCCCTGCTCCTCGATGCTCGCGAGGATGGCCGCGCGGCGATCCTCGAGCTCGCGCAGGTAACCGAGGCGTTCCTCGAGCAGGCGCAGCTGCGTGTCGTCGAGCCCGCCGGTGACTTCCTTGCGGTAGCGCGCGATGAACGGCACGGTGGCACCGCCGTCGAGGAGTTCCACCGCGGCCTTCACCTGTGCCGGTTGCGCGGCGATGTCCGCGGCGATGCGTTGTTCGATGCTCAGCATGGATCGTCCTGTGTCGCGACGGCGATCGCGCCGTGCACGAGGCCGCCGTGCCCGTTCGGGCGGGCGCTTGAGGGATTTCGTCGAGGGAGACGGATCGCGTCGGGACGCTTCCGCTCGTTTCACGCACGCGTGTGCGAGCGCCGTATCGTAGTAATGCCCCCGGTGCGGTCAAGGCTTGCGTTGCCGCGCGTTTCACGGTTGGCGCGCGGCGCCGCATCGCCCGCACGCACGAAGCGCGATCGCGATGTCACAGCGACAGCCGCACGCCCACCCATGCGCCGCGCGGCGCAGCGGGGCCGAGGAAGCGCGGATCGTCGAAGGCGTCGAATACCTCGCTCGCATCGCCGAGCGTGCCGAAGGTGACGTAGCGGCGATCGAATACGTTGTCCACGCGCGCGAACACGCTCGCGTGCGCATTGAGGCTCCATTCCGCGCGCAGGTTCACGACGGCCCAGCCGCCCGTGCGCGCCAAGCGGTTCGCCTCGTCGCCGCGCAGGTACTGCCCCGTGTTCGCGACCACGTCGCCACCGAGCGACCATGCAGGCGTGAACGCGAAATCGGCACCGAGCTTCACGCTCGCGCGCGGCAGGCCCGGGATGCGGTCGCCGCGCCGCACGGCGATGAGCCCGTCGTCGTCGGCATCCGGGTGATGCGCGCTGTTCTCGACGAACGCGCTGCGATAGGTCGCGTCGAGCCAGCTCGCGTTCGCATGCCACGCGAGGCGTCGCCCGAACGAGGTGCCGGAAATGCCCGCCTGGAGGCCCTGCCGGCGCGTGTCGCCGACATTGGCGAAGAAGCCTTCGTTCGACTGCGTGCCGCCGGTCGCCTGGAACAGGATGTCGTCGGTGTTGGTCGTGCGGAACGCGCCGACGCGCCAGTCGAGACGATCGCCGCCACGCGCGTCGACGAGCGCACCGCGCAGGCCGGCTTCCCAGCCCTTCGCGACGACCTGCTCGAGCGGCGGGTCGCTGAGGAACTGGTTCGGCAGCTTGCACGGCGCGTCCTCGTCCGCGCAGGTGAGCTCGACCGGCGTCGGCGCGCGCGTCGACTCGCTGTACCCCGCGTACGCATTCAGCGCGTCGCTCCAGCGCCAGGTGAATCCGGCGGCGGGGTTGATCCGCGAGAACCGGTGGCGGCCGTCGAGGTCGGGGTTCTCGCCGCCGGGATCGGTGATCGTCGTGCGCGTGTGGTTGCCGCGCGCGGACAGCGTGAGGGCGAGACGCTCGGTCAACGACAGCGTATCGGTGGCATACAGGCCGAGGCTGCGCGTGCGGCTGCGCACCGCGAGTGCGGCGTCGGGAATGAACAGCCCCGAGTCCGCCGAGGTATGGCGGTCGGCGTCGAGCATCGCCGCCTCCACCGCGGAATCGAAGCGCAGGCGACCGTCGTTCGCATCGAGGCCGACGACGAGCTGGTTCTCGCGCCCCGCGAGCGGCGCATCGATCGCGAGCTGCACCGTGGCGCCGTTGCTGCGCTGGCGGCGCCGGCTGATGTTGTTGATTGCGTCGAACGTCGCGGGCAGCGGCGCGCCATGCTGGTCGAGCACGGCTTCGCCGCCGTCGCACAGGATCGTGGCGTCGTCGTCGCACTCCTCGAAGTCGCTGCCGTCGCCGTTGTACGAACGCGTCGTCACCGCGCGATGGAACAGCGTGAACGAGAGCTTCGCGTGTTCGGAGACGTCGAGCGAGCCTTCGCCGCTCGCGAGGTCCATGCGGTTCGCGGTCTCGTCGGGCGCGGTGAATACGGCTTGCCAGCGCCCGGCGAGCTGCTGCACGGGCGCGGGGCCGTTGCCGGTGAGGTCGGTGTCGCCGTGGCCGAGGTGCAGGTCGAACGTCGCCGCATCGCCGCGCCACGACAACGTCCCGTAAAGGTTCTTCGCGTTCGACGGCGATGCGTCGCGCCAGCCGTCCTCGTCGAAGCGGCGACCCATGAGGTACCAGCCCCACGTGCCCGCGTTGCCGGCGGTCTCGAACGTCGCGTCGCTGCGGCCGAACGAGCCGCCGTAGAGCGAAACGCGCGTACCCGGATCGCTGAAGCCGCTCTTGGTGCGGATCGCGATCGCGCCGCCGAGCGTGTTGAGGCCGAAGATCGGGTTCGCTCCGGCGAACAGGCTCATGCGTTCGATCGCGGCGTCGGGCACGAGATCCCAGTTGACGGTGTCGCCGAACACTTCGTTGACGCGCACGCCGTCGAGGTAGACCGACAGGCCTTCCGCGCCACCGAGCAGCGGCGTCGCGGTGTAACCGCGGAACTGCAGGTCCGGCTGCAGCGGGCTGTTCTGCGCCGCATTGCTGCTCACGCCGGCGAGATGGCGGTCGAGGTAGTCGGCGAGGCCGGCGACCTGCGCGCGTGAGAACGCGGCGTCGTCCGTCGATTGCACGTCGTACGGCAGCTTCGCCGCGGGCAGCTCGGTGCCGGTCAGCGGCGTGACGCCGACGACGCGCACGAGGTCGAGCGCGTCGACGTCCTCGTCGCCGCGTTGCTGCGCGTTTAGGGCGCCCGCGCGCAGCAGCGCGAGCACGGCGAGGATGAGTGCGGCGCCGTGCCGCGTGCACTGCGCGAAGGGCATGCTCAGCCCCTGAGCACGCCGGATGCCCTGGCCGCGTGCGTCGCGATCGCGTCCATCAGCGGTGGCGACAGGCAGTCGTACGGTTCGAGGCCGAGCGACTTCAGCTGCGCGCGAACCCTGCCCATCTCGGCCGGATCGGCGCCGGCCTCGATGATCGACGACACGAACGCGGCGAACGTCGGCGGCGACCAGCCGGCCTGCGGCGACAGTTCCGTATGCACGAAGTCGAGGCCGTAAAACGGATGCTTCGTGTTCTCGATGCGGCCGTACATGTGCGTGCCGCACGCGCTGCAGGCATGGCGCAGGATCGTCTTCGCCGGATCGACGACGCGCAGCTTGTCGCCGTTCGCCGTAACCTCGACCTTGTCGCTCGGCACCACCGCGACCAACGAGAACAGCGCGCCCGCGGGTTTCCAGCACTGCGTGCATCCGCACACGTGGTTGTGCGCGGTCTGTGCCTTCAGCGCGACGATGACCGGATCGGACGCGCACCTGCACGCGAGCGTGCCGCCCGCGAAACCCGGCGCCGCGGGCGCGATCCCGCGGTCGACCGACGGATGGATTGCAACGGCCATGATGGCCTCCCGGTTGGAGTCAGCATCTACCACGTTGCCAAGCCGCGTCCCTGGCGAACCACTTTGCGCCGCGTGACGGCGACGACGCATCGGTGCGCCCGTCAGTCGGCCGATTCCGCCGCGCCGCCATTCCCGCGGAAGCGGGAATCCATTTTCGCTTCGACGGTTGCACCATCGCCTGCGCGCCCATGCCGGCGACCGCCGTCCCGCCGATGCCTAGTACCTGATGACGGACCGGATCACCTTGCCCTCGTGCATGAGATCGAACGCATGGTTGATCTGCTCGAGCGGCAGCTCCGCCGACACGAATTCGTCGATCTTCAACTCGCCGCTGAGGTAACGGTCGACGTAGCCCGGCAGCTGCGAGCGACCCTTGACGCCGCCGAACGCGGAACCGCGCCAGACGCGGCCGGTCACGAGCTGGAACGGCCTCGTCGAGATCTCCTGGCCCGCACCCGCGACGCCGATGATGATCGACTCGCCCCAGCCCTTGTGGCAGCACTCGAGCGCCGAACGCATGACGTTGACGTTGCCGATGCACTCGAACGAGTAGTCGACGCCGCCGTCGGTGAGCTCGACGATCACGTCCTGGATCGGGCGGTCGTAATCCTTCGGATTGACGAAATCGGTCGCGCCGAGTTGCCTCGCCATCTCGAACTTGTCCGGGTTCATGTCGATCGCGACGATGCGTGCGGCCTTCGCCATGACCGCGCCCTGGATCACCGACATGCCGATGCCGCCGAGGCCGAACACCGCGACGGTCGATCCGGGCGTCACCTTCGCGGTATTGAGCACCGCGCCGATGCCGGTCGTGATGCCGCAGCCGAGCAGGCAGACCTTGTCCAGCGGCGCGGCCGGATTGATCTTCGCGAGCGCGATCTCCGGCAGCACGGTGTGCTCGGAGAACGTGCTGCAGCCCATGTAGTGGAGGATCGGCTTGCCGTTGAGCGAGAAGCGCGAGGTGCCATCGGGCATGAGGCCCTTGCCCTGCGTCGCGCGGATCGCCTGGCACAGGTTGGTCTTGCCCGACGTGCAGAACTTGCACTGGCCGCATTCGGGCGTGTAGAGCGGGATCACGTGGTCGCCCGGTTTCACGCTGGTGACGCCCGGGCCGACTTCCTCGACGATGCCGCCGCCCTCGTGGCCGAGGATGACCGGGAACATGCCTTCGGGGTCGGCGCCCGACAGCGTGAATGCATCCGTATGGCAGACGCCGGTCGCGACGATGCGCACGAGCACTTCGCCGGCGCGCGGGCCTTCGAGGTCGACCTGCTCGATCGACAGCGGCTTGCCCGCTTCCCAGGCGACGGCGGCACGGGTCTTCATCGATCACCTCGCATGCAATGTGCGCCGGGCGGCGCGGACGCGCATTGTCGCGCCACGCGCCGGCGCCGCGAAAGGGGAGGCGCTCAGGGCGCGATCGCGATGCCCCAAGGCAGTTCTCCGACCGCGATTTCCTTCGTCACGTCGAACGTGCGCGTGTCGATCACGCTGACCGAGTTGGAGCGGCCGTTGGCGACGTAGAGCTTGCGCCCGTCCGGCGTGATCGCCATGTTCCACGGCCGCTTGCCGACCGGGATTTCGCGGATGACGACGCTGCTCGCGACGTCGATCACCGTCACGCTGCCGCTGCCGTTGGCGACGTACACCCGCTTGCCGTCGGGCGCGACGGTGACGCCGGCGGCGCGGTCGGCCGTCGCGATCGTCGCGACCTTGCGGCGCGCGGCGAAGTCGACGAGGTCGACGCCGTTGGCCGACTCCTGCGCGACGTAGAGCGTCGAGGAGCGCGGCAGGAACGCCGCGCCGCGCGGATGGCCCGCGGTCGCGATGGAGCCGACCGAGGCGCGCGTGGCGAGGTCGATCACGTCGAGGTCGTTCGAACCTTCGTTGCTGGTGACGAGGAACTTGCCGTCGGGCGAGAACTCGCAGTGTTCGGGATTGCGCCCGCGCACCTTGATGCGCGCGCTGATCGCGAGCGATGCCGCGTCGACGAGCAGCACCTGGTGCTGGCCCTCGGCGCAGATCGCGATCGTGCGGTCGTCCGGCGACAGCCGCACGCCCTCGGTATCCGCACCGATCGCGACCTTGCCGCGCACCTGGTCGGTCGCGGCATCGAGCACGACGAGCTGGTCGTGGCCGGCGTCGACGACGTAGAGCGTCTTGCCGCGCGCGTCGATGTCGAGCGCCTGCACGCGATCGCCGAGCGCGCCGCCGGCGGTCAGCGTGCGCACGACCGCGTCGGTCGCGGTGTCGATCACCGAAATCGAACCGCTCTTCTGGTTCGGCACGTAGGCGAGCGGCGCCGCCACGGCCGTGCCCGCGACGAGGAGCAGCGCAACGGCGAGCAGGCGCGGAAAAGGGGTGGACATCGCGGCTCCGGTACGACGGCAGGGGGGACACGATACGCGCTCGCGCGCGCCGTCGTCACCGTGTCGCCGGCGCCCTCGGCGCCGCGTGCGCATGGTTCGCCCGGATCCATGCGATCAGCTGCCAGGTTTCCTGCTCGCTGAGCGCGCTGCCGAGCGGCGGCATGTCGCCGGCGACCTTCTCGGCGCTGCCGCGCGCATAGCCGCGCGCGCGCATCGCCATGCTGCCTTCGCGGATCAGGTGGTAGAGCGTGGTGTCGTCGTCGCCGTAGACCCAGGCGTCGTTGACGAGCGGTGGGCACATGCCGCCGCCGCCGCTCGCGCCATGGCACGCCGCGCAGGCCTTGCCCGCGAACAGGGCCTGCCCGGCCGCGATCGCGGCGGCGTCGCCCTCGAGCGGGTTGCGCAGGCGCACGAGGCCGTGCTCGTTGCTGCCGCCGGCCTTGGCGGCGTCGCTCACGGCGGCGGGATCGGGCGATGACCCGCACGCTCCGAGCCCTGCGCTGCAGGCGAGCGCGAGCAGCGCGCCTCGTGCGGTGCGGCGCGGCGACACGCGGTTCAGTCCGCGAGTACGTGCACGCCGTCGACCTCGACCAGCAGTTCGCGCCGGCAGATGTCGCCGCCGAGCAGGACGAGGCCGCCGAGCGAGGGCAGGCGCGCGTGCAGCATCCGGGCGACGTGCGGAGCGTCGGCGTCGTGGCGCACGTAGGCTTTCATCACGCTGTGGCCGTCGAGGCCGGGCACCGGCGCGCCGGCTTCGATCGCGAGGCTCTGCAGGTTGGCGATCGTCTCGTCGAGCTGCGCATCGATGTCGCCGGCGTGTCGCGAGGCGTGCCCGACCACCGCGGCGGTACCGGAGATCAGCAGTTCCGCGCTCGCGGTACGCATGCCGCGCGCGAAGGTCGGCGCGGTCGGCCCGTATTCGCGCGGATAGCGCCAGGCACTGACCTGGCGCGGATTCTCGACCGGCGTACCCGCGTGTCGCGCGGCGAGGCCGTACACCTGCAGGCGGCGCACGCCATCGTGGCGGCCGATCGCGGTCGCCGCCGGGTAACGCGCGGGAACGTGCGCATCCATGCCGCGCGCGCGGCCGGCGCAGAAGCGACGGTAGCGTTCATCGTCGCCGTCGCCGAGATTGATCGCGTCGAGGTAGTTCCACAGGCGCAGGATGTGCGGCGTGTCGCTCGCGGCGACGAACGGGCCGAGGCAGGCGTACGCGTGCTCGGCCGCGCCACCGATGCCGTCGTATGCGTCTTCGTCGACCTCGATCGCGAAGAACAGGTGCTCGCCGTCGCTGCTCCAGGCGAGCTCGCCGTCGCGACCCTGACGCACCGGCGCGACGCCGCGCCAGACTTCGAACGGCGCTGTGTCGGCCACGAGCGGCTCGAGCCCGACGCGCAGTACGCGCGGATCGTCCGAGGCCGGCGCCGCGCGACCGAAGCCGATCACCGCGAGCACGTCGTCCGCCGCGAGCAGCGCGTCCAGCGCGGCGTGCTCGTAGCGGATCGCGAGCGGCGCCACCGGCGCTGCGGGCAGGCTCATCGGCGTGGACATCGGCGCTGCAGGGTCGGGCATTGGAGAGGGTCGCGGATGATACACTGCGCCGACCGCCACTGCCTGCAATACCCGAGCCAGCGCCCGCCATGACCGATCTCGCCACTGCCCAGACGCCCGCCGAACAGGAACTCGCCCGGCTCATCGTCGACAGCCTGAACATCGACTGGATCAAGGCGGAAGCGATCGACCCGGACGCCGCGTTGTTCGGCGGCGACCTCGGCCTCGACTCGATCGACGCGCTCGAACTCGCGCTCGCGGTGTCCAAGCGTTACGGCTTCCAGCTGCGCTCGGACAACCCCGACAACCGCACGATCTTCGGCAGCCTGCGCGCGTTGTCGGCGCATATCGAGCAACATCGCGCGCGGGAGCCGTGATTGGTGATTCGTGATTCGTGATTCGTGATTCGTGATTCGTGAAGAGCATGCCGGGCGCGCTCGGCTATTCAACCAATCACCAATCACTAATCACTAATCACCAGCCCACCAATCCCCAAATCACGCCGGATCCACCGGCGTGTTGCCCCCGGTGAACGCGACCTTCGCCTGGCGGCGCCGTTCGCCGAGTTCGCCGAGCCAGCGGCGCAGGTTGGCGAGGCCGACCGTCGCGTAGATGAGCTTGAACAGGTGCAGGCGGCGCATCACCGGCGGGCTGTCGAACACGTCGCCGGCGAGCATCGAGATCACGCCCTCTTCGACGCGCCAGGTGTTGCGCGGGCTCGCGAACAGCGTGCGCATGACCGGCGAGTTGAAGCGGTAGATGAACCACGAGAACACGCGCACGCCGCGGCGGATGCGCTTCTCGAAGTCGCCCTGCAGCGCACGTTCGCGCGCCGGGTCGTCGAGCGCGGCGCCGACCATCGCCGCCGCCTGCTTGCCGCTGTGCATCGCGAGGTAGACGCCGGACGAGAACACCGGGTCGACGAATGCCCACGCATCGCCGACCATGACCCAGCCCGGGCCGTGCATGCGGTCGCAGGTGTAGGAGTAGTTGCCGGTCACGCGCACCTCGGACACCATCTTCGCGCCCTGCATGCGGCGCACCGCGTCCGGCATCATCGCGAGCGTCGCGAGCAGGAATTCCTCGTTGCGGCCGCGCCGCTGCTTGAGGTACTCGGGCCGGCATACGCAACCGATGCTCATGACCCCGTCGCGCAGCGGGATGAACCAGCACCAGCCGTGCTCGAAGTTGTAGATGCTGATGTTGCCGGCGTCATCGCCGGGGCGCGTCTCGACCCCGGTGAAATGCGCGAAGATCGCCGCGCTCTGGTGCGCGTCGTTCTTGCGCTTGAGCTTGAGCACGTTGCCGAGCAGGGTGTCGCGTCCGCTCGCATCGACGAAGTACTTCGCGCGCACGATGAGGTCCTCGCCGGCGGCGTCCTTCGCCCAGGCGACGACCTGGCCGATGCCGCCGAGCTCGACCTTCTCGACCTTGACGTTCTCGCGCGCGTCGACGCCGCTCTCGCGCGCATGCTCGAACAGCATCTGGTCGAATTCCTCGCGCTTGACCTGGAATGCGTGCGGCGGCGTATTGCCGAGCGCGCGACGGAAGTGGAAGGTCTGGTAGTTGCCTTCCTGCGACGGGAAGTCGGCGCCGAGCTTGAGCACGCCGAGTGCGCGCACCTTGTCCATGACGCCGAGCGCGTCGAAGATCGGCAGGTTCGACGGCAGCAGCGACTCGCCGATGTGGAAGCGCGGGTGGCGGTCCTTCTCGAGCTGCACGACGTGGCGGCCCTGCTTGCGCAGCAGCGTCGCCACCGTCGAGCCTCCCGGCCCGCCGCCGACCACCAGCACGTCGCATTCGATCGTGTTCGCCATCGCCTGCATTCCTCCCTCGATGATCGACTTGAGCCCAGCCGGCCGAGTCTAGCCGGAACTCGGGCGGATGCGTCGGCCCTGCACGAGCGCGTGCGGCGCATCGCCGTCGCCATGCGCCGGACCGACGACACGCGGCGACGCGACCGCCGCGAAGCGGCGCGCACGCATGGTACATTCCGGCCGCACTTTCCTGCCTCGTCGCCACGCGTGCCCGTTTCCGTGTCCCTGCCCGCTCCCGCCGCTTCGTCCGAGACGCCGGTCCGCCGTTCGCGCCTGCTGCTCGCCGGGCTCGCCGCGTATTTCGTGCTCGCGCTGGCCGCGTGGTCGAGTGGCCGCGCCTGGCTCGCCGCGCTCGCGGTGTTCGTGCTCGCGAGCGCGCTGCTGTCGCCGGCGCTGCGCCGGCGCAGCGCCGGCGCCTGGGGCGCGTGGCTCGCGCTCGCGCTGCTGCTCGGCCTGCTCGCCGTTCGCGGCGAGGGCCTGCTCGCGCTCGATGCGTTGCCGATCCTCGTGAATGCGGCGCTGTGCGCGCTGTTCGCGAGCACCCTGCGCGACGGCCGCGAGCCGCTCATCGCGCGGTTCATCGCGATCATCGAAAGCCGCGAGCGGCTCGCCGTGCCACGCGTGGCCGCGTACGCGCGCCAGCTCACCTGGGCGTGGGCGCTCCTGCTCGGCGCACAGGCGTCGGCGCTCGGCGTCGTTCTCTGTCTCGTGCCGGGCGGCGTGTTCGCCGCGTTCGGCGCGACGTCCCCAGCCGCATTCGCGGCGCCGGGCTGGCGCTGGTACCTGCATGTCGGCGGCTACGCGCTCGTGCCCCTCGTGCTCGTGCTCGAATACGCCTATCGCCGCGTGCACCTGCGCGGCGTGCCGCATGCGCCACTGCCGCTGTTCATCGCGCGCGTCGTGCAGCGCTGGCCGGCGCTGCTGCAGGGCATCGTCGCGGATGCGGGAGACACGCGCCCGACAGGTGTGCGATGACGATCGCACTGCGCATCGAGGCGGACCATCCGAGCCTGCCGGGCCATTTTCCCGGTGACCCGATCGTGCCTGGTGTCGTGCTGCTCGACCGTGTCGCGGCGGCGATCGAGCGCGACGGCGGCGTGCTGCAGCGCATCCACTCGGTCAAGTTCGTCGCGCCGCTGCGCCCGGGCGAGGACGCCGTGCTCACGCTCGCGCGCGACGGCGCGCGTGTGCGTTTCCGCATCGAGCGCAACGGCGTGGCGATCCTCGCCGGCGAGGGCGAACTCGCATGAGCGAGCACTGGAGCGCGCGTCCCGAAGGCGGCGGCCGCTTCGCGATCTGGCTGATCCGTGCGATCGGCCTCAAGTGCGGCCGCGGCGTCGCGCGCCTGTGCCTGCTGCCGATCACGCTGTACTTCTATTTCCGCCGCCCGTACGAGCGGCGCGTGTCCTACGCGTTCCTCGAGCGCGCGACCGGCCGCCGCCCGAGCGCGTGGCAGGTCATGCGCCACATCCATCGCTTCGCGGGCACGATCCTCGATCGCCTGTTCCTGCTCGCCGAACGCTACGCGCGCTTCGACGTGCGCATGCACGGCCTGGAAGAACTCACCTCGCGCATGCATCCGGATCGCGGCGTGTTGCTGCTCGGCGCGCACGTCGGCAGTTTCGAGGTCTTGCGCGTCGCCGCGGACGGGCGGCCGGACATCAAGGTGCGCGTCGTGCTCGACACGCAGAAGACGCCCGCGCTGACCGAGCTGCTGCACGCGCTCAATCCCGAGATCGGCCGCAACGTCATCGACGCCTCGCGCCCGGGCACGGAGATCGTGCTCGCGCTGTCCGAGGCGCTCGCCGAGGGCGCGCTCGCGACCCTGCTCGCCGATCGCGCGCGCGAGCACGAGGCGACGATGGACGCGGATTTCTTCGGCGCGCCCGCACCGTTCCCGACCGCGCCCTTCCTGCTCGGCGCGATCCTGAAAGTGCCGATCGTGCTCTGCCTCGGCATGTACCGCGGCGGCAACCGCTACGATCTGTACTTCGAACCGCTCGCCGACGAGCTCGCACTGCCGCGGCGCGAACGCGAGGCGGCGCTGCGCGAGGTCGTGCAGCGCTACGCGTCGCGACTCGAACATCATGTGCGGCAGGATCCCTACAACTGGTTCAACTGGCATGACTTCTGGAATCCCGAAGGCCGCGGCGTCGAGTCGGTCCATGGCACTCGCGCTGTTGGCGACGTTCGCCCCGGCGACGCCGTCGTCCGCAGCGCCGGCTGAGCCGCCCGACGCCGCCGCACTCGTCGCGCAGCTGCGCCGCGAGGTGCCCGCGCGCACGGCGTACACCGAAGTGCGCTTCTCGAGCCTGCTTGAGCGTCCGCTGATCCTGCGCGGCGAACTCGAGTACCTCGGCCCCGGCCGCCTCGGCAAGCGCGTCGATGCGCCGTACCGCGAGCAGACCCGGGTGGAGGACGGCGCGGCAAGCGTGCAGCGCGGCGACCGACCCGTGCGCACGTTCTCGCTCGGCCAGGCGCCGGAGCTCGAAGGCTTCCTGCGTGGCTTCGCCGCTCTGCTGGGCGGCGATGCGGCGACGCTTGCGGCCGACTTCTCGCTGTCGGCGAGCGGCGACGCGCACGCGTGGCAGCTCGTGCTGAAGCCGCGCGATGCGCGCCTCGCGCGCCGCGTCGGCGAGATCCGCGTCGACGGCAGCGAACGGACACCGCTCTGCTTCGTCACGCGCGAGGGCGATGGCGACGTCGCGGTCCTGCTGGTCGACCGCCTCGCGTCGGCGAAGCTGCCCGCGCGGCCGTCGCAGCCGCAGCTCGAAGCGATCTGCCGCTCCGGCGCCGCACCGTGATGCGGATGGCGCGGAGCACCGGCTGATGCGCGGGCGCGTCGCGTTGCTCGCCGTGTGGCTGCTCGCGCTCGCGGCGCTCGCCGCGTTCGCGTTGCACACCTTGCGCATCGGCACCGACCTGCGCAGCTTCATGCCACCGCCGCAGACGCCGGACCAGAAGCTGCTCATGGAGCAGATCGGCGAAGGACCGGGCTCGCGCCTGCTGCTGCTCGCGATCGAGGGCGCGCCGGAGGCGGAGCTCGCGGCGCTCAGTCGCGGCCTCGTCGCCGCGCTGCGGGCGGACCCCCACTTCGAGCAGGCGATCAACGGCGCGTTCGATCCGTCCGCGCTCGACGGGAAACTCTTGCCGTACCGCTGGCTGCTGTCGCCGACGCTCGACACGCACGCGCTCGACGCGGCGTACCTCGCCGACCAGCTCGGCCAGCGCGTCGAGGATCTCGCCTCGCCTGCGGCGACGTTGCTGAAGCCGCTGCTGCCGCGCGACCCGACGCTCGAAGTGCTCGCGCTCGCGCAGCGCTGGTCGCCGCCGAAGGCGCCGATCGTGCGCGACGGCGTCTGGTTCTCGACCGATGGCGCGGCGCTGCTGCTCGCGCAGACGCGCGGCGCGGGTTTCGACCCGGCCGCGCAGGGTGCGGCGATCGACGCGCTCGAGGCCGCGTTCCGCGCGCTGCCCGACGCCGGCGCGGCGAAGCTCACGATCAGCGGACCCGGCTGGTTCACCGTGCTCATCAACGAGCGCACGCGCGGCGAGGCCGATCGCATCGGCGTCGTCAGCACGCTCGGCTTCCTGCTGCTGCTCGTGCTCGCCTATCGCAGCCTGCCGTCGTTGTTGCTCGCCGGCCTGCCGGTGCTCAGCGGCGGCCTCGCCGGCATCGCCGCGCTCGCGCTGCTGTTCGGCAGCGCGCACGGCATCACGCTCGCGTTCGGCTTCACCCTGCTCGGCGTCGCGCAGGAGTACCCGATCCGCGTGCTCAGCCACCGCCGCGCGGGCGAGGATGCGCTCGCCAGCGTGCGTGCGCTGTGGCCGCTGCTCGCGACCGCGATCGTCTCGGCGGCGATCGCCTACCTCGCGTTCTTCGCATCCGGCGTGACCGGCCTGCAGCAGCTCGCGGTATTCACGATCGCCGGCCTGCTCGCCGCGGGTTTCAGCACGCGCTACCTGCTGCCGCGCGTGCTGCCGGCACGCTTCCACGACGTCGCCACGCATGCCTGGCTCGCGCGCGCGGTGCGGGTGCTCGATGCGCTGCCGCGGCCGCGCTGGCTGCCGTGGTTGCTCGCCGCGCTCGGCCTCGCCGTGCTCTGGCGCGCGCCGGGGCCGATGGGGGAGAACGACCTCGCGGCGCTGACGCCGGTGCCGCAGGAGCTGCTGCTGCGCGACGCGAAGCTGCGCGGCGAACTCGGTGCGCCGGATGTGCGCTACCTGCTCGTATTGCACGCGACCGATGCCGATGGCGTGCTCGCGTTGTCCGAAGCGATGGAACCGCGCCTCGACGAACTCGTGCAACGGCACGTGCTCGACGCGGCGGAACTGCCGAGCCGCTACCTGCCGAGTCTCGCGACGCAGCGCGCGCGCCAGGGGAAGCTGCCCGATCGCGCGACGCTCGAGCGCGCACTGGACGAGGCGAGTGCGGAGCTGCCGTTCCGCGCCGGACTGTTCGCGCCATTCGTCGACGACGTCGAAGCGGCGCGCGCGCTCGAGCCGCTGACGTCCGCCGCATTCGCCTCGTCGCCGCTCGGTGCGCGCCTCGCCGCGATGCTCGTCGCGCGCGAGGACGGTTGGCTCGGCCTCGCGACCCTGTCGGGCGTACATGATGCGGCCGCGCTCGATGCGCTCGCCGGGCCGACGCATGGCGCGGTGCGCCTGCTCGATCTCAAGGCCGCGTCGGAGTCACTCGTCGTCGCCTACCGCGAGCGCATCCTGCGTGCGCTCGGCCTCGCGCTCGGCCTGCTCGCGGTGACCGTGGTGGTCGCGCTGCGCAGCGTGCGCCGCGCGTGGCACGTGCTCGCGCCGATGTCGCTCGCGACCGTGCTGGTGGTCGTGGTGGAACGCGCGAGCGGGCTCTCGCTGTCGCTGTTCCACCTCGTCGCGGTCACGCTCGCGGCCGGGCTCGGCTTGCACTACGCACTGTTCTTCGAGCGCCCCGTCGCCGAACCGGCCGAGGCGCGTCGCACCCTGCACGCGACGCTCGTCTGCGTCGCGTCCGCGCTCCTCGTGTTCGGCCTGCAGGCGCTGTCGTCGCTGCCGGTGCTGCGCGCGATCGGTCTCACCGTCGCGCTCGGCGTCGGCTTCCACTTCTGCCTGTCGATCCTGATGGCGCGCGCGCGCCGCTGATCGCCCTCAGCCGTCGAAGCCGTCGGCGAACACCGTGTCGCCGATCGGCACGAGCTTGAAGCTGCGCACCTGCTCGTCCGCGTCGAGGCCGGCGCCGACGATGACGCCGTCCGCGTTGATCGCGCGCGCGATCTGGAAGCGCGTGAACGGGCCGTGGTCGTCGACGACGTCGTAGAGGTCGTACACCGTGCCGTCACGCCGCACCCAGGCCTTGAGACCCGGCACGCAACCGCTCGCCGAGCCGATGCCGGCGCTGCCGACGATCGTGCCGGACGCGTTGATCGCGGCGGCGCAGCCGTTGTCCTGGTCGAGCGTGGCACCCGCGATCTCGCTGAAGCCGTCGGCGTCGAGCACGACCGGCACGAGCTTGGGCGCATCGATCGCGAGGCCGAGGCCGACCACGACCCCGGCATCGTTGACTGCCGTCGCGATGCTCGCGAACGCCTCGCTCATCTTGCTCATCCCCATGACGCTGGCGACGCCGACGTCGCCGACCGTCGCGTGCACGTTCGAGGAGTGTTGGTTCCAGTGACCGACCAGCCGCCCGCTCGCGTTCACGGCGGACCAGCGCGCCTGCTGGAACTCGAGACCCTCGTCCTGCAGGCCGTAGTCGACGAGGCCCGTCGCCCCGGTCCAGACGAACGCGCGCTCCTGCGCCGGCAGGCCGAAGCCGCCGACCACTTCGCCGCCGTCGCCGATGTCGAGCGCCTCGACGAACTCGTTCGGGCCGGCCGTGATCACCACCGGCTCGGTCGAGACAGCCGGATCCCACAGCAATGCCGCCTGCGGGTGCTCGTAGTCGTTGAACGTGCCGACCACCTGGCCCGCGTTGTTGATCGCGGTCGCGGCGGCATCGCCGGCGCCGGGGAGGTCCAGGTCGTGCAGGGTGCCGTCGGGGTCCCAGAGGGCCGCGCGCGCGTTGAAGTCGGCGTCGAGATAGCGGCCGACGACCTGGCCGGCATCGTTGATGTCCTGCGCGATGACGGCGCTGCCGCCGGGCGCGTCGAGCGTCACCAGGTGGTAGAGCGGGGCCGGCGTGCCCGCGAACGCGGGAGCGCTCGTGAGGACGGCGAGGACGGCGGCCGCGAGCGAACGGCGGCGCTGGACGGGACGGAACGAACGCAGGGTCATCGGAACCTCGGAGGCGGGAAGGCATGCATCGGTGCCCGACCATCGGCGAAGCGCGCGTGGTCGGCATGTAAAAACCATGTATCAGGCGTGTACGCGCGTGGTGGAAACTCAGCGCAGGGCCGTTTCGAGTGCGGCGACGCTACGCTCGCCGGCGAGTACGCGCGCGCGTGCCAGCGCGGCGTCGACCGCGGCCGGCTCGCCGAGCGCGTGGTAGACGAGCGCGGCGCTCCACGCCGCGCGCAGGTCGCGGTCGGCCCATGCGGCGATGCGGCCGTGCACCGAGGCAGCGTCGTCGATGCGCTCCGCGGCGATCAATGCGCGCACGTACGGCAGGCCGACGCGCACGAGTTCCTCCGGCACCGCGCGCGCGGTGGCCCGCGCCATCGCGTCGGCATAGCGCTGCAGCGCGAGTTCGGGCCGGTGCTCCGCCTCGGCCTGCTCGGCGCCGGCGAGCGCGAGCAGGATCTGCGCACCGGGATCGGCGGCGGCGCCGTCCGGCGGTGACAGCACCGAGGCGCGCAGGCGCTCGAGTTCCGCCGCGGCCTCGGCGACGCTTCCGCTCCGTTGCAGCGCCCGGATGCGCACGCACCAGGCTTGCACGTACTGCTCGCGGTTGAAGGAGGCGAGCACCGGCGTCAATGCACCCGCGGCGAGTTCCGCGGCATGCGCCGGATCGCCGCGCGCGAGCGCGATGTCGCCGGACAGCGATTCGGCCAGCGCGCGCGCGATCGCGTCGGCATCGGGGTCGCTCGCATCGCGCAGGCGTGCGAGCAGCACCTCCGCTTCGTCGAGCCGGCCGCTGCCGGCGAGCGCCGCCGCGCGTGCGAAGGTGAACTGCCAGCGCCGGCGCGGATTGCCGTTCTCGTTGCCGGCCGAGACGAAACCGGCGCTCGTCGCGAGCGCGCCATCGTGGTCGAGCAGGACGAGTTGCGCCTCGACCAGCGTGACTTCGGTCGCTGCGAGCGCGTCGACCGCGGCGAGCGCGCGCAAGCGGGTGCGCACGCCCTCCAGCAGGGGCAGTGCGTTGGCCGGCTGGCCGCGCTGCATCGCATTGATCGCGAGGTTGAGGTCGATCGCGGCGACGCCGAGGGGATCGTTGCCCGATTCGAACAGGGTGCGCGCGCGGCCGTAGTCGGCGGCGGCGGCTTCCAGGCGTACGCGCTGGCTCGCGACGCCGCCGCGGCCGAGGTAGGCATGCGCGAGCACGTCGGGGTCGTGTGCGTCGCCGGCGATGCGGATCGCGTCGGCGTAGACACGCTCGGCGTCGTCGAGGCGCGCGAGGCGGAAATACGCCGACGCGAGCGTGTTCGCGACGCGCGCGCGCAAGCCCGCGGGCGCCTCCGGCGGGAGTCGCGCGAACAGCTCCGCCGCCTGGCGGCGACCGTCTTCGTAGTCGCCGGAATAGAACGCGAGCTTGGCGCGGATCAGCGCGATCTCGGGACTCGCCTGCAGGCCCGGCGGCGCCTGTTCGACGAGGCCGCGCGCGACGTCGAAGCGGTTCGCGAGCAACGCCGCATTGGCGCGCTGGCGCAGGGTCGCCGCGGCGAGCGCGTCGTCGCCTGCATCGACCGGCGGTGGCGTGCGGCCGAGCTTGATCAGGAGGTCGGCGACGGCATCGCGTGTTGCCCGCAACGGATCGGCATCGCGTGCGTCGATCACGAGGTCGCCCGCGGTGGCGCGCGCGTCGAGCCGCACGTGCCAGCGTTCGCGCTCGCGCCCGGCCCGCGCCAGTACGCGCAGCGCTGCGGGCAAGTCCACGGCGCCTTCGCCGCGCGCCTGCACCTGGGCGACGACGGTTTCGCTCGGCGTGACCGCCAGCCCGCCGCGGCGCAGCTCCGTCGCGGCGAGATCCATGAGTCCGAGACGCAGCCACGCCCATTCCGCGCCGGCATCGACCTGCACCGGCAGCACGACGGCACTGTTCGGTGGCGCCGGTGCCGGCTGCGGCGCACGGCCGCGGCCGCGCCAGGCCATCGCGACGGCGAGCGCGAGCGCGATCACGGCGACGGCGACGATGATGACCGCGGCGATGCGGCGCCGATTGCGCACCGGCACGGCGCGCGCGGGTGCGCTGGCTGGCGCCGCGGCAACGGCGGGCTCCTGCGCCGCTTCGCCGGGCGTCTCCTCGATCGTGTCGGGCATGACCCAGCGGTAACCGAGGCGCGGCACGGTACGGATCACGCGCTGCGCGCTGCCGTCGTCGCCGAGCCGGCGACGCAGCCGCACGATCGCATGGCTCAGCGACACCTCGCTGACGTCGACGCGGCCCCACACCGCGGCGGCGAGTTCGTCGCGCCCGACCGGGCGATCGCGGTGGCGGACGAGGTGGATGAGGCAGTCGATCGTGCTGAGCGGAAGGTCGACGCGCTCGCCGTTCTCGAACAGCTCGCGTGCGTGCGGATCGAGCCGGAAAGCGCCGAAGCGAATCAACGGTGTTGCCATTGCGCTAGGGTAACGCGGATCGACGCGGCGCCGGCGGGCATAATCCGCTGTCCGCCAGCGAGACCCCGCATGCCGCACGACGACCAACCCGCAGTGCCCGCCGCGCCATGGCGGTGCCTGATTCCGCATGCCGGTGCGATGAGCCTGCTCGACGAACTCGTCGCGTGGGACGAGGCGTCGGTCCACCTGCGCGCGCACTCGCACCGCCGCGCCGACCATCCGCTGCGCAGCGACGGGCGCTTGCGTGCGCTGCACCTGTGCGAGTACGGCGCGCAGGCAATGGCCGTGCACGGCGGGCTGCTCGCGCGCGCTGCGGGAGGCGTTGCGGCGCCGGGCTATCTCGTGTCGCTGCGCGCGGTGGAACTTGCCGTTCAGCGCATCGACGATCTCACCGGTGCGCTCGACGTGCACGCCGAGCGCCTGCTCGGCGGCGAGGGCGGCTGGCAATACGCGTTCCGCGTCGAACACGCGGGCGAACTCCTTGCGCGCGGCCGCGCCGCGGTGATCGCGCGCGCGGAGGCGGCGGCACGCTGACGGCGCGCGCGGTCCGTTGCGCGCGCCGCCGGTTCCGGCGCGTCAGCCGGCGAAGCGGTCGAGCGCGCGTTCGGCCTCGCCGCGTTCGAAGTCGCCGAGCCGTCGCGCAACGCTGCGGTAGCGAGCGATGAGGTCGGCATCGTTCGGCATCACCTGGGCGAGCGCGACGAGCACTTCGCGACATTCGAAGTCCGAGCCGATCGAACCGGCCGAATCGAGCACCGCGCGCGCGCCGCCTGCACCGAACTTCGGCGCGCGGATCAGCGCGAGCAGCGCCTCGCGCCGTTCGAAGTCCGAGCCGATGCCCGCGCTCGCCGCGACGTAGTCCGGCGCTATGCTTTCGGCGTCGCGCACGCGCCCGACCGCGTCGACGAGCAGGCTGCGCCGCTCGAAGTCCGAATCGATCGTCTTGGCCGCGTCGATGACCGTTGCGAGGGTCGCGTCGTCGGGTTCCTGTGCGGCCAGCAACGCGGCGAGCGTGCGGCGGTGCTCGAAGTCCGAATCGATGCCGTTCGCCGCGGCGAGCCATGCGCTGCGCAGCGCCGGGTCGGGCGCGAGCGACGGCAGCAGGCCGGTGAGCAGCGTGGCGCGTTCGAAGTCGGAGCCGATCTTGTCCGCCTGCGCGACGACGAGCGCCTGTTGCGCGGCGTCGAACGGCTGCGCCGCGCCGAGCGCGGCGAGGGCATTGCGCTTCTCGAAATCCGAATCGATGCCGTCGACGAGGCCGAGCGCGCGCGTCACCTCGGTACTCGTGAGATGGCCGATGCCGGCGAGCAGCCGGAGGTACACGCTGCGCGCGTAGCCCGACTTGATGCGTGCGATCTCGTCGAGCACGGCGTCGGCGCCGCCCTTCGCATGGATGCGCTTGACGCGCGCATCCGCGCCGAGCGCACTTTCGCGCACGAGGCCGGCGATGGCGTCGGCGATCCAGGCGCGGCCGGCGTCGTCGAGCGGCTGCTCGCGCTCGTCGACGAAATAGCGTTGCAGGAGCTTGCCGTCGCGGCTGCGGTATTCGATGCGCCGGGCGACGCCTGCGCGCGTTTCCTCGAAGGTCGCACTGCCGCCGTCGCCGAGGCTGGCCACCGCGTCGTCGCCGTCGGTGAAGGTGATCTTGCCCTTGATGCGCGCGCGGTACTCGCGCTCGCCGTCGCCGACTTCGACGTAGACCGATTCGCCGAGCGGGCCCGCATCGCTGGAAATATGGATGCGGGAGGGCGCTTCCTTCGGCGGCGCGGGCGGTGCCGGGGGCGCCGGTGGCGCCGGCGGCGTCTGCGCCACGGCGGTGAAACCGGGCAGCAGCGCCGCGGCGAGGACGAGCGCGGCGGTCGCGGCGAGCGCACGCTGGCGCGAGGGTGTCGTGGTCATCGGTTGGCCTTCGATCAGGTGGTCGATGCGTTGCAGGAGCGGGGATTCGCGCTGGGCCATGGCCGGTGCCAGCGCGAGATCGTCGTGGCCCGGGTGGCGGCTCGCGCATTCGGCAAGGCACTCGGCGAGCGGTCGGCCATCGCCGAGGTGGCGCGCCGCCCACGCGTCGCACGAGAGTTCGGCGATCTCGTCGAGGCGACGCCGCGCGACTCGCGCGAGCGGGAGGAACCAGAGCAGCGCGCAGCACGCTGCGGTGGCGAGTTTCCAGGCCGGATCGCGCCGCGCGAGGTGCGCGGTTTCGTGCGCGAGCATCGCGCGCAGCTGCACGCGGTCGAGCAGCTCGAGCGCCCAGCACGGCAGGGCGATGCGCCGGCCGTGCGCGGCGATCGGGCTGGCCAGCGCGGCGATCGAAGCGAGTCGCGGCGGCTCGATGCGGGCGGCACGCGCGAGTGCGGCGGCATCGCAGCCGAGCACCGTATCCTCGAGCGGCAGCGCGTCGCGCAGCACGCGCACGAGCCGGCGCCAGGCGAGAGCGAGTCGACCGAGCAGCAACACCACGCCGGCGAGCCACGCGGCGATGAGCACGCGCGGCCAGCCCGGCCAGAAACGCGCGATCGTCGCGCGCGCTGCCGGGAGGACCGGCGTTACGTCGAGATGCGCGCGCTCGCTGGCGCGCGTGGCCGGGCTTACCGGCGCACGCGCATCGACGGCAGCGGCGGTGACCGGTGCCGCTTGCGCCGTTGTCCGCGTATCGGTGTGCGTCGAGCCCGCTTGCGGCGCGGCGGCACCAGCGCCCTGTTCGAACGCGAACCGCGCGGCGAACGGCGAGGCGAGCATCAGCTGCGCGCCAGCGGTCAGCGCGCCGCCGAACAGCGCGACGCGCCAGAGCAGTTCGCGCCACGCCGGCAGGCGCCGCAGCGCCGCGCGATCGAGCAGCCAGGCGATCGACAGCAGCACGGTCGCATGCAGCGCGAACGTGAGCAGCCACGGAACGAGGGCATCAATCTTCATCGTGACCTCCGCGGGCGAGCCGGCGCCGCACCTTGGCGAGATCGCCCGGTGCGATCTCCGATTCCTGCACGAGATGGGCGACGAGCTGGCTCGCGTCGCCGCCGAACAGCGCGCCGAGCAGGTCGCCGACCATCGAACGGCGCACATCCGCCTCGGCGACGAGCGCGCGATAGAAGAGCTGGCGCCCGTCGCGACGCTGCGCGACCACGCCGCGTTTTTCGAGGCGCGTGAGCAGGGTCGCGACGGTCGTGTGCTTGAGGCCGCGCGCGTCGCCGAGCTCGGCCGCGACATCGGCCGTGCTCGTCTCGCCGCGGCGCCAGAGCACGCGCATCAGCGCGATCTGCAGTTCGCTGAGGCTGACGTCCTTCGTTCGCGCCATGCGGCAATCCTCTCTACACGCGTAGTACTACAGTTGTAGTAGATCGGGGCGGCCGGCGCAACCTGCCGGAAGTCATGCCGATCCGGATGCGCGAGTGGAAGGAGGGGTCGCCGCAACGGCTGCGTCGGCCGATGCGTTGCGCCTCAGCGCGCGTCGAACCTGTCGACGAACAGGCCGGTTACCGCTGCTGCGAAGGTGTCGCTCATGTTCAACGAGCCATGCGGACGGCGGGAACTTCATTCGCATCCCTGGCGCGCAGAAACATCGTGGGCGAGGATTTCGCGCCGCCGACGTCAACCCTCGAAGCCGTCGAGGAACAGGCTCTGCAGCAGGTCGGCGCGCGCGAAGTTGTCGATCGTATCGACTTCACTGAGGCCCATCGGGCCGTACGTGGCCGCGGTGATCGCAGGCTTTTCGGCGGCGGCGTCGAGTACGCGCACGTTGCCTGCCAGGTCGGCCGTGCCGCCGGGGGCGAGATCGAACGTCGCGCGCAGGTTGCCGCTGCGCGTGTCGAGCACGCAGCTGCTGCCGGATTGCAGGGCACACGTCGCGGCCGTGATGCCGCTCGCCCATGGCAGGTTCGCGACGAGGCGGACGCCCGAGATCGGCGTGTCGCCGGTGTAGGTGACCTGCAGGTGGAACGCGAGCGGCATGTCCGCGCCGACCTGCGCGCGGTCGACGTCGAGCGCGATCGCGAGATTGCCGTAAGCGGTGACGCTCGTGTCGTACAGCGCGACACCGGATGTGGTGGGCAACGGCGGGCGTGCCGCGTAGGTACGCGCGAGCACGCGGTCCGGCGCGGGCATCGCGAGCGGCTCGGGATACGACCACGCATCGAGCGCGTCGCCGTCATAGGGGTAGAACGCCTGCTGGCCGAGCAGGTGGCCCTCCGCATCGAGCGCGGCGAGGAAACTCACCGATCCGGTGAAACGGTGGCCGCGCCGCAGGTAGACGTGGAGTTGCCCACTCGGATCAATGAGGACCTGGCGCACCCATGAGGACAGGATCGGCGAGGCATCGCCGAGCATCCATTCCTCGACGAGGCCGCTGCCGTCGTTGTGCTGGCGCTTGAGCCACGGCGCGTAGTCGCGCTGGAACGGCACGAGCTTGTCACCGCCAAGCAGGAAAAACGGTTCGCCATACGCCAGGCAACCACTGTTGTAACAAGGCTGCCACGGAGCGCTGCTCGCCCACGACGTGAGGCCGTTCGCGGAATCGAGCGCGGCGAACCGGAAGCTGGTCGCATCGCCGCCGTATACGATCAGGTGTCCATCGTCGATGCGATCCACGTACTCGGCAGGCGCAAGCGAGTCGAACTCGTGAGACGTCCACACGACAGAGCCGTCGGTGCCCGCGATACGCTGCGCCGTCGCCGCGACGCCATCGATCGAGCCCGCCACCACGACGTCCATGTCCACGCTCGTCGGTGCCTTCGGGTACAGCACGAGGCCCTCCATGCCCGCATCCGCGGACTCGTCGCGCCGCCAGACCACTGCGCCGTCCGCTGACGCGAGCTTGTAGAGCGTCCTGCGCTGGCAGCCGGGACTCTCGGGGCAGTAGACCAGCGTGCTGACCGAAACAAATACGTTGCCCGCTGAATCGGCCACCGGCGCCGAGACGAGGGGGCAGTGGCGATCCGTCGCGTCGCGCAGCCAGGTTTGCCAACGGCGGCCGCCCGATTCGAGTGAATAACTCGCGACGCGCGCAACAGCGGCATTGAGTTCGCAGCGGATGCTGTCACCGAGCATCTGCGAAATCGCGAACATGTCGCCACGGACCGCGAGCTCAGGCGCTGCCTGCAGGGCCGACGGCGCGAAAATCCCACCGGGCAGGTCGACGTACTCGTTGTTCTGCCAATGCATGGTGCCGGTCGCCGCATCGATGGACCGCAGGTTCAATCGCGGGCCATCCGGATGCTGGCTCACACCCGCGCAGACGACGCGGCCTTGGGAGTCCAGACGGCCAATCTCGGATATGCCTTGCGCGATCGACATCGTGTCCGCATTCGCGATCGTCGCACCCGTGGCCAGGTCGATGCGACGGTCGATCGGGCCGGCAAGTCCCGGCGCCGCATTCGTCCGCGCGATGAAGCGCGCCTCGTTGCCGTAGGGGCCGATACCCATGGGGAACTCGGGCCCGCCGGATGCAGGAACGCTCCACATGACCGTACCGTCGGCCGGGTCGACGCGCAGGAGTGCCGAAGACGTCGCGCCAAGCAAAGCGTCGCCTGCCCGATCCAGCCGCTGCAGGTCGGTAATCGGCGTACTCCAGCGCGCGTTGCCGTTCGAGGCATCGAGGCGCTCGATGTGCGCATGGTCAGCCACGACCGGTTCGGAAGCCGCGTCCGGACTGAACCGCACCGCGATATCCGAACCGGCGTAGCGACGCCATACCAAAGCACCGTCGACCGTGTTCAGTGCATGCAGGTCGTAGCCGCCTTTCACGTACAGCAGGTCGCCACCGACGGCAACGACACCGCCGCTCGTCCCGTCGACAGCCATGCGCCACAGCGCGTGGCCGTCGGGTGAGAGCTTCAGGACGTCGAGCGAAGCTCCACTTTGCGCGCTGCGGACACCGGCGTACAGGTTGCCCGCGCCATCGGCCACGATGCCGTCGTAGCCAGGCTGCGACAGGGTGCGTTGCCAGACGACGTCGCCACTCGCGGTGTCCAACAAGGTGACGCGGCCGCCGCCAGCGACGGCGACACGATTGGCGGAAACACGCGCGAGCGAAAAGGCTGGCAGTGCGCGCGACCAGGCGAGCGAGCCATCCGGCGCGATGTGCACGATCCGGCCGGTTACGGTGTGGGAGAACGTGGCGCCGCCGTCGCCATCGGCGAGTATCGCCGCGATGGCGTCGGCGCTTTCCGAGAGGGGGAGCGCAAACGCCCAGCGGATGCTGCCATCGCCGCGAACCCGGACGATCCGCTGATCCGACAGATTCGGAGATGGCGAGCCGTAGACGACGTCGCCATCGTCACCGAACGCGATGACCGATTCGGACAGGGATGGTGGCCAGAGGTAGGCGAACGTCGGCGGAGCGGATGCGTAGACGTCGCTGCGCCAGATTTCACCCGCGCCGACCGGTGCCGCGAGCGCGAGGGCCACAGCGACGACACCTGTACAGCCGATACCCTTCATGGCTTCCCCCGCAGGCTCGCGTCCAAACGGACGGCCCCGCGCGCTGCAGCGTCGCAGCGCGCGGCAGATTCGATCATTCCTCGGGCACGACGCCGAGATACGCGCCCGCGGCGTCGACCGTGGCCCAGAACTCGGCGGCGATGTCGAACGAGCGTGTGAACAGCTTCTCGGCGCCGTCGCGATCGCCCGCGAGGAGGTAGAACGCGCCGATCTCGGCGAGCCCCTTCTCGTCCTTCGGGTTGTTCGCCGCGAATTTGTCGAACAGCGGCTTCGCCTTCGCCCACTCGCCCGCTTCGCGGTAGACGCGGGCGATGCGGAACTCGTCGCTGTCCTCGTGCTCGCCGCCGAGGAGGCCGTCGAAGATCGCCTGGCCCTCCGGCTTGTGCCCGCCGAGGTAGAGCACGCGGCCGATCGCGATGCGCTCCCAGCTGCCGTCCTTCGCCTGCACGCGCGCGACATCGAGCAGTGCGCGCGCGGCATCGTCCTTCGACTTGCCCTGGAACGTCGAGGCGGCGACCTTCTGCGCGGCGTATCCGACGCCGACACCGGCGACGAACAGGCAGGCGGCGACGGCAACGGCAATGCGATTCTTCATGCGATGACACTCCTTTCCATGGGAGCGCGCAGCATACGGATTCACCGCAGCCCCCTCCACCGCGACGACAGGGGCCACATGCCGACAGGCCGGTGCTCCAGGCCCTCAGCCCTCCACCTCTCTCACCACCTCCTGCGCCCGCACGATCGACGCCGCCCCCGGCGCGTCATAACGCCGGCTCGCTTCCAGCGCCCGTTCCGCCCAGCTGCGCGCGGCGGCGCGATCGCCGCTCAGGCGCAGCGCCTGCGCGTGCACGAGCCAGAGGGAGGGGCCGCTGCGCACATCTCGCCGGCCGAGCACGTGTTCGAAGGCATCGACCGCGCGCGTGCTCGCCGCGAGCGCGCCCGCGGCATCGTCCCGTGCAAGCGCGAGGCGTGCGAGACCGCCTTCGGCGAGCGCGGCCGTGACGAGGCGGCGCCCGTGCTGGCGCGCGAGCACTTCGCGGAACTCGCGTTCGGCCGCATCGAATTCTCCCCGATCGAGCAGGAAACGACCCCAGCGCTCGCGCGCGTCGAGCACGGTGCGCGCGTCGGCGCTCTCCTTCTCGATGCGTTCATCGAGCGAGGCCTTGATCATCGCGCGCGCCTGGTCGGTGCGACCGACGCGGTCGTAGGCAT
Organism: Dokdonella sp.; assembly: GCF_051958935.1. Lineage (GTDB taxonomy): Bacteria > Pseudomonadota > Gammaproteobacteria > Xanthomonadales > Rhodanobacteraceae > Dokdonella_A. The sequence continues at coordinate 1,469 of NZ_JBQCFP010000018.1, read as the reverse complement.
CGCCGAGGATGAGGCGGTTGCGGCGCAGCTCGTAATCGACGCCGGGTTTGGCGAGGTAGGCGCGCTGGGCCGCTTCGAGGATCGGGATCGCCTCCGCCGCGCGCCCTTCGGCGGCAAGACTGGATGCATAGAACTCACGCGCGTACTCGTCGTAGGAGTCGGTATCCCAGTCGGGCGGGACCAGCGCGAGCAAGTGATCGAACAATGCGTGCGCGCGCTCGCGATCGCCTTGCCGATGCACCATCCACGCATGCTGCGCCGCCGGCACCCAGGCGGTGCTGTGGGCTTCGCCGTAGGTGCGCTGCGCGAGCTCGGCGCCTTGCTCGTACGCGTGCTCGGCGCCGGCGTAGTCGCCCTGGTCCTCGCGCGCGGCGGCGAGGCCGGGCAGGATCAGCTGCTGCAGCTCGCCGTCGTCGCGACGATGGCTTGCCGTGGCCGCGTCGATGGCGCGCAGGTACGCCTGCTCGGCCGCGTGCGGATCGTCGACGGCGCGGCGAAAGCCGAGCATGCCGAGCGCGTGCACGTAACCCGGGTCGGTCGGCGCGACGCGTGCATACAGCGCGATCGCGCGATCGAGCGCAATGCGCGATTGCTCGCGCTCGGCCGCATTGCTCGCGAAGAGGCCGGCCTCGATCACCCACCAGCGCGCGCGCTGCACGGCGCGGTCGAGCCCGGCGCTGCGGATCAGCGGGTCGGCCTGCTCGAGCAGCCGGCGTGCCGCGGCGTAGTCGTTGCGGTCGCTGGCATGCCAGGCGTCGTCGAGCAGGCCGTCGATGATCGCCGCGTGCGCCTCGCCGAATGCGCGTCGCGCGAGGTCGACCTGCTGTTCGTGCAGCACGCGGTAGCGCGCATCGTCGCCGAGCTCGCGATAGATCGACGCGGCCACGCCGAGCAGTTCCACTTGCGTCTGCACGTCGTCGCCGAACTCGCCGGCGATGCGCGGCGCGGTCGCGTCGAGCAGCTCGCGCGCGCTGGCCTGGCCGCGCGGCTTGTCCTGTGCGACGCGCGGATCGCTCGCGCGGAACATGTCGATGAGGAAATCCTTGATCGTCGCCGCGCGACGCGCCTGCGCGCGCGCGACGTCGGCCTGCCACAGCGCGACGCCGAGCGCCGCGACGATCGCGACGAGCACGGCGAGCGCCGCGGCGACGCCGCCGCGATGGCGCGCGACGAATTTGCGCACGCGATAGCGGCGCGACGGCGGGTGCGCCAACACAGGCTGGCCATCGAGATGCCGCTCGAGGTCGTCGGCGAGCGCACCGGCGCCGGTGTAGCGCCGCTCGGGCTCGGCATCGATCGCGCGCAGCACGATGTTATCGAGATCGCCGCGCAGCGCACGCCGTAGCGCTGCCGGCGGCAGCGGGGGGTCGGCCGCCGCCCGGTGCGCCGGCGCCGCCAACGGGCGCGGGTCGCCGGAGTCACGCCGGCGCCCGGGGGGGAGTGCGCCGAGCCGGACGCCGAGGGCGTAG
>NZ_JBQCFP010000017.1:0-8478 GCF_051958935.1 Dokdonella sp. | reverse complement strand
GTCGGCGGACAGCAAGTCGATCGCCCAGGTCGGCACGATCTCCGCGAACGGCGACGACGCGATCGGCACGCTCATCGCGCAGGCGATGGACAAGGTCGGCAAGGAAGGCGTGATCACGGTCGAGGAAGGCTCGGGCCTGGACAACCAGCTCGACGTCGTCGAAGGCATGCAGTTCGACCGCGGCTACCTCTCGCCGTATTTCATCAACAACCAGCAGAGCCAGCAGGTCGAGCTGGAGGATCCGTACATCCTCCTGCACGACAAGAAGATCTCCAACGTGCGCGAGCTGCTGCCGGTGCTCGAGGGCGTCGCCAAGGCGGGCAAGCCGCTGCTGATCGTCGCCGAGGAAGTCGAGGGCGAAGCGCTCGCGACGCTCGTCGTCAACACGATCCGCGGCATCGTCAAGGTCGCGGCCGTGAAGGCGCCGGGCTTCGGTGACCGCCGCAAGGCGATGCTCGAGGACATGGCGATCCTGACCGGTGGCCAGGTGATCTCCGAAGAGGTCGGCCTGCAGCTCGAGAAGGCGACGCTCAAGGATCTCGGCAAGGCCAAGAAGGTCGTCATCTCCAAGGAGAACACGACGATCATCGACGGCGCCGGCGAAGCGGGCAACATCCAGTCGCGCATCAAGCAGATCAAGGCGCAGATCGAGGAGACCTCCTCCGACTACGACCGCGAGAAGCTGCAGGAGCGCGTCGCCAAGCTCGCCGGTGGCGTGGCCGTGATCAAGGTCGGCGCCGCGACGGAAGTGGAGATGAAGGAAAAGAAGGCGCGTGTCGAAGATGCCCTGCACGCGACGCGTGCGGCGGTGGAAGAGGGCGTGGTCCCGGGTGGCGGCGTCGCGCTGATCCGCGCGCTGGCCGGCATCGCCAAGCTCAAGGGCGACAACGAGGACCAGAACCACGGCATCCAGATCGCCAAGCGCTCGATGGAAGCGCCGCTGCGCGAGATCGTCACGAACGCCGGTGAAGAAGCGTCCGTGATCCTCAACAAGGTCGCCGACGGCAAGGGCAACTTCGGCTACAACGCAGCGACCGGCGAGTACGGCGACATGGTCGAGCTCGGCATCCTCGATCCGACCAAGGTCACGCGCACCGCGCTGCAGAACGCCGCGTCGATCGCCGGCCTCGTCATCACGACGGAAGCCATGGTCGCCGAAGCGCCGAAGAAGGAAGAAGCCCACAGCCACGGCCCGGCCGGCGGTGGCATGGGTGGCATGGGCGGCATGGATTTCTGATCCTCCGTTCCCGCGTCATGCTTCAACGAAAAGCCCCGCAGCGATGCGGGGCTTTTTTCTGTTTGATCCTGCCGGCGAAGGTAGTCGCACAACGTTTCTTCAGCCGCAGCATGACGCTGGCGCCAGCTTCCGCTCGCCTCAGCGGCGAGCTGGTGCAGAGCAGGCGCAGAGCCCTCCGCTGCCGTCGTCCCGGCGAAAGCCGGCCCCAGCGTCTCGACGTCGATGCGAAGAGTCGGACTGCGGCATGCGCCGGAATGGCGGCGGGGCGTATCGCCCTCCGGATGGTGACGCGGCAGCGAGCGCGGTGGCCGAACACCGCGCCATCACGAATCGCGTGATATCCCGCGCTGCGCTTTTCCGCTTGTCGCCATCGAGACCGCCACCACGCGGTCGCATCGTCATCGAAACAGGGGCTTTGCATGAACGACCATTCTTCGCCCGGCGCGGACGCAGGGCCGTGCGGCCGGCGTACCGGCGTGCGCTCGCGCATCCGCGCGTTCGGTCGCGCCGCCGCATTGCTGCTCGCGTTCGTTGCCTTCGCAACGATCGCGCACGCGGATCCCGATCCCTACGTGTTCGAGAGCCACGCGCCCGGCGACTTCGGCGGCGGCCTTGCGGTGGGGCCGAATCCCGTCGGCATCACGTTCCGGCTGCTGCAGCGCACGGCGATCAGCGAGATCGGCATCCACGCGCGCGGCGACGGCGTGCAGACCGTGTATGCGGCGCTCTACCAGCTCGCCACGCCCGAGACCGTGCCGGACGTCGCCGGCGACAGCCGCCTCATAGGCACGACCCTGCTGCAGCCATCCGCGACGGTGACCGACGTCTCCGCCCCGCTGGCGGTCACGCTCGAGCCTGGCTGGTACGCCATCATGGCCGGCACGGGCCGCCACGGCGCGACCGCGACGACCTGGGCCATCACCCTGCCGAACGTCTGCGCGACGTGGCCGTGCCCGACGCAGGCGAGCCAGACGGTTGGGCCGTACACGGTCAATGCGACGACCAACGCGCGTTCGTTGCAGGGCACCACGGTGCGCATCTTCGCGCGCGGCCAGGCGCTGCCGCCCGTGCCGCCGTCGACGACGGATTTCCTCTTCGAAAGCGCGCGCCCGAGCGCGTGGAAGTCGACGCAGACGAGCGGATCGGTCACGCCCGGGCGTGCGGTCGCCGTGCGCTTCAGCGTCGATCGCGAAGCGCGCCTGCGCCGTGTCGGCGCATGGATGTTCCTCGGCAGCGGCAACGTGTACGCCGCGATCGTGCGCATCGCGAGTCCGACCACGTCGCCGCCGCTCCCCGGCACGAGCGCGTTCACGAACGCGCTGGTCGGTTCGGCCGTGATCGATGTCGGCGCCGGCGCCGACGAGTACGGTGCGGACCTTCCCGACCTCGCGCTCGCGCCGGGTTCCTACGCGCTCGTGTTCGGCTCCGGCCTGTTCGGCGCTCAGGGCTCGGCGCTGATGCTCAGCGTGGTGGACCAGATCGTCGTCGGCGACGCGCAGCTCTGGGACACGAACTGGGGTATCTGGGCGCCGTCGTCGATCGACCACTACGCAGTGCGTCTCACCGGCATCGTGCCGGAACTCGCCGCGACGCCGGTCGCGTTCGGCGACGTGCCGCTCGGCGTCGAGGCCACGCGCACGGTGACCGTGCGCAACCTGCGCCAAGGCGACCTTCACCTCGCCGGCATCACGCTTAACGACGGTGCCGCCGCCGGCTTCGCACTCGACGCCGACGTCGCCACGTGCGCGACCGCGACCTTGCCTGTGCACGGCGAATGCACGTTCTCGCTGCACTTCACGCCGGCCGCGCTCGGTGCGCGCGCCGCGCGCATCGACATCGCGAGCGACGGCGGGCCCGACAGCGCTGCGGTCACCGCGAGCGGCAAGGGCATTCCCGCATGGATGGTCGTGCCCGGCGCCGGGCCGCACGGTTCGATCGCGCCGGCGACCCCGCAGGTCGTCGGCGACGGCGGCAGCATCGCGTTCACGCTGTCGCCCGACCCCGGCTATCACGTCGACACGATCGCCGGCACCTGCAGCGGCACGCTGAGCGGCCTCGTGTACACCGTCGCGTCGGTGCATGCCGACTGCACGATCGACGCGCAGTTCTCACTCGATCCGCCGAGCACGCTCACGAGCCTCGGCGGCTCGCCGCAGACGACCGGTGTCGATACCGTCTTCGCCGTTCCCTTGCAGGTGCGCGTGACGAATGACGCCGGCATCGGCGTGCCCGGCGTGACCGTCGCGTTCAGCGCGCCCGCGGGCGGCGCGAGCGCGCTCGTCGCCGCGAGTGCGAGCACCGACATGGACGGCGTCGCGAGCGTCGACGCGCGCGCCAACACGATCGCGGGCAGCTACGCCGTGAGCGCAAGCGTCGCCGGGATCGCGGGCGCCGCGTCGTTCGAACTGCACAACACGGCCGGCCCACCGGCGCACATGACCATCACCGGTGGTGCGGCACAGGCGACCGTCGTCGAGAGCGTGTTCGCCGAGCCGCTCGCCCTGCGCGTGAGCGACGCCTACGACAACCCGGTCGGCGGCGTTGCCGTCACGTTCGCCGCACCCGCGGGTGGCGCGAGCGCAACCCTGTCGTCGACGGGCGCGCTCACCGATGCGGACGGACGCGCCGCGGTCGGCGCGACGGCGAACGCGAACGTGGGCAAGTACCAGGTCACCGCAAGCGTCGCCGGTGGCGCGGCGCCGGCCGCGTTCGCGCTGCAGAACCTCGCGCCCGACATCGCCCTCGTCGTCGCCATCGGCGACGGCAGCGACTACGTCGCCTATGGCGACACCGTCGTCTACGACGTCCTGGTGAGCAACCATGGCAGCGCGATCGCGCGCGGCGTCGAAGTCGTGGCGAACCTGCCCGACGGTATCGATGCGACGGCAGCGAGCTGGACCTGCCTCGACGCGGCGAGCGGCGCCTGCTCGGAGAGCGGCAGCGGCGCGCTGCTCGATCACGCGACGCTCGCGCCGAACGCGAGCGTGCACTATCTGCTCGCGGCGCCCGTGCGCGCGGATGCCCCCGGCGAGACGGTCGAGATCGGCGCGAGCACGGCCGGCCCGTATGCGGGCGACATTGCGAACGCGAGTGACAGCAACTGGCTCGTCGTGTACCGCGACGGATTCGAGGCCGCCGCCGACGATTGAACGCGTGCGCACCGGTGCCGCGCGCGATCGGGCGACCGCGGCGCCGGTGCGGGAGGCTTACGCGTGCGCAACCAACCCGCTACAGTGGCCGATGGCCCGCCGGCGCTCGGCGGCCCCCGCGAGGCCGGGTGCCGGCCCGGGTACGCGTTCGCAGCAATCGGAACATGTCGGCAAGGCACTACCGCTTCGGGGATTTCGAGCTCGACCCGGCGTCGCGTGAACTGCGCGCTGCGGACGGCCCGGTCGCGCTGCCGCTGAAGTCGTTCGACTGCCTCGTCTATCTGCTCGAGCGGCGCGAGCGTGCGGTCGGCCGCGACGAACTCATCAGCGCGGTCTGGGGGCGCGGGGATGTCAGCGACGCGCTGCTCGGCCAGACCCTCGCCCGCGCGCGCCGCGCGATCGGCGACACCGGCGAGGAACAGCGCTTCATCCGCACGGTCGCGCGCTTCGGCTATCACTGGGTCGCGCCGGTCGACGTCATCGACGACGCGGCTTCGGCGCGCGCCGCAGCGCCGCCGGAGGCGGTTGCCGGCGACCCCATTGCGGCCACCGATGCAGCACCGCCGCCACCGCCGCAGCGCCCGCCCCGCCGCGTCGTCACGATCGCGGCGGGGCTCGCCATCCTGCTCGCCGGCGTCGCGCTGTTCGTCGCTTGGCGCGGCGCACGCACGCCGAAGGCACCGGTCCAGGCGGGCGCTGCACTCGTGCTGCCGGTCGAGGTGGCGGACGACGCGAGCGACGCGCGCTGGATCCGTTTCGGCGCCATGGACTACCTCGCCGCGCGCGTGCGCGAACGCGGCAACCTCGCGGTGCTGCCGTCCGAGCAGGTGATCGCCTACCTCGCGCGCGACGGCGCGGCGGCGGCCGATCCGGCTCGACGCCCTGCGCTCGCCGCCGCGGCCGGTGCTTCGCTCGTGCTCGCCGCGCGCATGCGCCGCGACGCGCAGGGCTGGGCGGTCGAACTCGACGTGCAGGATGCCGAACGCAGCGTGCGCCATGCGGCGACCGGACCGACGCCACTGCAGGCGATCGATCGTGCACTCGCCGACTGGCTCGGCGATCCGGCGATCGCGGAGGTTCCGCCGCGGCCGACCGCACTCGAGCTGCAGCAGCGCATCGACGCGGCCTTCCTCGAAGGCGACCTGCGCGAAGCCGCGGCGATCGCCGAGGCGGCACCGCTCGACCTGCAGCGCACGCCCGACATCGCCGTGCGCGTCGCCGAGATCGACGAGCGTGCGGGCCGCATCGAACAGGCGCAGCGTGGCTTCGAGCGGCTCGCGACGGCGCCGGACGTGTCGCCGGTCGTGCATGCGCGCGCGCTGTACGGCCTGTGCGCGGTCGCGTTCAACCGCAACCAGCCCGAGCGCGCACAGGCGTACTGCCGCGATGCGCTCGCCGCGCTCGATGGCCGGCACGAGCCGTTGCTGCTCGGCCGCGCCTACATGATGCGCGGCGTGATCGAAGACCAGCTCGGCCGCTACGAGGACGCACTCGCGAGCTTCGCGCGCGCGCGCATCGAGTGGCAGGCCGCGGGCAACCTTCCCGGCGAGGCGAGCCTCGACAACAACGAAGGGCTCGCGCACGCCCATCATGGCCATTTCGCCGAAGCGGTCGCCTCGTTCCCGCGCGGCGCCGCGGTGTTCGAGCGCTTCGGCGTCACCGATCACCTCGCCTCGTCGCTCGCCGCGAAATCCGATGCGCAGCGCATGATGCTCGAGAGCGACGACGCGCTCGCGAGCAGCACCAAGGCATGGCGGCTCGCGCCGCGCATGGATGATCCGCGGGCGGTGCTCGCGATCGCGTATACGCATGCACAGGCGCTGCTCGCGAACGGCCGCCTGGACGAACTCGGCCGCTTGGTCGAGCGCTACGACGACGGCACGCCGGCCGCGCCCCCGGAGTTCGCGCTGATGCGCCTGGCGCGCGAGACCGCAGCGGGCAAACCGCCGGCGCTCGCCGCCGCCGACGTCGACCGGCTCGTCGAGCGCGTCCTCGCGCCGCCGAACCCCGGCAGCGATGCACGCCTGTCGCGCGCGGTCGACCTGCTCGTCGATGCCGCGCTCGCGCAGGGGCGGGGCGATGTCGCGGCGCATGCGCTGCAGCGCCTGCGCGATGCCGGCGCGACGCCGCTAGACGCAGATCGAGCCTTCGTCGCGGCGTTCGCGGCCGCGCGCATCGCCGAGGCCGACGGCGACGGCTCCGCCGCGCAGGTCCACTACGCGCGCGCGTTCGAACTCGGTCTCGCCGCCAACCGCGCCGACGAATGGGTCCCCGCGGGGGCGGCCGAGGTCGCCGCGCTCGTGCGCGCGGGCCGGCTCGAAGCCGCGCGTGGGGTCGGCGGGCGCCTGGCGGCTTATGCCGAGCGCGACCTCGGCGCCGCACAGGCGCTGCTGGCGCTCTACGAGGCCAGCGGCGAGGCCGCGCCGGCCGCGCGGCTGCGCGACCGCATCGAGGTGCTGCGCGGCCAGCGCATCGCCGCCGAAAGCGCGCCGTGACGCGGCCTGTCACGACGATGTCACGCGCCTGTCACTGCCTGGTGACGCGTGTTTGATGCGCATCGGCGGGGCGTCCCCTACGGTCACGGGACATGGCCCGCCGGTCCGGCCGTTCCGTCCTGCATGAGGGTTGCCCCGCCGTGAATACGATCCCGATCCTTCGCCGCGTCATCGCCGCCGGCTTGCTCGCCCCGCTCGCCGCGGCCGCGGCGGCACCGACGACCCTGCACGTCGGCCCGTCCACCACGCTCGGCAGCGACATCACGCTCGCGGTAGGGCTCGCCCTCGACGACGGCAACCCGGCCACCTGCGGCACGGCGAGCGACCTCGACGTGCACGCGGGCGACGCGGTCAACTTCTGCTACACGCTGACCAACCATTCCACGCGCACGCTCTCCTACCACACGCTCGTCGACAGCGTCGACGGGTCGATCTTCGCGCTGATGCACGAGGACGTCGCGCCGGGTGCGTCGATGCAGTTCAACCGCATCGTCACCGCGACGCTCGGCGTCGAGGACTACGCGGCGAACTGGACCGCGCAGGACCAGGAGCCGGGTTACGCCGCCGCGCCGACCACGTTCGGATTCGTCGACATCGTGGCCACCGGCACGCCGCTCGGCCTCGGTGACGACGGTGCGACCGGCGTGACGCTGCCGTTCGCGTTCCCGTTCTTCGACGGCGCGAGCGATCTGCTCACGATCGGCAACAACGGCACGCTCGTGCTCGGCACGCTCGACGGCTTCAGCTACGCCTTCAACGACCCGCTGCCGTACGAGCCCGACGTGTTCATGGGCGGCCCGATCATCGCGCCGTTCTGGGACGATTTCGCCGACAGCTCCGGCAACGTCTGGTGGCAGGTCGACGGCACCGCACCGAACCGGCGCGTGATCGTGCAATGGGTGCGTCCGCACTTCCTGCAGTCGGGCGGCGCGCCCGCGGTGTTCGAGGCGCAGCTCGGCGAAGACGGCTCGCTGCAGTTCCACTACGCCAACACCGTGTTCGGCGACGCCGCCAATCCCGACTGGGACAACGGCGGGAGCGCGACGGTCGGCCTGCAGAACGTGGACGCGTCGATCGGCAACCTCTACTCGTACAACGCGCCGTCGCTGGCGCCGGCGAGCGCACTCGCGTGGACGCGCACGTCGCCGACCGCCTACGCGACGAGCGCCGGCGTGCATCTCGAGGTTGCGCCCGCGCTCACGCCGGCGACGATCACGGTGACGCCCGACCCGCTCGCGGCCTCGGCGATGCCGGGCGGCGCCTCGGTGACGGTGCCGGTCGTGATCGCCAACGAAGGCGACCGCGCGCTCGAGTGGAACGCGATCGAGGCGCCCGCCGCGCGTCCGTCCACCGCGCCCCGGCCGCTGCCGCTCTCGCCCCTCGCGTCGCGCAAGGTCGCCGACGACGCGGGCACCCGCGATCGTTGGCGCAGCGGCCAGCCGCAGGTCGTCTCGCTTCGCGGCGGGGTGACCGAAGGCTGTGACGAATCGACGCCGGGCATCATCGTCCACGACGACGGCGCGCCCGAAGACGGTTACCGCGACGGCTCGGGCCTGTTCACGATCGCCGGCTACGTCGACCGCTTCACGCCGAGCGC
>NZ_JBQCFP010000016.1:0-7033 GCF_051958935.1 Dokdonella sp. | reverse complement strand
TCGTGATGGGCGACAATCGCAATCACGCGAACGACTCGCGCTATTGGGGCGTCGTGCCGGTCGGCAGTGTCATCGGTCGCGTCGTCGGCGTCACGTTACCGGTGAAGCGGCTCGGCGATTTGTAGCTAGCGCGCGGCGATGTGGTGATCGTCGAACGCATGGCGCCAGTCGCCGCCCCATTCCCAGCCGAGCTCGTCGAACGCGGCGACGACGGGACCGTCGTTGACCACGAAGGCGCCGCGTACGCCGTGGCCGTGGTGCCCGGGGACGACATCGTCGTGGGCGGGTACCAGCTTCTCGACCCCGCCACGGTCGCGTTCTCGCTCGCACGCCTCCACGACGGCAAGCTCGATACGTCCTTCGCCGATGGCGGTTGGCTGCGCTTCGTGCCCGAGTGGACGAACTCGTCGGTCAATGTGATCGACGACATCGCAATCGCACCGGGCGGCGATATCGTGATTGCTGCCGAATTCACCGCAGGCGCCGGCAACGCCGTGTTCCCGGTCATCGCGCGCTTCGCACCGGATGGTGCGCGCCGCGAAGCGTTCGGCAGCCCCGAATCACCGGGGTTTCGCGCGTTGTCCGTGGCGAATGGATACGACCTGCAGGTGCCGCGCGGACTCGTCGTCCAGCAGGACGGTCGAATCGTCTACGGCGCCCTGATACGGGACCGCGTGACGAACCAGACACCGAGAATGGTCACCGGACGCCTGACGGCCGAGGGAAAGGTGGATCCGGGCTACGCCAACGGCCCGGTCGGGCCTGCGCCCGGACCGACCCAGCTGGTGGCGGACGTCTATACGCTCGCCTTGCAGAACAATCGTCCCGTCATCGTCGGCAGTGCCGGCTTTCGCGAGGATCCGGAAGACCCCTGGATGCCGATCTACTACCGCACGCGCGTCATCCGTTTGGACAATGACGCCCTGTTCTCGTCCGGATTCGACGGCGCATTGCATCCCTGACACAGCCAAGACTTGAAGCGATCGCGGGGCGAAATGCCTCGCGGTCGTCCCACCCCGCCCGCATCCGGCAGTTCGTGCGCATTCCGTGCGGGCGTGGAGCCGCCCGATCTCCGGCTATTGCACCGCGAAAATCGCCCCGCCGTTCAGTCGACGACCGATGCCCCGGGTGGGTAGTAGGTCAACTCGAACCGGATCCCGTCCGGATCCTTCGCGAAGAACGCGGTTGCACCGTCGATGTCCTGCACGTCGCCAACCGCGAAGCCTGCCACGGAAAGCGTCGCACGCAACGCATGCACCTGTTCCGGCGTCGTTGCACTGAACCCAACATGGTTCATCCCGGCGCCGTAACGCTCGTATGGACGCGTCTCCGCGCGCGCTTCGAGAAACTGCAAGTGGAAACCATCCGCACTCGACCAGACGTGCGGCTTGGTCTTGGCGAAGCCGAGCGCCGGCAGCAACGTGCCGTAGTACGGCATCGATCGCTCGAGCGACGATACGAGCAGGGTCAGGTGATCGGGTCTCATCGTGCTCCTCGCGCACATCGCCGGCCGATGTGCGGCGCGGACGTTTGCCATTCGCACTGCTTCACGGCCAGCCAGCGCCGGCCATGCGTCGATCCATGTAGCGCATGCTATCGCGGGTCGAATCCGTCGACGAACAGTGGCGCCTCCACGTCTCCGAGTTGCGTTTCCAGGGCGCCAAGATCGCGTGTGCCGAACAGGTCCGCTCGCCAAGGCAGATCGACGTCGCGCTCCCGACCATAGGCATCCTGACCCATCGGGCCGTCCGGAGGCGACCAATCCACGCCCAGCGAATGGGACGCGAGTCGGTAGTCGCCCGAGGCGGCATCGAGGAAGGTCGGCTGTCCTCTCCAGAGCGTCGGGCCGCTGCCGGGATACGACGTATCGTGCAGGACGCGCGTCAATACGATCGCGCCGGGCGGCGGGGCGCCGACGCTGAAGAGGGCGGCACCCGGCTGGTCGATGATCGCGTCGGAAAGCGAGGAGGTTCCGCTGTCGTTGCCGACAATGGCGCCGCTCAGCGCGTTGTCGGCGATCGTGACGTTGCGAAGCGCGATCTCGCAATCGAGAAAACACTGCTGGGCGACCGACTTCGCCGCGTTCTGCGCCACGAGCAGGTCGGTGCCTCCGATCGATGACATCGACGTGCCCGGCCGGCGCTGCAGGCGGAACAGGTCGCGCACGCCATTGTGCAGCATGCGCATTCCCTGGAGCTGGATGCGCGCGCCGTCTTCGGACTCGAACAACGAACCGTTCGCGGGTCGGCCATCGTCGAAGGTCGAGGCGTTGCCGAGGATGCGATTGCACTGCGCACCAGGACAGGCCGCGGGCACGTTGTCGCAGGTCGCTTCGTTGCGGAACGTCGTGTTAGCGCCGCGCACGAACGCCACGGACCCCGCGTCTTGTGCGTCGTTGAACTCGAATCCTGCGTTCCAGCTGCAGACGTCGACCGACGCCGCACCGGCCGGATTGGAAACCGAGATCACGCCACCGCGCGCGTGCGCTCGATTGAACGCGAACACCTGCGGGTGCTCGAACCAGCTCAGGATGCGCACCGACGCATCACCGTGCGCATTTCCCAGGCGCGGATGGTCGCCCAGGGCGATCACCCCGCCGAACTCGGCCTCGTTGCCGGTGAACGTGGCGCCCGAGCCCGCGACGGGGATCGTCTTGAGCAGGATCGAAACCGGCGGAACGGCGAGGATGGCGCCACCATCGCCGAGCGTGCCGTTCGCATCCACCTGGATGCCGCCCAGTTCGTCGGCCATCCACAATGTCGAGCGTCCGCTCATCGCGATCGCACCGCCGCCTTCGCCGGCGAAATTGCGGTTGATGCGCGTCCCGCCGCCGACGGTCAGTGAAGCGATTCCGGTGTCGGACTGCAACAGGACGGCGCCGCCGACCGCGCCGGCGCGGTTGTCGTCGATGTGCGAGTTCTGGACGCTCAGGCGCGCATCGCCGCCGCGTGCGAACACCGCGATGCCACCACCGACGCCGGCATCATTGTTGTCGATCACCGAGCGGAAGATGTTCAGCGACCCCGCGCCGAGATAGGCGATGCCACCACCGTACGAGTCCGCATTCAGCGTGGAATCGCCGCGTGTCAAACGGATGCCTTCGATCGATACATCGTGGCCGAGTATCGTGAGTACCGGGGCTTTCGCGCCACCGTTGCCATCGAGTTCGGTAACGTCGCTGGGCGTGACATCCCAGCAGTCGTCGAAGCCACCGACGATCTTCAGCGGCCCCGGATCGGATACGTCGGGGTTCACCACACGATTCGCGACGAGCGCCTGCTGGCGGTAGAAGCCCTCGGCGACATCGCGCGTGATCCAGATCTCGTCCGCCTCGCTCGTCGCCGCGGCCGCGTCGAGCGCGGCCTGGATCGTCGGGAAACTGCAGTTGTTGCTCGTACCGCTGCGGCCGACGGTGTAGACGAAAGCATCGGGATTGTGCGCGGACAGCAGGCCGCCCAAGGCCAGCGCGAATACCGGAATTCCGCCCGGGCGCCTGGTCCGCTCGGTCGGGGTGCGAGGGTTGGTCATCATCTGCTCCACGGACTTTGGTGGAGGAGAAAACGTTGGATCCGCGCGCACGGCGCCATCCGTCCCGAGATGCCGCGCGCGAGGGCGATGGCGGCGAGCGTGTTCAGCGGGAGCTGCCCTGCGCGCCCCCGAGCTACGGCACACGACGTTGACTGCGCATGACGCGGCCATGGCGGATCCGACGTTCATCAGCATGCGATGCGTCGCTCGGCACACGGGGGGCGTGCACGAACAAAGCCCGGGTACCCGTCATGAGAACAGAAACCGCATTCCGACCTCACAACTCCCCGCCATGCGGGAGCATTGGCCGCCATCGCCGTCCGCTTGCACTCGCGGGGCTCGTGCTCGGCGGGTTGCTCGCCCACGGTGCTGCGCACGCGGGCGCGATCCTCGTTGGCCGCGGGCCCTCGTGCACGGAGCCCACGCTGCAGACAGCGATCGAACGCGCGTACCGCCTGCCCGGATTCAGCCTGATCATCCTCACCGACGATGTGCCGGATGGCGTCTACCGCGAAAACGTCGATTTAGCCGGCGTGCCTTCGGGCGTTTCTTTGGAGATTGTCGGCGGCTTCGACAACTGCAGGGATCTCACGCCGACGGCGTTCGGCAGAGCGAGCATCTACGGGGGCAACGACTATTCGATTGAGCAGCACGACCGTGGCGAACTCAGCTTGCGCAACTTGTGGATCGAGGGCAGTTGGGGGCTCGGCTGGAATGACGCGAATGGCGGCGAGTTGCGGCTGCAGAACGTTACGATCAACCACATCGACGGCAGCGGCATCCGGTTCTTCGGCAGCGGCAGCATCCTGCGACTGCAGGACACGGTCGTCAGTAACAGCCGCGGCATCGAACTTCGTGGCGGGAGAACCGAATTCCTCGGCAACGTGAAAGTCATCGACAACCAGGACGTCGGAGTTAGGGTGGGACGCGGGGCGTCCTTCGCGATCTACGGCGAACATAACGAGATCAGCGGAAACGGCGGCGACGGCATCCAGGCGAGCGAAGGCATGGACGCCATCGAGATCGGCGCGACCGGGCCGGTCCTCTCGCAAAACGTCGGCCTCGGCCTGCATGTCAAGGTCGGGGGAGGCAATCCCACGGGCAACGCGGTGCTCTATTCCACCGATCCGGGCAACCCGCTGACGATTTCGGACAACGCGTTCGGTGCGATCCGCGTCGGCACGCCCGCGTCCTATCGCCTCTGCGCGCGCAATGTCGTCCTCGACGGCAATCTCGGCCGCGCGATCCATGCGGACGGACCGTCCGTGTTCGTCGAAATGAACGGACCTATGTGCGATTTTCCTGACGCCGCGAACGTGCGGTGCCCGGCACTGGACGCCGCGCACGGCTGCAATCGGATCGTCGGCAACGGCCGGCCGAATGTTCCGTTGGTATCGGCTTTCACCGGTGCGCGCGTCGACGTGCATCGGACGCTGTTCGCTTACAACAACGCGAGTTCGATCCTCTCGACCAATCTCGGCGTGGCCACCAGCAGCGCGTCCCTCACCCTCACCGATTCCGTGGTGACGAAGAACACGCTGCGCGACAACCTGTTCGAGTCGCTGAACGGCGGGATCGTCGACATCTGGGATACGACGGTCTTCGAGAATACCGGCACGTTCCAGACGAGTTTCATCGGCATCGACGCGGGCCTGCTGCAAATGACCAACGCGATCCTTGATCAACCGCAGGTATTCGTAAACATCGTGGGCGGCGCGGCATCGGCCCACTTCACGAACGTGATCGCCCCCAACCGCATCGGTGCAGCGCCCGGTGACGTCGTCATTCTCGAGCGCCCCCTCTACTTCGATTCGCTGGGACGACTCGATCCGGATTCACCGGGTGTCGACTACGGCCAAGCTGGCGGCGGCGTGGACTTCGCCGGTGCGCCACGGGACGTGGATACGGCAGACGTGCTCAACGTGAATGGCCCGCGTGACCTGGGCGCGTTCGAACTCCAGCTCGTCGAGGTGGGCCGCATTTTCGCGGACAGCTTCGGATTTGCGCGTTCCCGCTGATCGACGCGGTTCGATGCCGGTCGAAGCCGCGGCGCCCGCCGATCCGTCCGCGCACGACGCGTGAAGCATCCAAACCATCCCCACGGAAACGCCGATGAAAACCGAACCGACCCACGCGCGCGTGATGCCGGCGCGATACTTCGTGCTTGCGACCGTCCTGCTGCCCCCGAGCCTCTTCGCATCGAACGCCGACGCCGGGGCGATCCCCGTCGGCTAGGCGCCCTGCGCCTGCGAAACACGCGCCGTAGAGCGCGATCGAACGTTGAAAGCCTGCACGCCTCGGGCGGATCGGAAGGCGTCGAGCTCGACGGCTCCGTGATGGTCACCCTCTTGGCGGCGAAGCGTCCGGCATGCTCGTCGTCGACAACCGCGTGGGCGGAAACGACGGGAGCGTGCTGCGCGACTGAACCTCGCGGCAACGTCCGCATCCACTCGCAACGGCATCAACGCCTGCGACGAGGCGCTGCTCAAGATGACGGGAACGGTGCCCATCACGCATGACACCGGCCACCGTCCCGCTCCATTCCGCGGAAGCAGATATCCGCGGAAGCGGTCCTACCTCGCCCTCAACGGTGGCCACGGATTGCGGATCGACTCCACCTCTGGCGTTCGAGCAAACGCTGATCGAATCGCCGGATCGGGATAGCCCGTTCGAGATCTCCACCTATACGCGCGGCGCAATCTTCGTGTGCGCACCCATCGCTGACATCGGGTACGCCATGTCGGCCAGCAACGTCTCTACCCGCGACGACCAGGGGCGATACATGTCGAATGCATCGGCGCGCCTCTCACATGCATGGTCGGCTCTGCGGTGGCCACCGATCGCACGACCGGAAATGCGGCTCGCTCTCGAGGAATGCCCGCGCGATCGCAGCGTCTCTGGTCGCCGCCTTCGACGGCGCGCACGTCCTGTTGGGCCGAATAGGATCGCCGAGAATGCCGCTTCGTCGATCCTCTCCACAAATATCGGCACCCGCACAGCGGCGTAGCCGGCCACCCTCACCCGATCGTCGCGGACAACAACGTTCGCGACGATCTGTTCGAGTCGCTCAACGGCGGAATCCTCATGTCTGGAACTCGACAGTCTGCGCGGGGGCGGATTTGGCTTCCGCTTCGTCGGCATCGCCGCCGCGTTGCTGCGAGCGGCGATGAGCATCGTCGACCAGCCCCAGGGGCCGATCACGTTGAAGGGATGGGTCCACTACGCGCGATCGGGTCCTCGCGTCGAACTGTCCCGGTTCAGCGGCGCAGGAAGGGCGTCCTCGTCGGCCAGCCGCGCTCGAGTTCAGCCGCCTCCGACCCGATTCGCCTGGCGTCGACTACGCCCCGGCGGCGGCCGCCACGGCTCGTCGCGCCAGCGTGTCGCTTCGTCGCTGCGCATGATGGCAACGACCGCTGCGTCCCGTTTGCGATGACGGCACACGACGGCGCGAGCGTCGTGGCCGCGACCACAGGGGGCAACATGCGCATTCGCAGTCATTCCGGCG
>NZ_JBQCFP010000015.1:0-15047 GCF_051958935.1 Dokdonella sp. | reverse complement strand
CGAGAGTGATGCGCGTGAGCTTGTACAGGCGCGGCGTCGCACGCTTGAAGCGCTTGCGCAGCACGCCGGCTTCGTGGGCGAGGCCATACAGGCGATTGATCGCGCCGACGCGTTCGCCGCCGACGTTCTGCGTCGCGGTGGCCTGGCCGAGCACGCGGCCGACGACGCGGTTGATGCCACGCAGGATCGGCGTGCGCAGCGGGCGCTCGACGTCGCAGAACAGGATCAGGCGCGTCTGGTCGGTGCGGTTCTCGGCCCAGTGCACGTAGGTCTCGTCGAACACGACATCCTCGCCGTCGCGCCACGAGTACTCCTCGCCGTCGACGAAGATGCGGCACGCGTCCGAGTTCGGCGTGACGAGGCCGAGGTGGTAGCGCAGCGATCCGGCGAACGGGTCGCGGTGCGGATTGAGCTTCGCGCCCGGCGGCAGCAGCGCGAACATCGCCGCCTTCACCTCGGGGATGGTTTCCAGCAACGCGACCGTGTTGGGGCAGAGCGCGTGCGCGGACGGCAGCGGTTCGCCGTACCACTTGAGATAGAAACGCTTCCAGCCTTCCTTGAAGAACGACGAGAAGCTCGCGTCGTTGTGCTTCTCGGCGGAGCGGATATAGCCCTCGTCGAACAGGTGCAGCGCCTCCTCGCGGATGCCCTGCCAGCCGTCACGCAGCGCATCGAGGTGGGCGAACGCGGCGCGATCGAGGTAGGGCCGCGCGGGCGTCGCCGAGAACGCGTACATCAGCACGTTGTACGGCGCGAAGATGCCGGAGTGGTCGACGAGCTGGCGCTTGAACGAAAGGCGCTCGCGCCCGCGCCAGTGCACGTCGAGCACGCTGGCGAGGTAAAGCACGGCGACGATGGCGAGGACGAGGCGGAAGGACACGGACGCGTGGGTTCGGGATACGGGTCGCTCAGGATACGCCGTGCGGGGGGCGCGGCCTATCGACCGAGGTCATGTGGGGCCGGATGGTGGTTTGTCGAGGGCCGAGGCTGAGGGCCGGGGAGATCGCGGCTCGCTGCTTGCGCAAGCAAGCTGCTTCCGTGGGAGGGCCTTCATCGGTCGCGACGCCATTTGCGATCTGTCGATGGTCTCCCAAGGCTGCAGCGGCGAAGAGCGTCGCGGCGGAAGCCGCTGCTGCGGCGGCTCGCTTCACTGCAGCGTTCGCGCGGCTTGATCCGCCTCACTTCTTCGCGCGTTCCTTCGCGAGCTTGTCATCCTTCAACCGCGCCAGCGCGGCAAGGACGCGATCCGACTCGGGATGCATGGCTGCGATGACGTTCGCATCGTCGACGAGCGTGCGAGCGGCCCGGATGTCGTCGCCGGCATCGACGAGCCGGCTCATGTATTGGCCGGCATCGCGCGGTGAGACGAAGCCATTGCTTTCCAGCAGTACGGCGCCATCGGCATCGGTCAATTTGAAATGGAACCTGCCGTCGACCTCGCGATAACTCTTGAGCTGCGGCAAGGCACTGGCGGCCGACGTGGCCCGATCGCGCGGTGTCGCGCCGGACGGTTCGCCGTGCAACTCGTGCAAGGGCCGGATGCCGACTGCATTGCGCAGGCGGCGCAGCAGCGGCGTGCCGATCTCGCGCACCCGGTGCGCACCGTCGAGCAGCAGCCTCTCGATGCGCTCGGGCTCGGCGACGAGCGCCTCGTAACGCTCGCGCATCGGCGCGAGCTCGGCGTCGACGCGCTCGAACAGCGCCTGTTTCGCTTCGCCCCAGGCGATGCCGTCGGCGAACGCGCGGCGCATCGCCGCGGTTTCTTCCGCGCTCGCGAACGCCTGGTAGATCGCGAAGAGGTTCGACGTGTCCGGGTCCTTCGGCTCACCGGGCGCGCGCGAGTCGGTGACGATGCCGAGGATCGCCTTGCGCAGATCCTTCGCCTGCAGCCAGAGCGGGATCGTGTTGTCGTAGCTCTTGGACATCTTGCGCCCGTCGGTACCGGGCAGGGTCGCGACGTTCTCCTCGATGCGCGCTTCGGGCAGGGTGAACCAATCGCCGCCGTAGAGATGGTTGAAGCGCTGGCCGATGTCGCGCGCCATCTCGATGTGCTGGATCTGGTCGCGGCCGACCGGCACTTCGTGCGCGTTGAAGATGAGGATATCCGCGGCCATCAGCACCGGGTACATGTAGAGGCCCGCGGTGATGCCCGCGTCGGCGTCTTCTCCCGCCGCGGCGTTCTGGTCGACCGCGGCCTTGTACGCATGCGCGCGGTTGAGCAGGCCCTTCGCGGTCACGCAGGTGAGGAACCAGGTGAGCTCGGGGATCTCCGGGATGTCCGACTGCCGGTAGAAATGCACGGTATCGGGATCGAGCCCGCAGGCGAGCCAGCTCGCGGCGATCTCCAGCGTCGACTGCTGCACGCGCGCGGGATCGCCGGTCTTGATCAGCGCGTGGTAGTCGGCGAGGAAATAGAACGACTGCGCATCGGCGCGCCGGCTCGCGGCGATCGCAGGGCGAATCGCGCCGACGTAGTTGCCGAGGTGCGGCGTGCCGCTGGTCGTGATGCCGGTCAGGATCCGGCGCTTCTCGTGGTTCACACGGGTACAGGCGCTGCTGGGGGGCCGACGAGTTTACGGGAACTCCTGCCGTCCGGGCTCGATCGAGGGCCTGGAAGAGCGCGACGCCTGAAACACGGAGCACACGGAAGAGGCCCAGAGCCGAGGTATTTCCGGAGGCATTTCCCGCCGTGTGCTCCGTGTTTCAGGCTTTCCAGCTTTCGCCAGCAAAGACCGGCGTTCGCTCGCGCGCGGTCACGGGTTCAACCCCGGCAGGCGCCCCCGCGCGTTGGACCCCTCGCTGCCCCACCACGGAGATGCGTCATGCGTACCCTGCTTTGCGCCGCCCTGCTCGCTGCCGGCCTCGCCTCGACGGCCCATGCGGGCAACCAGCTCGACCTCGCCGTCGTCGACCGCGACACCGGCCAGACCCTGCCGACCTATGCCGACCGCGGCAAGCTCTACGTCGCCGGCACGCCCGGCCACCGCTATTCGGTGCGCCTGTCCAACCGCACCGGCGGGCGCGTGCTCGCCGTGCTCAGCGTCGATGGCGTCAACGCGGTCAGCGGCCAGACGGCCGATACGAGCCAGACCGGCTACGTGCTCGATGCCTGGAAGTCGACCGAGATCGCCGGCTGGCGCAAGAACCTCGACGAGATCGCCCAGTTCAATTTCACCGCGCTCCCCAACAGCTACGCCGCGCGCACCGGCCGGCCGAACAACGTCGGCGTGATCGGAGTCGCCGTGTTCACCGAGCGCACGCCGGTCTGGCGCGAGCGCGAACGGATCGCGAAGGAAGCCGCGCGCGATGCGGCGCCGCCCGCACCGCCGGCGCCCGCTGCCGAGATGGAACGCAGCGAACCCGCCACCGGCGCGGCGGCGCCGAGCCGCTCGCTCGCCCAGGCCAAGCCCGAAGCCCGGGCGAAGGCGGACAGCCTCGTGCGAAGCGAGCGCCTGGGCACCGGCCACGGTGCGCGCGAGTATGCCCACGTCGACGAAACCACGTTCGAACGCGCGTCGCGCACGCCGGCCGAAACGCTCGCGGTCTGGTACGACAGCTACGCCAACCTCGTCGAGCAGGGCATCATCGCGCGCCCGGTCGCGCGCACCGAGCCGCAGCCGTTCCCCGGCGGGTTCGTGCCGGATCCGCCGCAGCGGCGTCGGTGATCCGAGTGGATCGGCGGCACGCGCCTGCGCGTGCCGCTCCCGGGGGCGCCAGCGGCGCTGCCAGCGGGAACCGGACGCACCCGTATGGGCGTCCCGACGGAGGCGAGGTCGCGCGAATCAGCCTGGAGGCGTAGGCCTACGGGCCGTACGCAATACAGCGCAAGCCTGTCATAAAGCGCGCTGCGCGCGTCCAAGGGGGGCGGCGCGACACTCTCCGAGGATGTTGCAATGAAGACGACCCAGATCGTGCCGGGCCTGCTCGCCCTGGCGATTGCCCAAGCACTGTTCGCGCCCGCGATCGCGCGCGCGGACGACGTCGCCCCAGCGGATGCCGCTGCCGACGCGCAGAGCAACACGACGGAACTCCCGAAGATCAACGTGCGCGAGCGTGGCCTGCACGACGACACGCGGCCGAAGCTGCAGCACATCATGCGCGAGGTCGACGGCCCGATCATCACGGTGACGAAGAAGACCTCGATCACCAAGCTCGACACCATCCCGACCGTCGTCGACAACAACAACCGCGCGCTGTTCGCGCAGACGCCGGGCATCTTCTACTCCGAGCAGCAGTCGCCCGGACAGATGAACCTCAGCTACCGCGGCATCGGCAATCCGCAGGAATCGGAGTTCGTCACCGTGATGCTCGACGGCATCCCGCTGATGTCCGACTGGATCGGCTATCCGACGATCTACACGTTCCCGCTGCCGCAGACGCTGTCCGAAGTGCAGCTGATCCGCGGCGGCAGCTCGCTGCTGTACGGACCCGAGCCGCCGCCGGTCGTGAACCTCATCAGCCGCAAGCCGGTCGCCGACCGCGAGCTCGCCGGCTACACCGAGAACGTCGCCGGCAGCAACGGCCTGTTCGCGACGTTCAACCAGCTGTCCGGCACCTCGGGCGCATGGGACTACCTCGTCGACGCGCACTACCGCACGAGCGACGGCGAGCGCGACAACGGTGACTCCGACCTGCGTGGTGGCGACCTGCACCTCGGTTACCGGCCGGACGATGCGGCGTACTACACGTTCGACTTCCACGCCTACAGCCTCGAGACGGGCGACCCGGGCAAGCTCTCCTATCCGCAGTTCGCCGCGGATGCGGAAACGGTGACGACGCCGCACAACGAACTGTGGACCGACCGCTACGTCGCGATCCTCGGTCATGACCGCAAGTTCGACGCGGATACAGAACTCGTCGCCAAGCTCTGGTACGGCTACCAGGACAACGCGTCGCGTTCGCAGGACCGTCCGCCGCCGGACTCCCCCGTGCCGACGACGTCGACACTGCAGGACGACCAATTCCGCTTCGGTGGCCTCGACGCGCGCGTCGTACACCATTGGGGCCGCGGCAACGCCTTCACGATCGGCACGACCTACTACCATTCGGACGCGCCGTTCCGACAGTGGACGATGCAGGGCCTGACGCCGGATCGCTACGATCGCGACGGCGTCCCGCGCCTGCGTCAGGAACGTTCGACCGACTACGGCGCGGTGTTCGCCGAAAACGTGTTCCGCTTCGCCGGCAACTGGCACTTCGTTCCGTCGGTGCGCCTCGAGCGCGAGAACGTCGACATCGACGAGACGGTCAAGCCGTCGAACCTCACGCGCGACCTCGTCAACCGCAGCGTCGACCACACCGTGCCGCTGTTCGGCCTCGGCATCGGCAACGATTTCGGCCGTGGCAACGAGACATACTTCAACGTCTCGCAAGGCTGGCGCCCGGTACGCTACTTCGACATCGGTTCGCCGTTCGGCAACTTGGCCGCGGGTTCGATCAACGATCCCGACCCGACCCATGTGCTGTCGTGGGAAGCGGGCGTGCACGGCACGCCGGTCGACGGGCTGTTCTACGACGCGAGCCTGTTCTGGGTGAACGTGAAGGACCGCATCGAGAGCCAGCCGGCCGGCCCCGACGCGCCGCCGAACAACACGATCAACGTGAACACCGGCGACACGCGCCATCGCGGCTTCGAAGGGCAGATCGACTACGACTTCCTCGCCGCTCGCGATCCGAAGACGACGCAGCACCTGTCGGTGTTCGCGAACCTGAGCCTGCTCAACGCCGAGTTCACCTCGACGCGCAATCCCGCCAACCTCGGCAACCGCCCCGCGTTCTCGCCGAAGTACCTCGCGCGCGTCGGTCTGTCGTGGCGCGAAGACAAGCATTACAAGCTCGCGCTGTCGGCGGTTTCGGTCGCCAGCCAGTACTTCCAGGACTCGAACCTGCCGGCCGGCACGGCCGGAGCGGCCAATTACATCCCGGCCAAGGTGCCTTCCTACACGGTGGCCGACTTCTCCGCCGACTGGTGGGTGCTGCCGCAGCTGCGCCTGCTCGGCGGCGTGTCGAACATCGCCGACCGCAAGTACTACTCGCGCGTGTTCTCCAATGGCCTCGAGCC
Organism: Dokdonella sp.; assembly: GCF_051958935.1. Lineage (GTDB taxonomy): Bacteria > Pseudomonadota > Gammaproteobacteria > Xanthomonadales > Rhodanobacteraceae > Dokdonella_A. Next base: position 8,986 of record NZ_JBQCFP010000015.1, on the reverse strand, counting down.
CGGTATCGGCCGCACGTTCTACGCGGGCGCCTCGTACGAGTTCTGATCGCTCCAGCCTTCCTGGCGAACGGCTGCCATCCCATGGGATGGCAGCCTTTTTTTTGGGGTCTGCAGCTCCGCCGCGCCAGCGGCCAGCTGGCCTGCATATCCGCATGCCGATTCGTCATGCGCGCCCTAACGCCTCGCTAACGAATTCGCTGCCAGACTGGTTCCCTCGAACTTCGACTGGGGAACACGATGCGACGCTGGTCCGTCAGCCTGCTCGCCGCCGCGTTCGCGGCCGGCGCCTTCGGCCACGCCGGCGCCGCTCGCGCCGACGCGAGCCTGCTCAACGTCTCCTACGACCCGACGCGCGAGCTCTACCGCGACGTCAATGCCGCGTTCGCCGCCGACTGGAAACACCGCACCGGCGAGACCGTCACGATCAAGCAGTCGCACGGCGGCTCGGGCAAGCAGAGTCGCAGCGTCATCGACGGCCTCGAGGCCGACGTCGTCACGCTCGCGCTCGCCTGGGACATCGACGCGCTCGCCGCGCACGGCGGCCTCGTGCCGGCCGACTGGCACAAGCGCCTGCCCGACAACAGCGCGCCCTACACTTCGACGATCGTATTCCTCGTGCGCAAGGGCAACCCGAAGGGCATCAGGGACTGGGACGATCTCGTCAAGCCCGGCATCGGCGTGATCACGCCGAACCCGAAGACCAGCGGCGGCGCGCGCTGGAACTATCTCGCCGCGTGGGGCTACGCGGCGAAGAAACTCGGAGGCGACGCGGCGGCGAAGGACTTCGTCGGCAAGCTGTTCAGGAACGTGCCCGTGCTCGACACCGGCGCACGCGGCGCGACCACGACCTTCGTCGAACGCGGCCAGGGCGACGTGCTGCTCGCGTGGGAGAACGAAGCGTTGCTCGCGCTCGCCGAAGGCGGCGGCAGGGACCGCTTCGAAATCGTCGTGCCGAGCGTGAGCATCCTCGCCGAACCGCCGGTCGCGGTGGTCGACAAGGTGGTCGACAAGCACGGCACGCGCAAGCTCGCCGAGGCGTACCTCCAATTCCTCTACACGCCGGCCGGCCAGGAGATCGCCGCGAAGCACGGCTACCGCCCGCGCGACGCCGCGGTCGCGGCGAAGTTCGTCGCGAAATTCCCGAGCGTGCCGATGTTCACCGTCGACGAAGCGTTCGGCGGCTGGCAGAAGGCGCAGGCAGCGCACTTCGCCGACGGCGGCACGTTCGACCAGATCTACACGCCCGGCCGCTAGGCCGCGCGTCCGGACAGGGGACCACCGATGCGCGCAAAGCATCGCCACGCACTGCCCGGCTTCGGCCTCACGCTCGGCGTCTGCCTCGCCTACCTCGGCCTGATCGTGCTGTTGCCGCTCGCCGCACTCGCATGGAAATCCGCATCCCTCGGTGCGGCCGAGTTCTGGGCGATCGCGAGCGCGCCGCGCGCGATCGCAGCCTATCGCGTCACGTTCGGTTGCGCGGCGCTCGCGGGCCTCGTCAACCTCGTGTTCGGGCCGCTGCTCGCGTGGGCGCTCGTGCGCTATCGCTTTCCCGGCCGCGCGTTCGTCGACGCACTCATCGACCTGCCGTTCGCGCTGCCGACCGCGGTCGCCGGCATCACGCTGACGGCGCTGTACGCATCGAACGGGCCGCTCGGGCGCGTGCTCGAGGCGCACGGCTGGAAGATCGCCTACACCCCGAGCGGAATCACCGTTGCGCTCGTCTTCGTGAGCCTGCCGTTCCTCGTGCGCAGCGTGCAGCCCGTGCTCGAGCACCTCGAGCCGGATATCGAGGAGGCCGCGGCGACGCTCGGCGCCGGCCGCCTCACGACCCTGCGGCGGGTCGTGCTGCCGATCCTGTGGCCGGCGATCCTGTCCGGCTTCGCCCTCGCGTTCGCGCGCGCGCTCGGCGAATACGGCTCGGTCATCTTCATCGCCGGCAACATGCCGATGGTGTCGGAGATCGCGCCGTTGCTGATCACCGCCAAGCTCGACCAGTACGACTACGCCGGCGCGACCGCGATCGCGCTCGTACTGCTCGCGGGCTCGTTCGCGACCCTGCTCGCGTTGAACCTGCTCCAGCTCGTCACGGTGCGGCGCCGCTCGGCGGGGGCCACATGAGCACGCGCCCCGCATCGAACGCGCTGCGCGACCCGTGGTGGCTGCGCCTGCCCCTGCTCCTGCTCGCGCTCGCGTTCGTCGCCCTGTTCCTCGTGCTGCCGCTCCTGGCCGTGTTCGGCTACGCGTTCGAGAAGGGCGTCGATTTCTATTTCACGAGCCTCGCCGACGAGGACGCGCGCGCGGCGATCCGCCTGACCCTGCTCGTGGCCGCGATCGCAGTGCCGGCGAACACGCTGTTCGGCATCGCCGCGGCGTGGCTCATCACGCGCTTCTCGTTCCGCGGCCGCGGCCTCCTGCTCAGCCTCATCGACCTGCCGTTCGCGGTGTCGCCGGTCATCGCCGGCCTCATCTACGTGCTGCTGTTCGGCGCACAGGGGCTGTTCGCGCCCTGGCTCGCGGCGCACGACGTCAAGATCATCTTCGCCGTGCCGGGCATCGTGCTCGCGACGATCTTCGTCACCTTCCCGTTCGTCGCGCGCGAACTGATTCCGCTGATGCAGGCGCAGGGCAGCGAACAGGAACAGGCCGCGATCACCCTCGGCGCGGGCGGCTTCGCGATGTTCTGGCGCGTGGTGCTGCCGAAGATCGGCTGGGGCCTCGCCTACGGCGTGATCCTGTGCAATGCGCGCGCGATCGGCGAGTTCGGCGCGGTGTCGGTCGTGTCCGGCCACATCCGCGGCCTCACCAACACGATGCCGCTGCACGTCGAGATCCTCTACAACGAATACCAGCGCACGGCCGCGTTCGCCGTCGCGTCGCTGCTCGCGCTGCTCGCGCTGGCGACGCGCGTCCTCAAGCAGCTCGTCGGCTGGCGCATGCGCCGCGCGACGCAGGCCGATACCCCCGCATGAGCATCGAACTGTCCGCCATCGAGTACCGCTACCGTGACGCGATCGCGCTCGCCGGCATCGACCTCGCGATCGATTCGGGCGAGCTGCTCGCGCTGCTCGGCCCCTCCGGCTGCGGCAAGACCACCCTGCTCCGCACGATCGCGGGCCTCGAATTCCCCGACCGCGGCCGCGTGCGCTTCGAAGGGCGCGACGTGACCGCGCAGAGCGCGCGCAAGCGCCACGTCGGCTTCGTGTTCCAGCACTACGCGCTGTTCAACCACCTCACCGTGTTCGAGAACGTCGCCTTCGGCCTGCGCGTGCGCGGCTGGTTCCGGCGCCCGCGCCGCTCCGAACTCGAGCGCAAGGTCGCCGGACTGCTCGACCTCGTGCAGCTTCGCGAGTTCGCGCGCCGCTATCCGGCGCAGCTCTCCGGCGGCCAGCGCCAACGCGTCGCGCTCGCGCGCGCGCTCGCGGTGGAGCCGCAGATCCTCCTGCTCGACGAGCCGTTCGGCGCGCTAGACGCGCGCGTGCGCGCGGACCTGCGCCGCTGGTTGCGCGACCTGCACGACCGCATCCACGTGACGAGCGTGTTCGTCACGCATGACCAGGAGGAAGCGTTCGAGCTCGCCGACCGCATCGCGGTGATGAACAAGGGCCGCATCGAGCAGATCGGAAGTCCCGAAACGCTCTACACGAACCCGGCGAGTCCGTTCGTGTGCCGTTTCCTCGGCGAGGTCAATGAACTGCCGGCGGCGGTCCATGGGCGCTGGACCGGCATCGAGGACGATCGCGTCGTTGCGTTCGTGCGCCCGCACGATCTCGACCTCGTTCCAGCCGAACGCGGCGACGGCGCGCGCGTCGACAGCGTGCGCGATCTCGGCGCGACCGTACGCATCGAGGCGGTCGATCCGCGTCTCGCGCGCCCGCTGGTCGCGCTCCACGATCGCGCGCGCTACGAGGCGAGGCCGCTCGAGCGCGGCCGGCTCGTCGTGCCGTCGGCGCGGCGGCAGGCCCTGTTCCGCGGCGACGAGCCGCTCGCCGACGCGGGCGAGCCCGTCGGCCATGCGCTGCGCGACCTGCTGCTCGCGCAACGCTGATCGCGCTCTCTCTGACGCGCGATCCGGCAGCGGACCGGGCATGCGCTCGTGCCGTTGAAGCCGACGCTGAATGCCCGCCCGCGCAGATCGCGCCGGTCCGGCGCAGCCGGCGCGGCAGGCCTAGAATGGGTGCCGATCGCCGAACGGAGGAATGGCCATGCGCCGACTGCTCGCCCTCATCCTCGTCGCCGCGTGCACGCACGCAGCCGCCGCACCGCGCGAACGTGCACTGCTGGCGACGCGCATCGACGCGCTCGCCGCCTTGCGCACCGGCGACAGCCTCGCGATCGACGACTTTCCGGACGGCTACGGCGGGCGCACGAGCCTCTACTTCACGCGCATCGACGTCTACGCCGCGGGTGCGCGCCTCATCGCGCATGGACCCGACGGCGAACGCGAGCTGCCGCGCAGCGCACGCATCGAATTGATCGGGCGCGATGCGGGCGGCGATGTGCGCGCGCAGCTCGCCTTCGATCCGGGCTTTCGCCATGTCGCCGGCGCGGGTGCGGGCCCGTCCGGCGCATTCGCCGTGTCGGCGCGCACCGACGCGAGCGGGACGTACCTGGTCGTGCAACCGGCCGACGAAGCATTGCCCAAGGGGATCGTGCCGGAGGTACTGCCCGACGACGGCAGCGTCATGGGGGTCGGTACGCCGCCCGATCCGCTGCCGCTGTCGCTCGGCGGTGGCGGCGCCACGGCGACGCCGCGCGGCGCGCTGATCGCGGTCGACGTCGACCACGAACTGCTCGTCAACCGTTTCGGCGGCACCGGCGCCGGCAACGTCGCCGCTGCGACCGGCTGGATCGCCGACCTCTTCGCGGTCATGAACGTGATGTACGTGCGCGACCTCGCCGTGATGTTGCAACAGGGCACCACGATCTTCCGTACCGGCGCGACGCCGTACGCGATCTCGGCGGACGCGGCGGCGAGCAATGCCGACCTCAACAACTTCGGCAACTACTGGCAGGCCAACCATGCCGCGGTCGACCGCGACTTCACCATGCTGCTGTCGGGCCAGCATTCCCGCCCCGGCGACAACGGCCTGAGCTCGTCGGGCATCGCCTGGATCAATTCGTACTGCAACAAGAACGGCAACGGCGGCAGCTACAGCGTGACCAAGGTGTTCCCCAATGCGCAGGTGCCGGTCGACCTTTCCGCACGCGTCGTCGGCCATGAACTCGGCCACAACTTCGGCGCCGCGCATACGCATTGCACAAGTGCGGCGAACGGTGCGACCTGGCCGGTGTCGTCGAACACGATCGACGTCTGCTACAAGGGTGAGGCCGGTTCCGGCTGCTACGGCGGCGCGGTGAGCTGTCCGACCACGGGCCCGGGCCATCCGCTCGGCACGATCATGAGCTACTGCAACACGAGCGGTTCGAACGGTGCGAACTGCGGGCAGAACGCGCTCCAGTTCCATCCGACGCACGTCACCACCCTGCTCGGCTACATCGCGAGCCACACGCCGGCGTGCCTCAGCGCCACGTCCGACGTGATCTTCAGAAGCGGCTTCGACTGACGCGGGCGGCCGATCGCATCCTCACCGGGGCGCGGGCGACCGCTCGGCGCGGGTGCCGGCAGGCGTGTCACCACGCAGGTGTTGCGCGGTGTGCACGAGCGCCGACACGTCGGTGCGCGTGGCGCGCTCGCCGGTGAACTCGCCGAGCAGTGCCGGTAGGCTCGCGACCGCGCGCGCGACGGTATCGATGACCGCCGGTGCCGGCGCGACCGTGCCTTCGACGACCGCGAGCAGCAGCCGTTCGATCGCCGCGCAGAAATCGCCGATCGCCGTCGCGCCGACGAGGCGCGAGCTGCCCTTGAGCGTATGGAACGAACGGCGCAGCGGCACCGCGCGATCGAGGTCGGCCGGCACGCTGCGCCAGTGCGGCAGCGCGCGGCGCAGGTGACCGATTTCGCCGCGTGCTTCGGTGACGAACACCTCGCGCAATTCGTCGTCGACCTCCTCGACCGGCGCCGCCCGAGCCGCCTTGCGCAGCATCCTGCCGGCCCGCGGCGCCGCCTGCACGAACCCGGGCGCGGCCGGCGCCGCCGCGCGGCCACGCCGGACCAGCACGATGCCGGCAACCGCCAACACGAGCACGATCAGCGCTATCGCGTACGCAGCACCCATGCGGCCCCGATGTCATCTCCCCGTTCGATGGCGTCGTTCATACCGCGCGCGCGCGCCGCTGTCCATGCCGGCGTGGCGTTCGTACGCGTGCGCGACTCAGTCGCGCATCAGGGTCGACTTGCCGAACAGGCTCTCGACGAGATCGACCGCGAGCATCGCGGTCTGGTTGCGCACGTCGAGCGCGGGGTTGAGCTCCATGATGTCGAGCGAGCCGAGGCGGCCGCTGTCGGCGATCATCTCCATGCACAGCTGTGCTTCGCGGTAGTTCGGCCCACCCGGGATCGTCGTGCCGACGCCCGGCGCGATGCCGGGGTCGAGGAAATCGACGTCGAAACTCACGTGCAGGTGGTCGCGCGGCCCCAGGTTGAGCAGCGCCTCCTCCATCACGCGCTTCATGCCGACCTCGTCGATGTAGCGCATGTCGTAGATGTCGAGGCCGACGTCGCGCACGAGCTTCTTCTCGCCGGCGTCGACCGAACGGATGCCGATCTGGCGGATCTGCTCGGGCGACAGTGCCGGGGCGCTACCGCCGAGGCCGGTCAGGTCCTGCGGGCCGAAGCCGCACAGGCACGCGACCGGCATGCCGTGCACGTTGCCCGACGGCGTGATCGCGCTGGTGTTGAAGTCCGCATGCGCATCGAGCCAGAGCACGGTCAGGCGCTTGCCCTGATCGCGGCAATGACGTGCGACTGCGGTGATCGACCCGATCGCGAGACAATGGTCGCCGCCGAGCAGGATCGGCAGGCGCTCCTGCGCGAGTTCCGCCGCGACCGCCTGCATGACCGCGCGGTTCCAGGCGACGACTTCACCGAGATGGCGATAGCCGTCGGTCGGCGGCAGCCACGGATTGAACGGGCCGGCGACATTGCCGCGATCGACGACGTCGAGGCCGCGCGCGGACAGCGCGTCGGCAAGTCCGGCGACGCGCAGCGCCTCCGGCCCCATCGATGCACCGCGATGGCCGGCGCCGATGTCGGTGGGCGCGCCGATGAGGGAGATCGGTGGAAAAGTCTGCATGATGGCCTTGTGCGTTCTGGGCGCAGCCCGGGTCCTGGTTGGGCCCGGATTCTCGGCGAAAATCGCCGTCACGTCACGGAACGCGCCCGCCCGTCGGCAGCGCTGCGCTCCTGCGTCAGTCCGGCTCGCGCGTTGCAGCTGCCGCGAGTTCCTCGATCACCGCGCGCACCGCGGGCTCGAAATGCATCACGCGCGCGGCCGCCGCGAATCGCGGCGACGCGAGTTCGTCGCCGACGAGGCGATCCGCGGCGCAGGCGCACTCGCCGAGCCGCGCGTAGCCGTAGGCCGCTGCCGATCCGCACAGCCGGTGCACCTGCATCGACAACTCGCGCGCACGCTCGGGATCGTCCGGCGCGGCGACGAACGCGAGCCATGCGTCCGTGAGTTCGACGCGCTTGGCCGGGAACGAATGCTCGTAGCGCCGGCGCAGCAGTTCGAGGCGGTGATCCGTGTCGTTCATCGGCACCTGCGACAGCCGTCGGACGGGACTATAGTGCTCCCGTTCGGCACCGCCGGCTCGTGTCGGTGCGCACGCGTGACGAACTTTCACGCCCCGGCGACATGCACCCGACAGGTCGGCGTGCGACCCTGCGCATGCGAACCATCCCGAGGAGAGTTGCCATGAGCGATCTGACCCGACAGGTGCTGAGCCACCTCGATCCCGCGAGCATCGAGGCGATCGCGAACCGTCTCGGCATCGACCCGGCGCAGGCCGAAGTGGCGATCCAGCAGGCCATCCCGGTCGTCGTCGGCGGACTGGCGCGCAACGCGCAGACCGAAGCGGGCGCGGATGCGCTGCATCGCGCGGCCGAGGACCATGCCGGCGGCGACATCGGCGCGATCCTCGGCAGCGTGCTCGGCGGCGGTGGCGACGGCGGCGCGATCCTCGGCCACATCTTCGGCAACCGCCAGGGCCAGGCTGCGCAGAACATCGGCCAGGCGAGCGGCATCGGCAGCGCGAATGCGGGCGCCCTGCTGTCGATGCTCGCACCGATCGTGATGGCGGCGCTCGGCAACATGACCCGCCGCCAGGGCGGCGGCAGCGGCAGCCTCGGCGACATGCTCGGCCGCGAACTGCAGACGATCGGCCAGGGCCAGCACGGCGGCCTGCTCGGCTCGATCCTCGACCAGGACGGCGACGGCCAGCTCGGCCTTTCCGACCTGCTCAAGGTCGGCGCGCAGATGCTCGGCGGCGCCCGCGGGCGCGCCTGAACATTTCGAGCGAGCAGCCGAGCGGCCGTGGGAGCGGCTTCAGCCGCGAGGCTCCATTCGGCCGCCGCAGGGCGCGACCAGCGGCACGAAAAACGCCCGCGCATGGAAACCTCGCCACCGCGAGTCCCACCGGCTCCGCGTAGCGGTGCGGAAGAGCCTCGCGGCTGAAGCCGCTCCCACGAACGCGCAAGCAAAAGCAAAAGCAAACGCCGTCATTCCGGCGAAGTCGGAATCCGGCTCTTTGCGTGGACGCCGAAGACGCGGGGTCCCGGCTTACGCCGGGACGACGATGTGAGGCTCTTTCCGGCTCTGCTCTTCCCGCTCCTGCTCTTCCCGCTCCTGCTCTTCCCGCTCCTGCTCTTCCCGCTCCTGCTCTTCCCGCTCCTGCTCTTCGCGCTCCTGCTCTTGCTTGTGCTCCACCGGGGTCCCCTCGTGGCCGGCGGGCGGCGGCCGAAATGGCCCGAAGGGGGCGCGCGAGGGATCGCGCGCCGTGCGCCGTCAGCGCAGGATGTGCTGTCGGCGCACCCGGCCGACGCCCGCGGACCCGCGAGGCGCAGCGTCGTGGGCGGCGACGCGGGGTG
>NZ_JBQCFP010000014.1:0-22689 GCF_051958935.1 Dokdonella sp. | reverse complement strand
GTCAATCCGGATCACCGTCGCGCCCGCCATCCCTGCGCATCGCGACCACCGGATTCCTGCAGAAACAAAAAGGGTGCCGAAGCACCCTTCGAGTACAAGTGGCGCGCCCGGAGAGATTCGAACTCCCGACCACCAAGTTCGTAGCCTGGTGCTCTATCCAGCTGAGCTACGGGCGCGTTGCAACCTGTTCCCCGTCGCCGAACGACGGTCGCCTAGCATAACACCTCGGCGAACCGCTTCGAAACAGCGTCGGAAGGCGCGCGATTATTCTGATCGCGACCCCGGGCGTCAACCTTTTTCTGCAACATTCGTCGCGATTGGCGAGAGTTTGCGCAGAAGCTGTCCATTCTGTGGGCAGCGGAACTCGACGGCGATGACGCGGAGCCGCCGTTGCGGGCTGCGATCCACGCAATGCGCGGCTCGCGACACAGGATCGACGTGTGGACCGCAGGAAATCGCGACATCGATTCGACGCACGTTGCCGGGATCTCCTCGAACGAACCGCAGCGCCGCGGCCGTCGGCATTGCCACGCGGGCGGACCAAGTGCGGCGTGAAGACGCCGGGCCCCGGCTTTCGCCGGGACGACGGGCTCGACGTCGTGCGCGCAACCATGATCCGGCACGGTGGCTGCGCGGCGCTTCGTTCGCAGCGCCATCGAGCACAAGCAAAGCGCCGTCATTCAGGCGAAACCCGGAATCCAGGTCCTGCGCGGTTCGAAAACGCTGGGTCCCGCCTTCCGGGGCGAACAAGAGGAGGCTCGTTTTGCTCGTGCTCTTCGTGCTCGTGCCCTTCGCGCTCCTGCTCTGCTCCACCGGGGTCCCCTCGGCGCCGGCGGGCGGCGGCCGAAAAGGCCCTAAGGGGGCGCGAGGGATCGCGCGCCGTGCGTCGTCAGCGCAGGGATGCGCTGTCGGCGCACCCGGCCGACGACCGCGGATCCGCGAGGCGCAGCCTCGCGGGCGGCGATGCGGGGTCCGGCGAAGCCGCTGGCCAAGGGGCGAAGGGCCGGACGCAATGGGAACTGCTGCCCTCTCCGAAGGCGCGCCGGTGCTCCACCCTGCACTTGTCCCCCAGTAAGGCAAAACGCCCCAGAAGGGGCGTGTTGCGTTACTGGCGGAGAGAGAGGGATTCGAACCCTCGATAGAGCTTTTGACCCTATACTCCCTTAGCAGGGGAGCCCCTTCGGCCTCTCGGGCATCTCTCCGGGATCGTTGGTCCGCGGCAGCGTCACGGCTGCTCGCGTCCGGCCGCGCAGGATAGCGGCAACGTCGATGCGGGTAAAGCTCAGTTTGCGTGGCCGCCTGGGCCTTCGGCGGATTCCTCGCCCGGTGCGAGTTCGCGCTTGATGCGCTGGTAGATCTCTTCGCGATGCACTGCCACGTCCTTCGGTGCGTTGATGCCGATGCGGACCTGGTTGCCCTTGACGCCGAGTACCGTGACGGTCACCTCGTCTCCGATCATCAACGTCTCGCCGACCCGGCGAGTCAAAATAAGCATGTGGCTCTCCTTAACACGTTTGTCGGTCCTTGGCTCCGCATGTGCGACAGCGTTCACCCTGCCCATGCGGTCTTGGGGACCAAGTGGCAGCCTCCCTCGCTACCCTTCCCCTGTTTATGTACCCCGATTCGGCATTCTCGCTGCGCCCTGTGCGGCGCCGGCGCCGATATCGAAGCTGCCCGATACTAACCAAGGCATCCGGCACGCGCAATGAACGGAACGCCCTGCGCCGACACGTTTTCTTTACATTTACATCTGCTGTTCCAGCCACCCCGCAAGGGCTGCGAGCGCCGCGTCGAGCGCCGGCGAATCGACGCCACCGCCCTGCGCCATGTCGGGCCGTCCACCGCCCTTGCCGCCGATCTGCGCGGCAACGTGGGCGACGACGTCGCCTGCCTTGACGCGGCCGAGCGCCGCGCCATGGACGCCGCCGACCAGCGCGACCTTGCCGTCGCTCGCCGAGGCGAGCAGCACGACGCAATCCGAGAGCTTCCGCTTGCGCGTATCGACGCCGTCACGCAGCGCCTTGGCGTCGAGGCCGTCGACGCGCGCTGCCACGACGCTCACGCCGCCGACGTTGCGCGCCGAGGCCGCGAGATCCTGCGTCGCGGAACTCGCCGCCTTCGCCTTGTACGACTCCAGCTCGCGCTCGAGTTTCTTCTGTCGCTCGAACACCTGGCGCAGCTTGTCGACGATCTCGGGACCGTTCGCCGACAGCAGGTCGCCGATCTCGTCCAGGCGCCGTTCCTCCTCGGCGACGAAGGCGATCGCCGCGGCGCCGGTCACCGCCTCGATGCGGCGCACGCCTGCGGCGACACCGCTTTCGCTGACGATCTTGAACAGGCCGATGTCGCCGGTGCGGCCGACGTGCGTGCCGCCGCACAGTTCGGTCGAAAATTCGCCCATCCTGAGGACGCGCACCTCGTCGCCGTATTTCTCGCCGAACAGCGCGATCGCACCGAAATCGAGAGCGTCCTGGTACGCCATCTCCCGCACCTCGGCCGGGGCGTTGCGGCGGATCTCGGCGTTGACGAGATCCTCGATCCGGCGCAGTTCCTCGGCGCCGATCGGCTGGAAATGGGCGAAGTCGAAGCGAAGGCGGTCGGGCGCGACCAGCGAGCCCTTCTGCTGCACGTGCGAGCCCAGTTCATGGCGCAGTGCCGCGTGCAGCAGGTGAGTGGCCGAGTGGTTGAGCACGGTCGACTGGCGACGCGCCGCGTCGACGTCGGCGTCGAGCGTGGCGCCCTTGTGCAGCGGCGTGCCGTGCCAGCGCCCGAGATGGGCATGGAACACGCCGCCGAGCTTGATCGTGTCGGCGACATCGAAGCGTCCGCCTTTTCCGCGCAGGACGCCCGTGTCGCCGACCTGGCCGCCCGACTCGGCGTAGAACGGCGTGCGATCGAGCAACACGACCGCCTCCTCGCCGTCGCCGAGCACGTCGACCGCACGGCCGTCACGCACGATCGCGACGACGTTCGCGCCGCTCGCCGAGGGCACTTCGTAGCCGAGGAACACCGTGGGCGCGAGCGCGCTCGCGACGTCCGCCGGCAAGGTCGCCTTGCTGTCGAACTGGCTCGCCGAGCGCGCGCGTTCGCGCTGCTGCTCCATCGCTGCCTCGAAGCCGGCCATGTCGACCGACAAGCCGCGCTCGCGCGCGATGTCCGCGGTGAGGTCTACCGGGAAGCCATAGGTATCGTATAGGCGGAACGCATCGGCACCGGGAATGGTCTTGCCGGACTTTCGCGCGACGTCCTCGAATACTCTCATGCCCTGCTCGAGGGTCTCGCCGAAGCGCTCCTCTTCGGCCTTGAGCGCGCGCTCGACGAGATCGCGCTTGGCCGGCAGCTCCGGATATGCGTCGCCCATGACCTCGATCAGCGCCGGCACCATCGCATGGAAGAACGGTTGAATCTGGTCGAGCCCGCTCTTTTGCAGCATGTAGCCGTGGCGCAGCGCGCGGCGGATGATCCGGCGCAGCACGTAGCCGCGCCCCTCGTTCGAGGGCAGCACGCCGTCGACGATGAGGAACGCGCACGCGCGGATGTGGTCGGCGATCACGCGCAGCGACTTGTTCTCGAGGTCGCCCGTGCCGGTGAGGCGCGCCGCCTCGCCGATCAGGCGCTGGAACAGGTCGATCTCGTAGTTCGAATGCACATGCTGGAGCACGGCGGCGAGACGCTCGAGCCCCATGCCGGTGTCCACGCAGGGCGCCGGCAGCTTCGAGAGCGTGCCATCCGCGGCGCGATCGAACTGCATGAACACGAGGTTCCAGATCTCGATGTAGCGGTCGCCGTCTTCGTCCGGCGATCCCGGCGGCCCGCCGGAGATGCCGGGGCCGTGGTCGTAGAAGATCTCGGTGCAGGGGCCGCACGGGCCGGTGTCCGCCATCTGCCAGAAATTGTCCGACGCGTACGGCGCACCCTTGTTGTCGCCGATCCGCACGATGCGCTGAGGGGGTATGCCGATCTCGTCCTTCCAGATCGCGTACGCCTCGTCGTCCGTGTGGTAGACCGTGACCCACAGGCGATCCTTCTCGAGCCCGAGCACGCCGGTCAGGAACTCCCACGCCCAGGCGATCGCCTCGCGCTTGAAGTAGTCGCCGAACGACCAGTTGCCGAGCATCTCGAAGAACGTGTGGTGGCGGGCCGTGTAGCCGACCGAGTCGAGGTCGTTGTGCTTGCCGCCCGCGCGCAGGCAGCGCTGCACGTCGGCTGCGCGCACGTAGCCGAGCTTCTCGCTGCCGAGAAACACGTTCTTGAACTGCACCATGCCGGAGTTGGTGAACAGCAACGTCGGGTCGTTCGACGGCACGAGCGAACTCGACGGCACGATCGTGTGGTCCTTGGAGCGGAAGAACTCCAGGAACGCGGAGCGGATTTCGGAGGTTTTCATCGGGACGGATCGGGGCGGATGCGAAAGGCGGACACGCCGAAGATGCGGTCCGGATTTCGAGCCATCAATCCAACTCTTCGCCCGGATCGTCCACTTCGGCCTGCGTGACGGCACGTACTGTCGCCGGATCGAAGCCGCGGCGCAAGAGAAAACCGGCGCGGGCGCTGCGTTCGTCGCGATCGGCGGGCGCCTTCGCGCCGTAGCGTCGGCGCAGTTGGGCGGCAGCCGCCGCGTCCCAATCGCCGTCGAGCGAGGCGATCGCTTCGCGGATCGCCGCTTCGGCGAGGCCGTGCGACTTCAGTTCCGCGCGGATCCGCCGCGGTCCGTAGCCCTGCGCGCTGCGCTGGCGCGCGATGCCCGCGGCGAAGCGCGCGTCGTTCTGGTAGTCCTGCTGCTGCAGGCGCTCGATCGCGTCGCCGGCCTCGTCGGTGCCATGCCCGCGCCTGGCGAGCTTGGTCTTCAGCTCCCGCGCGGAATGCTCGCGCCGCGCGAGCAAGCCGAGGGCGCGGTCGTAGCCCGATGGCCCACCGCCTTGCGCACCTCGCCGAACCCTGCTCTTCATCGCATACCTCGGCTGTCGACTCGCGGCGGCACCGGGTATGCTCTCGCCGTCGTCAACGGATCGCTGCGGGACATGCCCCGCATGGGGGCGATCACGCTTTCCCGGATACCCGCCTCGACTCCATGACCGACCACGACACCGCCGTAGCCCTGCCCGATCCGTTGCCGCGCAAGATCAATGTGGGGTGCGGATACGATCGACGCGAAGGCTACCTCAACGTCGACCTGCACGCGGTGCACCGGCCCGATCTCATCGCCGATGTCGTCTCGATGCCGATGCTGCCGTCGGGCGCATTCGACGAAGTCCTCGCGCAGGACGTGCTCGAACACTTCGAGCGCGCGAAGACGGCGCCGGCGCTGGCCGAATGGTCCCGCCTGCTCGCGCCCGAAGGCGTGCTGCACGTACGCGTGCCCTCGCTCGCGGGCATGTTCGACCTGCTCTGCCGGCCCGAGCGGCGCAGTGCCGCGATGGCGGAGGAGATCATCCATCTCGTCTACGGAACACAGGCCTACAACGGCGACTATCATCTCGCCGGATTCACCGCGGCGACGCTGGAAGCGCATCTGCGCAATGCGGGGCTGCTGGTCTGCGAGGCGTCGATCCGGGACGGGTGGCTGTACGATGTGAAGGCGCGCAAGACGGACCACCTCGCCAACGACCAGGAGTTCGTCCATTCCGCCTACTTCTCGGTGCTCGGCCGACCGGCCGATCCCTCCGGCCTCGGTGCATTCACCGATGCACTGGCGACCGGGCGGCTGACCCGCGGGAGCGTGCTGAATACATTGCGCCAGAGCGAAGAAGCGAAGTTCCTCTCCACGCACCCCGCCTATCTGCTTCCGTATGCCGCCCGCCTCGATCTGCCGCGGCAGGAGCTACCGAGCAGGGTGCCGTTGAGTACACGCCTGCGCAGCACGCTGTCGTTGCTGCGCAGGCATTCCGATCGATAGCGCCAGACCCCGGGCGGGCCGGCTCAGGCTTCTTCCATCTCCACCATCGGGGATTTCACGCCCTTGGCGAGCAATGTGGCGCGCAGCTGCGCGTCGATCGCCGCGGCGATTTCCGGGTGCTCCTTGAGGTAGAGGCGCGTGTTGTCCTTGCCTTGGCCGATGCGATCGCCGCTGTAGCTGTACCAGGCGCCGGACTTCTCGACGATGTTGTGGGCGACGCCGAGCTCGATCAGCTCGCCTTCGCGCGAGGAACCCTCGCCGTAGAGGATTTCGAATTCGGCCTGGCGGAACGGCGGGGCGACCTTGTTCTTGACCACCTTGACGCGCGTTTCCGAGCCGATCACTTCCTCGCCGCGCTTGACGCTGCCGATGCGGCGGATATCCAGGCGCACCGACGCGTAGAACTTCAGTGCGTTGCCACCCGTGGTCGTCTCGGGGTTGCCGAACATCACGCCGATCTTCATGCGGATCTGGTTGATGAAGATCACCAAAGTGCCTGATTTCTTGATGTTCGCGGTGAGCTTGCGTAGCGCCTGGCTCATCAGGCGCGCCTGCAGGCCGACGTGCGAATCTCCCATCTCGCCTTCGATTTCCGCCTTCGGCGTGAGCGCCGCGACCGAGTCGATGACGACGACGTCGACCGCGTTGGAGCGCACGAGCATGTCGGCGATCTCGAGCGCCTGTTCGCCGGTATCGGGCTGCGACACGAGCAGGTCGTCGACATTGACGCCGAGCTTCTCCGCGTAGCTCGGGTCGAGCGCGTGCTCGGCGTCGACGAACGCAGCCGTGCCGCCATTGCGCTGGCAGTTGGCGATGACCTGCAAGGTCAAGGTGGTCTTGCCCGACGATTCCGGGCCGTAGATCTCGACGATGCGTCCGCGCGGCAGGCCGCCGATGCCGAGCGCAATGTCGAGGCCGAGCGAACCGGTCGACACGACGTCGATCGCTTCATCGGCCTTGTCGCCCATGCGCATCACTGCGCCCTTGCCGAACTGCTTCTCGATCTGGCTGAGTGCGGAGGCGAGCGCCTTGCGCTTGTTGTCGTCCATCGCGGATTCCTCGATATCGTGTGGGTGCGGCAAAGGTGCCGTCGCGGCGTCTCAGCGTGTAAGACGTTTCGTCACGCGATTATCCCACAGCCACGCGCATCCGCTACGCGCGGCGCGCGCCTCAGCTCGTAAGAATCCGCCGAACGCCGTCGAGCGCCGCACCGACCGTCTGTCGCCGCACCGCCTCGCGGTCGCCGTCGAAGTGGAAGAGCTCCGCGCGCGCATAGCCGCCACGCCGCTTCCAGCCGATCCACACCGTGCCGACAGGCTTCTCCGATGTGCCGCCGCCCGGCCCTGCGACGCCGGTGACCGCGACCGCGACGCTCGCGCCGTAGCGCGCGAGCGCACCCGAGACCATCTCGACCGCGGTTTCCTGGCTCACCGCGCCGTGGCGTTCGAGCGTCTGTGGCTGCACGCCGAGCAACGACTCCTTCGCCTCGTAGCTGTAGGCGACGACGCCGCATTCGAACCAGCTGGAGCTCCCGGGGATGTCGGTGAGCACCTTGGCGATCCACCCGCCCGTGCACGACTCCGCCGCGACCACGGTCTGACCCCGCGCGATCAGGCACTCCGCCACGGCTTGCGCGAGCGCATGCAGCTCGACGTCGCTCGGCAGGTCCGTGTTCATGATGGCTCCCGTGGCGGAACGCTGCATGATGCCACAGCGGCGCGCAGCGCCGTGCGAAGGCGACGTTACGCTCCGATCGCACGATCGACCGCGACGGCGTGGCCCGCGTCGTCGACCGCGACCATGACGAACTCGCCGCTCGTCGCGAGCATCGGCGGCGCGCCCGGCGTCGCCTTGCTCGACAGGCTGACGCGCACGGTCATGGAACTGCGCCCGACGCCGACCACGATCGCGACGAGCTCGACGATTTCGCCGAGCCGCACCGCACGACGGAAATCGATGCGGTCCGAGCGCGCGGTGACGACCGTGCGCCCGCAGAAACGGCTCGCCGCGAGGAACGCCGCCTTGTCCATCCATGCGAGCGCCTGGCCGCCGAACAGCGTGCCGAGGTGGTTGCAATGGTCGGGAAACACGATCTCGACGACGCGAGCCTCGGTCCGCGCCGCATCAGAACGCATGATCGAACCCCACCTCGCCCTGCACGGCCACCTGGTAGGCGGACACG
Source organism: Dokdonella sp. (assembly GCF_051958935.1). Classification (GTDB taxonomy): domain Bacteria; phylum Pseudomonadota; class Gammaproteobacteria; order Xanthomonadales; family Rhodanobacteraceae; genus Dokdonella_A. Next base: position 14,611 of record NZ_JBQCFP010000014.1, on the reverse strand, counting down.
CGGCGCTCGAAGAAGTTGGTGAGTTCCTGCACGTCCTGCAGTTCCATGAACGGAAACGGATTGCGCGCGCCGTAGCGGGGCGGCAGGTGCAGCATTGCGAGGCGCTGGTCGGCAACGTACTGGAGGTACTGGCGCATCTCCTTCAGGGTCATGCCGACCACGCCGCCGCCGAGCACGTCTTCGGCGAACTGCGTCTCGCACTCGACAGCCTCGCCGATCATTTCGGTCACCTGCGCGGCCCAGCGCTCGTCGAACAGATGCGGCTGCTCGCGCTCGACCGTGCGCAGCACCTCGAACGCGAACCCCATGTGCGCCGACTCGTCGCGGAACACCCAGGCCGTTCCCGCGGCGAGGCCGGGCAGCAGGCCGCGCGAACGCAGGAAGTAGACGTAGGCGAACGCGCCGAAGAAGAACAGCCCCTCGATGCAGGCCGCGAAGCAGGCGAGATTGAGCAGGAAGGAGCGCCGGTCGTCGTCCGATTCGATCCGCCCGAGCCCGTGGATCGAATCGATCCAGCGCTGGCAGAACGCGGCCTTGCGGCGGATCGACGGGATGTTCTCGACCGCGGCGAACGCCTGGGCGCGCCGGTCCGGCTGCGGGATGTAGTTGTCGAGCAGGGTCAGGTAGAACTGCACGTGCAGCGCTTCCTCGTACAACTGGCGCGACAGGTACATGCGCGCCTCGGGCGCATTGATGTGCCGGTACAGGTTGAGCACGAGGTTGTTGGCGACGATCGAATCGCCGGTCGCGAAGAACGCGACGAGGCGTTCGATCAGGTGGCGATCGGCCGGCGTCATGCGCTGCGCGAGATGGCCGAGGTCGATCTGGAAGTCGATCTCCTCGACGGTCCAGGTGTTCTTGATCGCGGCGCGATACATCTCATAGAACTGTGGATAGCGCATCGGCCGCAGGGTGAGGTCGAAACCGGGGTCGAGCAGGCGGTGTGTCGAATGCGTCATGGAGGATTGGCCTTGGGTCCGCTCCCGTCGGGAGAGGGGTCGGGGTGAGGATTGGGGCGGCGGGAGCGATTCGGCGGCACCGAACCCTCATCCGCCCTTCGGGCCCTTCTCCCGGGGGAGAGGGGAAACTATTGGCACGCCTCGCAGAGCTCGGGGTTCTCGAGCGAGCAGACGAGCGCCTCGCTGTCGCTGTACGCCTTCGGCGGCGCGCCGACCGTCGCCTTGGCGATACGCGTCGCCGGGCGCGAACGCAGGTAGTAGGTCGTCTTCAGCCCGCGCTTCCACGCATACATGTACATGCTCGAGAGCTGGCCGATGTTCGGGTTCTCGATGAACAGGTTCAGCGACTGGCTCTGGTCAAGGAACGCGCCGCGGTCGGCGGCCATGTCGATCAGCGCGCGCATCGGCATCTCCCACACGGTGCGGTAGATCGTGCGCAGTTCCTCCGGCAACGCCACGATCGACTGCACCGAACCTTCGGCCAGCTTGATCGCGTCGCGGATCTCCGCCGTCCAGAGGCCGAGCCGCTTCAATTCGTCGACGAGGTAGCGGTTGACCTGCAGGAAGTCGCCCGAGAGCGTCTCGCGCTTGAACAGGTTCGAGATCTGCGGCTCGATGCATTCATAGCAGCCGGCGATCGAGGCGATCGTCGCCGTCGGCGCGATCGCGACGAGCAGCGAATTGCGCAGGCCGTGCGCGCGGATCTCCCCGCGCAACGCGTCCCAGCGCGCGCCATCGCGCGGACTCACATTCCAGGCATCGAACTGCAATTCACCGCGCGCGGCGCGCGTTTCCGCGAACGCCGGATGCGCGCCCTTCTCGCGCGCGAGCTCGAGCGACGTGCGCAGCGCCCAGTAGTAGATCTCCTCCGACACGCGCGCCGACAGCTCGCGTGCGGCGGCGCCGTCGAACGGCAGGCGCAGTGCGAAGAACACGTCCTGCAGGCCCATCAGGCCGAGCCCGACCGGGCGCCAGCGCAGGTTCGATGCGCGCGCGTCGTCGATCGGATAGAAGTTGAGGTCGATGACGCGATCGAGCTGGCGCACCGCGACCTGCACCGTGTGTGCGAGCTTGTCGAAGTCGAATGCGACGCCGTCGTGGTGCTGGGCGAGGTTGATCGAGCCGAGGTTGCACACCGCGGTTTCGCCGCCGCTCGTGACCTCGATGATCTCGGTGCACAGGTTCGACAGGTGCACGGTATTGCCGGCACGCGCGGTCTGGTTGCCGGCACGGTTGCACGCATCCTTGAACGTCATCCAGCCATTGCCGGTCTGCGCGAGCGTGCGCATCATGCGCGCATAGAGTTCGCGCGCCGGGAGCGTCTTGCGCGCCAGGCCCTGCGCCTCGGCCTGCACGTAGGCCTGCTCGAACGCCTCGCCCCAGAGGTCGGGCAGCTCCGGCACGTCCTTCGGATCGAACAGCGACCATGCGCCATCGGCGTCCACGCGCCGCATGAACAGGTCGGGGATCCAGTTGGCGAGATTGAGGTGATGCGTGCGGCGCGCCTCGTCGCCGGTGTTGTCGCGCAGTTCGAGGAATGCCTCGGTGTCGGCATGCCACGGCTCGAGGTAGACGCACGCGGCGCCCTTGCGCTTGCCGCCCTGGTTCACCGCGGCGACGGACGAATCGAGCGTCTTCAGCCACGGCACGATGCCGTTGCTGAGGCCATTGGTCGAGCGGATGAGCGAGCCCTCCGCACGCACGCGGTGCCAGGCGACGCCGATGCCGCCGGAAAATTTCGACAGCAGCGCGACGTCGCGGTACTTGTCGTAAATCGCTTCGAGCGAGTCGGTCGGCGAATCGAGCAGGAAGCAGCTCGACAGCTGCTCGTGGCGCGTACCGGAGTTGAACAGTGTCGGTGAACTCGGCACGTAGTCGAGGCGCGCGAACAGGCCATACAACTCGATCGCGTCGCCGACCTGCTCGCTCAGCGCGCAGGCAACGCGGAGCCAGAACTGCTGGGGCGTCTCGATCACCTGGCGCGAGGTCGGATGCTTGAGCAGGTAGCGGTCATACAACGTACGCAGGCCGAAGTACTCGAAGCGGCGCGTGTGGGCCGGGTCGACCGCATCGTTGAGCTTGCGCGCGTTCGCCTCGACGAATGCGAGCACGCGTTCGTTGATGAGGCCGGCGTCGTGGCCGAGCCGGATCGACTGCGAGAACGAATGCACGCCGAGGCCTTGTACTTCCTTGTCGATGTAACCCGCGAGCAGCCGCGCGGCGACCTTCGAGTACTCCGGCTCCTCGGCGATGAACGACGCCGCGGTGCGGATCGACAACTCGTCGAGTTCGCGCGTCGACGCGCCATCGTAGAGCCCGGCGATCGTCTTCAGCGCGACGCGCATCGGGTCGACGTCGGCGAAGCCGTCGCAACAGCGCGTGACCGCGCGCACGATCTTGTTGAGATCGACGGGCTCCTTCGCGCCCGAGCGCTTGGTCACGAACATCGACATCGGCCCCGCATGCGGCGCCGTGAGGCGGAAACCCGGCTGCGCCGGGGAAGCAGCCGCGGTCGAAACGACGGCCTCGTCGACTTCGGGAATGGACATGGCGGTTCTCCTTCGCGAGCGGTGGAACCCGCGAGGAGAACGGCACGGCGTTGCACGGAACGAGACGACCGTCCGCACCCCGCCGGCCTTCGCTCCCGCGAGCGAAAGAAGACCTGCGGATGGATGCCGACGAAAGAAAGCGGCCCGGACGGGCGCACCGACTTCCGGCCAGCCCCTCCCGCGAGGGCCTTCGAGCCTGCGCCACGCCTTGCGGCAGGGCGGTCGGGGCGGGTGTTCGGACTCGCGGGCGCGAGGGGGGGCCCTCACCTACTGGACGCCGCTTCCCGTGCCTTCCGGCCCGGCGCTGATGGCGTCGTTCGTTCCCGTTCACCGCTGCGGGGCAGTTCCGGACTCACACCGGATTCCCTCGCCGGCATAACGCCGGCGACCCAGATGTTGTGCTGGGCGCCTTCGACGGCCAAACGGTTATGTGTTCGGGCGCGCATGCGCCACGACCCGGGGCGTTGCTCGTTCGTGTCATCGAGCCCATGCGTGCCGCACGCACGTGATCATCGCGTTCGCGCAATTCCCGCAACGCGATCGATCTGGCGATGCAAGTCGACGTCGAGCATCGTACGTAATGCTGCGGAGGCGCGTGCCGCGCGCGCATCGATAGGGACAGGGGACATGCCGGCAACCCACACCCGCGCCGCCCACGGACAGGCCGCTACCACGCCAGGCGCAGTCGCTTCGTGCTGAACGCACAGCTCGCCTTCCTCGCCCATCAAGGCGACGCGAAACACGGCGTCGAGCACGCTGCACGCCTGCAGCGCGAAGGACGCGGCAGCGAAGCGGAGCGGTTGCTGCGCGACCTCCTCGCGCGCCATCCCCGCGACGCAGCCGCCGTCGCCCTGCTCGCTCGCATGCTGCTCGCCTCCGGGCGTGCCGATGAAGCCGCCACCCTGCTGGACCGGTTCGTCGGCGCGACATTCCGCGTCCCGGCCGACCTGCTGTTGCTGCGCGCGCAGTCCCTGCTCACGGCAGGCCGCATCGAAGCGGCAGTGCCGGCATATCACGAGGCGGTCGCGGCGTCGCCGCACGACGGCGCGGCCGAACTCGGGCTCGCGGTCGCGCTCGGCCGGCTCGGCCAGCACGAAGCGGCCGCGCTCGCCGCGCGCAGCGCGATCGGCAAGGGCGCCGAGCTTCCCGACGCGTGCTTCGTCCTCGCGCGCGCGCTGTTCGACGGCGGCCACTTCGACGAAGCCGAAGCACAGTTCCGGCACGTGCTTCGCCTGAGCCCCGCGCACGTGGCCGCGCACACCAACCTCGCCGAACTCGTCTGGATGCGCAGCGGCGATGCGGCGGCCGCGGCGACCGATCTCGACACGGCGTTGCGTGCGCAACCGGCGCATGTCCTGCTGCGCATCGCCAAGGCACGCCTTCTGCAGAGCGCCGGCGCGCTCGAGCGCGGCTATTCCACGCTCGCCGCGGGGCTTGCACACGCACCCCGGCACCCGGACCTGCACGTCGCGGCGGCGCAGCTCGCCATCGGCTTCGACCCACCGCGCGCACTCGTCCACGTCGAGTGCGCACACCGCAGCGCGCCGGGTCGCATCGACGTCGTCGCTGCCCACGCCGATGCATTGCTCGCGCTCGGCCGCGCGCACGACGTGCTCGCGGTGACCGGCGAAATGCTGCGCCACGATCCCTGCGATGCGCACGCGCTCGCGCTGCGCACGAGCGCATGGCGCCTGCTCGGCGACGACCACCGCCCGGCGTCGTGCGACTACGCGACGCTCGTGCGCGCGTCGATGCTCGACACGCCACCGGGCTGGCCTGACCTCGCGGCGTACCTGCGCGATCTCGCCGCGGCGCTGCATCGCCGCCACGCGTCGCAGCCGCAGGCCAACCAGACCCTGCGTCGCGGTACCCAGGTTTCGATCGACCCTGCGTGCGCTACCGATCCGGCGACCCGTGCGTTCGCGCGCGCGATCGAAGGCCCGGTGCGACGCTATCTCGATGGCCTCGGCCACGGCGCGGATCCACTGCGCCGGCGCAACACCGGTGCCTGCCGCGTCGCCGACATGCGGTCGGTGCGCCTGCGAAGCCGCGGCCATCACGTGAGCCACGTCCACCGGCAGGGCTGGCTGTCATCGGCGTGCTGCATCGAGTTGCCGCCCGGCATGGCCGAGCGCGACGGCGCCGGCTGGGTCGCATTCGGCGAATGCGGCGTGCCGACGCCGACCGCACTGCCCGCCGACTATTTCATCAAGCCCGAGCCCGGCCTGCTCGTGTTGTTTCCATCGTGGTTTTGGCACGGCACGCGCCCGTTCCGCGGCAACGGCACGCGCCTTTCGATCGCGTTCGACCTCGTGCCGGCCTGAGTCCGCACCTCGCGTCGTTCGGGGATTCGGCCCCGAATCGCGTAGTGGCAGGAAACTGGAGGCATTCCGCCATGATCCGCCCGCTCGCTTTCGCATTGTTCGTCACAGCCACCCTGCCCGCACGCGCCGACATCCTCGTCGGCAGCTACGGCGACGGCAGCGGTGCACCGCAAGCACTGCGCGCCTTCGCCGACGATGCGCACGGCGACGTCGCGCCGCTGCGCACGCTCGCTGGTCCGCAGTCGACGATCGTATCGGCGACCGGAGGCAGCTATCAGGCGAGCGAAGGCAGCGTGTACGTCGCCGACTTCTGGGGCCAGGCGATCCGCGTGTTCCCGGCCTACGCGGACGGCGACGTCGCCCCGCTGCGCGTGCTCGACCCACCGATCCTCGGGCAGCCGCGCACGGTCGCGCTCGACCCGCCGCACGGCGAACTCCTCACGACCGCGAGCGGCTGCTGCCTCATCGGCTTCGCGCTCGAGGCGAGCGGCGAGGCGCCTTGGCTGCACTTGCTCGACTGGGGCGGCTCGTCGACCAGCGTGACCCAGCTCAACTATCCCGCGTCGCTCACCTACCTCGAAGCGAGCGACGAAGTCGCACTCACCGACAGCGACTTCGGGCCGTCGTTCGCGCCCAAGGTGCTCGTATTCAACCGCGCGGATGCGGGCAATACCGCACCCAAGCGCGTGATCAAGGGCGACCTCACCGGCCTAGGCGGCTGGGTCGGCGGCATTGCCTGGGACGCGCAGGCGCACGTGCTCCATGTCGCCGCGAATACGCGCCAGCCCGACGGCTCGGTGTCCGCACGCATCATCGCGTTCGACGATCACGCCGACGGCAACGTCGCGCCTCTGCGCACGATCGCCGGCGCGGCGACCGGCCTCGAACTGCCATCCGGTTCGTACCTGCTCGGCCTCGCGATCGACCCCCTGCGGCGTCGCCTCATCGCGAGCGTGAGCGCCGACGTGCAAGCGGGGGACAACAAGCTGCTCGTGTTCGCCCTCGACGACGACGGCAACGTCGCCCCGAGCCAGGTGATCACCGGCCCGCAGACCGGCCTCGACACGATCGGGGCACCGATCTGGGTACCGCCCGATGTGGTCTTCGACGACGGCTTCGACGAACCCGCGTAGTCGCGCCCGCGCACGCTAGACTATCCGGTCAGCCCGCCAGGCCGGACCGGATGTCTGCCGTCGACGTTTCGCAACACACGCCGCTCATGCGCCAGTACTTCGCCGCCAAGGCGGAGTACCCCGACACGCTCGTGTTCTTCCGCATGGGCGACTTCTACGAGCTGTTCTACGAGGATGCGCGCAAGGCCGCGCGGCTGCTCGACATCACGCTGACCCAGCGGGGGGCGTCGGCGGGGGCGCCGATTCCGATGGCGGGGGTGCCGTATCACGCGGTCGAAGGCTACCTCGCCCGGCTGGTCAAGCTCGGTGAGTCGGTCGCGATCTGCGAGCAGCTCGGCGAGCCGGCGGCGAGCAAGGGCCTGGTCGAACGCAAGGTCGTGCGCGTCGTGACGCCGGGCACGGTCACCGACGCGGCGCTGCTAGAAGAGCGCCGCGACAATCTGCTGCTCGCGATCGCCGCGGGCACGTCGAACTACGGACTCGCCTGGGTCGATCTCTCCGCGGGCCGCTTCCTGCTCGGCGAAGCGGCCGATGCCGAGGCACTCGCGGCCGAGCTCGCGCGCCTCACGCCCGCGGAGACGCTGGTCGGCGAAGACGTCGCGTGGCCCGCATTCGTCACGGGCTTGCCCGGCTTGCGTCGGCGCGCGCCGTGGCATTTCGACACCGCCACCGCGCAGCGCGAACTCGCGCGATTCTTCGGCACACGCGACCTGTCCGGCTTCGGCTGCGACGGCATGTCGCTCGCGGTCGCGGCCGCGGGCGCCCTGCTCGGTTACGTGCAGGAAACGCAGAAGGCCGCGCTGCCGCATCTCGCAGGGCTCGCGGTCGAGACGGCCGACGAGACGCTCGCGATGGACGCGGCGACGCGCCGCAACCTCGAACTCGACACGCACGCGAGCGGCAACCGCGAGCACACGCTGCTCGGCGTGCTCGACCGCACGATCACGCCGATGGGCGCGCGCCTGCTGCGCCGCTGGCTGCATCGCCCGCTGCGCGACCGCACCGTGCTGCGCCGGCGCCAGCAGGCGGTCGACAGCCTCGTCGATGCGCGCCGGTACGAAGACCTGCGCGAAGTCCTGCGCGGCATCGGCGACCTCGAACGCATCCTTGCGCGCGTCGCCCTGCGTTCGGCGCGGCCGCGCGACCTCTCGACACTGCGCGATGGGCTCGCGCTCGCGCCGAAGCTCGCCGAGGCGATCGTCGCGACGCGCGGCACGCTCGAGGACGATGGCGCGTCTCGCCTGAGCCCCCTGCTCGGCGATCTCGTCGACCGGCTGGGTCAGCATGCCGACACCGCCGCTTACCTCGCCGCCGCGATTGTCGACGTCCCGCCCGTGCTCGCGCGCGATGGCGGCGTCGTGCGCGGCGGATTCGATGCCGAACTCGACGAACTGCGTGCGCTCGCAACGAATGCTGACCAGTTTCTCGTCGACCTCGAAGAACGCGAGAAGGCCGCGAGCGGCATCCCGACGCTCAAGGTCGGCTACAACCGCGTGCACGGTTACTACATCGAGATCAGCAAGGGGCAGGCCGACAAGGCGCCGGTGCACTACACGCGCCGGCAGACGATCAAGGGCGCCGAGCGCTACGTCACGGAAGAGCTCAAGGCCTTCGAGGACAAGGTGCTGTCGGCGCGCGAGCGCTCACTGATGCGCGAACGCGGGCTCTATGACGGCATCCTCGACGTGCTGCTGCAGCGGCTCGCGCCGTTGCAGGTGGCCGCCGCGGCGATCGCCGAGCTCGACGTGCTCGCCAACCTCGCCGAGCGCGCCGACATCTTGCGCTGGAACCGGCCGACGCTCGCCGACACCGGCGGCATCCACGTCGTGCGCGGCCGCCACCCGGTGGTCGAACAGGTGCGCAGCGATCCGTTCGAGCCGAACGACCTCGACCTGCACGACGGGCGGCGCATGCTCGTCGTCACCGGCCCGAACATGGGCGGCAAGTCGACGTACATGCGCCAGGCGGCGCTCATCGTGCTCCTCGTGCACATCGGCAGCCACGTCCCCGCCGACAGCGCGACGATCGGCCCGATCGATCGCATCTTCACGCGCATCGGCGCGGGCGACGACCTCGCGCGCGGCCAGTCGACCTTCATGGTCGAGATGAGCGAAACCGCGAACATCCTGCACAACGCGACCGCGCACAGCCTCGTGCTCATGGACGAGATCGGCCGTGGCACGTCGACCTACGACGGCCTCGCGCTCGCGCGCGCGTGCGCGCTGCACCTCGCGACCGTGAATCGCGCCTATGCGCTGTTCGCGACGCACTACTTCGAACTCACCGCACTCGCGGGCGAAGTCGACGGCATCGCCAACGTGCACCTCGATGCGGTCGAGTTCAACGACAAGGAGCGGGGCGAGCAGCTCGTGTTCATGCACGCGGTGAAGGAAGGTCCGGCCAACCGCAGCTTCGGCCTGCAGGTCGCCGCGCTCGCGGGCTTGCCCAAGGCGGTGATCGCCGACGCGCGCGCGACCTTGCGCACGCTCGAAAGCGGCGCACGCGACACGGCGGCCGTCGCCGCGCAAGCGCAACCGCAACTCGGCTTGTTCGCGCCACCGCTGCCCTCGCCCGCCGAAGAAGCGCTGCGCGCGCTCGATCCCGATGCGATGTCGCCGCGCGAAGCGCTCGATGCGCTCTATCGCCTGAAGAAACTCACCTGAGCCGCTGCGCCGTCACGAGGATACGCGTCGCGCCGAGCGCTCACAGCGCGTCGATGTCGCCGAGCGCACGGATCAACCGCCGCGCACGCTTGTCCGGTTTGCTCGGCGGCTTGGCGTAGCCCGCGCCCGTGAGCCGCCTTTGCTCCGCGGCGGCGAGTCGCGCGGCGCGGCCGGCTTCGGTTTCGCCGTACAACTGCTGCGCCACGCTCGCGGGTCCGCGCGTTTCGCTGAGGCCGAGCACGTCGATCTCGTATCGCTCCTCGCCGCGCGCGACGCGCAGGCGGTCACCGACGTGCACGAGGCGCGCCGGACGCGCGCTGCCTTCGCCGAGCTCGACCTTGCCGCCTTCGATCGCCTGCTTGGCGAGCGAGCGGGTCTTGTAGAAGCGCGCTGCCCACAGCCAGACGTCCAGACGCACGCCCCCGCGTGACTCGGCGGCTGCCGCCGTCCGATCCGATGGCTTCGTCACGCCTGGCCCGCTCCGCCGAGCCACTTGAGGCCGACCACACCCGCGACGATCAATGCGATGCAGGCGAGTCGCGCGAAATCGCGCGATTCGCCGAACAGCACCATGCCGAGGATGACCGTGCCGACCGCGCCGATCCCGGTCCACACCGCGTAGGCGGTGCCGAGCGGAATCTCACGCATCGCGAGTGCGAGCAGCCAGAAGCTCACGGTCATGCCCGCGACCGTCGCGAGTGTCGGCAGCGGACGCGAGAAGCCATCGGTGTACTTGAGGCCGACGGCCCATGCGATCTCGGCGAGGCCGGCGAGCAATAAATAGATCCAGGGCAACGACATCGGGTGGCGCCGGCGGTGAATACGTCGAAGCAGCCTAGGCGCGGCGCCGTGGCAGGTCAACGCGGCAAAACTGAATGGCGAGACGTCGGTGCGCGCGTGCAAGTGGCCGAACCGCGGGACTTCGTGTATCGTGCGCCCGGTCTGTTGCGCCGCTACGCGGTTTTCCCTCTGGAGCGCACCCGATCGTCGCCTCCCGGCGCGATCAGCGTTCCGCACCGATCGGCTTCGTCGCCTCATTCCGGAATCGCCGGCCATCCCGGCCTCGATCCGCCCATCTTCGCACCTTCAGCGCGGTTTCTTGGGAACGCTGGGTGCTGCCTGCCTTCCGCTCGTCATCGACGGAAATGCCGGCACGGCACATTCGTGTGCCGACTCGTCATCAGGAGTCCACCATGTCGTTCGAAACCCTCGGGCTTGCGCCTGCGCTGCTGCGCGCGCTCGCCGAACAAGGCTATACCGATCCCACCCCGATCCAGGCCGCGGCGATCCCGCCGGCGCTGGAAGGCCGCGACCTGCTCGCCGGCGCGCAGACCGGCACCGGCAAGACCGCCGCATTCTCGCTGCCACTGCTGCATCGGCTCTACACCGGTGAGCGCAGGCCCGCGACGCCGAAGGCGCCGCGCGCACTCGTGCTGACGCCCACGCGCGAACTCGCCGCGCAGGTACACGACAGCGTGCGCGCCTACGGCAAGCACCTCGGCGTGCGCGCGACGACGATCTTCGGCGGGGTCGGCATGCAGCCGCAGGTCGAGGCGCTGCGTCGCGGCGTCGAGATCCTCGTCGCGACGCCGGGCCGCCTGCTCGACCACATCCAGCAGCGCAGCGTGAACCTCTCGCAGATCGAGGTGCTCATCCTCGACGAAGCGGATCGCATGCTCGATATGGGCTTCCTGCCCTCGATCAAGCGCATCCTCGGCCATCTGCCCAAGCAGAACCGCGTGACGTGGTTGTTCTCGGCGACGTTCGCGCCGGAGATCAAGGCGCTCGCCGGCGAATTCATGCGCGACCCGGTGGAGATCCAGATCGCCAAGCCGAACAGCGTCGCCGCGACCGTCACGCATCGCGTGCACCCGGTCGATGCGGCGAAGAAGCGCGACCTGCTGCTGCACCTGCTTCGCAACGACGCGCGCCAGACGCTCGTGTTCGGCCGCACCAAGCATGGCGCGGACAAGCTCGCGCGCGTGCTCGAGCAGGCGGGCCTCGCCGCCGCCGCGATCCACGGCAACAAGAGCCAGAACCAGCGCACGCGCGCGCTCAAGGACTTCAAGAGCGGCAAGGTCGGCGTGCTCGTCGCGACCGACATCGCGGCGCGCGGCCTCGACATCGACCAATTGCCGATGGTCGTCAACTACGACCTGCCGATGGTCGCCGAGGACTACGTGCACCGCATCGGCCGCACCGGTCGCGCCGGCGCGGAGGGCCTTGCGATCTCGCTCGTTTCGCACGAAGAAGACGGCCTGCTGCGCGACATCCGCCGCCTGCTCAAGCAGGACATCGCAGTCGAAGCGGTCGCCGGCTTCGAGCCGTCGCAGCCGCTGCGCCTGGACGACTCGGCGCGCTCGCGCCCGCAGCAGAACCAGCGTCCGCCGCAGCGCCACGCGCGCCGCCCGCACGTCGGCAACAACGGCGGCAACGGCGCACACCCGGGTGCGCGCAACCGCAAGCCGCAGCGCGGCGGCGGCCAGCGCAACTCGCGCCCGGCCTGACCGCGATCGGGGCGCCGCGCGTTGCGACGCGCGGCGCAGCTGCTACACTTGCGCACTCTGTAAAGGAGTATCCAAATGCGCACGAAGTGGCGGATCGCTCTGGCTGTCGCCTTCACCCTGCTCGCCGGCGCGGCGTTCGCCGCTCCGCAGACCGAATACGTGCTTTCCCTGAACGGCACGCTCGAAGTCGGCCCCGACGGCTCCGTTCGCAGCTATGCGATCGACGGCGATACCGACGCGGCAGCGAAGAAGGCGGTCGAGGCCGCGGTGGCCAAATGGCGCTTCCAGCCGATCGTGCGTGACGGCAAACCGGTCGTCGCGCGCACGACGATGCGCCTGAGCCTCCAGGCGATCCCGACCGAGCGCGACACGTACCAGTTGCGCCTGACCTCGGCCTCGTTCGGCGACGACGTCAGGATCAAGAGCATCCCGGCGCCGAAGTACCCCTACGCGGCCGCGAGCGCCGGACTCGGCGCACGCGTACTCCTCGTGCTCGACGTCGACGCCAACGGCAAGGTACGCAACGCGGGCGCCTACCAGACGAACCTCGGTGCCACCACGGCCAACGCCAATGTCGCCGAGGAATGGCGGCGACTGTTCGAGCGATCGGCCTTGAACGCGGCGCGCGCCTGGACCGTCCAGCGTGCCGACGGCAGCTCGGCCCCGCTCGAACCGCGCCAGTACATCGCGCCGGTCGAATTCCGGATGCTCAGGCACGGCGAGAACGAGAACAAGCCGCGCTGGATGGCCACCGTACCCGGCCCGACGCACGCGGAGCCTTGGATGCACCTCACCTCGATGCGCGCGGACGCCGTCGATGGCCTGCCGACTGGCGCAGCCGTCGCGCTCGATTCGGACTTCACCCTGCTCAGCGACGTGATCGGCAAGACGCTCTGAGCGCCCCCGGGGGCGCTCAGCGGTGATGTACGACCGCGAAGCACTGCGACAGCGCGACGCCGAGGCGCGTGCGCCAGCCTTCGGGCATCGCGCGCACCTCGAGCTTTTCACCGCCCGCGGGGGGATCGACCGTGAGCCAGAGCTGCTGGCCGCCGTCATTGACCCAGCGCCGCAACAGGCGCGCGAGATCCGTTTCGGTTTTCGAGCGACGCGAACTCGCGAGCAGGAAGCCGTCACCGTCGACGCCGCGCCAGCCCGAGATCGGCCCGGCGACCTCCATCGCGTTCGGCCCGAGCATCGACCACTTCGCGAGCGTCTTCGTCTCGCCGATGCCGTCCGGCCCCTCGAACGCCTCGAGCGGGAATCCGGCGACCGCTTCCGGCGCGGGCAGGATCACCGCGACCTGCAGCGCCCCGCCCTGGCCCGTCGTGCAACTGAATTCGATCTTCGCATCGGGCAGCGGCGTCTCGCCGACGCGCGCCTGCGCGGGCATGCGCAGCAGGCCACGCGCGGTCGAGGCTTCGACGGATGTGGGCCGTGGCGGCTCGGATGCCTTCGGCGGCTCGCTCGCGCATGCGGACGAAGCGGCGAGCGACACCAGCAGTGGTACGCCATGCATGAGGCGCATCGGAACCTCCGGCTCTGTGACGGGTCGACCGCTACATCCTAATCGCTCGCCATGCCGCATGCATGACACGGCTCATGGAAGTGGCCGGTCGTCGTCGGTGCGGTCGGGGAAACGACGCCGGAACGCGCGCTCGATGCTGCCGCCGAACAGCACCGCGAGCGCGCCGAAGACGAACGCGATCGTGATCGCGGCGTACTGGCCCGCGCCACAGGCGACGCCGATCAGTGCGGTGACCCAGATCGTCGCTGCGGTCGTGAGCCCGCGCACGCGCCCGTTGCCGGCGTCGTGCAGGATCACCCCCGCACCGAGGAATCCGATGCCGGTGAGGACGCCCTGGATCACGCGGCTGAGCGCGTCGACGCGCTGATCGAGCGTGCTCCCCGGCGGCAGGATCGCGATCACCATCAGCGCGGTGCCGAGGCTGACGAGCGCATGCGTGCGCACGCCGGCGGGCTTGCGGTGCAGGTCGCGGTTGAGGCCGATAAGACCGCCGACGACGACGGCAAGACCGAGGCGAAGCGCGATCGTGCCGATCTCCTCGAAGCTCATCGATGCCTCCTCGCGACGCATGCACGCCGGGCGATCTTGCGCAGATCGATGCGGCGCGGCAACCCGCTACGCGTTCGCGCAATCCGCGAGCGCTGCGCGCAGCGGCCCGCGCAACGCCTTCGGATCGCAGCGGCCGAGCCGTACCTGCGCCGTCGCATGCCAGGCGGCGCAGTCGCCGATCGCTGCGGCGAGCGCCGCGACCAAGGCCTCGTCCGCCTGCACGCCCGGTTCGAGGAAGAGCGCCTTGACCTCGAACACGCCCTCGGCCCGATGCGCCTTCGCATCGAGCCGCCCGACGAGGCGACCACGATGCAGGATCGGCAGCACGTAGTAGCCGTAGCGCCGCTTCGGCGCGGGCACGTAGCACTCGATGCGGTAGTCGAAGCCGAACATCGTCGCGGC
>NZ_JBQCFP010000013.1:0-13789 GCF_051958935.1 Dokdonella sp. | reverse complement strand
TCCGCGCGGATCACGCCCTGCGACGGGCTGGCCTTCTTGACCTCGGCGATCACGCCGGCCGCGCTGGCCGCGATCTTCGTTTCCAGCGCAGCGGCGAAACCGCGCGTCGGCGGCAGGTCGGCGACCTGCGCGGAGAGTTCGGCGAGTGGCTGGCGCGCGCTGCGTTCGGCGATCTCTTCGACCTTGCGCGCGTGGCTGCGTTGGCGGATGTCGGACATGCGAGGGCTGAGGCTGAGGGCTGGGGGCTGGGGGCTGGGGGCTGGGGCTGGGCTGAAAAGCGTAGCGGCCATGCTGCTGTCGTGGGAGCGGCTTCAGCCGCGCTGTTCTTCCCAATGATGCGCCAAGACCCACCTAGGCCGGGGACGTTGCCCCTGCGGCGAGCTGCCGCGTCGCGGCGACGAATGCATCGAGCTTCGCACGCGCAGCACCGCTCGCAACGACCGCGCGCGCGCGTTCGATGCCGTCCTGGATCGAGCCCGCAAGGTCGGCCGCGTACAGCGCCGCGCCCGCATTGAGCAGCACGATGTCGCGCGCGACGCCCGGCGTGTCGTCGAGCGCCTCGAGCAGCAGTGCCTTCGACTCGAGCGCGTGCGCGACGCGCAGATTGCGGCTCGAGGCCATCACGAGGCCGAAGTCCTCCGGCTCGATCGCGTATTCGCGCACGACGCCATCGCGCAGCTCGCCGACCATCGTCGCCGCACCGAGCGAGATTTCGTCCATGCCGTCGCGGCCCCAGACGACGAGCGCATGGCGCGCGCCGAGCTGCTGCAGCGCGCGCACCTGGATGCCGACGAGGTCGGGATGGAACACGCCCATGAGGATGTTCGGCGCGCCCGCGGGATTGGTCAGCGGGCCAAGGATGTTGAACAGCGTGCGAACCCCGAGTTCCTTGCGCACCGGTGCGACGACCTTCATCGCCGGATGGTGGTTCGGCGCGAACATGAAGCCAATGCCGGTCTGCGCGAAGCAGCGCGCGACTTCGGCCGGGCCGAGGTCGATGACCGCTCCGAGTGCCTCGAGCACGTCGGCGCTGCCGGACTTCGACGACACGCTGCGATTGCCGTGCTTGGCGACCTTGGCGCCCGCGGCCGCGGCTACGAACATGCTCGCGGTCGAGATGTTGAACGTGTGCGCGCCGTCGCCGCCGGTGCCGACGATGTCCACGAAGTGCGCGGGCGTGCCGACGTCGACCCTCGCGGCGAGTTCGCGCATCACGCGTGCGGCGCCGGTGATCTCGCCGATCGTCTCCTTCTTCACGCGCAATCCGGCGACGATCGCTGCGACCAGCGTAGGGGACACCTCGCCGCGCATGATCTGGCGCATGAGCTCGACCATCTCGTCATGGAAGATCTCGCGGTGTTCGATCGCGCGTTGCAGCGCTTCCTGCGGGGTGATCGGCATGGGTCGGTCGGACTCGCGCTCAGCGCACGCGGTAGTGGATGGAGTGGATGTCGGTTCGCCCCTGCCCGCCTGGCCGCTCGCCGGAGAACAGCAGAACGCCCTGATGCGCGGGATCGATCGACGGGCCGAGGATCCAGCCGCCGTCGACGTTGACGCGCGCGTCGAGCGGTTGCGCGTGCACATAGCGATCGCCGTCGCGCACGGCCGACCACAGCGCGATCGGCGCGTCGTCGACGTCGTCGGAACGCGCGAACACGAGCACGCGGCCACCGTCGAGCCAGGCCGCGTCGAAGTCGTCGCCGGCACCATTGACCTCGCCCGCGATCGGCACCGCGGCCTGCCACGCGCCGTCGCGCCATGCGCTCGTGAACAGGTCGTGTCGGCCCGCACCACCGCGGCCGTTGGTCGAGAACAGCAGGCTGCGGCCGTCGGCGGACGGGCTCGGCGCCCATTCGTCGCCGGCGGAATTGACACCCGCGCCGAGGTTCACTGGCGCACCGAACGTCGCCGATGCCGGATCGAACGCGGCCTGCCAGAGATCGTCGCCACCGTAACCGCCGACGCGATTGGAGAAGAAGTAGACCGTGCGGCCATCGGCCGCGAACGCGGGATCGAACTCGTTCGCGGGCGTATCGAACGCGGCCGCGACGGGTGCGCTCCATGAGCCGTCGTTGCGCCGGCTCATCCAGACGTCCCATCCGCCCGCGCCGCCGGGCCGGTTCGTGCTGCCCCACAGCACGGTGTTGCCGTCGGGGCTGAGCGCCGCGCGGATCTCCGAGTATTCCGACGACACGACGCCGGGCAGGAATACCGACGCATCGCCGTCGAGCTCGACGCGCGCACCGGCCTCGTGCGGCGGTTTCGTCGCACACGCCGCGAGCAACGCGCTTGCGACCGTGGCGGACAGGACATGGCGTGCGTGCATCGCTCCCTCTCCCCGGTGCGGCGCGTCAGGCGGCTTTGGGCAGCGATTGCGCGAGGAAGTTGCGCAGCATCGCATGGCCATGTTCGGTGAGGATCGATTCGGGATGGAACTGCACGCCTTCGATCGGCAGCGTGCGGTGGCGCAGGCCCATGATCTCGTCGAGCGAACCATCCGCATGCTCGGTCCACGCGGTGATTTCGAGGCAGTCCGGCAGCGACGACTGCTCGACCACGAGCGAGTGGTAGCGCGTCGCCTCGAACGGATCGGGCAGGCCGCGGAACACGCCTTTGCCCGCGTGATGGATCGGCGAGGTTTTGCCGTGCATGATCTCCTTCGCGCGGATCACGCGCCCGCCGAATGCCTGGCCGATCGACTGGTGGCCGAGGCAGACGCCGAACACCGGTACCTCGCCACCGAGCCGCTGCAGCACCTCGAGCGACACGCCCGCATCATCCGGCGTGCCCGGCCCCGGCGAGATCACGATCGCCGACGGCCGCAGCGCGCGCAGCGCCGGCAGGGTCATCTCGTCGTTGCGGATCACGCGCACGTCCTCGCCGAGCTCGCCGAAGTACTGCACGAGGTTGAACGTGAACGAATCGTAGTTGTCGATCATTAACAGCATAGAGCTCGCACCTTGTCCATTCTCAATCGACCAACGCCGGTGCTTCCGAAGCATCGACTACGTCATTCCGTCCAGCCGCAAAGCGAGCAGCTCCGCTTTGGTGCGATCCAGCACCGCAAGAAAATCGTCCAGCGGAAACCTCAGAACGGACTCTTCCAGCTCGAAGCGCTCGTCAAGGATTTCGATGTCGATGCCATCGTCCTCTACGCGTCGGAAGAGCTGACATATCCGTTGCTCTCGATAGGCGATCTCGGCAGCCAAGAACGCGTACCCCTCGTGAGTCAGGAACTCGATCCTGAAATCCTTCATGGTCAATGGTGGTCACACCCGTCGCGCCGGTGCCAGAGGACGAGTATACGGCCGAACGGCAGCACGCCCGGGTATGGACGGCTGCGCGCTCAGGCCGCGTCGGGATCGGCCTCGGCGTCGCGCCGCCCGAACCAGCGCGCGAGGCCGTCGACCGACTCGCACATGCTGCGCGCGATCTCGCGCTCGCCCATGACCGCGGCGTCGGCGCCGCAGCCGAGCAGGTAGGCGACTTCCTCGTCCGAATGTGCGCGCGCGAGTACGGCGATCCCCGGGTTCGCCTCGCGCGCATGGCGGATGATCTGCCCGGCCTCGAGGGGCTGCGGGATCGCGACGACGATCGCACGCGCGTGGGCGATGTGGACCGCGGCGAGCTTGTCGACCGCCGCCGCGTTGCCGACGAGCGCAGCGATGCCGAGCGTCCGCGCGCGCTCGACCGCATCCGCGTCGGGCTCGATCAGGGCGAGCGGCATGCCTTCGCCATGCAGGCGCTGGCCGACCAGTGACCCGACGCGGCCGAAGCCGACGAGGATCACGTGGTCGCGTTCGGGCAGCGGCGGCCCCGGCGGCAGGTCGGGCTGGATCGTGGCCGCCGCGGCGGCGTGCGCGGCCTCGCGGCGCGCGACCCAGCGGTCGAGCGCGATGAACAGCAGCGGGTTCGCGCAGATCGAGAGGATCGCGCCGGCGAGCACGAGGTCGCGGCCGTCCTTGGGCAGCAGGCCGAGTTCGATGCCGAGGCCGGCGAGGATGAAGGCGAACTCGCCGATCTGCGCGAGGCTCGTCGCGATCGTGAGGCCGACCTCGGTCGGACGGCCGAACGCGCGCACGATGAGGAACGCGCCGATCGATTTGCCGAAGAGGATGATCGCGAGCACGCCGAGCACGGGCAGCGGCGCGCGCACGAGGATCGACGGATCGAACAGCATGCCGACCGAGACGAAGAACAGCACCGCGAACGCATCGCGGAACGGCAGCGAATCCTGCGCGGCCTGGTGGCTCAGCTTCGACTCGTTGAGCACCATGCCGGCGAAGAACGCACCGAGCGCGAACGACACGCCGAACAGCACCGCCGAGGCATAGGCGACGCCGAGCGCGATGCCGAGCACCGCGAGCGTGAACAGTTCGCGCGAGCCCGTCCCCGCGGTGCGCTCGAGCAGCCACGGGATCGCGCGCCGGCCGAACAGCAGCATCACGGCGACGAATGCGGCGACCTTGGCGAGCGTCAGGCCGAGCGCAGCGTAGAGATTGACGCCGTCTTGCGCGGTGCCGCCGAGCAGGCCCGCGAGCGCGGGAAGCAGCACGAGCGTGAGCACCATCGCGAGATCCTCGACGATGAGCCAGCCGATCGCGATGCGGCCGCGCTGCGTCTCGAGCAGGCTGCGCTCCTCGAGCGCGCGCAGTAATACCACCGTGCTGGCGGTCGACAGCGCGACCCCGAGCACGAGGCCCGCGCCGACGGGCCAGCCCATTGCCCAGGCGAGCAGCATGCCGAGCGCGGTCGCGATCGCGATCTGCACCGCCGCACCCGGTAGCGCGATCGCGCGCACCGCGAGCAGGTCACCGAGCGAGAAGTGCAGGCCGACGCCGAACATGAGCAGGATCACGCCGATCTCCGACAGCTCCGGCGCGAGCGCCTGGTCGGCGACGATGCCGGGCGTGAACGGACCGATCGCGACACCCGCAAGCAGGTAACCGACGATCGGCGGCAGCCGCAGCCGCTGCGCGAGCATGCCCGCGACGTAGGCGAGCACGAATGCGGAGACGAGCGTCGCAATGAGCGGGGTGGCGTGGGTCATGCTGGGCTGGGGCCTAAGGGCTGAGGGCTGAGGGCAAGCACCGCGCCTTCCGGCGCCCTCACGAAGCGCCGGGGCTCGCGCGAGCACGCTTCCGTGGGAGCGGGCGGAAGCCACGATGCTCTTCGCGGCGGCGGCCAAGCCAATCCTACGCGAGCGCGCCGCTCGATGAGCGGCGACGCCATCATGGTTCATTACGTTGGCGCAGGAACCAATGGCACGTGCCTCCCCGCCCTCAGCCCTCGCCCCTGCTCCTGCCCCGCATCCACCGCGCCCGCATGGGCCACGCCAGCGCGAGCACCGCGAGGAACACGCCGTACGCCAGCAGCGTCGCGACGATCTGCCGCCACAGGTGGCCGCCGCTGCCGGTGCCCGCGTCGAAACCCCAGCGCATCGCGAAGATGCTCGCCCCTGCGGCGAGCGCGAGCACGCCGACATCGGCGAGCCAGCGCGCGGCGCCGCGCGGCGCACGCGGCCAGGCGCAGTAGAGGGCGCCGACGATCGCGAATGTCGGAAGGAACAGGATGAACGAGAGTCCGGTTTCGAAGAATGCGTTCATGGATTCAATCGACGATGATGCCCTGCATCGATTCGACGTCCTGCGCGCTGATGCGGTCGTCGCGCCCGCCCCAGCGGCGGCGCAGGTAGTTGATCACCGCCGCGATCTCGTCCGCATCGAGCTGCTGCACGAACGGCGGCATCGAATGCGGTCGCGGCCCGCCATCGAGCGCGACGGGCATGCCGCCATAGAGCACGAGCCGCACCGCATTGGTTGCGTCGGTGGCGGTGGCCGCGACCGAGCCCTGCAAGGGCGGGTACGCACCCGGTTTCCCCTCGCCGTCCTTGCCGTGGCAATCGGCGCACGCATGCGCGTAGGCCTGTGCACCCTTGCTGCCGGGGTCGTCGCTCGCATCGGTGCCGACCGGCGCACGCAGCGGCGCCGGCTCGACCTGCTTGAGGTGGCGCGCGATCGCGAGCGCATCGTCGGGCGTGAGCTCGCGCAGGCTCGCGTAGACGACCTCGGCCATCGGCCCGTACGCGCTGCCATGCGCGGACGTGCCGGTGCGCAGGTAGTCGGCGAGTTCCTGTTCCGAGTAGCGCGCGAGCTGCACGCGATCGAGCGGCGGCGCGTACCAGCCGATACCGGGAATGCGCCCACCCGCGAAGTGGCCTTCCGACGGCAGCGAACCACGCTCACCGCGCGCGCTGTGGCACATCGCGCAGTGGCCGAGACCCTCGACGAGGTAACGCCCACGATCGCTCGGATCGATGCGCGCGTCGCTCGGGCGGTAGTGCAGCATGCGCCAGCCGACCAGCGCGCGGCGCGAATCCGCCGGCGGCTCGAGCCGGTTCGCTGGCGGCTCGGACGCGCTCGCCGGTTGCGTGCGCAACCAAGCATAGATCGCGTCGAGGTCGGCGTCGGCGACTTCGGCGAAGTGCGCGTACGGGAAGACCGGGTAGAGCGCGCCGCGACGCGCCACGCCATGACGCATCACGTGCGCGAATTCATCGGCCGACCAGTCGCCGATGCCGTGATCGGGATCGGGCGTGATGTTGGTGCTGTGGACGGTGCCGATGCCGGTCGCGAACGCACGGCCTCCGGCGAAGGGCGAGCCGCCACGCGTCGTGTGGCAGGCGCGGCAGTTGCCGATGCGCGCGAGGTAGTCGCCACGCGCGAGCGTCGCCGCGTCGGTCGCGACGACGCGCCCGCCGTGCGGAATGCGATACGGCTCGACGCCGCCCTGGCGCGCGAACAGCACGGCCGCGATCGCGACGGCCGCGAGCAGGCACGGCAACAGCAGCCAGGCGAACACGAACAGGATGCGACGCAGCCTCACGGTGTCGCCTCCACCTTCAGCGCGCCGCAACTCACGGGCGGAACGACGCTGCCCGCGGCCGCAGGGCGCAGGCCCGTCGCGTTCGGTTGCTGCGACAGCCACGTCGCGACCGCGCGGATGTCCTCGGGCGAGAGCGCGCGTGCGACGTCCCGCATGCAGTCGGGTTCGCGCGCACGGCGCGAACCGTTGCGCCAGTGGCCGAACTGCGCGACGACGTAGTCGGCAGGCAAGCCTGTCGTCGCCGGGATCCCCGGCTCGACGCCGGCGAGATCAGGTCCGTGGCAGGCGCTGCACGCCGGCACGCCGTGCTCGTGATCGCCTTCGCGCACGAGGCGTTCGGCGCGCGCGCGCCGCTCCGGCGTGAGCTGCGCCGCCCCCGTGTCGGCGGCATTGCTGCGCGGCGGCAACGCGGCGTAGTACGCGGCGATCTCGCGCAGCCAGTCGTCGTCGACGAACTGCACGAGCCAGGTCATCGACGCATTCACGCGGCGCCCGTCGCGAAAGCCCGCGAGTTGCTCGAACAGGTAGCCGGCCGGTTTACCGGCCAGGTGCGGCACGTATTCGGTACCCCGCATGCCTTCACCATGCGCGCCATGGCAGGCCGCGCACGCAGCGAGCCGCTCTGCGATTCCGTCGTCGGCGCACGCCGCCGATGTCGACAGCGCGAGAACGAACACGGCAGCGGATCGGCGATGCATGTCGAGGCGCCGCATCAGCGCGAAAGGCCGTGCGGCTGGATCCAGCCGGTCGCGACGCCGAGCATGACGACGAGGATGAGACCGACCGACAGGCCGATGCGCCAGGTCAGCGCGCGCACGGTGCGACTAGTCGTGCCATGGTCGACGATCATGAAATACAGGCCCGCGCCGAGCTGCCAGAGGATCGCTGCGAAGGCACTGACGATGAGGATCTTGCCGGCCATGGCGGGCTCCCGGTGGTGGATGGTGGCAACGATAGCCGCGCCCGCGGCCGGCAAACCGATCAGTTGGCGCCGAAACGACCGGATCAGACTGCGCGAATTGTCGCACTCAGGCCGGCTTCGCGAGCTGGCCCAGTGCCGCCACGGCCGCCTCGAGGCGCGTGTCGTGCGGATGGCCGAAGTTGAGCCGCAGGTAGCGCTCGAACTGCGCGCGTGACGAAAAGATCGGCCCTGGCGCGACGCTGATCGCCCGCGCCAGGGCGCGCCGGTGTACTTCGAGGGCGTCGACCCCCGCGGGCAACTCGAGCCATAGGAAATACCCGCCATCCGGTCGCGTCGCGCGCGTCGCGGCCGGGAAATGCGTCGCTATCGACGCGAGCATCGCATCGCGTTGCTGAACGAGCGCCCGCCGCAACTTGCGCAGGTGCCGGTCGTAACCGCCATGTTCCAGGTACGCGGCGAGCGTCGCTTCGGCCGGCGTCGACGCGGTGAGCGTGGTCGACAGCTTGAGCCGCGCGACGGTGCGCAGATGGCGACCTGGGGCGATCCAGCCGATGCGATAGCCCGGCGCGAGGGATTTCGAGAACGACGAGCAGTGCAGCACGAGGCCGGCGCTGTCGTACGCTTTGGCCGGCGGCGGCCGGCGCGTACCGAAGTACAGTTCGCCGTAGACGTCGTCCTCGATCAACGGCGTGACGTGTCGCGCGAGCAGCGCGACGAGTTCGCGTTTCTTCGCGTCCGGCATGAGGCTGCCGAGCGGATTCTGGAAGTTCGTCATGAGCCAGCACGCAGCCGGCCGCTGGCGTTCGAGCACGTCGGCGAGCGCACCGAGCTCGATGCCTTCGCGTGGATGGGTCGCGACTTCGATCGCACGCAGGCCACGCTGCTCGAGCGCCTGCAGCACGGCGTAGAACGTCGGCGACTCCACCACGACCGCATCCCCCGGCCTGGTCACCGCGGCAAGGCCGAGATGCAATGCCTCCATCGCGCCGTTGGTGACGACGAGTTCGTCCGCGTCGATCGCCAGGCCGTCGACGAGGTAGCGCAAGGCGATCTGCCGGCGCAACGCGGCATTGCCGAGCAGGAGGTGGTCGACGCTCGCGCGCGGATCGAGCCGCTGGACGGTCGATGCCATCGTCTTGGCGAGGCGTGCGAGCGGGAACAGCGTCGGGCTCGAGAACGCCGAGCCGAGCGGCACGACGTCGCGCCGCATCGTCGCCTCGAGGATCGTGAACACACGCTCGCCGACGTCGACCGCGATCGAATCGCTTTGCGGCGACGACGCCTGTTCGAGCGACGGTGGCGGCACGGTGGCGACGTAGTAGCCGGACCTCGCCTGGGCGCGGATCAGGCCGCGCGCTTCGAGGCGGTAGTACGCCTGGAACACGGTTGACGAGTGCACGCGCCGGCTCGCCGCGGCCTGGCGTACCGACGGCAGGCGGTCACCCGCGCGCAGCGTGCCTGCACGGATCGACGCTTCGATCTCGTCGGCGAGGGTCTCGTAGCGTTTCGGCGGGCGTTCGCGATCGTGCAAGCCTGAAGCGTGACGCAAGGGGGTGCTGCGATCAAGCGGCGATCAGCCGCTTCGCCCACGACGCTGGAAATTCGTCGGATCCCGCGCTGCGCAGTTGATCCGCCAACGAAGTGGGCGGCGGCGTGCGGCTCACAAGCCGCCGGCGGCCTGTGCCACCGCGCGGAACAGCGCGCGGCCCTTGTTCATCGTTTCCTCCCACTCCTTCGCGGGGTCGGAGTCGTACACGACGCCGCCGCCGGCCTGGACGTAGAGACGTCCATCCTGGATGACCGCGGTGCGGATCGCGATGGCGGTGTCTGCATCGCCGTTCCAGCCGATGTAGCCGATCGCGCCGGCGTAGATGTTGCGCTTGTGTGGCTCGAGCTCCTGGATGATCTCGATCGCGCGGACCTTCGGCGCGCCGCTGACCGTGCCGGCCGGGAACGTCGCTTTCAGCACGTCCATGTAGGACAGGCCCTCGCGCAGCTCGCCTTCGACCTGGCTGACGATGTGCATCACGTGCGAGTAGCGCTCGATCACGAAGCTCTCGGTGAGCCTGACGGTGCCGGTCCGGCTGACGCGGCCCACGTCGTTGCGGCCGAGGTCGATCAGCATGAGGTGCTCGGCGCGCTCCTTGGTGTCGGCGAGCAGTTCCTGCTCGAGCGCGAGATCCTCCTCGGGCATCCTGCCGCGCGGGCGCGTGCCGGCGATCGGCCGCACGACGACGCGGCCCTGCTTGAGGCGCACGAGGATCTCCGGCGACGAGCCGACGATCTGCGTGCGGCCGAGGTCGATGAAATACATGTACGGCGATGGATTGAGCGCGCGCAGCGCGCGGTAGACGTCGACCGGGCGCGCACGGAACGGCACCGACAGGCGCTGCGACGGCACCACCTGGAAGATGTCGCCGGCACGGATGTATTCCTTCGCGCGCTCGACCATCGCCTCGTATTGTTCGCGCGTGAAGCTCGATTCGAAATCCGCTTCGCCCAAGCCCTTCGGATCGAGCACGTCGGGATAGCCGGAGCCGGAATGGCGCAGGCGGAACGCGAGTTCGTCGAGGCGCCGGCGCGCGCGCGCGTACGCCTGCGGTTGCGCCGGATCGGCGTGCACGATGAGGTAGAGGCGGCCCTTGAGGTTGTCGAACACCGCGACTTCTTCGCTCAGCATGAGCAGCGCGTCGGGCGTGCCGAGTTCGTCGCGCTTGTCCTCGCGCGCGAGGCGCGGCTCGATCCAGCCGATCGTCTCGAAACCGAAATGTCCGACGAGGCCGCCGCTGAACGCGGGCAGGCCCGGCACGCTCGCCACCTTGTACGCGGCGCGGATGCGCTCGATCTCGCCGAGCGGATCGTCGAGCTCGCGCGATTCGACCACGTCACCGAGCTCCTCGATCGTGAGGGTGCGTCCGCGCAGCACGTGCACGCGCCGGCACGGCAGGCCGATGATCGAATGGCGTCCCCAGTTCTCGCCGCCCTCGACCGACTCGAACAGGTACGAGTACGGCCCGTCGGCGAGCTTGAGGTAGACCGACAGCGGCGTGTCGAGATCGGACAGCACCTCGCGCACGAGCGGGATGCGGTTGTATCCCTGCGCGGCGAGCGCGGCGAATTCTTCCTGCGTGATCACGGGCCGGTTCTCGGGATGAGCGGCCCGCGAAGATAACAGGGCGTGCTGCGGCGCGACAGAGACCGCGCCGTGCGCCGGCCTATGGCGCTCAGCCCGGATCGAAGCCGTCGGCGAAGACCACGTCGAAGACCATCACATTCGGCTCGAACACGATGTCGTGGCTGAGGCTGCCCGCGGGC
Organism: Dokdonella sp.; assembly: GCF_051958935.1. Taxonomy (GTDB): domain Bacteria; phylum Pseudomonadota; class Gammaproteobacteria; order Xanthomonadales; family Rhodanobacteraceae; genus Dokdonella_A. The sequence continues at coordinate 2,667 of NZ_JBQCFP010000013.1, read as the reverse complement.
GTATCGCGGCCCCAGTAGAGCTCGACCGAGGTCGACGACGTGCCGACGAGCGGGTGCGGTTCGACATCATCCTCGCCCGGTGTATCGGTGAGCGTGATCGCGTCGTCCCAGGTCGCGCCATCGGTCGAACGGCGCACTGCGAGGTCGAACTGGCTGCCGTTTTCGCGGATCCAGAACAGCGCGAACGCACCGTCAGGCATGACCACGGGCAGCGAGTCGTGATTGTTGCCGCTCAACGCGAAGTCCTGCGGCGCGGCACTCCAGTCGTGCACGTCGGTGCTCGTCTTCACGTACATCGACAGGGCGGTGCTGCCGACCTGGTAGCTCGCGAGGTAGAGCCCATCGCTCTCGCGATAAGCGATGCGCGGCAGCTGGCTACCCGTGGCGATCGACGTCTTGAGCTGGTCCCAGGTCGCGCCGCCATCGCTCGACTGCGCGACGAAGCTGCCACCCGACAGGCGCTGGTAACTCATCGTCAGGGTACCGTCGGCATGCCGGATCACGTGCGGGTTGACCTCGCCGCCGGTTGCCCAGCCGAGGTCCAACGGGTTCTGCTCGGCGAACGCGACGCCATCCGTGCTCGTCGCGCGCCAGAGGCGGAAGGTCGAACTGCCACCGCTTCCCTTGAGGTAGAAGAGTGCGTAGCTCGATGGTGCAAGCTGCACCAACGATGGGTGTCGCTCATTCGCCGTCGTCGCAATGATCGGCACCGGCGCGCTCCAGGTCGCGCCGTCGTCGGTCGACCGCGTGAGCAGGAGATCGCCGCTGAGCGCAGGCGGACAAACGCTCGAAGACGACGATGCGCGCGCCGTCGTCGCTCGAGCGGATCACCGACGGCATGTAGTCGATCTCGTCGCCGCTCGTGACGGATTCGGCCGCGTGCGTGGCGGCGGCGCAGAGGAATGCGCCTGAAAGCACTGCAACAGACTTCATGCAACGACCCCGGGTTCGCGGACGACAGGCGATTACGACATCGAACACGCGAAACGGCACGCCGCGGTGCGGCATGCGTTGGCGAAAATGCGCTCAGCCTTGCGCGCCTCCCCACCATGCAGGACCGCGTAGGGCGGATCAAGCCGCGCAGCGGAGCACCCTCCTTTGCTCCGCCACGTCGTCGCAGGGGGCGGCTCCGGCCTTCGGCCTTGAGCCGCCCTGCCGGCCCGCGCCCCAAAAGAGCGTCGCCGCTAACCCGTGGCGTCGGCCAGCCGCCGCCGCGGCATCCCCGCCATGTCGAGCAAGAACGCGACGCCGCTGCCGTCGGCGAGGTTGGCGGCGTCGGCGTGGCCCTGGTGGAGCTCGGCGACGAGGCGCACTACGTAGAGGCCGAGTCCGAGATGCGGTGCCGCACCGCTGCCGCGCGCGCTGCTCTCGCGCATCGACACGAGCGAGTCGAACAGGCGCTCCTGCATCGCCGCGGGCAGCGATGGTCCCTGGTTGGCGAGGCGCACGACCGCACCGGCCGCGTCGGCCTGCAGCGACAGCGAGATCCAGCCGCCTGGCGGGGTGAACGAGCACGCATTGTCGAACAGCTTGTCGAGCGCCTGCGCGACGAGTTCGGGCGCGCCGTGGAACGGCACCGGCGTCGGCGGCAGCTCGAGGCGCAGCTCGCGACCGTCGCAGAGTGCGCGATAACCCTCGGCGCAGCCGGCGACGAGTGCGCGCAGGTCGAAGTCCTCCGCGTCGGCCGAGGCGATCGCGCGCTCGACGCGGCTCGCTTCGCTCATCGCGCGCACGATCGTGCCGAGCCGCTCGGCACCGTCGCGCGCTCGCGCGAGGTATGGCCGCGCGGCGGCGGGCACGTCGTGGTGCTCGAGGTTGTCGAGCGAGGACTTGACGATCGCGAGCGGCGTGTTGAGCTCGTGCGAGAGTTTCGAGGCGAGCGTTCGCAGGTAGTCGGTGTAGGCGGCGACCTCGTCGACGAGCCTGGCGAAGCTGCGCGCGAGGTCGCCGAGCTCGTCCGGCGCGTCGGCGAGCGGCATCGGGCCGCCCAGACGTCCGGACGTCCGCACCGCGCGCTCGGCCGCATTGCGCAGGCGGCGGATGCGCAGCGACAGCGACGCGCCGAACGCGAGCAGGATCGCGAGGGCGATCGCGAGCGCGACGAGGGTCGAGCCGGCGAGCCCAACCAGCGCGCGGTTGGCGAGCAGCGGCAGCGCGCGGTTCGCCTGTTCGAGCACGAGGGCACCGTGCTGGCCGTCGGCCGACTGCAGCGGGATCGCCGCCGTCAGCACGACCGCGCCGCCGCGATCGACCGCGCGCCAGCTCGTCGCCGGCACGCCGGACAATGCCTGCCAGACCTCGCTCGCATCGAGGCGCGGTCGCTCGCCGTCGAGCGCGGCCGAGCCGCCGAAGCCGGGCGCGATGAGCACGCGGTAGACGAAATTGGCGAAACCGCCCGGCCCGTCGCGCGCGGCGACGCCCGCGGCGTTGAGCTTGCCCGCGTCGGCGACGAGCCAGCCGTCGGCAGCGACGAGGCGTGTGCGCGTGTGCGCGGGCACGAGCGGCTGCAGCGAGCGCGCGGCGCCGTCGTCGTAGGCGATCACGCGGCGCGGTTCGGGCGGCGTCGCGTCGGCCTGCGCCGAATCGTGCACGGCGAAACCGATGCGCTCGGGCATCACGCCGCGCGGCAGGCGCAGCTCGATGCGGTAGCCGGAACCGTCCTCCTGC
>NZ_JBQCFP010000012.1:0-45794 GCF_051958935.1 Dokdonella sp. | reverse complement strand
CGGCCGATTGCGACGGCGATGCGCTGCTTGCGCAGGCCGTGTCGCGCGGGCCGACCTGCCACCGCGGCAGCGCGGGTTGCTTCGACGGCCCGGCGCCGGCGCATCCGTGGCTGGTCGAGCTCGAAGCGCTCATCGCCGCGCGCGCGGGCGCCGACCCGGCCTCGAGCTACGTCGCGAAACTGCTCGCCGCCGACCCCGCGCGGCGCGCACAGAAGGTCGGCGAGGAAGGCGTCGAAGTCGCCCTCGCCGCGGCGACCGGCCGGCGCGACGAACTGGTCGGCGAAGCGGCCGACCTCGTGTTCCATCTGCTCGTGCTGCTGCGCGGTGCCGATCTCGCGTTCGCCGACGTCGTCGCCGAACTCGCGCGGCGGCACGCGGCGCGCTGACACTCGCGCAGCCGCCGACATTCCGCCCGCTACGGGCACGCCTCGAAGCCGTCGTCGAACAGGCGATCGACGATCGCGTGCGCGCCGACGGCGGCGAGACTCAGCCGGCAGCGCCCGCCGACTCGATCGAACGAGCCGCCGAGCCAGAGCGTGCCCGCGCCGTCGCCGGCGATCGTTTCGAGCGTGTGGTCGATGTCGCCGACCTCGACGCGCCACGCCGCATCGATGGCGCCGCCGTCGTCGATGCGCAGCACCGACACCGCGTCCGTGGCGACGTCGCGCCAGCCGTAGGCGTAGATCGCATCGTCGTCCGCGAGTGCCACCGAGATGAAGCGAGCCGGCGTCGAACCGAGCGGGTCCCACGCGAGCAACGCACCGTCGCCGTGCAGGGCGACGCGCGCGAGGCCGTGGCGAACCCCGGAACCGACATGGTCGAACGCACCGGCGAGCACCATCGTGTCGCCGAGCGGCAGCATCGCGTACACCGTGCCGTCGACGCCGGGGTTCCACGCCATCACCGTGCCGCTGCCGCTGCGCTCGAGCCGTGCGAGCCCCGCGTGTGGTTCACCGCCGATCGCATCGAACTGTCCGCTCGCGTAGATCGACCCCGCGGCGGCGGCGATGTCGAACACGTAGCCCGCCGACCCCGACCAGGCCGGTTGTGGATTCCAGTCCGGATCGAGCGGCGCACCGGTGCCGGCGCCGAGCTTGGCGATCGCAGGACGCCACGTCGCGCCGATGCGACGGAACTCGCCGGCAAGGAAGACGTCGCCGGATTCGAGCGCGACATCCCAGACGATGCCATCCGGCTGCGGTGCCCAGTCCGGATCGAGCACACCCTGTGCGTCGAGGCGCGCGATGCTGCCGTTGATGCCGCCCTGCTGCCAGACGCCGGCGACGTAAAGGCGGCCTTGCGCGTCCTCGGCGAACGCGTGCGTCGATGCGCCATCGTCGACCGCGAGATCGAACGCCGGGTCGAGCCGACCGTCGCCGAGCACGCGCGCGATGCCGTGGCGCGCCTGGCCGTCGACGCGGCGGAAGTCGCCGCCGACCACGACGCTGCCGTCACGCAACGGTTGCACCGCGTGCACGTAGCCGGCACGGTCGAATGCCCATGACGCCGCGCCCGGCGCGCCGTCGGGTTCGAGCTGCAGCAGGCTGATGTCGATGCGGCCCGGCGCTGGGTCGAAATGGCCGCCGAGCGTCACGCGCTCGTCGTCGGCGACGAGGGCTTCCACCTGCACGCTTGGCGAGGCGAACGCGAGCGCATGGCCGTCGTGCGCATCGAGCTTGCGGATCGTGTGCAGGTCCGACTCGACCACGTACAGCGCGCCGACGCCATCACGGACCAGGCGCGCGACCGGACCGACCGGCGGTGCGCCGAACGGCATCACGCTGCCGTCGACGGTCGACAAGGCCGCGAGGTTGCCGCGATCGGCCTGCGCGATGCGTCGGAACGTGCCGCCGACGTAAACCACGCCGCCCTGCGCGACGATCGACGCCACGCCCTGGTACGGCGGGTCTTCGCTGCCGTCCGGCGCCGGCGCGGGATTCCAGCCGGGATCGACGTCGCCGGTCGCGAGCGATACGCGCGCGAGCCCGTTGCGCGCCGTGCCGTCGATGGCGCGGAAACCGCCGGCGACGTAGAGGTGCGCGCCGGCGAGCGCGAGTGCGCTGATGTCCGGCAGGTCCGGCTGCGGCGCCCACGCCGGATCGAGCGATGCATCGGCGCGGATCCGCGCGAGGCCGTTGCGCGGTTCGCCCGCGACCGTATCGAAACCGCCGCCGACGTAAAGCACATCGCCGTCGACGGCGAGGCGCGTGATGCCGCCTGCGTCGGCGACCTGCCAGTTCGCGTCGGCGTTGCCGCGTCCATGCCCGTCGAGCCTCGCGATGTTGCGCCGCGCGGCACCGCCGATGTGATCGAAGGTTCCCACGACATAGACGCGGTCCTGCGCGTCGACCGCGAGCGCGTCGACGACGACACCGTCGGGCGCGGGGTCCCACTGCGCATCGAGCGCGCCTTGCGCGTTGATGCGCGCGAGGTTGCGGCGACGCACGCCGTTGACGAGGATGAAGTCGCCGCCGACGATGACGCTGCCATCGCTCTGCCGTGCGAGCGCGTACACCCAGCCGGTGGTCGTGATGGCGAGGTCGGGCACATCCAACGGCCGCTGCGACGGCGCCTGCCCCGCCGCGGTCGCGCCGCCCCATCCCGTCACGACGGCCAGCAGCGCGCAACGCGCGCGATCGACCCATTTCCTTCGCATGTCCATGTCTCCTCGTCCGATGTCGACGAACGCGGCGGGGTCGCGCGCGTTCGCGCGGGCGAACCCGCACAGAGGGACTATCGCGATCCGGAGGCGAAAAACCGCAGCGGATCGATCGCAGGCGGCGGGGCGCGCCTCGCTGGCGTTTCGACTGCGCTCGCGGCGCGAGCTTCGCTCAACGCGAACGGGGAAATGGCGCTCGATGCAAGGCTGCGGGGGGGCCGAATGAGGCCGACAGCAAAGCCGGCGCGCGCGTCGTCAGGTGCGGTAGGGAGACTCTCTGCCGCCGCGCACGCCGGATGCCTTGGGTCCATCGCGCCCGCGCTGGGCCCTTCCCGGGTCCGTGCCGTCGTGCGCGCGAGGTGCCGATCGTGCGGAAGCGACCGGTCCTGAAGGCTTCTACGTGATTTCGCGCCGAAACATGTCAACCGCGGGGCCGATCGTCGACGGTGCGACGCGACGCACGCACCAGGCGTGAACCGGTTCGCGCTTCAGTCGTAGCCGTCGGCGAAGATGACGTCGCCGACGACGAATGCGTGCTCGTAGGTGACACCCTCGTAGCTCGCGCGCAGGTGCCAGAGGCCGGGCGGCGCGTCGGCGGGCAAGGTGTACCACCAATACCAATAGGCCGCGGAGTAGTACGGGTCCGCAGTTGCGTCGGACATCCGGAACGTCCAGCTCGCGAACGTCGAGCCGTTCGGCCGCCGCACCGTGAACATCGTCGGCTGCGGGCCGAGCTGGTCGCGGTAGTAGGCGGCGAAGTAGATGGTCGCACCCGGGGCGAAGCGATCCGACAGGTTCGGTGTCTCGTCGACCGGGAGCGGGCAGTTCGGGTCGTGGAAGTCGGGCGGTGCGGTGTGCGTGGCGAGCTTGTTGATCGCCGAATCGTAGTAGGGGCGCTGCTGCGCCCACAGCGAGGCGGGTGCGTTGCAGCCGCCCTGGAACGGTTCGAGGATGGCGTAGTTCGACACGGCCGAATGGTTCTCGAAATGCAGGTGCGGGCCGGTCGAGAAACCCGCACTGCCGACCTTGCCGAGGAACTCGCCGGCGGCGACCGTCGCGCCGATCGGCTTGGCCGTCTGCGAGAACTTCTTCATGTGGCCATACCAGGCGACGGTGCCGTCCGCGTGTTGCACGTAGACGGCGTTCCAGTCCGCCGAGTAGTGGTCGGGACAACTGCGATCGTCGTTGCCGTCGACCTTGCCGATGATCGTGCCCGGCGCCACCGCGACGATGTCGATCGCCTGCTGGTCCATCAGCGACCAGGCGAACGGCCACAGGAAGATGTCGATGCCGCCATGGTTGCCCGAGGCGAGGTCGTAGGTGCGCGTGCCGCAGTTCCAGTCGAGCACATGATTCGGGAAGCTCGGATCGAGATCGACGAAATTCGATATGCCGTGGTAGCCGGGATCGCCGCCGGCGGCCTTGCGCAGCGGCCACTGCAGGCTGCCCTGCAGCGGCGGCGGGAATGGCGCGGTCGGCGCCAGCGTGCCGTCGCGCTGCAGCGCTTCGACATTGCGCTGCAGCTCGTCGTCGATGCGCGCGCGTTGTGCGTCGGTCAGCTCGTCGCGCGGGGGCGCGAACGGTCCGCCGCCCGCGGGCGGCGATGCCCAGGCGGCGGTCGCAACGGAAAGGCCCGCGAAGGCCAATGGGAAAAGGCGGGCATGCATGGCGGTCTCCTCGTCGACGAGGGATCACTACGCCGTAGTGGCGGCAGAACCGCCATGGTGTCCGCCACGACGGCGCAACACCGCCGCGCAATGCGGCGCCGGGATCAGGCGCCGTCGAAACCGTCGACGAAGATCGTGTCGTCGTCCGGCGCCGGCGGCGTGAAGTCGCCGGCGATCTGCAGGGTGAGGCTGTTGTTGCTGCCGGCGAGGCCCGAGTTGATCTGGCTGGCGAAACCGCCGCACGACGACGCCGTCGGCGGCACCGTGAACGACGCATCCGCGAGGTCGAGGCCGCTGGCGGAGCCCGTTCCGGCGAGATCGAGAGCGATCGGTTCGAACACGCACGGCGTCACGGGCAGCGGCAGCGAGGTCGAAAGGATCTCCAGCTTCGCATGCACGAGCGTCATCACGGCCACGCCATCGGCCGCCACCGCCGCAGACGCGGTGTTGGTCTGACTGAAGCGGTAGTTGACCGTGACGTTGCCGAAGCCCTGGATCGGCACGATGACGCTCGCGTCGGGGAATGCGAACGACCCGTCCGACAATACCCCCGTGTTCACGTCGTAATCCGCATCACCGAACGTCCCGCCGGCCGGCAAGGATGCCGACGAGCCGTTGACGGTGATCGTCCCCGTGACCGGGAAGATCGTCGCGTGGGCGAACGGTGCGGCGCACGCGAGTGCCAACGCGAGCGCAGCCTGGGCCCTGCTGGATACGGCCATGTCGATATCCCCCTTTTCCCTCGCGCGATGCGCGCGATCCCCAAGCGGATCATCGCACGTCGCGCAGACGCGCGCTCGGGAAAGAAAATGGACGGTGCGGAATCAACGGCAGATCTTCATGGCAGCCGTAATCCAGGCTGGCGATTCCCGCCTCCCCTTCTCTTGCGCGCACCGGTCGGCCTGATTCGACCGACCGGCGCACGCCCTCGTCACCGCTTCGCGTCCGGCGCGGTCCAGCGCTCGAGCCACGCGTTGACCGTGTCGTGCCAGAGCACGCTGTTGTGCGGCTTGAGCACCCAGTGGTTTTCGTCCGGGAAGCGCAGGAACTCGCTCGGGATGCCGCGGCGCTGCAGCGCGGTGAACGCGGCGAGGCCCTGTTCGAGCGGGATGCGGAAATCCTGGTCGCTGTGCACGACGAGCATCGGCACGCGCCAGTCCTTGACGTGATTGACCGGGTTGTACTTCTCGTAGCCGGCCGGGTCCTCGTACTGCGTCTTGCCCGCGTGTTCCCACTCGTCGAACCACAGTTCCTCGGTCGAGTAGCTCATCATGCGGCTGTCGAACACGCCGTCGTGCGCGACGATGCACTTCCACGGCTCGTTCCACACGCCGGCCATCCAGTACATCATGTAGCCCCCGTACGACGCGCCGAGCGCGCAGGCGCGGTCGCCGTCGAGGAACGCGTACTTCTGCTGCGCCGCGGCCCAGCCGGCCTTGAGGTCGTCGAGCGGCGCGCCGCCCCAGTCACCCGAAATCCTGTCGGTGAACGCCTGGCCGTAACCGGTCGAGCCGTGGAAGTTGATCGTGACGACCGCGAAGCCCTTGCCCGCGTAGGTCTGCGGATTCCAGCGGTAGTGGAAGTCGTTGGTCATCGCGCCCTGCGGGCCGCCGTGGACGATGAACGCGACGGGGTACTTCTCGCCCTTCCTGTAGTCCACGGGCTTGGTCACGTAGCCCTGCACGGTGTCGCCGCCGTAACCCTTGAAGGTGAAGAACTCGGTATCGCCGAAGCGGATGTCCTTGAGGCGGTCAGCATTGAAATGCGTGATCTGGCGCAGGCCCTTGCCGTTCGCATTCGCGGTGTAGAGGTCGTTCGGCCGCTTGAAGTCGTTGCGCGCGAGCACGAAGCCCTTCGCGCCGATGTCGAAGCCGGCGACGCTGCCGTCGGCGACGAGCTTGGTCGCCTTGCCGCTCGCGACGTCGATCGCGAACAGCGCATGGTCGCCCCAATCGTCGGTCGCGGTGTAAAGCGTCCTGCCGTCGGTCGATTCCTTGAGGCCGGACGCGGAGCGATCCCACTGCGGATCGATCTCGCGCTTCGCGCCGCTCGCGAGGTCGAGCGCCCAGATGCCGAAGCGGTCGGCTTCGAAACCGGCACGCTTCATCGCGAGCCAGTACAGCGTCCTGCCGTCCGCCGACGGCAGTGGATAGCCGTCCCATGCCGGGTTGTCGGCGGTGAGGTTCTTCGGCTCGTGCGCGCCCTCCACCGCGACCGAGAAGATGTCGAAATTGGTCGACCACGGCTCGCTCTTGCCGGCGATGCGCGCGTTGAAATACACGGTCCTGCCGTCCGGCGAGAACATGTATTCGGTGTCGTCGCCGAATGGCTTGGACGGCACGTCGCCATCGATGCCCCGGGTCAGCAGTTCGAGCGCACCCACCTTGCCGTCCGCGCCGAGGTCGGCGATGAACAGCTGCGAGCGGCGCCCGTCCGCCCACGTGTCCCAATGGCGCACGAAGATCGAGTCGTACAGCGTGCCGCTCGCCTTGTCGGCCTTGCGCGCGTCGAGCCTCTTCTGCGTGCAGGCGGGAACATCGGCATCGTTCGCGCAGTCGGCGAACACGTCGAGCGAGAGCAGCACGCGCTTGCCGTCGGGCGACAGGCGGAAGTTGTTGACGTCGAGCGAAAGCGAGGTCGCCTGCACCGGCGTGCCGCCGTTCGCACCGATGCGCCAGAGCTGGCTCGTGCCGTCCTTCGGCGCGAGGAAGTACAGCGTCTTGCCGTCGCTGGACCAGCGCGCGCTGCTCGCGTTGAGTGTCTTGTCGGTCAGGCGCTGCGGCGTGCCGCCCGCGTACGGCACGGTCCAGATGCCGTTGCGACCCTTGTTCGCGTCGTAGTCGGTCTCGCGCACGCCGAATGCGACGCGCGTTCCGTCCGGCGACAGCGCCGGCTCGCTCACGCGATCCATCATCACGAGGTCGTGCACGTCGAACGGATGCGACGCCGCGGACGCGACGGCAGGGAGGGCGACGGCCGCGGCGATCGCCGCGGCAAGGACGGACTTCATCGGTTTCTCCGGCAGGGCGAAAGGACCGCCGATGGTACGGCCTGCGCCCGGTCCGGGCCACCTGCACTGCGGCAATGACGAAGTGCACATTGCCGCGCGCGGCCGGGCGCGCTAGCGTCGGCCGGATGCGCACTCGCGTGCGCAAAGCCCCGTCCCCCGCACGGCGACCGAATCGGCGCCGCCTGACCGCCCCAAGGAGAATCCCGATGCGTCGCCTGCTCCTCTCCAGCGCCTGCGCACTCGCCTGCCTCGCCCTCGCGGCTCCCGACCTCGTCGCCGCCGACACGAAGAAGCCCGCCGGCGCGACCACATCGCCCGTGCGCCCGACTCCAGCCTGGGTGCAGCGCAGCAACGACGTCGCGCAACCGCTGCTGAAGGCGCAGGCGGAGTTCGCGCCCGAATTCGCCTCGTTCTTCGGCCTGCCCGGCTACGACGACCGCGTCGCCGATTTCAAGCCGAACAATGGCGAGCGCCTGCGCGCGGCCATGCGCGGCGCGAAGGAAACGCTCGGGAAGGACCTCGAGACCGAGGAGAACCCGAACGTGCGCCAGGACATCGGCATCCTGATCGGTGCCGCCGACCGGCAGATCGAGGGCAGCGAGCTCAACGACAAGCTCATGGTGCCGTTCGCCGACGTCGGCCAGCTCGTGTTCCAGGGCGAACAGGCGCTGTTGCAGGACCAGACTGCACCGGAGCGCCGCGCGCATGCGCTCGCGCGCCTCGAGGCATACGTCGGCCTCGCGCCGGATACGACGCCGATCACCACGCTCGCGCGCCAGCGCTACGAGGAACGCGCATCGAACGCGGCCCTCGTCAAGCCGACCAAGCTCGAGGTCGAGCAGGCGCTGCGCAACGCCGAAACCTACACCAAGGGCATCCGCGACCTGTTCGGCAAGTACAAGATCGAAGGCAGCGACGCCGCGCTCGCCGCACTCGACCGGGAGATGAAGGAGTACGCCGACTGGATGCGCGGCACGGTGCTGCCGAGCGCGCGCACCGACACGCGCCTGCCGCCGGAGCTGTACGCGTTCCAGCTCAAGCAGGTCGGCATCGACATCACGCCGCAGGAGCTCATCCAGCGCGCGCAGCTCGAGTTCATGGAGACGCGCGCGGCGATGCAGCAGCTCGCGCCGCTCGTCGCCAAGGCGAAGGGCATGCATGCGCAGGACTACCGCGAGGTGATCCACGAGCTCAAGAAGAAGCAGCTCGACAAATCGTCGATCGAAAACTACTACCGCAACACCGTGATGCCCGAACTCGAGAAGCAGATCGCCGCGCACCGCGTCGTCGACCTGCCGAACCGGCCGATGGTCATGCGCCTCGCCTCGCCGGCCGAATCGGCCGCGCAGCCGGCGCCGCACTTCCTGCCCGCGCCGCTGATCAACAACACCGGGCAGCAGGGCCAGTTCGTGCTGCCGCTCGGCAACCCGGCGTCGGAGGGCAAGGACGGCAAGGGCGCGGCGTACGACGACTTCACCTACGAAGCCGGCGGCTGGACGCTGACCGCGCACGAAGGCCGCCCCGGCCACGAGCTGCAGTTCACCGCGATGGTCGAACGCGGCGTATCGCTCGCGCGCTCGCTGTTCGCGTTCAACAGCGTCAATGTCGAAGGCTGGGCGCTGTACGCGGAAGCGGAGATGGTTCCGTACGAGCCGCTTGAAGGGCAGCTCATCGCGATGCAGCTGCGCCTGCTGCGTGCCGCACGCGCGATGCTCGACCCGATGCTCAACCTCGGCCTCATCGACCGCGAGCGCGCGGGCCAGGTGCTCATGCAGGACGTCGCCTTGTCCGAACCGATGGCACGCCAGGAACTGGATCGCTACACGTTCAACATGCCCGGCCAGGCCGGCGCGTACTTCTACGGCTACAGCCGCATCCTGCAGCTGCGCATGGAAACCGAACTCGCGCTCGGGGCGAAGTTCGATCGCATGGCCTACAACAACTTCCTGCTCGATCAGGGCCTGTTGCCGCCGGACCAGCTCGCCAAGGCCGTGCGCGAAGTGTTCGTCCCGGCACAGCGCGACAAGAAGTAGGCGTCATCGTGGATCGGCGCGGTAGCGATGCCTCGAGGGAGGCATCGCGACCGATCCGCCGCAGAACCGAATGCGTCACCGCCCATGTCTCTCGACTAAGGAGTCTGCGCCTCTTCCGGCTTGACTCTGTTCCGCGTGTCACGACTCATGGATTGAAGGCAATCGGCTCCAGAGCCCGGACGATCGGAGGAAGCGAGGCATTGGATACCGGATACTGGAACCACGTGCCCCAGGTCAGAACCTTGCCGGTTCCTTGCGCCTGAACGATCAATTGGCCTGTGAACGTGGCCAAAACCGCATCAAGGCGGACCGATTTTTCGCCGCGCGCCGGAATCGTGTACGCCGTGTCGGTATAAACTCCGCTGTCCGAGACCAACACGACGTCCACCGTCACGGCGGTTGTCTTCGGATTGACGATCTTGATGGAGGCGAAGCTGTAACTGTTGGAGTACGGAGGAACCGATCCGTTGGACGTGGACGCGGTCGAATAGTTGACATCCGAAAAAACCCATCTCGAATAGGGATTCACGCCGTCCAGGCCCGGCTGCTCTACGAACGTCGGCATCGTCCACTCGTACTTGGGCGCCAACGTCCAGGTCGCCACGATTGGACTGGGCGCCGTGAGACGCAGATGTGCCCCATCCGGGGCGCCATAGACCTGATCGACGGCCGGAATTACCGTTCTTGCGCATGGGACAACCGACGACGATCCAGACGCCACAACGACGCCGCTGTTGTTGTACCAGCTCAGTGCCACGGATACCGGTGCGCCACCGCACGTGACGCCGGTTTTCCAAGGGCTGAACAGGACCAGTTGCTGTTGATGGATGACATGGTGGATTCCGTCCAGTCCGAGCTGGGAGGAACTGGTCGCCACGATGGATGGAATCCATATGTCGGTCGACCAGGCCATGGCATGCGCCGGAAAAGAAAGGACGGTACCGAAACCGAGAGCCATGGCCGCAACGATACTTTGTGCCTTCACGTTCGTTCTCCTAGGATATATGTTTCATCTTTGCCACGTTGTGCGCGAAAGACAGCTTGGATTTTCGCCGGATCGTTCCAGAGAGATCGTCAAGCGCATCACAGTTCCATGGCCGACGCCGTTTCGCCGTGCGAAGCGAACTCCGTCGGATTGCGGTTGCGCCGACTGACCTCACCTGAATGCTTTCGTCTCGCAGACCTGACGGCTGAATCCGGGGAACGCAGTTGATCGAGCTGCGCGGTCGACGCTGATCGAAGTCCGATCGACGCCGAATGCATGTGCGGTCGCCACCCCATTCCCGCCTGCAGGATCCTGCTCTGCGGGCGATGTTCGAATCGCAGCGTTGCATCCACGCTTGTCGCGCATGCGCTCCCACGAACATCGATCCCATGCGGGCCTTCGAAAGGCCATCCGAGTCCGACGCCACCGCAAGGCGCCGCTATACTGCGGCGCGCTTTCATCACCGGAACACCGTATGTCGTCCGTGCCTGTCGCACGCCCCGCCGAATTCCTCGGCCATCCGAAAGGCCTCTACATCTGCTTCCTCACCGAGATGTGGGAGCGCTTCTCGTTCTACGGCATGAAGGCGCTGCTGCTCCTCTACCTCGTGAAATACCACCTGTTCACCGACGACAACGGCTACAACCTGGTCGGCGCGTACGGCGGCCTCGTCTACGCGACGCCGGTGATCGGCGGCCTGCTCGCCGACCGCTGGCTCGGCATGCGCAAGGCGGTCGTGTTCGGCGGCATCCTGCTCGTGCTCGGCCACCTCGGCATGGCGATCGAAGGCCATCCCGCGTCGAGCGTGAACGGCGTCGTCGTGCGCGACACGCACGCGCTGCAGGTGTTCTATTTCTCGCTCGCGCTGATCATCCTCGGCGTCGGCTTCCTCAAGCCGAACATCTCGACGATCGTCGGCAAGCTCTACGGCGACAACGATCCACGCCGCGAATCAGGCTTCACGCTGTTCTATGCGGGCATCAACCTCGGCGGCACGTTCTCCGGCATCCTGTGCGGCTGGCTCGGCGAAACCTACGGCTGGGGTTGGGGCTTCGGCGCCGCCGGCGTCGGCATGCTCGCCGGCCTCGCGAACTTCCTCTACGGCCAGAAATACCTGCTCGGCCACGCCGAGCCACCGGACCCCGCGCGCCTGCGCATGCGTGTGTTCGGCCCGCTCACGCGCGAGCACCTCATCTATCTCGGCTCGATCGCCGGCCTCGTCGTCATCTGGGGCCTGATCCAGGCGCATTCGCTCTTCCTCGCGATCATCCCGGGCTGGTTCGAACCGAGTCCGGTGCTGCTCGGCATGCACCTCATCGGCCTCTGCCTGCTCGGCGGCATCCTCTGGTTCATGTTCACGCGCTGCACGAAGGTCGAGCGCGAACAGATGTTCGTCGTGCTCGCCTTCATCGCGTTCTGCCTCGTGTTCTTCACGATCTACGAGCAGACCTATGGCTCGTGGGTGCTGTTCTCCGATCGCGTGATGAACCATCGCGCGCTCGGCGCCGAATGGAGCGCGAGCGAACTCACCTCGCTCGGCTCGTTCTTCATCCTCGCGCTCGCGCCGATCTTCGCGTGGCTGTGGCCGCGCCTCGAACGCGCGGGCTGGAACCCGAGCAAGCCCGCGAAATCCGGCTACGGTCTCATTCTCGGCGGACTCGCGTTCCTCGTGCTCGTCTGGAGCGCGCGCCACCCCGAAGCGAGCGGCCTGACGAATATCTGGTGGTTCGTGTTCGCCTACTTCGTGCTCGAAGTCGGCGAGATGCTGCTCTCCCCGATCGGCCTGTCCGCGGTCACCGAACTCAGCGTGCCGCGCGTGACCAGCCTCATGATGGGCGGCTGGTTTCTCGGCACCTCGTACTCGGAAGTGCTCGCGGCTGCACTCGGCAAGCTGTCTTCGATCGAAATCCACGAAGGTGGCACGCTCGACGTCGCCGATGCGATCGCGAAGTACGACGCGCTGTTCGTGTTCTCGGCGAAGATCGGCATCGGCGCCGGTATCCTCGTGCTGCTGTCGACGCCTTTGATCAAGCGCTGGATGCACGGCGTGAAGTAAACGCACGCGAGGCGGCGGCACAAGCGGTGGGCGTACCGCCTGCGCGGGTCGCGAGAAGCCTGTCGGTAGGACGGAGCGCGCGAGCGCGCGGTAAGGCGAGACGTCACGGCGCGAGTCCGACCATCGCCGCCACGCATCGTGGGCGGCGCGGCGCGAGTGCCCGCCGCACTGCCCCGCACGCGCGCAATCGCGCCGCTATAATCCGCGTTCGCCCTCGCGGCGCGGGCGCCTCCGGCGACGCGTGCGGGGCATCGGCACATGCAAGCGACGATGGTCAACGCGGTCTACCGCTTCGGCGATTTCAGGCTCGACACGGTCAAGCGGGAGCTGCGGCGCGGCGACGAGCCGATCGAGGTGCCCGCGCGCGCGTTCGCGTGCCTCACCTATCTCATCGAGCATCGCGAGCGCGCGGTGCCGCAGTCGGAACTCATCGCCGCGGTCTGGCGGCGCGACAACGTTTCCGACACGCAGCTGTTCCAGCTCATCCTGCGCGCGCGCCGGCTCGTCGGCGACAGCGCCGACCGGCAGGAAGCGATCCGCACGATCGCGGGCTTCGGCTACCGCTGGGTCGTCGCGACGACGGTCGAGACGAACGGCGCGAGCGATGCGGGCAAGGCGATGGCGGCGCCGATGCAGGAAGCTGCTGCGATGCGCGACGGCGCGGGGCCGGCGGCGAACACCGCCGACGTCGGGGCGGATGCGACGAAGGGGACGCCGGTTCCCGCGACGGCATCGTCCGCATTGGCGATGCCGCCATCGTCCCCCGATGCACGCAACGCGCGATCCGCAGCCCAGCGAGCGCGCCGTATGTCGCGCAACGCACTCGCCGGCGTGCTCATGGTGCTCGCGCTCGCGTCGATCGCGCTCGCGCTGTTCCTGCGCCACCGCGCCGACACCACCGCACCGCCTTCCGCGGGCGGCGACGCGACGCTGCACGTCGCCGTACGCCCGCTCGAGGTCGGAAGCGGGCCCGACGTCGCCTGGGTGCGCCTCGGCGGCATGGATCTCGTCGCCGATCGCCTGCGCCGCGCGCAACTCGCGGTGCTGCCGAGCGAAGCGACGCTCGGCGTGCTCACCGCCGGAAAGAGCGACGCCGACGGCGCGACGATGCGGCTGCGCCGCGATGCCGGCATCGGCCTCATCGTCGACGGCCACGTCGCGCGCGACCACGCGGCATGGAACGTCGCGCTGCACGGTGCGCTCGACGGCACGCGCGACGTGCAGGCGAGCGCGACCGACAACGACCTCGTCGGCGCGCTGCGCCGTGCGAGCGACCAGCTCATCGTCGCGCTCGGCCGCGACGTGCCGGCGGAACCGGCCGACGCGGGTTCGGCCGAACGCCTGCAGCGCGTGCGCGCGGCGCTGCTCGCCGACGATCCGGCGAGCGCGAAGACGGCGCTCGAATCGCTTCCCGAGGCGCAACGCGGCGATGGCGAGACGCGCCTGCTGCACGCGCAGGTCGAGCAACGCCTCGGCCACTATGAAGCGGCGGAGAAGGAACTCACCGACCTGCTCGAGCGCAAGCCGTCGAGCGATGACGCCTACCAGCGCATGCGCGTGTTCATCACGCGCGGCACCGGCCGCATCCGCCTCGGCCGCGCGCAGGAAGCGCGCGCCGACTTCGATGGCGCGCTCGCCGCACAAGGCGCCGGCAACTACGAACACGCGCTCGGCGAGGCCTACCTCGGCCGCGGCGCGTCGAGCACGATCGCGAACGACTACGCGGCCGCCGCCGACGACCTCGGCCGAGCGCGCGTCGTGCTCGCGCAGAGCGGCGACCGCCTCGCGGTCGCGCGCGCCGACCTCGAATGGGCGCTGCTCGATTCCGCGCGCGGCGCCGCCGCGCAGGCGATGCCACGCTACGAGGCCGCCGCGCGCCAGTTCGAGGCGTTCGCGGCGATGCGTCCGCTGAAGAGCGCGCTCATCGGCCTGCAGGACGTGCAGCTCGACCAGTTGCAGAACCATGCCGCGCTCGCGACCAGCGACCGCACGACGGCGCTCGCCGCCGGCGGCGGCGATCCGCTGCTGCTGCGCGTGCTCACGCTCATGCGCGCGCGCATCCTGCTCGCCTGCGGCCAGCTGCGCGCAGTCCACGACGCGCTCGCGCAGGTCGAAGCCGGCGACCAGGGTTACCTCGCGCTGTCGCGCGACGACCTGCGCATCCGTGTGCTGCGCGTCGAACTCGCGCTCGCCGAAGGCCGCCGCGACGACGCCGCGCGCGAAGCCGCGCCATTGCCCGCCTCACTCATGCCCGAAGGCGCCGACGACACCTTGCAGGCGAAGGCGAACCTCTGGCGCCAGCGCGTGCTGCCGCCGACCGCGGCCGAGCCCGGCACGGCGATCGCACCGTCGACGCGCACCGACGCGGGCTCGCGCGCGGGCGCACCGTACCGCCGCCTCGCCGAGGCCGAGCGCGCGTTCGCGCTCGGCCACACCGGCGACGCCGACCGCGCGTGGCGGCAGGCGCTCGACCTCGCCGACGCGGACGGCACACCGCGCACGATGGCGAGGGTGATCCAGTCATGGGCGACCGCATTGATCGCGCTGGGGCGGCTCGGCGACGCCGCCGCACTGGCCGGCCG
The DNA here is from genome assembly GCF_051958935.1 of Dokdonella sp. GTDB lineage: Bacteria > Pseudomonadota > Gammaproteobacteria > Xanthomonadales > Rhodanobacteraceae > Dokdonella_A. Next base: position 30,802 of record NZ_JBQCFP010000012.1, on the reverse strand, counting down.
CGTCGGCGCCTGGGCCGCCGACGACTACGACTGCGCCCTGCTCCAGCTGCGCCTCGCGCACGCGCTCGGCGAGCCGACCAGCTGGCGCAACGCGCTCGCGGCGGCGCGCGAACTCGCCGGCGAGCGCGTGATCCCGGTCGAGCTCACGCTCGCGCCGACCCCTCGGGCGACTGACGGTGGAGGAAAAGGGGACGGAGGAAATTGACGGGGCGAGGCGGGTGGGGCCTCGGTCGCTTGTCGTCCACCTGCGTCCCATCCCCCCTTTCCGAGCCCGATGATCCAGCCTCCTTCCGCCAGCGCCAACTCCACGAAATTCCGAGGAAAAACCGCGGCGGAAGCCGCAAGGAAGGCGATCGTAAGGCGGGCCGAATGGACGCGACCCACGATCCGTCGTCTAGTGCGCGCCGATGTCCCGCGGCCGCATCCGCGGCCGCGCGCAAGCACCCGCTCATCCCCAGGAACCCGATCCGATGACAGCCACCCGGCTACCCACCTTGGCCCTGCTCGCCCTCGCGGCAAGCGCGGCCAGTGCCTCGACGACCTCGCGCTCCGGCGCCGGGGCGCCACGCGCAAGCCTCCCCATCGGCGTGCTCGACCGCGTCTTCGCGAGCGGCAGTGACACGATCCGCGGCGGCAGCCCGGTCACCGTCTACACCGACCGCGCCGCATTCCTCACCGCGCTCGCGCCCGGCTACGCCGAGCACGACTTCAGCGAGATCGCGCCGGGCACCGCGCAGCCGATCCAGTACACCGACGGCAGCGACAGCTGGCACTACGTGATCTTCACCGGCGTGTTCGCGACCCATCCGCTCTACAACGGCCCCGGGTACATCTCGACCGACCGCGTGGACGACCCGATCTCGGTCGCGACCTCGATCTTCGACCCGCCGTTCACCGCGATCGGCGCGAACGTCTGGCCGTCGGACTTCTCGCTGCAGCCGACCTCGGGCCAGGTCGTGCTCACCGTGCTCATGCAGGACGGCACGATCGGCGCGACCGAAACCGTCGACACCGCCGGCCCGAACGACTTCCGCGGGTTCACCGCCACCGCGCCGATCGCCGGCGTGTTCGTCGACGCACCCGAGATCGACCCGCCCGTGCCGGGCGAATCGCAGGACCGCTGGGCCACGCTCGACAACCTCGTGATCGGGAGCGCCGCACCGTGATCGCCTCGAACCTGCTTCCCGCGTCCAGGCTGCGCGCCACCGTTCTCGTCGGTCTCTTCTCCTGCGCATTCACGCCGCTCGCCCATGCCGATATCGCGCTCGATGGGACGAGCACGCCGACCACGTATGCGCGTGGCCGCATCAACAGCTTCCTACTCGACCTGCACGTCGTCTCCGACGCGTTCGCCGGCGTCGACGCACTTACGTTCCAGCTGCCGCCGGGCGTGACGCTGTCCGCCGTGCGCAAGCGCAACACCTTCACGTTCTGCTCGGACGTGCATCCGCTCGTCGACGGCATGGGCACGAGCGACGGCGGCTGGTACCCGCTCGGCTGGCCCGCGCTCGACGGCTGCGGCAGCTTCGCAGGCTCGCCCGATCCGGGCGAGGAACAGATCGTCATCGTCGACCTCGACGTGCCGGCCGGCTACAGCGGCGACCTGCCGCTCACCGTGCATGCGCTCGGCGACGGCAACGGCGATCCGCCGAACGAGGCCGACCTCGTGCTCACCCTGGCCGACGAAGGCGCGCCCACGCAGCCGATCGTCGCGACCGCATCGAAACTCGCGGTCCGCGCCGGCAGCGACGTGCACAGCGAGCAGGCGCTCGCGATCGGCAACGACGGTGCCGGCACCTTGAACTACATGCTCAGCACCACGATCAGCGACGGCATCACGCCGCCCGACTGCGGCACGCCGGTCCCGTTGCCGTGGATCGCGCTCGCATCCACGAGCGGCGCGGTCGCCGCGGGCGCACGCGACGACGTCGCCGTCACGTTCGACGCGAGCGTCCTGTCCGCAGGCGACCACACCGCCGCGCTCTGCGTCGCGAGCAACGATCCGGCACAGCCAGTGCGTGCGATCCCGCTGCTGTTCAGCGTCGATGCGACGCCGTGCGCCGCCGCCGACCGCCTCTTCGCGAGCGGCTTCGACGACGACGCGGACGGTACGTGCAGCCATGCGCTGCGCACGTTCGACGCCCGCGCCGCGTTCCTCGCCGCCGTCGCGCCCGGCTACGAAGCGAACACGTTCACCGCGCTGCGCACCGGCTACGTGCACGGCCCGCTGCCGTTCGGCAGCGCGTATCCGTACGCGGTCACCGCCGCGCCGAGCTACGACATCGGCGACTTCTCCCTGTTCGACGGCGCCGGCGAACTTTCCAATGTCTCCGCCGGCGACACCTCGACGCTCACGATCGCGTTCACCGGCGCCCCCGTCACCGCCGTCGGCGGCAACGTCTGGGGCCAGATGTTCCAGAACCCCACCAGCGTCGAGATGAACCTGCAGCCGCCCACGACGATCCGCATCGAACTCGACGACGGCACCGTCGAGACGTTCGTCGCGACCAGCCAGCAGGACTTCCGAGGGTTCGCCTCGACCCGCCCGATCCGCACGCTCACGTTCAGCGCCCCGGTCGCCGACGGCGACGGCAATTACCTGTGGAGCGTGTTCGACAACCTCGTGGTGGGCAGCGCGCGCTGAGCCGTACCAGCCGAGGAATGCGCAGTCGCCTCTCCCACGCGTGGGAAAGGCCGGCGCGCGCAGCGCGGCGGGTGAGGGAAAACGGAGCGACGCGCCGTGCGTTCCCCGCCTCGGGGCTCGGCCAGGCGGCCGAGCCCCCCGGCGGGCGGTCAACACCCGGAAGCACAGCTCGCGTACGCCGCATCGCATTGCGCGAGGCAGGCCGCCTGGTACGGCGGCAGCGCGAAACCGCAGTCGTGGCGGCATTCGACGCGATCCATGCGGCAATCGTCGAGGCAGGAGGCCAGCGCCGGCGTGGCGATGCCGATGCCGAGCCCGAATGCGAATATGGCCGCACACCAGAACGTCAGGTTTTGGAGCTTCATGGGGTTCTCCTTCGCACCGGCCGGGTTGTCGGAGAGCGCGCGCGACCGGGGACGCGCGATGCCAAAGGGCATGGGCGTCATCCCGCCGGCGGCGGACTGCGCGTCAGCGCGAGCGCATTGCGGATCGCGGCTTCGCGAAAGCCGCGGATCTCGCGCGGGCCGATGAAGACGAGCGGCACGGCGGTGCCGCCGAGGGTCTTGAACTTCTCCTCCGCGGACTCCGACTCGTCGATGACGTAGTCGGCGTACTGCACCCCCGCCGCATCGAACAGCGCCCGCGTCTGCTTGCAGTACGGACACGTCGACGTGCTGAACAGCACGACCGGCTTGCCGGCCTCCGCATAGAGCTTGGAGTAATCCCCCGCCACGAATTCCGGCGCGGGGAAGAGGCGCGCATAGGTAACCCGCGCGAGCGGCGCACCGAACAGGCCGCCGATGAAACAGGCCATGAGGATGGCCGCCGGGAGCGTAGCTTTGGGCAATCTCATCGCAACCTCGAGCGCGAGCGGCGCTGGGTGGCTGGGAGGCCCGTTATACGCTCGCCGTGATGGCGGAGTGAAAACTACGTCACATAATATACTTTAACATATGTAAATGAACAGAGAACGCGGAATGTCGAGCGATTCGATGTGGGCGTTCTGATTCGGCTTGCCCGGCTCGATCAGGCGCAGGAGCAGGCGGCGGTCATGCGCCCACGTCATCATCGCTTCGCCGCAGAACTCCTTGCCGTTGTCCGATCGGATCATCTTCGGCAGACCGCGGCGCAACGCCAGGCGTTCGAGCACGCGGATCACACAGTGGCCAGAGATTGCGCGCTCCGTCTCGATCGCGGCCGCCTCGTGCGCGGCCTCATCAACGATCGTCAGGCACTTGGTCACGCGGCCGTCGGCCGTGCGGTCAAACACGAAGTCCACCGACCATACTTCACTGGCGTGCGCGGGGCGTTCAGCCGATCGCGGCCGGCTTCCAACCGGACCCGAATCGCGGCATACCGAGCTCGACCGGATTCCGGCCGACCTCGACGCAACGGCATACCGGGATTGATCGATGTGCGGTCGATGCTGACGGCGCGCCGCTCCGGCGTCGAATGGAAAGTGGCCGGGTGCGGGTATCCGCCCTGTCGACGATGACCGCATGTCGATCGATGCCGGGTGCGTGCGTGGTCCCACATGCAGGACGACTGCGGGTCTGCAATGGCGCGTACGCGCTGCGTTGCTCAGGCCCCGCCGAACCACCGCGCCGTGGCGAGCGCCGCGAGATCGGGGTCGGGCGCGCCTTCCGCGGCCCAGGCGACGATCCCGTCCGGGCGCACGAGCACGGCGCCGAAGCCGAGCGTTTCCCGCGCGGCGCAGGCAACGTAGTCGACGCGACCGCTACAGCGCGCCGCGAGCGCCCGTAGCGGCGCGCGCGCATCGAAATCGACGAGCACGCCGTTGCCGGTGCGCAGCCGCTCGCCCATCGACGTGCCGTCGGCGAATGCGAAGTCGGGCACGCTGCGGCCGACGAGCGGATGGTCATCGCCGAGGTCGTATCGCAGCGCGAGCCCCCACACGCGTTCGGCGAAGTAGGTCGCGCCGTCGCGCGTGTCGACGAGGTCGCGCAGGATCGCCTCGAGCGCACGCGAACCCGGGCATGGGCGCATGAGCGCGACTTGCGCGCGCGACCAATCGAGCACTTGCGCACCCACCGGTCGGCGTTCGCGTTCGTAGCTGTCGAGGAGGTCGGCGGGCGCGTCGCCGCGGACCGCCGCGGCGAGCTTCCAGCCGAGGTTCATCGCGTCGCCGATGCCGAGGTTGAGGCCTTGGCCGCCGAGCGGCGAATGGACGTGCGCGGCGTCGCCGGCGAGCAGCACGCGGCCTGCGCGATACGCACTCGCCTGGTACGCGCGATCGGTCCAGGTCGTGGCGACGCGCAGCGCGGACAGCGTCACGTCGGTGCCGGACACGCGGCGCAGCACCGACTGCACGTGGTCGCGCGTGATCGGCTGCACGCGGTGGAACGCGCCGCCGTCGAACTCGACCATCGCAATCGTGTTGGGCCGCGTGTAGGTGTACATGCCGGCCGGCGTGTACTGGCGACCGGGACGCAGCATGTCCGGATCGGCGATGTCGACGTCGACGGAATAGCCGGTGAATTCCGGCTCGGTGCCGGCGAAGTCAATGCCGCTCGCCTTGCGCACCGTGCTGCGGCCGCCGTCGCAGCCGACGAGCCAGCGTGCCTCGACGCGCGCGCCACCCGCATGCACGCCGACGCCGTCGTGCGCGACCTCGATGCGGTCCACGCCCGCGCCACGCCGGATCTCGACGCCGAGCGCCTGCGCGCGTGCGGCGAGCACGCGTTCGAGCGCTTCCATCTCGACCGCGAGGCTCGTGCCCGCGCGGCCCGGCAGGCGATACGGCCACTTCGACGCATCGATGCGGTCGTGGTGGAAAACGATGCCCGCGAAATGACCGGCCGGGCGACGTGGCTGGCCGATCCAGTGCGCGGCTGCGGCGATGCGCGCGTTCGCCGTGCCGTCCTTCGAGAGGTGCAGCGCCGCGACCTCGTCGAGCAGGCCGCGACGGTGCAGCGCCTCGAGCGTGGGCGCGGTGAGGCCGCGCAGGCCGAACGGCAGGCGCTTGAGCGGCGAACGCGGATCGTCGGCCTGCTCGAGCACGAGCACGGACACGCCGGCGAGGCGCAGCTCGCAGGCGAGGAACAGGCCGACCGGGCCGGCACCGGCGATGACGATGTCGTGCATCGGGATCTTCCACGAAACGGTGCCGGCCGCGCCCGTGCGCCGGGTCGACCGAAGACAGGAATCTTACACCGAGTGTACGTATTATCCAGCCTGCCTTCCTGCTAGGATCGGCGCCATGTCGAATCCTCCCGGCCTGCGCGACCGCAAGAAGGCAGAGACGCGCCTGGCGATATCCAACGTCGCCACGCGCCTGTTCGTCGAACGCGGCTTCGAAGGAGTGTCGGTCGACGAGATCGCGCTCGCCGCCGGCGTCGCGCGCAAGACGGTGTTCAATTACTTCCCGCGCAAGGAAGACCTCGTCTTCGATCGCGGGGACGACGCGCGCACGCTGGTGCGCGATGCGCTCGCCGCGCGCGGTCGACGGCCGCCGCTGCGCGCGTTGCGCACGCTCGTGCGATCGCTGCTCGAGCAGCGCCATCCCCTGTTCCGCATGTCGCGGCGGCCGGTGCGGTTCTGGCGCACGGTCGCGCAGAGTCCCGCGCTGACCACCCACGCGCGCCAGCTGCAGGCGACGCTGGCCGACGATCTCGCGGCGATGCTCGCCGAGTCGGCCGACCGTCGGCGCGACGATGCCGACGCGCGGCTCGCCGCATCGATGCTCATGTCGACACTGGTGGTCGCCTACGGCGAGGCGCTGCGCGCGTTCCGCGAGAAGCGCGAACCCGCACGTGCGTTCGCGCGCGTGACGGAGCGCGGCTTCGCCGGCGTCGAGGCGGCGCTCGCGGGAACGCCGTATGTGCGAGTCGATGGTCGCGGCTGACGTCGCGACGTAGCGGCCCGCTTCCGGGAGCGGCGATGCCTTCTTCGCATGAGCGAGGAACATCGCGGCTTCCGCGGCCCCGCAAAGGCAGGCTCGGAGCCTCGTGGAAGCGGCTCCAGCGGCGATCGGCCGATGCGGCGAGTTCGGGAAGCATCGCGACCGAAGTCGCTCCCACGAAGTCGACGGGGTTCGGCGTCAGTCGAAACCGTTCTCGAAGATGCTGTCGCCGGCCTGCACTTCGAACGCGCCGATGTCGGGCGCGGCGCCGACGACGCGGTCGAAGTCGTAGCCGCGCGCGTCGTACGCCCTCTGCATTCCATTGTCGCCGTGGTCGATCGCGGGCGAGCCCGGGTGCAGTGCGTGAGTCCATACCGCGCCGCCGTTGTCGGCGAGCGGCAGGAGCAAAGGGTCCGCACTGATCGTGTCGGGCGGCACCGGCCACAGGGAAGCGCCGATGATGTCGGCGCTGCCGGTGATCGTGACGGGACCGACCGAAGAAAGGTCATCCGGCATGCCCGCGCTGTCGTTCCTGGCGAGGATGGAGCTGTGGATGACCAGGTAGGCATGGTTGCCGTGCAAACGGACGCCCGCGCCGATCGGCACCTGCGGCGGCCCGGCGTTGTCCAGGTGGTTGAACGCGATCGTGCTGTTCCAGATGCGCAGCAGCGCGTCCGAACTCTGGACGCCCGCGCCGCCCATGTTCGCCGTGTTGCCGGAGATCGTGCTGTCGATGATCGTCGAGGCTGACAGGCCGTTGCCGACCGCCAAGCCGCCCGCGGTGGGTGCCGTGTTGGTGCTGATCGTCGAATAGCCGATGTAGGCACCGCCTTGCGCGACGGCGCCACCGCCGTATGCATAGGCGACACCGCCGACCACCGTGTTGCCGGAGATCGTGCTGTTAGACAGGCTGAGCGTGTCGCCCGCGAACACGCCACCGCCGCGTGCGGAGCTGTAGGTCGAAGGCCCGCCGACGACGGTGCTGTCGCGCACGGTCGTACGGATGAGGCTCACCGCTTCGCGCGCATAGATCGCGCCACCGAAGGCGGCGCCGGGGTCGAATTGGGCCGTGGTGCCGGTGATCGTGCAGTCGCGCACGATCGATGTATCGATGTGCACGCTGCCTTGCGAAGCAATGCAGCCGCCGCGCACCTGCGTCCCCGTCTCCGCGCCGTCGGCTATCTCCAGGCCGTGCAGCCACAGGTTGCCCGTGCCGGTATGCGTGAGGATGCGACTCGCACCCGACGACGTGACGAGCGTGTGGTCGCCGCTGATCGAGGCGGTGTTGCTCGTGACGACGAGCGGGCCCGAAACGAGCGTGATCTGCGTGCAGGCCGTCACGTCGATGCCGTACACCTGCTGCGCCAGCGCGTCACGCAATGTACCGGGGCCGGCGTCGCCGCAGTCGGTGACGACGTAGGAGCCCGCCGGCACGTCGGCCGACCAGGCGCTCGCCGAAAGCACGGCCGCGATGCAGGCCGCCAAGGTGCGACGCATGCCCCGGTGGTACGGCGCAAGACCGACATGGATGTCCATCCTGGTTCCCCCGGCGAAAAGTACAACTCTACTTTGGAGCGGATGCGGGTGCCAGGTCCGACGTGCTTCGCTTCCATGAAGGCGATCGGTCGCTGGGGAAGCAGCGCTCTCCCTTCGTACTCGCGAAGAGCATTGCGCTTCCGGGCGCTCCCAGTCGGTACGCCATCGCGTGCGGCGACCCGTGGTTCGCGCGCGCCGTGCGGATAAGCCGGAACGCTGTCGATCGCGCACACTGCTCGACCCTGGCGCCGCGTTTGCGGTCGACCGCTGCCCGCGGTCACGAGAGACGGCCGATCGTCGAAGCATTCGCCCGGGCATCGGCGCCGCGACGGAAGCGCATGTCGCGCGTCCCGCCATTCCGATGTTCGTCGCCACCGCAGATATTCGCCGACCGCAGGAGCCTACATGAACCCTCGTCTCGCCGCGCCGTCATCCCCGCCCTCGTCCTCGTCGCAGTGAACGGTCGCGCCGAATCGCCGATCGAGCCGATGACCGCCGATGCGGTGAAGGCCGCCGACGAGGCGTGGGCGCAGGCCGAGATCCGTGGCGACCACGCCTACCTCGCATGGCTGCTCGCGGACGGCTATGCGTCCGTGAGCGCGAGCGGCAAGGCGACGACGAAGGCGCAGCTCGTCGAAGGCGCGCGCAAGCGCGGCGATTCGCCGGAGACGGCGAAGCGGTTCAAGGAATGGAAGGACCAGCACCCGAGCCGCGCCGACGTGCAGCTCGTCGGCGACACCGCGATCCTCACCTGGGTGTCGACCGAACCCGCGGCGGCGGCGCGGGTCAACTCGTCCGACATCTTCGTCTACCGCGACGGGCATTGGCATGCGGTGTATTCGCAGCATGCGTCGATCGAGTCGAAGCCCTGACCGGGCGCTGGTCGTGGGAACGGTTTCAGGCGCGATCAGACTGCCGGGTGTCGAAGAGCATCGCGACCGAAGCCGCTCCCACGATGCACTCTCCGATCAGACTGACGGGTGTCGAAGAGCATCGCGACTGAAGTCGCTCCCACAACGCACTCTCACCCAACCCTCCCCTTCGACAGGCTCAGGGCGCAGCCTTGAAGGGGAGGCTTGAACGCATCGCGACACGGGAAGAGCGTTGCTTTCACACGGAGAGCAGCCGAGTGGGCCGGACGACCGCAGGTCGGCCGCAGGGCGATGCGATGCCGGCCGCGCTGCGCGCGTCCGGCCTGCCTGGAGGCGGGAGCGGCGTGAAGGCGCACGCACGCATTCCCTGCGTGCGTGCGGACCGATGCGGCGCGGCGACCGGAGAGAGAGGCGATCGCGCGCATCGCTCGCGGCCGTCCCGATGGCCGCGCTTCGCCGTGCCCTCCATGGCAGCCGGCGGGGGAGATGGATCGGTGTCAGTGGTCCTGCTGCGGCGGCGTCTCGCCGTCGTCCTGCGTCGCATCGTGGCGGCCGTCGAGCGGCTGGATCTCGCCGACGTGCGAAGTGCCGCTCGCCGGGCGCCATTCGAATTTCGGGTCGTACGGATCGTCCGATTGCCACAGCTGGCGATAGGCGACCGAGCCGTCCTCGCCGCCGCCGCCGAGCACGCCGAATGCGGCGGTGGCGAAACCGTTGATCGACGAATTGCCGGGCTTGACCTCGCTGTTGCCGGACCCCTTGGGACCTTTCGGCTCCGGCCGGCCATCGCCGTGGAGCGGGCTCACGAGCTTCGTCATCTTGCCGCCCGCATTCGCCGCACCGATCATCAGCGGGCCGACGCCGCCGACGCGCGAGCCGGTCATCGATGCGCGCACCTGCGCCCAGCGCGCTTTCGCGCGCGGCAGCGCCACTTCGTCGCCGAAGGTCCTCCTGAGATCGCGCCAGATCGTGTTCGCCTGCTCCCACTCGTCCTTCGAGAGATCGGCGTAGAGCAGCTCACGCGCCTGCACGTAGGTCGGATCACCGCGCTCGGCCGCCAGCGCGGCCCAAGCCATCGCGCGCGGGCGATCGACCGCGATGCCGTCACCCTTGAGGTACATCACGGCGAGGTTGTACTGCGCCGGCTTGTAGCCCCACGACGCCGCTACTTCGTACATGTCGACGGCGTACTTGTAGTCACCCTCGCGATACGCGTACGCGCCCGTGTAGAAGAACTTCTTGCCCGGGCGCGCCGCGTCTTCGGGCGTGCCCCAGGTTTCATCGGCGGGGCGGTCCGTGTTGTCTTCCGAATCGTGGCTCGGCGGCCGCATGCTGTAGTTGCCGGCGAAGTTGAGCTGCGTCGCGGCATGGAGCGGCGGCGCGACAGCCGCCGCGGCGGCGCACAGGACGAACGTCATCGCATGGATCTTCATTGCCGCCCCCCGGCTTCGGTTCGTGTGGCGAAACCGTAGCACCAGCGGCCGCCACAATCAACGAATGATTTCGTACGACGCGGCGGCGGCACCGCCCGGCGGCATCTTTGCATTCGGCACAGCGACGTACGCCGCGGCCAGCGTCCTTTCCCTGGAAGCTGGCCGCGACCTCTTGGGGCTCAAGGCTCGGTGTCTTCGCTCGTCGGCGCGCGGTGTGCCGGCGCGGCTGCGGCGGCGCCGCTCGCATGCGTGCGATTGGGCAGCGCCCGCAGCGCACGCAAGGTGTCGACCCATGCGCTGCATTCGCGCGGGTCGAATACGCCGAGCGGGTTCCTCGGGTGCGCGACGCGCGCATGCGTATGGGCCTGTTCCGGCCATTCGTCCAGTTCGATCGCTGCCAGCATGTCCCTCATCCGCTCCAGGGGTCCTGAGGCGGAGAACGCACAAACGCGGCCATCTGCGACATCGCACCGCCGGGGAAGCACCGGGATCGCACTCGCCTTTCGGCGCAGCAGCCCGCCTGGACGAGTGGACGCCTCCCGGGAGGCGACTCCGACCCGGTTTTCGTTGCTACTTCGTGGCAGGCGCTTCGCTCGCCGCCGCGTGCGGACCGATGTTCTTGTCGAGGAACGCGATCAGCTTCTTGAACAGGTCCTCGGCGTGGTCCTCGTCGTAGAAGCCGTGGCCTTCGGTGCGCTGGTACAACCACTCGTAATCGATGTTCGCCTTGTTGAGCGCCGAGCGCATCGCCTCGCCCTGCACCGGCGGCACGCGCCAGTCCTGGCCGCCGACGACGAGCATCACCTTCGCCTTGATGCGATCGGCGTGCGCGACGGGCGAACGGTCCCACAGCTGCTCGCCGTTCTCGCCGAGCACGAGCTTGAGGTAGTTCTCGCCCGACGAGTACTGCGGGATGTCGCCGCGCGTGTACATGAGGCGCAGGTCGTACACGCCGACGTAGCCGATCGCGCAGCGGTACAGGTCCGGCTCCTTCACCGCGCCCTCGAGTGCGGCGTAGCCGCCGTAGCTGCCGCCGAAGATGCACAGGCGCTTCGGGTCGGCGATGCCCTGCTCGATCGCCCAGCGCGTCGCGTCGGTGACATCGTCCTGCATCTTGCCGCCCCACTCGCGGTAGCCGGCCTTGAGGAAGTCGTAGCCGTAGTTGCCCGAGCCGCGGAAATTGACCTGCAGCACCGCGTAGCCGCGCGTCGCGAGCACCTGCACGTAGGGATCGAACTCCCAGCTGTCGCGGATGCCGTACGGACCGCCGTGCACGTACACGACCGTCGGCAGGTGCTTCGCCTGCTCGTGGCCCGGCGGGCGCGTGAGATAGCCGTGCAATGCGAGGCCATCACGCGCCTTCAGTGCGATCGGCTCCATCGCGCCCATCTGCTCGGGCTTGATCCACGGCCGGTTCGCGAGCAGGAAGCTCGCCTTGCGCGTCTTCTCGTCGTAGAGGAAGAACTGGCCGGGGTTGCGGTCGCTGCTGACCGCGAACACGATCTTGCTGCCGTCGAGGGTCGCGCTCGTGATGCGCACGTCCTCGCCGGGGAACTGCTGCAGGAGGCCGGCGAGCAGCTTCGCCTCGGGCGCCTGCGCATCGATGAGCGTGGTCGCGGTGCGGTCGGGCATCGTGCGCAGGGCGATCGCGTCCTTGTCGTCGGCCGAGGGCACCAGTTCGAGCGGGCCGCTGACGGTGCCGCTCCACAAGGTCGACAGCTTGCGCGAGGCGAGGTCCCAGGTGCAGACACCGCCGACGCCCTTGCTGCCGCCGCAGTCGAAGTAGACCTTGTCTTCCTTGCGGTTGAAGCCGAGCGGCCGCAGGCGCTGGCCGTCCTTGTTCTCGTCGAACACGAGTTCCCATTTCGCGTCGTCGCCGGCGCGGTACCAGACCTTGCGCGCCTGGTCGACGTCGGTGCCGAACGCGAAGCGCACCACGCCGTGGTGGTCGGGGATGAAGTCGGCGTCGCGCATCGGCGAGGTCGTCACCGGCATCGTCACGCCCGTGTAGAGGTCGATCTTCTCGACCGTCGGGAACACGCCATTGGTGCTGTTGAACGAGTACGTGGCGATGAGCGCGCGCTTGGGATCGTCGCGCAGCGGGTCGACCAGCGTCGCGTACGCGCGCCGGCTCGTCGCATGCGCGATGTGCGTCGCCCCCTGGTTGCCGGCGCGATAGCCGAACAGCACGCCGTCGCCGGTGCCATCGGCATTGACCGCGTACAGTTCGCCGGTCGGCACCGGCGTCTCGAGCGCACCGGCGCGCTCGCCGATCGTGTACATCACGCGCTCGGGCGCCACCCACCAGAACGAGGCGAGTTCGCGCGAGTCACGCGGGCGCAGGTTGACGCCCTTCATGTCCGACAGGCGGATCAGCGACAGCACGGTCTTGTCGTCTACGACCGCGGCCGCCGCGAGGTAGTCGCCGTTGGGCGAGATCTTCACCTCGCGGAACTGCTCGTGGCGCGCGAGGTCCGCAAACGAAACGAGCGCATTTGCGTCGGCATCGCTCGCATGCGCAGGATGCGCGAGCATGACTGCGATCGCGGCCAGAATCCCCCGGTGGCGTGACGTCATCGACCTCTCCCTAGATTGCCGATCCGGCCGCGATCGCGCAGTGCGCGTCCCCGTGCGGCCGGGTCATTCCGTTCTACCACACGCCCGCGCCGTTGCGGATCGCACTGCAGCACACGACGTTACTTCAGCGCGGCCGGCGCGCGTCCGTAGCGATCCTCGAGGCGCACGATGTCGTCCTCGCCGAAGTAGTCGCCGCACTGCACCTCGATGAGGTGGATGTCGCGGTCGGTCGGGTTCTCGAGCCGGTGCACGGTGTTCATCGGAATGTACGTCGACTGGTTGCGCTGGAGCAGGAACTCCTCCTCGCCCACACGCACCTTGGCGGTCCCCTCGACCACGGTCCAGTGCTCGCTGCGGCGATGGTGCAGCTGCAGCGACAGCACATGGCCCGGCTTCACGGTGAGGCGCTTGACCTTGCAGTCGTCGGCGTCCTCGAGCACGGTGTAGCTGCCCCACGGGCGATGCACGGTCTGGTGCACGCTCGCCGCCGCGTGGTTGGTCGCGCGCAGGCGCTCGACCACGAGCTTGACCTGCTGCGCGCGCTCGCGGTGGGAAACGAGCACGGCGTCGCCGGTGTCGACGATGACGAGATCCTGCACGCCGACCGCGGCGACCATGCGCGCGTCGGACTGGATGTAGCAGTTCGCGCTTTCGACCACGATCGCCTGGCCGCGCACCCGGTTGCCCTGGTCGTCGGCTTCGGCTTCGAGGTCGCTCATCGCCTTCCACGAACCGATGTCGCTCCAGTCGAACGATGCCGGCACGACCGCGACCTTCGGCGCGCGCTCCATGATCGCGTAGTCGAGCGAGATGTCAGGCTGGGCGAGGAATGCGTCGCGATCGAATTCGATCGGGCTCGCATGGTTCATCGCGTGCGCGTGGCAGGCCTCGGCCGCCTTCAGCACGTCGGGGCAGACCTGCGCCGCGACCGCGAGCAACGCGTCGGCGCGGAAGCAGAACATGCCCGAGTTCCAAACGTAGTCGCCCGAGGCGACGTAGCTCTCGGCGGTCTGCAGGTTCGGCTTCTCGACGAACGCGTTCACCACGCGCCCCAACGAAGCTTTCCCTTCTCCCGCGTGCGGGAGAAGGTGCCCGGAGGGCGAATGAGGGGAAGCGTCGTCCGTAGACCTTTCGACCGCGGCACCCATGCGGATGTAGCCGAACCCCGTCTCCGGATGCGTCGGCCGGATGCCGAACGTGACGAGCCAGCCGTCCTCGGCGAGCGCGGCGGCGCGCCGCGCATCGGCGACGAACGCGTCGAGATCGCGGATGAGGTGATCGGCCGGCAGGATCAGCAGGGTCGCGTCGGCACCGACGCGATCGCGCGCATGCAGCGCGGCGAGCACGACCGCGGGCGCGGTGTTGCGGCCCGCGGGTTCGAGCAGGAACGGCAAGGTGTCGAGGTTCGCGCCCTCGTGCTGCGCGTACTCGTCGCGCGTGAGGAAGTAGTAGTCGCGCCCGGTCACCGTGAGCACGGTGCCGTCGTCGGCGCAGCGCAGCGCGCGGTCGAGCGTCTTCTTGAGCAACGATTCGCCGTCGCCCATGCGCATGAACGGCTTCGGGTACGCGCTGCGCGAAACGGGCCAGAGGCGGGTGCCGGCACCGCCGGACAGGATCACGGGGACGAGCATGGTGGTCGGAACGCTCCGGCACCGGCAGGCGGCCGGCGCTTCAAGCCCGGCCGCGACGCGTCACGCCGGGCCGGCGCGCGCGAGTTCGTCGAGAACCTGGTCCAGACCCGCGCGCCAATCGGGCAATTGTAGCCCGAATGCGGCTTTCAGCCGGGCGCCGTCGAGCACGGACCAGGCCGGGCGGCGCGCCCGGGTCGGGAAATCCGCGCTCGCGATCGGCACGACGCGCGGCGCGCGCGTGATCAGGCCGCGCGCCGCGGCCCCATCGACGATCGCGCTGGCGAACTCGTACCAGCTGCACCGCCCGCCCGCGACAAGATTGAACACCCCGAACGAAGACCCGAGAGCCGTAGGGTGGGCCGTAGGGTGGGACGCAGCCGCGAAGCGGCGAGTCCCACCGTCGCCCACCGCGGCGGACGACACGTCGCCCCCTTGCGCGAGCACCGCCACGGTCGCTTCCGCGATCCAGCGCGCCGGCGTCGGCGCCCCGACCTGGTCGGCGACCACGCGCAACTCCTCGCGCTCGGCCGCGAGGCGCAGCATCGTGCGCAGGAAATTGTGGCCGTGCGAGGCGTACACCCATGCCGTGCGGAAGATCCGGTGCGACGCGCCGCTCGCCGCGAGCACCTGCTCTCCCGCGAGCTTGCTGCGTCCATACGCGCCGAGCGGCGCAGTCGCATCGTCCTCGCGGTACGCGCGCGGCGAAGCGTCCGCACCCGTGATGCCGTGGCCATCGAACACGTAGTCGGTCGAGTAATGGACGACGCAGGCGCCGTGCGCTGCCGCCCATGCGCCGATCTCGCCGACCGCACGATGGTTGACGCGATCGGCGAGCTCGGGCTCGTCCTCGGCGCGATCGACCGCCGTGTACGCGGCCGCGTTGATGATCGTCGTCGCGCGCGCTTCCACGAGCGCGCGCGCGAGCGAAGCCTCATCGGCAAGATCGGCCGTGAGGCACGGCGTGCCGTCGGCGAGCAGGCCACTGCGCGTGGCAAGGACCACATCGTCTCGCCCCGCCAGTGCGAGATGCAGTTCGCGTCCAACCTGGCCATTCGCGCCGAGCAGTAGGATGCGGTCACGGAAGATGCTCATCCACGCATCCTAGTGCACCGTGCTGGCCGAGCGCATGCCTGCCGCTCCAACAGCATCGCGACTGAAGGTGCTCCCACGCGGCATGCGAAGGGCTTTCGTGAGGGCAGCCTCAGCCGCGATGCCCTTCGACCCGGCATTGGGCCCGCGACGGCAGGCAAGTATCGGAGAGGCCGCGTCGACCCGAAGGCGGATCCGGCGCTGCGCGCCTTGATCCGCCCTACCCGCGGGCCACGCGCTCTCCAGCCTGCAGCCTTCAGCCATCAAACAGCATCGGAGCTTCCGCCGCTCCCACAACGGCTGCGCTGCGCCGTGAGGGCTCACGCGTACGTCGGCAACCGGTCGCGCGGCACGTCGGCGAGGAACGGTGCCTTGGTGTCCTTGTCCGACAGCGAGGGTTCGGCGATGGGCCAGTCGATCGCGAGTGCGGCGTCGTTCCAGCGGATGCCGGCGTCGCTCGCGCGGTCGTACAGTGCGGTACACTGGTAGACGAAGGTCGCGTACTCGGACAGCACGGCGAAGCCGTGCGCGAAGCCTTCGGGCACCCAGAAATGACGCTTGTTGTCGGCCGAGAGGATTGCCGCGGCCCAGCGGCCGAACGTCGGCGAGCCGACGCGGATGTCGACTGCGACGTCGTAGACCTCGCCTTCGAGCACGCTGACGAGCTTGCCTTGCGGGTTCGGCCACTGGTAATGCAGGCCGCGCAGCACGCCGCGCGCGGAGCGCGACACGTTCGACTGCACGAATTGCAGCGCGAAGCCGGCGTCGGCGAAGCGCTGCTGATTGAAGCTCTCGTAGAAGTAGCCGCGCGCGTCGCCGTGCACGACCGGCTCGATCACGACGCAGCCGGGGAGTTCGGTCCTGACGATCTTCACGGCGTGCGACCCTGCCTCACCATTGCCTGCAGATACTGGCCGTAACCATTCTTGGCGAGCGGCGCGGCGAGGCGCAGCACCTGCTCGGCGTCGATCCAGCCCTGCTGGAACGCGATTTCCTCGGGACAACAGACCTTGAGCCCCTGGCGGTTCTCGATCGTCTCGACGTAGTTGGAGGCCTGCACCAGCGATTCGTGCGTGCCGGTATCGAGCCATGCATAGCCACGTCCGAGCTTTTCGAGCATGAGCTGGCCGGCATCGAGGTAACGTCGGTTGAGATCGGTGATCTCGAGCTCGCCGCGCGGCGAGGGCTTCAGCGCGGCCGCATGGTCGCAGACGTCGCCGTCGTAGAAGTAGAGCCCGGTGACCGCCCAGTGCGAACGCGGCTGCGCGGGCTTTTCTTCCAGCCCGATCACGCGGCCGTTCGCGTCGAACTCGGCGACACCGTAACGCTCCGGATCGCGCACCCAGTAGCCGAACACGGTCGCACCCTGCTCGCGCGACGCCGCGCGCGCGAGCTGGTCGGTGAACCCGTGGCCGTAGAAGATATTGTCGCCGAGCACGAGGCAACTCGGCTCGCCCGCGACGAATTCGCGCCCGATCAGGAACGCCTGCGCGAGCCCGTCCGGCGAGGGCTGCACCGCATAGCGGATCGAGATGCCCCATTGCGAACCGTCGCCGAGCAGGCGCTGGAACAAGGCCTGCTCGTGCGGCGTGTTGATCACGAGCACGTCGCGGATGCCGGCGAGCATGAGCGTCGACAGCGGGTAGTAGATCATCGGCTTGTCGTACACCGGCAGCAGCTGCTTGCTGACCGCTTGCGTCACCGGGTACAGCCGCGTGCCGGACCCGCCGGCGAGAATGATGCCTTTCGAATGCATGAACGCGTGTTCCGACTAGGAGATCATTCCAAGAATGATATTTTTGCAACCAGGGGATTGCGGAATGGCCGTCCGCTCGTCCATGCGTGCCGTCGTCGTGGTCGTCTGCGCCCTTGCAACGGCTGGCTACCGCGTGTCCGAAGCGGGCGAATCGTGGGTGGCGGCCAGCATTGTAATGGGAACTCCCTCTTTCACGGGAAACGTCATCGCGACGCCGGTAGCAGGCGGCGGCGGTTACCTGGTGTTTCCCTTGAACCTGATGTACTCGCCCGAATCCGATCCGCAGGTCGAGCTCGTTCGCGTCACCGCCAATGGCAGCACGGCCTGGAAGCGCCGCATGACGATGCCGCCGCAGGACTTCCACCATGCCGTCGTCGTGCAGCTGGCCAACCAGGATACGTTCGCGGCGGTGAGTTCGCAGGGCGGTTGCGTCGCGACCCTGCTCGATTCGCAGGGCACGGTCCGCGCTTGGGAGCCCATCGACGATGGCGAGGGCCATCCGCTCGAGTGCATGGCCGCCACCGAAACGGCCGACCGCTTCGTTACCTTGTTCGCGACCAGTTACGCCTCGCCCGTCAACCACCAGGTCGTGGTGCGATTCGCCCCTCATTCACTGCAGCACCAAACGACCTACGTTTCGTCCGGCTGGGCAACGTTCGAGCGCTATTTCAAGGACGGTGCGGGCAATGAGTACGTGACCGGAACCGACGCCTGGCCGAATCCGGATCGGCTGTTCCGCGTGGACGGCGTGGGCAATCCGGGAGCATCGACGGTGTCCGAAGCCGTGGAGTACGCGCCGTCCCGCGCGGCCGGCATCATGACGATCCGGTACGCTGATACCGGCCTGCAGCTCGCAAGGCTCGGCGCGGATCTCTCGACGAGTTGGTCACACGACATTCCCTTGTCCATTCTGGGTGGCGCCTCCCTCGTCGAAGACTTGCATGGCAATGCGGTGATGGCCGTTTCGGACGGGACCGTTGCCGTGCCCGACCTGGTGATCTCCAGCCACCAGGCTTCGACCGGCGTGACACGGTGGACGACCACGCTGCGTGGCTCGTCGGGCGGCATCGCCACCGTGTCGCCGTCGGGAGCGCTGATGGTGCTCGCTACGCCGGGCAGCGGGAACGCGAACAGCTCGCTGATGCGGTATTCGGACGAAGGCACCTTGCAATGGGCGTCGCCGTTGCCGCTCTACCAGGGTGCCCTTGCGCTCCTGCCCACCGGCACCGAAGCGATGGCCATGGCGATGTTTCCCGGCAGGCCGGACCTGAGCAACCCGGTCATCGCCCGCATCGAAGCGGACGGCACGGTCGGTGCGGGTCGATCGATCGGGCCGGGCGCACTGCCGTCCGAAATGGGCGCGATCGTGACGGCGGCGGATGGAAGCCTGCGCTCGCTCCTGCGGTTTCCCCGGGGCCATTGCGGTGTCGTCGCGCGCGCCACCGATGGCGCATTGATGTGGGAACACGACTTCGACATCGAATGGAGAGACTGCGCCATTACGACCGACGATGCGGGCAATACCCTGTTCGGCGGCACGTCTATCGAGGGACCGAACGACTCCACGATCAGAATCGACCCGATGGGCGCCGTATCGTGGACGCGCAACCTGCCGAGCAACGTGCAGCCCAGCCCGCGCTACATGCTGGCACTGCCGGGCGGCGAGACGCTGGTGATGCGCTCGCCCGCGGGAACGACGGATTTTGCGACCACGCTCACGCGCCTTTCGCCCAGTGGCGTGGTCACCGGCGAGACGACGCTTGCGAACGACGCTGTTCCGAACGGACTCTGGCTCGCGCCCGACGGTCGCATCTTCGCGAGCACGAACGCACGCGGCGCGAGCAATTCTTCGCACCTTTGGGTTTTGAATGCGGATGGGATGCCGGCGTGGGACCGCGAGCTGAACCTGGCACTCATGCAGCTCGCTTTCCTCGCCGACGGATCGATCGCCGCGATAGGACAGGCACCGGGAACACCCGGCCACGTGTCACTCACATTGCGGCGGCTCCGATCCGCCAACGGCGCTCCGGTCACGTCGACGATCCTGTCGACGAACGGCTACGGGGCGTCGGCACCGGCCGAGTTGGACGATGGCTCCGTCGTCATCGGCTTCGTCGACGCGGGGTGCACCCGAGTCGCGCGCATCGCGGCCAATGGATCGATCGGCTGGCAGCGGGGGCTGTGGCCACAAGAGGTCACTTGGGGCGGCGTGGCAGCCGACGCCGGGCGCATCATCCTCGCGGGCACACATTTTTCGCACTGGCCACCGACGGACGACGACGGGCGTGCGTTCACCATCGCCATTGACGCGAACACTGGCCAGACGCTGTGGGACAGCGGCCTCGACGCTGCGTCGTGCGCGTTCGCTGCCGGTTGCACGAGCGGCGCGATTACAGGCTTGCTGCTGCAGCAGGACGGCTCGATCATCACGGCCGGCTGGGAGGATCACGCAGGCTCCGCACGCACCGCCTACGTGCGGCGCACGGCTCCGACGCTGTTCGCCGACGGTTTCGAGCGATGACGAAAGAGCTCAGGCCGCGCCGAGGCGTTCCATCCGGTAGCTGCCGTCGAGGACGCGGCCGACCCAGTCCTGGTGGTCGAGGTACCAGTCGATCGTGCGCGCGAGACCGGATTCGAACGATTCGGTCTGGCGCCAACCGAGGTCGCGCTTGATCTTCGAGGCGTCGATCGCATAGCGGCGGTCGTGGCCGGGGCGGTCCTTGACGTAGCTGATCAGCGATTCGCGCTTGCGGCCGTCGGCGAGCGGGCGGCGCTCGTCGAGCAAGGCGCAGATCGTCTTCACGACGTGGATGTTCTCCCGTTCGGCATCACCACCGACGTTGTAGACCTCGCCGACGCGGCCGATTTCGAGGACGCGCCGGATCGCCGCGCAGTGGTCGCCGACGTAAAGCCAGTCGCGCACGTTGCGGCCATCGCCGTACACCGGCAACGGCTCGCCGGCGAGCGCCTTCTGGATCATGAGCGGGATGAGCTTCTCGGGGAACTGGTACGGCCCGTAATTGTTCGAGCAGTTCGTCGTCAGCACCGGCAGCCCGTAGGTGTGGTGGAACGCGCGCACGAGGTGGTCGGACGCCGCCTTCGAGGCCGAGTACGGGGAATTGGGCTGGTAGGGTGATTGCTCGCTGAAGCGGCCGACCGGCCCGAGCGAGCCGTAGACCTCGTCGGTCGACACGTGCAGGAAGCGGAAGCCGTCCTGGCGCTCGAGCGGCAGCGCGCGCCAGTAGGCGAGCGCGCATTCGAGCAGGTTGAGCGTGCCGACGACATTGGTCAGCACGAACGCGGCCGGGCCGTCGATCGAGCGATCGACGTGCGATTCGGCGGCGAAATTGACGATCGCATCGGGGGCGTGTTCGGCGAACACGCGCTTGACGAGCGCCGCGTCGCCGATGTCGCCGTGCACGAACGCGTAGTCGCCCCGCCCTTCGACCGCGGCGAGCGTGTCGCGATTGCCGGCATAGGTGAGCGCGTCGAGATTGACGATGCGCCAGCCGCCCTGGGGCAAGGTGCCGAGCACGAAGTTGCCGCCGATGAAGCCGGCACCGCCGGTGACGAGCAGGGTTTTCATCCGATCCTGGGTTCCGCGAGGGAAAAAAGGCCGTGAACGGCCCCGTTCGTATCGTAGCGGCAGGGACCGTCGAACGCGAATCCGGCGGCCCTGAACCCCGCGCGGCCGGTGGTCATTGATGGCCGGATCCGGCGAGTCCACGCGCGGGAGCGACGCTAGCATCGTCGTCGCACGGTCGCCGCGCGACCGCTTCCAGCCATCGAGACGACGCCATGCCCCTGCCGACCCTGGCCGCGACCGCCGCCCTGATCGCCGCCGTATCGCCTGCGACCAATGCCGGCGACGCGGCCGACATCGCCGCGCTGATCGCCACCGACCAACGCATGCAACGCGCGTTCGTCGAACGCGACCTCGACGCGCTGCGCGACATCTTCACCGACGACTATGTGCTCGTCGTCTCGAGCGGCGCCGAACGCATGAAGGCCGACATCCTCGCCGAGGTCGCGGCACCGGAAAACCACTGGGACATCAACGAAAGCAGCGGCTGGGTCGTGCGCGTGCACGGCGATACCGCGATCGTCGTCGCAACCCTGCACCAGAAGGGCGTCGACCACGGCCAACCGTTCGACAGTCGCGTGAAGTTCTCCGACACCTACATCCGCGAGCGCGGGCGGTGGCGCAACGTGCATGCGCATGCGTCGCGTGCGGTCGATGTCGAATACTGAGGGGGCACACGGCGGCACGCGCTGCGCGCGTACCGCCGTGCTTCGCCCCCGCGACGGCGCTCACGCACCCCGCACTGCACCGCCGAACCCCGCCTGAACGATCGGCTCCTCACCGCCTGCACATTCACCAGGCATGCGGCGAGCGGTGCCTATCGTCCACGTCCAGCTCGCGATCCGACCAAGTCTGGATGACCCAGGGTGGCCGGTACGGAAGGAGGACGTGAGCTGACCAGTTCCCCCGGGCGCGCGGTCCATGCAGGCGCATGGCACCGCCCCCCCCCCACGTCGGCGGTCCCGTTCCCCGTGTCCGCCGATCACTGCCCCGCAGCCGCACGTCGCGAGACGCCGGACACTGCGGGGCGTTTTTTCTTCCGACGACCTGATAGCCGAGCGCGCGCTCATGCGTATATGCAGCGGAGGGAACGACACCACGATACGTACGACGCGCCTCGTCGTATGATCGGCGCGCTGTTCCCGTCCATCGACTGCTGAGGAACCGTCATGCAACGTCCCGATCGCTTCGCCCGGCGCAGGTACTGGCCGCTCGCCTTGCTGCTCGCAGGTGTCCACGGTGCGGTTGCCGCGCCGCCGGCGAGCCATGCGCGCTTCGAGCCCCTCCACTTGCAGCCGCAGGTCGGCTGGCTCGCCGCCGACGATGTCGGCGCCTCCGTGCCGAAATCGATGGCGGTGGTGAACACCGTGCCCGCGCCACGCGACGCGATCGTCGCGGCGGCACGACGTGCACTCGCCGGCAACGCGAAGTCCGCATCGCTGGACGTACCTGCGGAGTCGGCCCGCGTGCATGCGACGCGCCACGGTCCGTATGTCGTGCAGTTTCCGCAATCGGTCGACGGCATCGAGGTGTATGGTGCACGCGTCGCCGTGCTGCTCGATCGCGCGCTCGAAGCGAAGGCGATCGGCGGCGGCCACAGCCCGTACGCCGCCGATGCGCATGCGCGCGGCTTCCACGGCGACCCGCTGCATGCGCTGCGGATCGGCGCCGGCGTCGTCGACGGCCTGCTCGCCGCAAGCCCGGTGCGCGAGCTCGAGGCCGATCGCGCCGGCGCGACGCGATACGCGATCGAGCGTTCGCCCGGGTTCGTGCCGAATCGGCCGGCGAGCGTCAAGCCGGTCTGGTACCCCGCCCGCGATGCCCTGCTGCCGGCCTGGCGCATCGAGATCGTCGGCCATCGCCCCGGCGTCGGCCGACTCGACGCGCGCGCGCTGATCATTGCCTCCGACGACGACCGCGTGCTGTCGAGCACCGACCTCGTGCACGATCTCGTGCCGTTCTCGTATCGCGTGTTCGCCGACACCGACGGCACCCCGTACGTCGATCCGTTCGGTTTCACCAACCCGTATCCGACGCGTTTGCCGAGCGGTTACCTGCCCGACGTGCCCGCGCCGATGAATCTCGTCACGCTCGCGCATGCGGGCATCAGCACCGGCGACCCCTGGCTCGCCGACGACGCGACGACGACCTCGGGCAACAACGTCGATGCGTTCTTCAATGCCGACCCCGTCGACGAGGACGGCTATTGCACCTACGCATCGGATGAACAGTTCCGCCCCGAGGAAGGCGACTTCCGCGCTCCGGCGAGCGGCGCGCACGCGTTCGACTACGCCTACGACGTGACCGACACGCTGAATGACTTCGTGCAATGCGATGCCGATGGCCTGCCGCTGCCGATCCCGACCGACTCGGTGCAGCTCGACGCGAAGATCGTGCAGGCGTTCTACGCGAGCAACTGGCTGCACGACCTCTTCTACGACCTCGGCTACGACGAGGAAGCCGGCAACATGCAGGTCGACAACCATGGCCGCGGCGGCATTGGCGGCGACCCGCTGCTGGTGACGGCTGCGTACGGGGCCACGTTCACGCTCGTCTCGGAGGACGACGGCAACACGAACGGCGCGCTGTTACTCGGCGCGAACGTCTTTTCCGGAAGCAACCGCGACGTCAGCGCGCTCGATTTCGGCGTACTCGCGCACGAGTGGTCGCACACGATGTTCGGCCGCCTCACGCGCATGTCGTACGCGGGCCAGCAGGGCGCGCTCAACGAGGGCATCGCCGACTTCGTCGGCCTGCTGCTCAGCGTGCGCGCGCAGGATCGCGACGCGATGCCGGGCCGCCCGCCGTTCTACGGCAACTACGCGATCGGCGCGTACATGAACCGCGACTACGACTACCCGCGCGACCCGTACCCGGCCGCGGGCTCGCCCGGCCATCCGGACGACACCTACTACCACGGCATCCGGCGCTTCCCGCACAGCGCCGACCTCGCGATCAACCCGCTCACGTTCGCGTCGATCGGCATGGACCATCCGCTGCCGGACAGCCTGCACGCCTATGACTGGAAGCTGCGTTCGTTGACCAACGCCGAGATCCACACCGCGGGCGAAGTCTGGACCGAAGCGCTCTGGCAATGTTCGCGCGGCATCCTCGCGGCGGCACCGCCCGCGCAGTTCGAAGCGACGCGCAACCGCTTTCTCGCCGACCTCGTCGCCTCGCTCAAGCTTATTCCCGCGGACGCCGACTACACCGAGGCGCGAAATGCGCTGCTCGCGGTGATCCGCGCCGACAGCGAAGCGGACTACCGCCGCTGCCGCAGCGGCTTCGCCGAGCGCGGCCTCGGTGCAGGCGCGGTCGCGCCCGATCGCTATTCGGTCGACCTGCGCGGCGCGGTCGAGAGCTTCGTCGACGCCGAGCGCGCGCTCGGTATCGTCGACGTCGAACTCGCTGAAGCCGCGGGCGGCGACGGCGACGGCGTGCTCGATCGTGGCGAACGCGGCGTGCTGCGCGTGGCGGTACAGAACACCGGCTTCTCGCCGCTCGCCGCCGTGCGCGTCAAGGTGCATGCAGGCGGCGACGCGTATGCGTTCCCGCACGGACCGGTCGCACCGGCGGTCGCGCTCGCGCCGGGCGAACGCCGCACCGTCGAGTTCGACGTGCGCGTGCAGAACCGCGCAGGCGCGATCGAGCTCCCGCTGACCGTGCAGGCGACCGACCGCCGCCCCGAGGTGCACGCGCAGCGCGATGCTTCATTCCTCGTCAACTACGACCTCAGGCTCGATCGCAGCATCGACACGCTCGCGGCAGCGGCGACGTTCGCCGCGGACTGGACGTCCAGCCTCGGCGATTTCGACGCGCCCGATTATTGCTACGTCTACTGCGGCACGCACTGGCAGCGCGACAGCTACGCGGGCCGAGCGGCATACGTCGTCGGCGACGTGCACGCGGCGATCGATGCGCACCTCGCGACGCGTCCGTTCGCGGCCTCGGCGACCGCGCCACTGCGCGTGCTCCTGCGCCACGATTACGCGTTCGATCGGCTGCCTGCGGACACGCGCGCACGCCCCGGCAGCGGCACGCTCGAACTGAGCCTCGACGGCGGCGAGTGGGAGGATGCCGCGTCCTACTTGGCCGCGGGCAGCGCGACGTTCACGGGCGCCTCGTCCGGCTGGCGCAACGACACGCTCGACTTCGGCACGTCACTCGCGGGCCGCGTCGTGCAGCTGCGCTGGCATGCGCGCATGGACGCCGGCTACTTCGAGCACTTCAGCCACTGGGCGATCGGTCGCGTCGAAGTGCAGGGGGCTGCGCAGCCGGTGTTCAGCCGCGTCGTCGTCGACCTCCGCTGAAGTCCCGTATCGGCAGCGGCACGATCGGCATGCGCCGGTCGTGCCGCGCGATCAGTGCTCGTCGCCGCGCAGCGCGTCCTGCGCGTAGATCGCGACGTGCGGCTCGCCGTCGGCGCTGATCCAGCCGCGGTACATGCCTTCGGTGTTGAACGGAAACGCGAACGAACCGTCGCTCGCGAGCGCGATCGCGCCGCCGTCGCCGCCGGCCTTCGGGATCTCGCCGTTGATGACCTCTCGCGCCGCGCGCGCGATCGATTCGCCGGACAGGCGCACGCGTGCGCAGATCTCGTGTGCGGCCGCGTCGCGGATGTAGAACTCGCCCCAGCCCGTGCCCGACACCGCGCAGCGCTCGTCGGCCCAGGTGCCCGCGCCGATGATCGGCGAGTCGCCGATGCGGCCGTAACGCTTGTTGGTCATGCCGCCGGTCGAGGTGCCCGCGGCGAGATGGCCATCGTTGTCGAGCGCGAGCGCGCCGACGGTGCCGAAGTAATTGCGGCCGATGTCGAGCGACGCGACACCGGCCTTTTCGTCGCGCAGTGCCTTCTGCAACTGCTCCCAGCGCTTCTCGGTGCGGAAGTACTTCGGGTCGACGAGCGCGATGCCCTGCCCCTTCGCGAACGCCTCGGCGCCGTCACCGGCCATCATCACGTGATGTGACTTGTCCATCACGGTGCGCGCGAGCAGGATCGGGTTCTTCACGCGATGCACGCCGGCGACCGCGCCGGCCTTGCCGCTCGCACCGTCCATGACCGAAGCGTCGAGTTCGTTCCGGCCGTCATGGTTGAACACGGCGCCGCGGCCCGCGTTGAACTGCGGCGCGTCCTCGAGCAGGCTGATCGCCGCCGTCACGGCTTCGACGGCGGGCTTGCCCGCCTGGAGCTGCGCGTGACCTGCGCGCAAGGCGGCTTCGAGCGCGCTGCGCGCGGCGGCTTCGTCGGCCGCCGTCATCTCCTTGCGCTCGACACCGGCGCCGCCGTGGATCACGAGCATCGGCGAGCCCATCGAGACGAGGATGCCGTCGCGCACGGCGTAGCGACGCTCGAACATCGGCTTGTCGACACGCCCGTCGGGCAGGTGCAGCAGCGATGCGGCGCCGGCACCGACGGTGTCGATGCGCGTCTGCTGCATCGGCTTGTCCTCGGCCTGTGCGACGAAGCCGCCTTTCACGACGGTCGCGCCCGCGCCGGGCGCGGGCGCGTACACGCGCGCGGGGCCGTCACCGTCGACTGCGACCGCGGCGTCTTCATCGCCGCCGAGGCCGAGCAGCGGGCGGCCCGCGACCGACTCGGCCTTGGCGACGAACGCGATGAGCCGGCCGAGCCGATTGCGCTCGCTGAAATGCGTGTCGGTGACGATGCCCTTCAGGCGCTCCAGATGGAGGAAATCCGCCTCGATCGTATTCTCCGGACCGAGCGGGTCGGCGAGCGCGCGCGGGCTGATCTGGCTGCCGCCGTCCATCGCGCCGTAAAGGTATTCGCCGAGCATCGCGAGGCCCGCGCTCGTGCCGCCGAGCGGCTTGCCCGCGCGCACGTGCGCGTCGAGCGCCCTGGCGACCGGCGTGCCGCGCCAGTAGCGCACATAGCGCGACTGGTCGCCGCCGCCGATGAAGATGCCGTCGGCACGCGCGAGGCTGCGCAGGATCGCGCGGTCGGTCGACGCTTCGCGATCCTTGAACACGAACGTCTCGACCGAGGCGATGCCGCCGACGTCATTGTAGAACTCCTCGCCGATCTCGCCCGCCTGCGATGCGCGCAGCACGACGATGTGGCCATTGCCGGCGCGCTGCATGAACCAGCGCAAGGCATCGAAGTTGCGATCGCCGCCCCCCATGAGCAGCAGCCCTGGCTGCACGCGGCCAAGCGTCTTCGCCGCGGTGTCGCCGAGCACGTAGCGATCGTAGTGGGCGGCGGCGTGTGCCGTTGCCGCGAACATGCAGGCGAGCAGCACGCCCGCGATCCATCGATACCCGGCCCTCATGTGCGCCATGCCGCCACTCCCCTTTCAAAGCTCAGCCGATCGCTGCCGTTTCATTAGACGAACCGCGGGCCGGGTTCCCCCATTTCGGAGTGGCATCTCGGCCCGCCGAGCGGATTGTTACGTACGCGGCCCGGTGCGCCGATCGCTGCGCAGGGCTTGCTTCGCGGAACGCGGCGTCATCGCGAGGTTCCGCTCGCGTCGGCGGCGGGCGCAAAACAGCATCGTCATCCGGCGAAAGCCGGGGTCCAGTGCTTCGTTCCGGCATCCCACGACGCTGGGGCCCGGCTTCCGCCGGGACGACGCCGAGGAAGGCCCTTCGTGCTCTTCGTGCCCGTGCTCTTCGCGCTCGTGCTCTTCCTGCTCGTGCTCTTCGTGCTCTTGCTTGCTCCACCGGGGTCCCCTCGGCGCCGGCGGGCGGGGGCCGAAACGGCCCGAAGGGGCGCGCGAGGGATCGCGCGCCGTGCGCCGTCAGCGCGGGATGCGCTGTCGGCGCACCCGGCCGACGACCGCGGACCCGCGAGGCGCAGCCTCGCGGGCGGCGACGCGGGGTGCCCTTTCTCTTGGTGACTTCTCTTCGGGCAAGCAAAGGGAAGTCACCCGCTCGCCGCCGAGGCGAGCGGAACCTCGCGACAGCGCCGCGGGAGGCGAAAGAAGCCTGATGCGGCGGCCCCGACGTCTTCAGCCCCATCGACACGATAAGCTGGATTCCGGCTTTCGCCGGAATGACGGCGTTTGCTCGCCGCCGAGGCGGGCAGAACCGGGCGACGCCGCCTCTGTTCGCGAGAGAAGCCCCGTCGGGATCCGCTCTTCATTGCCCCATGATGGATCAAGAGCAAGAGCAAAAAATGGATTCCCGCTTTCGCGGGAATGACGCCTATGTGGTGCGCCAAGCCGCAAGGTGGCAGGTGCCAAGGTGCCAAGGCTGCCAAGCCCCCCAAGACGCACGCCATGCATGCCCTGCATTCCTTCGTCCTTGCTAGAGTGAGCCCATGCCCACCGACATCGACGTCTGGTTCGCCCGCGAGATCCTCGTGCACGAACGCGCGCTCGTGCACTACCTCGAGCGCTGCTGGCCGCAGCGCGACGAGTTGCA
This sequence comes from Dokdonella sp., assembly GCF_051958935.1. Classification (GTDB taxonomy): domain Bacteria; phylum Pseudomonadota; class Gammaproteobacteria; order Xanthomonadales; family Rhodanobacteraceae; genus Dokdonella_A. Next base: position 2,439 of record NZ_JBQCFP010000012.1, on the reverse strand, counting down.
CGACCTGCGCCAGGAGGTCTATGCGCGCGTGTACGAAGCGGCCGCGCGCAGTTGCCCGGCGTCGCCGCAGGCGTTCCTGTTCACGACCGCGCGCCACCTCATGACCGACCGCGCGCGGCGCGGTCGCGTGGTGTCGATCGAGCCGGTGGGTGATTTCGAGCCCTCGAACGTCTATCTCGTCGACGACGTGTCGCCCGAGCGCTGGGCCGGCGCGCGCCAGGCGCTCAGGCGGCTCGCCGAAGCACTCGACCGCTTGCCCGACCGCTGCCGCGAGGTCGTGTGGCTGCGGCGGGTCGAAGAGCTGCCGCAGAAGGTGGTCGCCGAACAACTGGGCATCAGCGGCAAGACCGTGGAAAAACACCTGGCCAAGGGCATGCGCCTGATTGCCGACCATCTCTACGGTGGCGCGGCGACCGACGGACGCGCCCCCGCACGGACGGCCATCGACGAGGACGAAGACGATGCACGACAGCAGGCGGATTGAGCACGCGGCGGCCGAATGGCTCGCGCGCCGCGACCGCGGCGACTGGAGCGCGCGCGACGAACGCGCGTTCGAGGACTGGCTGGAAGCATCGACGCGTCATCGCGTGGAGTTCCTGCGCGTCCAGGCGGCCTGGCGCGAAGCAGGACGCCTGCAGGCGCTCGCGGCCGGGCTGCCCGGCGGCACGGTGCCGCCGCGCGGCGCGTGGACGATCGGGGCGCTCGTGCCCGCGACGTATGTCCGCGCCGCACGCGCGCGCGCAACGCAGCCGGCGCGCCGTTGGCGCTATGCGCTCGCCGCGGGGTTCGCGCTGGTCGCGACCGGTTCGGCGCTGTGGCTCGGCTGGCAGCTCGGCGGCCGATCCGAGGCGGACTACGCGAGCATGCTCGGACAGGTACAGGCGGTGACGCTCGCCGACGGCAGCAACGTCGTGCTGAGCAGCAACAGCCGCCTGCACGTGCGCATGACGCGCGGCGAGCGCGACGTCGAGCTGCTCGAGGGCGAAGCCTATTTCGACGTGGCCCACGACGCCGGGCGGCCCTTCGTCGTGTCGTCCGGCGGGCGCCGCGCGACCGCGGTCGGCACGCGGTTCTCGGTGCGCAGCGATGCGCAGGACGTGCGCGTGGTCGTCACCGAGGGCAAGGTGCGCTTCGACGCGCCGCCGGGCGCCGACGGCCGCGCCACGCCGGTGTCCCTGCTGCCCGCGGGCAGCGTCGCCACCGCCGGGCGCAACGGCGTGTTCGTGCGCTCGCTGCCCGTCGCCGAAGCGGAGCGCTACCTCGAGTGGCGCAGTGGCTTCCTCACCTTCGACGACACCTCGCTGGCGAACGCGGCGGCGGAGTTCAACCGCTTCAACACGCGCAAGCTCGAGCTCGCCGACGCCGCGATCGGCGACCTGCGCGTGGGCGGCAACTTCCGCTGGGCGAACGTCGACAGCTTCGTCAAGCTGCTCGAAATGGGCTTTCCCGTGCGCGCCGAACGGCTGCCCAACCGCACCGTGCTGCACGCGCGCTGACCGCGCTTCGCCGGGCGGCTCGATGCGGCCGCGAGCGGATGGGGGGAATCGGCCGCTCGTTCGTCCCGATGTCGAAGAAGGGGCCGTTCCGAGTACCCGGGGGAGTGTCGTCGATGCGTCGACCGTTGCGTATGCTGCTGCTCAGTCTCGCCTGTTCCACCGCGCTCGCCGCGCAGGCGCAGGTGCCGTCTTCATCCACGATCGACGTGCCCGCGGGTGACCTCGCGACCGCGCTGAACACGCTCGCGCGCCAGTCGGGCACCCAGCTCGTCTATCGCGCCGACCAGCTCAAGGGCGTGCACACCGCGGGCGTGCACGGCGCGACGTCGACCGAGCAGGCGCTCGAGGGCCTGCTGCGCGGCAGCGGCTTCAGCGCGACGCGCGACGCGTCGTCGGGCGCGCTGCTGATCGAACGCGACCAGGCCGCGGCGGAGCGCCCGGCAGCGCCGGCGGCGACGCCGAAGAGCGCGCCGCCCAAGGAGCCGGCGCAGGACGACAAGCCGGTGACGAAATTCGAGACGCTGCAGGTCACCGGCTCGCGCATTCCGCGCGCGCAGATCGAAGGGCCGGCGCCGATCACGGTGATCACCGCCGAGGAGATCAAGGCGAACGGCTTCACCACCGTGCCCGACGTGCTGCGCGCGATGACGCAGAACGGCGGCGAGACGCAGAGCCAGCAGTCGGCGAGTGGCGCCGACTTCTCGCCCGGTGCGCAGCAGGTGGATCTTCGCGGTCTCGGCCCCAACCACACGCTCGTGCTCGTCAACGGCCGCCGCATCGCCGACTTTCCGATGCCGTTCAAGGGACGCAGTAACTTCACCGACATCTCGAACATCCCGATCGGGATGATCGACCGGATCGAAGTGCTTACCGGCAGCGCATCGGCGATCTACGGTTCGGACGCGATCTCCGGCGTCGTCAACTTCATCCTGAAGAAGCGCAT
>NZ_JBQCFP010000011.1:0-8248 GCF_051958935.1 Dokdonella sp. | reverse complement strand
CTCGGTGCGCTCGTGCGACGCGAGCTCGACGTCCGCGGCGGTTTCGCCGTCGTGACCAGTCGCGCGAGTTACGAGATGGTGCAGAAGGCGGCGACGCTCGGCGTCGGCCTGCTCGCGGCGATCTCGGCGCCGACCGCACTCGCGATCCAGCTCGCGACGCAGGCGAACCTCACCCTCGTCGGCTTCGCGCGCGGCGACGACCACGTCGTCTATGCGCACGCCGGTCGCATCGTCGAAACGGAGGCAGCGCGCGCGTGAGTGGAGTCGATCAACTCGTGAAGATGGCCAACGACATCGGCGCGTACTTCCGCGCCGAACCCGATCATGCGGCAGCAGTCGCCGGCATCGCGACGCACATCCGCCGCTTCTGGGAACCGCGCATGCGCCGGCGCATCCACGCGCACGCCGCCGCCGGCGGCGCCGGCCTCGACGCGCTCGTGCGCGAGGCGATCGCCGAGCTCGCGCGCGAGGATCCGGCGGCGCGCACGGAGTAGGGTGTGTCGCGGGCGCCTGGCACGCGGGGCGCCTGGCATAAGCGCAGACATTCTCGCTGGTAGCCCTTGGGAGCCTCCGAACAAGCCGTCGTCCCCAAGTCCAAAGCGCCGTCATTCTCGCGAAAGCGGGACCAGCGCGCAGCGCGCAGAACGCCCGTAGGGCGGCCCCGAAGGGGCGAGCGCAGCGAGTAATCCATTTTGTATTTTTGGCTTCAGCGGCTTCAAAGCAAGATAAAAATCCGGCTTTCTCGGGGATGACGGCGTGTTCAGAGGGTTCGCGAACGGCATCAGCCTCACGCGATCTGGGGAGGGTTGGAAATGTACAAACGTGCCTTTGCGCCGGTTCTGGCGCTCGTTTTCGCTCTGTCTGCGCCGTCCGCTCAGGCGTTCTTCGATCCGCCGTGGATCACGCCGGAGCAACCTCTGGCGGGAGAAATGGTGTACATCAATATCCACGGTGGCATCTGCGATGCGATCACAACAACCCCGGGATATCCGCAGGTAATACTGGAGGGTAACGCAATTCGATTCGTCGTTTCCGGTGTCCACGAAGAGGACCTGGATTGGTGCATCTACGGCGTGGGAACTGCGACGTATCCGATTGGTGTCTATCCAGCTGGGGCCTATGTCCTTACCGCCGAAATGCGCTACACCGATTTCTATGCTAATCCGGCGGTGCTCACCATTGGTGCGGTCGACTTCTCCGTTCGTGGCACTGTTGCGCCGACCGTCCCTGTTCCGGCAGCTGGCTCAACAATGCTGGTTGTGCTACTGGTGCTGGTGGCGGGCATCGCTCTGCTTGCGCTGCATAGACGGCGCGCGCACGCTCTGTTCGTACTGTTTGCTCTCGTTTCGCTGGATGTCCGCGCCCAGTACATCATCAACTGCGTCAGCGGTGCCACCGGCGCACCCAGTTCCGCGGCGATCGTCAACTGGGTCAATACCAAGCCGCACGTCGGCACGCCGCCGCTGCAGGCCTATTCCAGCGTGGCGCCGTTGGACGCGAACTACCTTATCCCCGATCGCGCGACCGGCGACTTCCTCGGCTGGCTCATGGCCAATCCGCAATCGGCGCGCGCGAAGCTCGAGCGCTGCGTGATCGAGCGCTACAACGTGCCGGATGTCGCGGCGGCGCTGGCGGCGCTGCAGGGCGACCCCTGAGTCGCTTCGGCGGCGGTGCCGCCCGAATGGTCATTCTCGTCGGTCGGACTCATCGACTTCGGCATCACGCCCTCGCCCGAGCCGCCCGCGGGCGGCGTGGAGCAGTACGGGTGGTTCGATCTCAATATCGATGCAGCTTGGAGGCTCGCCGGCGGCTATGCCCTCGTCGGCCAGGTCGATACGGGGCTGGACCCGGCCAGTGCGGCGCTGAAACAGTTCAGCGGCACGACGTATCTCGGCGGCGGCTTCGTGCCGCAAGCGTCGCGTGATGTCGGCCTGACTGGAGGCGAGACCATTCTCATCATTCCGTCTCAGAGTCCACCCGGCGGCCCTGCCTTCGATGCCGGGAATGTGGACGAGGCGAAATCGATGTGGATCGCCGCCGGGCCATGCACGTCCAATCCGAATCAAAATGCGTTTCTGCCGTCGACACGTGCCGGACATGGCACGCATGTGGCTGGGTTAATTGCAGCGAGCGGCGCCGCTGGTCTCGGTATACAGGGCATTTGCAGGAATTGCGGCATTGCTATGTGGAAGACCACATATCTTACTTGCAATGAATCGGCCTCCCCCGCGACAGTCTATCCTCAGACCAATAGATTCGCCCCGCGCCGCGCCGAAGCCCAAACCATCGATCTCGGCGCACAAATCCTCAATATGAGCTACGGTGGAGCGACACAGTCCTACGGCTACTGCGGCCCCGCGCACGATCAGTTGCCCGAATGCCTCTCCCTGATGTACGCGAGCTCGCGCGACATCGCGATGGTCGCCTCGTCGGGGAACGATAGGAACGACCTGAACTTTCCTGCGAGCGATGCGCGCGTAATCGCGGCGGGCGGTTTCCAGCAGGACCTCGCATTGTGGGACGAATCGCCGGGCGGCAACACCGGTTGCCCGCTGTACCCGCCGTATGCGAACGAATGCGGAAGCGACTTCAGTGTGTCTCACAGCGGCGCCTACTACGGGCGTCAGGAACTTCTCGCGTCGGCAAGGCAGGTGCTGTCCACCGCTTATCCGAACAAGAACTGGAATGCGAGTCTCGCCTGCGGCGACGGCTTCGGCACGCCGATGGGCGACGGCGTGGGCCTGTGCACCGGCACGTCGATGTCGGCGCCGCAGATCGCGGGAGTCCTTGCCATTCTGCGCTCGATCAATCCTCTCGTTTATCCGGGCGATGCGGAGCCGGTCGCGCCGGCCAAGCCGGGGCTTCGCGCGGTGCTTGCGCAAACCGCCTCGCGCGTGGGTGCGTGGGACGCGCGCCTTGGTTATGGCATTCCGGATGCGGCGGCAGCCGCGCGCCGCATGCTCGGCACGGTCGCCGGCGCCATCGTCCGGAATCGCGCCACGCCGCTGTTCCGCTTGCGCAGCGACTTCACGAAGGATTACGCCGAAACGACGTCGCCGCGGTACGCGCGCGCTGATGATCACGCAGGTGCACAACTATACGCAGCCCGCCGCCGGAACCGGCGCGCAGCCGCCGGTGCCCGGCTACGCGTTTTCCTACGATCCCCAGGATCCGTCGAATACGCATGATACGTACGAGTCGGTGCCGCCGGCGCCGCGCGCCGCGATCTACGTGTTGAGCACGGAGTACAAGCCGCGCAGCGGATATCCCGACCTGATCCCGTTGTATCTGATGACGAAGAACAAGACCGGCGGCCACGATCACCTGCTGGCGACGCCGGCGACGATGGCCGTGTTACACAACAGCGGCGGCTACGACCTGTGGACGATCCAGGGCTATATCTACCAGCCGTGCACGCCCGAGCCGGCGTGCATTCCGCCGTTTGCGGAGAAGCTATGGCGCAAATGCAAGACTGCCGACAACGACTGCGCGACCTTTCTCGAAAGCGAGCGCGGCGCCTTCGAGGCGGCGAGTTACACGGCAGTGCAGCCGTCCACCAGCAATGCCGTGCTCGGCTATGCCTATGCCGCCGGCGACAGCGACGGCGACGGCCTGCCGGATGCGCTCGAACTTGTGATCGGCACGCGCAAGGACGCTGCGGACTCCGACGGCGACGGTATCAGCGATGCGGTCGAGTTTCCGTTGGCCGGCGTACCGGTGAGTGATCCGTGTTACGGCGGTACGCTGGGCGCTTCGCTCTGTCCGGGCGATCGCATCTTCGCGAACGGCTTCGAGTGAGGTGCTGGGGTTTCCGAACGCCATCATCGTGAAAGCGCGCTGGATGCTTGCTCGGTTCGATCGCCGAACTCGAATTGCGACACGCGTGGATCAGGGACCGAGCGCGAACGGGCAGATGTGATTCCAGATCTGGCCGAGATGGGCCGTCGAGTAGGTGTGGCCGCCGCCGAACAACGTGAAGTAGAGGTCGCGGTCGCGCACCCAGCCGGCGTTCTCGAAGCGCTGCGGGTCGCCGCCGGCGCCGTACTGCGTGTACAGCGGATCCTGGTTGCCGAGATGGATGTCGACCGGAATCTTCGGCTGCACCGCAGCGAGGAAACTCGCGCATGCAGGCGGTGGATTGCCGTTGTCGGTGCACGCGTACTGTTCGAGCGAGCCTGCGCTGACGCCGTACGCGGCGAAGTAGTCCGCGTTGTTCAATGCGAGCGCATGGCCGTAGTGCGCGCCGGCGGAAAAGCCCCATAGGTAGATGCGGCTGCGTTCGACGTTGTAGGCGGAAAGCGCATCGTCGAGCGCGGCGCCGATTTCCTCGATGTCGCCGGCCGCACCCCAGCCGCCCTGGCTCGAATTGCCAACCGGCGCGAGCACGAGGAAGCCCTTGCTGTCGGCCCATGTCGCCCAGTTCGTGCGCACCTGCTGCGCGGCGGTTGCGGTCGGCAGCGATTGGCCCCGCAAGGCGAGCAGTAATGGCGATGCCTGGTTGGGCGTGTATCCGGGAGGCACGTGCAGGTAGTAGCTGCGCGTGCCGACACCGGGTACGCCAATCGTGCGCGTGACGTTGCCGGGATACGCCCCGCCGCTGCCGCCGGACGGATCGTGCGGAACGACGCGCGTTTCGTAGCCGTCGTCGAAGATGCCGTCGCCGCCGGGGCACATCGCGCCCGGAAGGTGCACCGTGCTCGCGGCGAACGCGGCCGGTACGGCGGCGCATGGTGCGAGGCCGAGCAGGATGGCGAACAGACGCTCGAAGCGCACGGGAACCTCCGTTGGTCGGTGTAGCGGCACCTTAGCCGGCGCCGGTGGGCACTTGTCGCGGACGATTTCACGAATGCGGTGCGAGTCGGGCCGGCTGGCCGACCATACGCCCCCGTTTGCGGCAGCGCACGATGGCCAGATCGTCGAACTTGACGTTAAGATCGCTGCGGATTCGTTACAGACCCGCAAAGAAACCGTTCGCCCCAAGGAGTGCCGTATGCAGCACAAGACCCGTCGGACCAGGCTCGTCCCGTCGTTCGCCGCCCTGCCACTGGCGCTCGCGGCGGCTCTGGTGGGCCAGGACGCGTTCGCGAGCGGCTTCCAGCTCAAGGAAAACAGCGTGCAGGGTCTGGGCCGGTCCTATGCCGGCGGCGCCTCCGCGCCCGGCGACTGTTCGATGGTCGCGAACAATGCAGCCGCCATGGGCGACCTTTCCGGCGAGAACTGCGTCCAGGTCGACCTCAACGTCATCAACTTCAAGACCGAATTTCACGGTAGCGGCACCGATCTGCTCGGCCGCCCGCTGACCGGCAACAATGGCGGCGACGGTGGCGTGACCAAACCGGTGCCGGCGATCTACCTCACCCACCGCATCAACGACCAGTGGACGATCGGCGCTTCGGTCAATGCACCGTTCGGCTTCGAGACCGAGTACGACGACCGCTCGATCCTGCGCTACGAAGGCGTGCTGTCCAAGCTCGAATCGATCGACCTGAGTTTTGCCGCGTCCTACAGGATCAACGACCAGTGGTCGATCGGCGGCAGCGTCATCGCGCAGCGTACGAGTGCGGAACTCACCCAGGCAGTCGACTTCGGCACGATCCTCGCTTCGCCGACCAACGGCGCGGTGCTGCCGCAGGAAGCGGACGGCTTCGGCGGCCTCAAGGGCGACGACTGGGGCTACGGTTTCACCGTCGGCCTGCTGTGGAAGCCGACCTCGAGCGATCGCATCGGCCTCAACTTCCATTCGCAGATCGACCACACGCTGGAAGGTGACGCGCGCTTCCAGGTGCCGAGCAACATCCTGCCGCTGCTCGGCGGCGCCTTCGTCAACCAGAAGGGCCAGGCCGACTTCGACACGCCGTGGTACGTGACCGGCAGCTGGTGGCACACCTTCGACGAGCGCCTCAGCTTCGGTGCGGACATCAGCTTCACGCACTGGTCGAGCTTCGAGAATCTCCTGATCAAGTATTCCGACGCGGCGATGGGTCCGTTCACGCGCGCGCAGGAGTTCGGCTGGGACGACACCTGGATGTACGCGTTCGGCGGCGAGTACCGCCTCAACGACGAGTGGACCCTGCGCGCGGGCGTCGCCTACGACGAAACGCCGACCACCGATCTCACGCGCACGCCGCGCGTGCCCGACGGCAATCGCACCTGGCTCTCGATCGGCGTCGGCTGGAAGCCGTCCGCGGATTGGCGCTTCGACGCCGGCTTCGTTCACCTCTGGGTCGACGATGGCTCGATCGATCACACCACGTCGACGTTCAGTCATCTCACCGGCGCCTTCCAGAGCTCCGGCAACGTGCTCGGCGTGTCGGCGCAGTACATCTTCTGACGCAGGCGCATCGATTGGGGAGGGACCGGCAGGCACCTTCGGGTGCCTGTCGCTTTTCCGGGCGGCGAGTCGCTTCGCAGCGCTGAGGGGTGAGGCGTGGCGGTGCGGCGGGACTCGCCGCTGCGCGGCTCGACCCGCCCTACATGGTCGCCGTTGGCGGCGCGCTCGCGTGTAGGGCGGTACGCGCGCAGCGCGTGCCGCCGCCGGCTCGCCCGTCCACCTGTCAGTCGTAGCCGTCCGCGAACAGCCAATCCCAGCTCTGGTTCTCGTACGGGCCCGGGTCCGGCGCGCCGAAGCGGTTGCGCGGCAACGCATCGAGATCGAGCGCGCTAAGAGGCGGGAATGGCACGGCGGCGAGGCCCTGGTTGATGAACGGCGAATCGTCGCGCAGGCGGAAATCGCCATTGGAGGCATCGGCGAATCTCGGGTCGCCGGCCAATGCGTGGCTTGTCGCGAGCGGCAGGTTGCCGCCGACCACGCCGACGAGGCTGTAGTCGGCGCTCGCGCTGCCGTCGCCGAGGCCGATCACCGCGGCGCCTTCGAGGTTGAGATCGGAAATTGCATTGTCGAAGAACAGGCTGTTGACGATGCCCATGTGCACGCTGCCGGCGAGACCGGCGCCGATGCCGCAGCCGCGCGCGCCCTGGCCAGCGCAACGGCCGCGCGCGACCGTGCTGTTGGCAACCAGCACGGCCGGGCTCACGTTCTGCGCGGTCGCATTCACGGTGATCGCGGCGTGGCCGTATGCCGACGCGGATGCGCTATTGGCGTCGAACAGGCTATTGGCGACGCGCACCGCACCGTATTTCGCATACAGGTTCGCACCGCCGCCGAACCAGCCTTCGTTGTTCGCGACAATCACGTTCTCGAGCCAGAGCTCGGTGAACGCGCCCGAGTACGCGCCCATGTCGATGCCGCCGCCGCGCTGGAACGGCGCCGAGTCACCGTAGCCGTTGCGCACGCTGAGGTTGACCACCGCGAGGCGCGTTTCCTGCGTCGTGCCCGCGGGCGGTATGAGGATGATGCGCAGCACCTGATGCTGGCCGGCGCCGTCGAGGACCGTGCGCGAGGCGTCCATGCGCATCTGCGCGCAGTCGTTGCCGTCGACCGGATACCAGCCGCCGGAGACCGTCAGCCAGCCGGTGGTCTGCGCGGAATACAGGAACGAGCCGCTGAACGTCGTGTAGACGCCTTCGCGCAGGCGGATCTCGTCGTCGCCGGGCGAGGCGGCCGCGGCGCTGAGCGCCTGCTGCAGCTCGACGTGGTCGCGCACGCACCAGCTCGCGGCGGACACGGGTGTCGAAAGCGCGAGCGCGATCGCGCAGGCAGTGATGCTCGGTGGAATTCGCATCGCGGTCCTCGCTCGAAAGGCGTGTTCGATCCGTTACGCGAAGCGGCATGCGAAATCCGAACGGCGCGATCGACCTGGTGCGAATGGCGCTGGGTGGTCAGCCGGCCGCGACACGCCGGCGCTGCTGGAATCGGCGCGCCTTCGCGCCGTTGCCGCACATGCGCATGCTGCACCAGCGGCGCGTCTGGTTCTTGCTCGCGTCGTGGAACAGCCAGCCGCAGCCATCGGGCGCCGGGCACTGCTTGAGCCGCACCGGCTCGCCGTGCTGCAGCAGCTCGACCGCCGACGCGAGCACCTGCCACAGCGGCCGCTCGAGCGCGTCATCGTCGTCCCAGCGCCAGTGCCAGTGCGCACCGGGCTCGAGCTGCCGGTGCGCGAGCGCGACGGCGGCCTCGCGGTTGAACGCGTCGAGGTCCGCGGGCGTGGGCGCGCGCCCGTGCGCGCGCGCGGCGAACACGCGTTGCAGCAGGTCGCGCAGTTCGCGCGCATGCGCGAACGCGGCGGCCGCGCGACGCGGGTGCGCACGTGCCGAGGCGGCGAGGCGCGACGCCGTGCGCGCATCGAGG
>NZ_JBQCFP010000010.1:0-32112 GCF_051958935.1 Dokdonella sp. | reverse complement strand
TGCGCTGAACCTGCATGGCCTGGGCTTGTTCGCTTATCCCAACCCGCTCGATTTGCGGGGCTGCATCCGATTTCCGGTGGGCGGGGCTCCACCCGCCCCCACGGAACCCGCCCCGACTTCGCGCCGCACGCTCGTGCCGATCGGTGGCGGCAAGGACTCGCTCGTCAGCGTCGAGATGCTCAAGGCGGCCGGTGTCGATGCGACCGCGGTGTGGGTCGGCAACTCGCCGCTGATCGCCGCGTGCGCGGCACGCACGGGGCTGCCGCTGCTCAACATCCGGCGCGAGCTGTCGCCGCTGCTGTTCGAGTACAACAAGCAGGGCGCGTACAACGGGCACATCCCGGTCACCGCGATCAACTCGGCGATCCTCGCCGTCGCCGCGGTGCTGTACGGCCACGACGCGATTGCGTTCTCGAACGAGCGCTCGGCGTCGAGCGCGACGCTCGAATACGACGGCCAGCCGGTCAATCACCAGTGGAGCAAGGGCTGGGAGTTCGAGCGCAGCTTCCACGAGCGGCTGCACGCGCTCGTCTCGCCGACGCTCGACTACTACTCGCTGCTGCGCCCGCTGTCCGAACTCGCGGTCGCCGAGCGCTTCGCGCGCACCGCGCGCTACGACGACGTGTTCTCGAGCTGCAACCGCAACTTCCGCATCCTCGGGCCGAAGCCGGCCGATCGCTGGTGCGGTCAGTGCCCGAAGTGCCACTTCGTGTTCCTCGCGCTCGCCCCCTTCATGCCCAAGCCGCGCCTGCTCGCGATCTTCGGCCGCAACCTGCTCGACGACGAGTCGCTCGCGGCCGCGTTCGACGCGTTGATGGAATACCGCGACCACAAGCCGTTCGAATGCGTCGGCGAAGGCGGCGAGTCCCGCGCGGCGATGCATGCGCTCGCGCAGCGCGCCGAGTGGCGCGAGGACGCCCTCGTCGCGCGCTTCGTCGACGAAGTGCTGCCGCAGGTCGATCAGGCATCGCTCGCACTCGCGCCGCTGCTGGCGCCCGCGGGCGAAACGCGCATTCCGCGGGTGCTGCTCGCGCAGGTCGAAGGACGGTCGCGCGATGCGCTTCGCTGAACTCGCCGGCAAGCGCGTCGCGGTCTGGGGCTTCGGCCGCGAAGGCCATGCCGCGCTCGCCGCGCTGCAGCTGCGCCTGCCGGGCCAGCCGGTGACGCTGTTCTGCAACGACGCCGAAGCGCCGTACGGGCTCGCGGTGCATCCGGCGGTGCGGGTCGTCGTCGAGTCGCCGGGCGCGGCTGCGCTGTCGAACCACGACGTCGTGATCAAATCGCCCGGTATCGCCGCGTATCGCCAGGAGATCCTCGAAGCGCAGCACAACGGCACGCATTTCACGTCGGGCACCGCGCTCTGGTTCGCCGAGAACCCGGGTGCACGCGTGATCGCCGTGACCGGCACCAAGGGCAAGAGCACGGTCAGCGCGCTCGTCGCACACCTGCTGCGCGCGCTCGGACGGCGCGTCGCGCTCGCCGGCAACATCGGCCTGCCGCTGCTCGAACTGCTCGATCCCGCGGCACCGCCGGACTGGTGGGTGGTGGAGCTGTCGAGTTTCCAGACGCGCGAGGCGGGGCCGCTCGCGGTCGCGCTCGTCAACAACGTCTACGAGGAACACCTCGACTGGCACGGTACGCGCGAGCGCTATGTCGCCGACAAGCTCGCGCTCGCCGCATGCGCGCGCACCCTCGTCGTCAACGCGCGCCAGGACGAACTCGTCACGCGCACGTCGGCGCATGCCGGGCGGCGCCTCTTCGGCGACGCGCGCGGCTGGCACGTCGACGGCGATGCGATCGCGCGCGGCGGTGCGCGTGTGTTCGAACTGGCGAGGTCGCCGTTGCCGGGCGCGCACAATGCGCTCAATGCCTGTGCCGCGCTTGCAGCGGTCGAAGCGGCGGGCGAGGATGCCGTCGCCGCTGCGCCGGCGATCGCGTCGTTCCGTCCGTTGCCGCATCGGTTGCAGGCGCTCGGCGCGCGGGAAGGCATCGACTACGTCGACGACAGCATCGCGACGACGCCGCAGGCGACCCTCGAGGCGCTCGCGAGCCTCGGCGGACGCGCGGTCACCGTGCTCGTCGGCGGGCACGATCGCGGACTCGACTGGCATGCGTTCGCCGACGCGGTGCACCGCACGCCGCCACGCGCCATCGTCACGATGGGCGCCAACGGCGCGCGCATCGCCGCGCTGCTGCGCGAGACCGGCGGCGCGTACGCGCTGTCGTCCGCGCCGACGCTCGCCGAGGCATTCGCGCTCGCCCGCGCGGTGACGCCGCCCGGCGGTGTCGTGCTGTTGTCGCCCGGCGCGCCGAGCTTCGACCAGTTCAAGGACTACGCCGAACGCGGCTGCGCGTTCGCGCGTCTCGCCGGCTTCGACCCGGCTGCGATCGGTCGTATCGAGGGGCTCGGAATCGCATAGGGTTTGAGGGCTTCAGGCGCGATGCTCGTCAGCACTCGGCCCTCGGCCCTCACGCGTCTTCGATCGCCGCATGCCTTCATGCGATCATCGCATCATGAATCGCTACCTCGTGCTCGTCATGCGCAACCCCGGTTTCGACACCCGTCTCGTGCCCGCGCACCGTGAGTTCCTCGGGAACTTGCGCGCGCAGCAGCGCATCGAACTCGCGGGAGGCTTCGGCGACGCGAGCGGTGGCGCCTACCTGCTGCGCGCCGCGTCGCTCGCCGATGCGCGCGCGATCGCCGAACGCGATCCGTTGCACGTCGAGCATGCGTCGATCGTGACCGTGTACGAGTGGAACGCGTCATGAACATGCAGCCGGACCGCGTCTGGGACCTGCCGACGCGCGTGTTCCACTGGCTCCTCGTCGCGCTCATCGCGCTGCAGTACGCGAGTGGCGAATTCGGTTTCCCCTCTATGCGCTGGCACTACCTCGGCGGGTACGCGACGCTCGCGCTCGTGCTGTTCCGCGTGCTGTGGGGTTTCCTGGGCTCGCAGACGAGTCGCTTCGGCGACTTCGTGCGCGGTCCGCACGCGGTGCTCGCCTATCTCGCGGGGCTGGGCCGCGCCGACATGCCGCGGCGCGCCGGCCACAACCCGCTCGGCGGCTGGTCCGTCGTCGCGATGCTCGCGTCGATTGCGCTGCAGGCGACGACGGGGCTGTTCGCGAGCGACGACATCAGCGCGGACGGCCCGCTCGTCGCGCGCGTGTCCGCGGCGACGGTCGACCTCATGACGCGCGTGCACGCGTGGAATCGCTACGTGCTGCTCGCCCTCGTCGTGCTGCATCTGGGTGCGATCGCCGCATACGCGGTGCGCGGCACGAATCTCATCGCGCCGATGTGGTCGGGGCGCGCGCGCGACGTCGACGCGCGCGCGTTGCGTTTCGCGCACGCTTGGCTCGCGCTCGGACTCGCAATGCTCGCAGCCGGCGCCGTGTGGGCGCTGGTCGCCTGGGGCGAGGCAGGGTGATGCCGCAGGTCCGCGCGTCCGTGCGCGGAATGCGTCGCGTCGATCAGCCGTCGAAGCCGTCCTCGAATACGGCGTCGTTCGCGTAGAAGTACGCTGCGCCCTGGTACTGCGCGACGCTGCCGTCGGCGTCCGCGCCGACGAGTACGGTCGCGCCGTCGGTCGACACGTCCCAGCCGTACGAGTCGCCGTCGCTGCCGCTGCCGCCGGCGAGCATCTGCGCGAACGACCAGCCGGGACCGCTCCTCGCGTACAGCCCGACATGGCCGGCTTTCGGCGGCGGCTGGGTGCTGCCCGGCTCGTCGTCGAAGCTCCACATGCCGACCAGCGCGATATCGCCGCGCAGCGAGACCGACTGGCCGTACTGGTCGTAGGCATCGCCGGTGTCGTCGACGAACTTCTGGGCCTGCACGAACGAACCGCCGCTGCCGTCGAACACGTACGCGGCGCCCTGGTGCACGTTGCTACCGACCATCGCCGCCGGCGCGCCGACGAGCAGGTCGGTGCCCGACAGAGAAACCGCATAGCCGAACTGGTCGCCGTTGGCGCCGTCGGCCGCGACGATCTTCTGCGTCTCGGTGAACGTGCCGCCGTCGTTGGCGTAGACGTAGACGGAGCCCGTCGGATACTCACCGCTCGACGAGAAGTCGGCGCCGGGCGCGCCGATCACGACGGTCGTGCCGTCGCTCGCGATCGCGCCGCCGTAGAAGTGGTCGTCCATGTTCACGCCGTCGCTCGCGCGGATCGTCTGCACGAGCTGCCAGCTGCCTCCGCTTTCGGCGAACGCATGCACGGCGCCGCGACCGCCTTCGGTGGTCATGTTGTAGGACGGCTCGCCGATGAGCACGACGTCACCCGAGAGCGCGACGGCGCGGCCGAACCAGGTGAGCGTGATCGGCGCCGGTGACGCGAAGTCCTGCACTTGCGTCCAGGTGCCGTCATCGCCGCGCGCGAACAGGTACGCACCACCGGCCGGGCCGGCCATCGGGTTGAACGTCTCCGGCGCGCCGACGAGCAGCTTGTCGCCGGCCTGCGACAGCGACAGTGACCAGCCGAAGAAGTCGGACCAGTTCGGCGGCGCGCTCGGCGGCGGCGTCGCGCTGATCTTCTGCGTCTCGACCCAATGGGCGCCGTCGAGATGATAGATGTACACCGCACCGGCGCGCGCGAGCGGCGCCGGCGCGCTGACGAATGCGGTATCGCCGGCGACGAGCACGCGGAAGCCGTACAGGTCGCCCGCGCCGCCGTCGGCCGGGACGATCTTCTGCTCGATCCACGCCGACGCCGTGCCGGGCGAGGCGATGTCGACCCTGGCCGGCGCAGGCGAGGGCAGGGCGCGATAGGCGACGCCGGGGTAGTGCACGGCATCGCCCGCCTGCCACAGTCGCGGCAGTGCGGCCGATGCGACCGGCACGGCTAACGTGCCCGCGAAGGCGAGCAGAAGGGCACCTGCGGGTGCCCGGTACGGTTGACTCTTGGCCATCGAAACTTCCCCGCGGTGGATGTCGGCCGCACGCTCCCGCGGCCTCACCGGCACGGTGCGCGGCGCGCGCGGACGGACGGTCGTCGCCGTCGCCCCGATGGTTCGCCGAGGCGCGCGCGAGCGCACTACAAAAGGGTGACGAATCCGTTTACTTCACGTGTCGGACGCATCGAATCGGCCGCGCGGGCAGCCCGCGGCCCGCCCGCGGGCGGCTTGCGCCGTTCAGGGGGCGCTGCGCTGAGGGGCGCGGTACCGGCGCATTCGATCCCCGGCTCTGCTCGCAGGCCCGAGCGCCGGGATGCGAGGCGTCGCGCGCATGGGCGACGCCATCGGTCGGCAGGGGTACCACGCGGCGCCCGCGCCTCATTCTTCGTTACGGTACTTGTCGTGGCAGCCCTTGCACGCGCCCGCTGTCTCTTTGAACTGCTCCTTCATCTTCGCCTCGTCGCCCGACTTCGAGACCTCGGCGAGCAGCTTCGATTGCTTGACGAGTTCGTCCATCTTCGCCTTGAAGTCGTCCATGTTCTTCCAGATCTCGGGCTTCGCATCGGTTTTCGCGCCGGCGTCGGAGCCTTCAGGGAACCCTTCGAGCAACTGCGGCGCGATCTGCGCCACGCGCTCGGCGCGGCGCGCGAACTCGGCCGCATCCCACGGCGTCTTGCCGCGCACCATCTGTGCCATCGGGCCGAAGTTCCAGCCGAGCATCGTGTAGCCGGCCTGGCGATAGGCGATCGCGGATTCGGGTTTGACCGCGGCGGTCGCGATCGCGGCGAGGCCGGCGCTGGCGGCGAGGGCGGCGAGGACAAGGCGGGGTCGAAGCATCGGCGGCTCCAATGGCATGGGACGACGCAGTGTAGCAGCGGGGATATTCGCGTCGGCCTATCATGTGCGTCCATCCGACCCCTGCCGAGGACACGACCATGTTCCGTTCGCTGCTCGCCTTCGCCACTGCCTGCCTGTTCGCTGCGCCGCTGCATGCGGCGATGGTGTCGCGCCCGATCGACTACGATGTCGGCGGCAAGAAGATGCAGAGCATGCTCGTCTACGACGATGCGGCGAAGACGCCGCGCCCCGGCATCGTGATGACGCCCGACTGGCTCGGCATCACGCCGGAGAACCTCGATCTCGCCAAACAGATCGCCGGCAAGGACTACGTGATCCTCGTCGCGGACGTCTACGGGCTCGCCGCGCGGCCCAAGGATGCGAAGGAGGCGGGAGCCGCGACCCAGGCGATGTACAAGGACCGCTCCGTACTGCGCGCGCGCATCGGCGCAGCGCTCGCCCAGCTGAAGGCGCAGGCCGGCCAGGCGCCGCTCGACGGCAGGCATTGGGGCGCGATCGGTTTCTGCTTCGGTGGCGCGACCACGCTCGACCTCGCCCGCAGCGGCGCCGACGTCCAGGGCGTCGTCTCGTTCCACGGCAACCTGTCCACCGACGATCCGTCGCTCGCCAAGAAGATCAAGGCGAAAGTGCTCGTGCTGCACGGCGCCGACGACTATTTCGAATCGCCCGAACAGATCGCCGGCTTCCAGCAGGAGATGCGCGACGCCAAGGTCGACTGGCAGTTCATCTCCTACGGCGGCGCGGTGCACTGCTTCGCGATCCCCGGCGCGCACGGCGAGGTGCCGGGCTGCTCCTACGACGAACGCACCGCGACGCGCGCATTCCGGCAGATGCACGCGTTCTTCGACGAACTGTTCGCGGGCTGAGCAAGCGCCGTGGCCACCCGTCGCTCCTGGTTCACGCGTTTCGCGAACGGTGCCTCGCGCACGACCGGTCGGCCGCTCACGTTCCTGCTCGCGCTGCTCGTGGTGATCGTGTGGGGCGTGACCGGCCCGCTGTTCGGGTTCAGCGACACCTGGCAGCTCGTGATCAACACCGGCACGACGATCGTCACGTTCCTCATGGTGTTCCTGATCCAGAACACGCAGAACCGCGACGCCGAAGCGATGCACGTGAAGATGGACGAGCTCATCCGCGCGATGGAAGGCGCGCACAACGCGCTGCTCGACCTCGAGGAACTCGAGGACAAGGATCTCGACCAGGTGCGCGACCGCTACCGCAAGCTCGCCGCGAAGGCGCGGCGCGACATCGAGCGTGGCGGGCGCGACATCGGCTGCGACGACATCGACGACGAAGCATAGGCGGATCTGCCTGGCGTTCGCCTGAAGGAGCCCACCCTGCGACCGCCGCGCGGCGACGCCCGGGCGCGACGGTCGTGCACAGGGTGCGTTCCTACAGGAGATGAGGGTGTCGCGTTCGTGCGGGAGCCCATCCTGCGGCGCGCCCCGGCGGCGACGCGGCTCCGGTACTCGGCTTCGGTCCTACTTCGAGCGGTCGACCGCGTGGTCGGCGAGCACCGCAAGCGCATCGCGTGCATCCGAGCGCGGCAGCGCCGTGAGGGCGTCGCGCGCGGAATCGGCGTAGGCGTGCGCGCGCTGGCGCGAGGCGTCGAGCGCGTCGGTCGAATGGATCGCCGCGAGCACGTCGTCGAGCGCGTCGAGGCCGCCGGCGCGGATCGCGCGCCGGAGCATGTCGGCCTGGCCCGGCGCGCTGCGCTCGATCGCGATGATCAGTGGCAGGGTCGGCTTGCCCTCGGCGAGGTCGTCGCCGATGTTCTTGCCGAGCGTGCCCGCATCGGAGGCGTAATCGAGCACGTCGTCGGCGATCTGGAACGCATAGCCGAGGTCGAGCCCGTAGCGCGCGAGCGCTTCCTCCTCGGCCGCCGGCACGCCGGCGAGCACGCCGCCCAGGCGCGTCGCAGCGGCGAACAGCACGGCGGTCTTGCGTTCGATCACGTCGAGGTAGGCCTGCTCGTGCGTGTCGGGGTTGCCGATGTTGAGCAGCTGCAGCACTTCGCCTTCGGCGATGCGGTTGGTGGTATCGGCGAGGATGCGCATCACGCGCATGCTGTCCAGTTCCACCATCATCTGGAACGAGCGCGAGTAGAGGAAGTCGCCCACCAGCACGCTTGCCGCATTGCCCCAGACCGCATTTGCGGTCTTGCGGCCTCGGCGAAGGTCCGACTCGTCGACGACGTCGTCGTGCAACAGCGTCGAGGTGTGGATGAACTCGATCAGCGCGGCGAGTTGCAGGTGGTCGCGTCCCGCATACCCCGCGGCGTGCGCGGCGATGAGGTGCAGCATCGGCCGCAGGCGCTTGCCACCGCCACCGATGATGTACTCGGCGATCTGGTTGATCAGCACGACGTCGGACGCGAGGCGCGCACGGATGAGGTCGTCGACCGCGCCCATGTCGGCGGCGGCGAAGGCCTGGACGTCGGCCAGGCGCGCGATGCGTGGCGCGGCGGGAAGCGGGGCGGCAGAACTCAAGGCAGGGCCTGTGTGGCGGACCGGGTGGCCTGCAAGTATAGCGGGCGCGCAGTGGTGGGCTGGATGTCCGACGGTGCGCGTCGGTCAAGGCCTACAAGCGCCGGCAGCAGCGTCGGATGCCCTCGCCGCGAGGGGTGCTATCCTCGCTCTTTCCGGACGCTATAAAGACAGAGGAATCGCTCCATGGCACGCGGCATCAACAAGGTCATCCTGGTCGGCAACCTCGGTGCGGACCCCGAGACGCGCTACACGGCCAACGGCGGCGCCATCACCTCGATCCGCATCGCGACCTCGGAAAGCTGGAAGGACAAGCAGACCGGCGAGCAGCAGGAGCGCACCGAGTGGCACCGCGTGAAGTTCTTCGGCCGCCTCGCCGAGATTGCGGGCGAGTACCTCAAGAAGGGCCGCCAGGTCTACGTCGAGGGCTCGCTGCGCACCGACAAGTACACCGACAAGGATGGCATCGAGCGCTATTCGACCGACATCATCGCCAACGAGATGCAGATGCTCGGCGGCCCGGGCGGTGGCGGTGGTGAAGGCGGAGGTTACGGCGGCGGTGGTGGTGGCGGCGGTTACGGCAGCGGCAGCGGCGGGGGCGGCTACAGCCGCGATCGTGGTGGCGAGCGCTCCGCGCCGTCGCGTGGTGCGCCGCCTGCAGCGGCGCCGCGCCAGTCCGCGCCGCCGGCCGACAGCGGTTTCGAGGATGACGACATTCCCTTCTGAGCGCTGTCCCCGCCGCCGTCGTTCGAGGTGGACGGCGTGCGCCACCAGGTTTCGCTGAACCACTCGCGTGTTTCGTCGATGAACACGCGATGCGCCGCGGACAGTGCGAGTCGCTCGTGGTGGGCCAGCAGGATCCGCTGCAGCGGCAGCGGGTCTGAAATCGTCTTGCGCACCAGTGGGCGGCCGTCGTAACTGAAATTGCTGAATGGGCGCGAGTACGCGATCGCCACGCCGAGCCCGTTCGCGACCATGCCGCGCTGCAGTTCGAACGAGCCCGTCCGCACCGCCCGCAGCGGACGCACGCCGCGCATCTGGAACAGCTCGAGCATGTGCTGCCAGCTCTGCGCCTGGTCGGTGAGTATCAGCGGCTCGCGGGCGAGTTCGGCGAGCGACACCGATGATTGCTGCGCGAGCGGATGGTCCGCCGGCAGCAGCGCCTGCGGCCCGATCTCGCACAGCACGGTGCGCGCGATGTCGTTCGACAGCCCCAGGTCGTAGCTGATCGCGAGGTCGGCGACCCCATCATCGAGCTGGCGGCCGATCTGGTCGAAACCTTCCTCGCGCACGATGACGTTGATCGCGGGGTACTTGCGGGCGACGCGCGCGAGGATCGGCGGCACGCAGTACGGCGCGAGGTCTTCGAAACAGCTGAGCACGAATTCGCCGTGCGGCGCTTCGCCTTCGCCGGCGAGCGATTCCAGCGCCTCGACGTCGGCGAGCACCGTCTTGGCCCGGCCGAGCACCGTCTGCCCGAACGCGGTGAGCGAGATGCCGGTACCGCGCTGGCGAACGAACAGCGCGCGCCCGAAGTACTCCTCGATTTGCGTGATCGCGGTCGAGATCGACGGCTGGGACACGTGCAATGCCTCGGCCGCGGCGGTGAGGCTGCCGTACCGCGCGGTTGCGATCGCATAGTTGAGCTGTCGCAATGTGAGCCGGGTCATGCACCGCATTCCACGTCGAAGTTCGCCGTCTTGCAGCCTAGGTTGGTTCGAGGGCCCGCGGCTATTGGTCCATCGTCGTATGGACGGGGCGGCGCATGGCCCTGCGCTGCGACGACGCACGGCCGCTCTCGTGCTCGATGGCCGGGTGTCGTCGTGACGCCCATCACTGCGTGCAGCCGGCGACGCGCACGTTGTCGATCGCCCAGTTCACGCCAGCTCGATGCGGGAAGCGGTCATGGCCAATGCGGAAACGGAACTTCACGGTCTGCCCTGCGAGCGACTCGATGTCCATCACCGACGTACGGTAGGCCTGCGGATCGCCGCACCAGGCCGACTTGCCGGCGAGCGGATTGCCGAATGCGCCGGCGATGGTGCCGTCGAGTGGATCGGTCATCGCGCCGGTCAATTGCGTCCAGCTCGAGCCGCCGTTGACCGAGGCTTCGACGATCGCGCCATCGTTGCACGTGCCGGTCGCGCCCGCCTTGAGCGACTGGCGGCTGAGGAAGCCGAGCGTGAGCGGCGACAATCCGGACGGCAGCGCGACCGATGGAGACACGAGCCAGGCATCGTTCGGAGCGCCCGATGCGGGCGCGCTCGCCTGCCATGCGTACGTCTCGCCATTTCCATCGGATTCGAGCGTCCAGCGATCGCTGCTCGCGGGGGCGGCGCCGTGCGTCCAGCCGCCGCCGCCGCCGTCGAGATCGTCGGCGAACACGAGCACGGTGCCACTGTCGACGGGGCAGTCGCCGGCGAGATAGAGCGTGGTGAATTCCTGTGCCGTGCCGGCCGTCGCCGCCTCGAATCCGCTCGCGAATACACGGTCCGCACCGGCATCGCTGTCGCCGCACGCATTGCGTGCGATCACGCGCCACCAGTAGCGCGAGCTCGTCTGGAGCGGTTCGGCCGCGCCGATCGTCCACGCAGTGCCCGCGGTTTCATGCGAGCGCACGATCCGCGTGAACGCGGCGTCGGTGGCGACCTGCACGAGGTAGCTGTGCGCATCGTCCACCGGGTCCCAGGTGAAGGTCGGTGTCGCCGATACGCCGGAGCTGCCGTCCGCGGGAGCGGTTGCGGTCGGTGCGACGGGCCGGGCGTCGTACACGGTCAGCCCGAGATCGAGCGTGCGCGTCGCGACCGGCGACGTGCCGGTCACGGTCACGGGCCAGGCCCCCGTGGACATGCCGGCCGTCGCGTCCAGGTGCAGCGATGCATCGGCCGGTGGCGATGCGGGGTTCGGCGCGAACGCGGCATCGATGCCGGCCGGCGCGTTGTCGAGCGCGAGCGTCACCGGGCTCGCGAAGCCGACGATCGGCTCCAGATGCAGCGTGGCCTCGCGCGAGCCGCCCGCGCACACCTGCAGCGACGGCTCGCTCGTGGTCATCGTGAAGCTCGGCAGCTGCGTGCAGTTGATGCAGGCGAGTGCGAAGTCCTGATCGGTCGCGTCGCCGACGCCGGGCACGCCGTCGCCGGCGATGTTGCGAGCGCGCACGTGGATGCGGACGTCGCCGACCACCGTGCCAGCGGGCAGGAATACCGCCTCGTAGTTGTTGCGCTCATCGGGTTGGCCGCCCGGCGTGCTCCACTGATGGTCGAAATGGTTGCCGTGGTAGGTGACGCCGCCGGCCTCGACCTCGAGGTCGAGGTCGTTGACCTGCGGACTCGCGCCGAGCGCGCCGGGTGCGTCGGTCCATGCGAGCGCGATACGCACCGGTCGCGTCGGATCGGGAACGCCCCACGCGTAGTCGCGCGTCTCGCCGCCGGCGTCGAAGCGCTCGCTCTGATCGAGCAGCACCTTCGCGGTCGCATCGAACATGGCCTGCATGTTCGGCATGCCGTAACCCTGGTCGTTGCTCGGCAGGTCGTCGTCGGCGTCGACGCCGGTGAGGTAGGTCGGATGCGCGATCAGCCATGCCTTCATCCGTGCCGGGCTCGGTGCGCGCGCGCCGCCGACTTCCTCGAGCGTGCCGTGTGCGTCGCCGCCGCCGCCGTTCTCGATCCACCAATAGGCGAGTGAGGCGACGCCGGACAGTGCAGGCGTCGAATGGCTGGTGCCGCTCGACGAGGCGAACACCGTCTGTCCCGCGGGATAGTTCGCGATGCACACGCCGCCGCCCTGGAAGCCCGAATAGATGCTCACCGCGCCGAGGATGTGCGTGCCGGGGCCGACGACTTCCGGCTTGACCCGGTCGCCGGCGACCGGGCCGCGGCTCGAGAAGCCGGCGATCGATTGCGGGTCGTCCGCCGCGGAGAAGCCGTCGTCCTCGCAGCGGCTGCCGCCGTCGAACGGACGCAGGTTCTCGGACGCACCGACGGTGATCACGTTCTTGCCCGAGCCGGGCGAGCCGACCGAACCCGGACCCGGACCTGCGTTGGACGCGGCGACGAGATAGATCATCGGCTGGCTGCCCGCGGCGGCGGCGTCGACGTCGCGCACGGCGGCGTCGTAGACCTGGTCGCGCTCCCCGTAGGTGCCGGTCGCGCCCGAGCCCCACGAGTTGCTGCTGATCTTCGCACCGTTGCGCGCGTTGGCCGCGACGATGCCCTGGTCGTTGCCGCCGCAGCGCGTGACGTCGAAGCTCGGGGCGGGGCCGACGAAGATCGTCGTGGAGCCGACGCGTGCGAACGGATTGACGCCCAGGCCGAGGTGTTGCCCTTCCGCGTCCTGGAAAGGCCAGCCCCCACGCTGGTCGTAGCCGGCGATGATGTTCGCGTTGAGCGTGCCATGGCTGTCGACGGCTCCGACCTGGTTGTCCTGCAGGCTCGAGCAGTTCTCGAAATAGGTGACGCGCGCCGGCTGCGAGAGGTCGCCCGATTCGTGCAGCATCGGATCGGCCGTCGCGGTCATGCCGATACCGGTGCCGCCTTCGTGGAGCGTGCTGTCGGTGAGATCGATCAGTGGATAGGCCGCCGGCGCCTGGGGGAAGCCGCGTTCGAGCAGGAATTGCAGGTGGTCGTGCGAAGCCGGACCCGGCGCTGGATCCCCCGACAGCAGCAGCGTCTGCTTTTCGTCGAGCAGCCGCGGCGGCAGGCGCTCGCCGACGAAGCTCACGTCGGCGCGTTCGGCGATCGCGGGAATGTCGCGCAGGTGCACGCGCAGGTCGAGGTTGTGGAACTTCAGGATCGGCGCCCAGTTGGCGTCGAGCCGGCCGCTGCCGAGCGGCGCCCGTTGCCGCGCCGGGAGCACGGCGAGCTGCTCGACGAAGCGCCGCGTGTCGGCGGCGCCGTCATGCGCATAGACCTGCACGACGACGTCGACTTCCTCGTCGTCGATCGTCGTGGCGAAGCGGCGGTCGAGCAGCGGGTCGAGCTTGAGGAATCCCTGCAACGGCGCTGCGTAACCGAGCCAGCTCGCGCGGCGGTGCAGGTCCGCGAGCCGCTCGGCTGCGGCGGCGTCGGCCCATACGATGTAGCCGTCGTTCGGAATGTATTGCACGGGCTCGATGCCGCGTGCCGCCAGTTCGTCGAGCCATGCCTGCCGCACCGGCCCTTCGAACTGCACCAGGTGGAGACCCGCACCGCCGTCCTGCGCGTGGAATGGCGCGCGCGCGGCCGGCGCCCCATCGCGAGGATCGAACGGGTGCGCGCTGAATTCGAGCCGGTGGCCGCGCGCATCGGCGGCGCGCGCCGTCGTCGGATACTCGAGGTTCGCGCCGGCGAGCGCTACGAGGATCGCCGACGTCAAGATCTTGAGCATGGCGCTGTTCCTGCGGGTCTAGGGAATGGAAGGGGAGAGGCCAGCGAGGTCACCAGCACGCGGTCGGTGAGTCGGTCATCGTGCAGGAAGAAGTCGGACACGCCGACGTCGACGAAACCCGATTTGCGGTAGAACGCGATCGCGCGGGCGTTGTGCTCCCACACTTTCAGCCACAACGTCGCGCCGCCGAGTGCCGTCGCGGCGCGGCGCACCTCGGCGAGCAGTTGCTGGCTGACGCCGCGCCCGTGCCAGCAGCGATCGACGTAGAAGCGATGCAACTCCACCGGAAAGGCGCCGTCCACGCAAGGCGGCGCATCGCTGCGGCGGACCTGCGCGAACGCGGCGAGACAGCCGCGTCGGGCGAGCAGCGTAGCCGTGTGCGGGTCTGCGAGTTCTTCGGCTTGCCGCACGGGCGCGAATGCTGCATCGACGTGCCGATGCAGCTTCTCCGGGCGGGCGTAGTGGGCATAAGTATCGAGATAGGTGCGCGCAGCGAACGCCGACAGGTCGCCGGCGTCGGTGCGCGTGCCGCGCTCGATCGTGCACGCGACCTGGAGGTGGCGGGGCGCATCGACGGCGAAATCGAGGAGCGCGTCGTTCATGGCGTCGTGATGTCCTTGTCGTTGGTGGCGGCGGCGTGTCTTCCGGAGCCGGCCGGCCTCATGGCGTTGCGACCAGGCCGCACCGGCCTGCGCGCAAATGCACGCCGGTCCGGTGGGGGGATCGAGGAAGACCGGTCGCCGATGCGACCGGTCAGGAAGCAGATGTCAGCGCGCGCACTCGCCGGCATCGCCGTCGAAACCGTCGCGCAGGATCACGTCGGCGCAATCGAGGGTGCTCGGCGTGGCGAAGACGGTGAACGAGAAGTCGCGTGCGCTCGCGTCGGTCTGGTTCGCGCACTGGGCGAGCGGCGTCCAGGTCGGGCAGGCGTCGTCGATCCAACCGAGCGGATTGCGCCAGACGGCGAGCTGGTTGTGCTGTTGGGTCGACACGCCCCAGTAGCCGCGCTCGGGCGATTCGGTGGTGAGGCCGACGAAGGCCCACGAGACCCAGTACGTGCCGGCAGGGAGATGGCAGGACTGCGGCAGGATCGCGGCGATCTGGTTCGCTTCCGCCATCGGGAAGACGCCGAGGTCGTTCGCGGCGCAGACGACGTCTTCGCCCGGCTGGCCGTCGCCGCCATCGGCGAGCACGCGCAGGTCGATGCGCGACGGGGGGGCCGCGCCTTCGCTCGCGCCGTAGGCGGTGAAGCTGAAGCCGGTGAGGTTCCAGCCCAAGCCATCGACGACGAAATCGTCGGCGCCGTTGGCGTCGAGCCCGGCGGGGACTTCGGGCGGCATCACGACATTGTTGTTCCACATGCGCAGCGGCGTGTCGGTGACGTGCTGGTCGTAGATCGGCGCGCTGGTATCGACCACCGCGAGCGAGACCGGCACGGCGAGGCGGCCGTGGCGCGGATCGTCGCTGAACACGCACACGTTCGCCTGGTACAGGCCGGGTGCGAGGCCGCTCGCATCGAAGGTGAGGACGACGTCCTGACCCGCTGCACCCGCGGCGATCGTGCCGGAGGCGGCGCTGCCCAAGCCGAGCCATGGCACGCTGCCCGGTGCGGAACAGCCGACTCCCGGCTTGGCGATCGACAGCGCGGTCATCTGGTCGCGCGGGAAGAACTCATTGCTGGTGACCGGCAGCTCGCCGAGCGCCTGCGATTGCGCGCTGATCGGATCGATGACGCGCACTTCGCTCTGCGGCCATTCGCCGCCGTTGTCGTACAGTGCGGTCCAGTACAGGTCGCCCGTCGCCTGGTCGAACGCGATGCCCTGCTGCAGGAACGGCACGGTGAGCCCGAGCGAGCCGATCGGCTGCGCCTGGCCGGTGTTCTTGTCGATCGCGATCAGCGTCTGCGCGGCGAGGTCGATCGCGTAGAGCAGGCCGTCCGGCGAAATCGCCAGGCTCGAGATGTAGTGCTGAGGATGGATGCCGGGGCCATCGATCGTGCCGATGCGCGTGGCGAGGCCGCTGTCCATGTCGATCGTGTACAGCGTGGCGTCGTTCGGCGCGAATGGCTCGTCGAGGAAGTTGATCGCATACACCATGCCGTTCAGCGGGTCCTGCGCCATGCCGCTCCAGCTCTGGTTGCGACCCGGTACGCCCGTGATGTAACCGACCTTGTTGTATTCGCCGGTGACGGTGTCGAACCAGCCGTAGGAGCCGACCCAATCCGGTTCCCAGCTGTCGCCGATGATCGTCCAGAGCTTGCCGAAGTCATTGCCGATGAAGGCGGCCGTATTGATCCAGTCGTTGTTGTTGTTGACCGGCGTGTACGTGTCGAGCGGATCGAGCGCGTCGAACGAGGCGACACCCGTGCGCGTGCTGCTGACCCCGTAGGCCGGGACGGCGAAGCCGCCGCTGCCGCGGGCGACGGACGGGTGGACGCCCGCGGCTCCGCCGGCCGGGCGCTGCATCGTCGCGGCATGCGCACCGGTGGCGAACGGTGCGGCCGCAATGCCCGGCGCGATGTAGCGCGGCGACTTCGGGAAGTGCGCGGTGCTGCCGCCGGGCGCTTCGGCCAGGCTCCAATGCAGGTCGCGGTTGCCGGTGTTGAGCACGGTCATGGTCGCGCTCGCGCTGCTGCCCGGGGCGACGATCGCGCTGATCGAAGGCTGCGCCACGGCAAGCGCCGGATTGCCGGCCGAGATCGTCACCTCGCCACTGTCCGCGCTGCTGCCCGCCGATGCGGTATAGCTCCACACGATCGCGCTGTTCGGCCGCAGCGATGGCTGATAGTAGGAATACTTGGTGAACAGTCCGTCCGGATCGCCTTGCAGGCCGACCGTGGACCATGCCCCGTTGTCGGCGTCGTTGCCGAACGCGACGGACTGGTATTCGTAGCGGATGGTGTCGCTGTCCTCGGCGAACACCACCTGGAACGTCGCGCGGCTGCTCGCGATCGCATACGTCGGGAGGTCGTTCCATTGCACGATGAAGCGGCGGTTCGGCGCCGTGCCGAGCGTCTGCACGAAGACGCGGCTGTCGTCGAGATCGCCGCCGCCGCCGAGGTTGCTCCACATCGGTGCGATGAAGCCCGGCACGTTGATGCCGTAGAAGGCGGGGATGTCGCCGTTGAAGGAGTAGCCGGGCTGCGGCTTGGCGCCCGGGCTCGGGCTGTCGCATACCGGATCGTCGTAGCCGATGAAGCCGTCGATGCTCACGCAGAGCGCGCTCGATTCACGTCCGTAGAAGCGGATCGGAAAACCTGCAGTGACTTCCGCGAAGTCGTTGCGATCGGGAGAACCCGGCTCGAAGCCGATGTCGGTGCCGGTCGTCGAAATGTCGACGAAGCTCGGCGCGGCCTGGTCGTTCGCGGTGTAGCTCGCAACCGTCGAGTAGCCGGTCCAGGTCGCCGAGCGCGTGGTATCGCTGGTGGCGACGACGCTGCGTACGAAGTAGTCCTGCTGGCCGGCCGGGATCGCGTGCGGTTCGTAGGCCATCAGGGTGCCGTCGACGCTGTCCTCGACGGTCTGGTGGGTGAGGGTCTGCGCCGTGTTGTTGATGAGCCGGTAGCAGATGTTGACCTGTTCACCGACGCGCACGTCGACGCTCGTGCCGGTGCCGCATTCGAACGGGTCGCCGGCGTACGGCGTCACGGTCAACTGGATCTCGATGCCGCCACCTCGTGCCGACTTGCGCGTACCTTCCGTGCGCACGTTCACCTTGTGCGGTGCAGGCGTGAAGGAAATCGGGTGCGCCTGCCGCACGGTGCGATCGAGGCGGAAAGCGGAGAAAGCGTGGGCCGGAGCGCCGGCCGCGACGGTCGATGCCGCGGCGGCGGTTATCAGCAGCATGGCGCTGCGCAAGCGGTTGCTAGGAATCATGGCGACTACCCTTGACTGGAGGTGCGGGGACGGCATCGCGCATCGCATCGCGGCATCCAGGCCGCCGACGGATCGCACACTTCGTGGCACGGGCAGAAAGACGTCTGGACATCCGTCGACCGCTTCGCACGACGCGCCGAGTCTGCGTCGCCATTGCAATCGTTGTGAAATACTTAATTCGTCGGTGCCTCTTAGGCTCAGACTATGAGCGCCCGGTCAGGGATCGATCGTAGGCCCGGCGTGGCACGCACGCCTCCCGAACCCAAGGCCGGCGTTCGCCGGGTCTTCGCGTTCATGCCCGACGCATGGCCGTCGCGCGGGCCGTGGCGGCCTTGCTGCGCCCGGCAGCATGCCGAGCGCGAGCGGGCGTCGCTGCCCGTACCGCTTCGTCCAGGTTGCAGGAAGACGAGCAGGGGCGATCAAGGCGGGGATGTAGGATGTCGTTCGCGAGTAGCTCATGCCGGAACATGCCGAAGGAGTGGTCCCGCGAAGAACGACGAAAGCCGTTCGCCGGCGCCAATCGGGTCGGCGCGAGCCGCGAACCGGGCGGCATGACGCGCGTCGCGACGGCCCCGCACGCGTGCTCCCGAACCACCGGAGCGCGGCCCCGCGGCTCCGCGTGCGGCATGGCGTGGTCGCGTGCCGCATCTCGTCTTCGCAATTTGGCGCATGTCGCGTCGACCGCCGGAGGCGATAACCATGATCTCGCGCATTCTCGTCGCGTTGTACGGCCTGGCCTCGTACATCGCATTTCTCTGCACGTTCGTCTACGCGATGGGTTTCGTAGGCAACTGGCCGATCCTTCCGCGCACCATCGACGGTGCGGTCGAAGGCCCGCTGGCGAGCGCGCTGCTCGTCGATGTCGGGCTGTTGCTGCTCTTCGCGATGCAGCACAGCGTGATGGCGCGGCGCGGCTTCAAGGATCTCCTGACGCGCGTGATTCCGCCGGCAGCGGAACGCAGCACGTACGTACTGTTCTCGAGCGCCGCGCTCGCCACGCTGTTCGCCTGCTGGCGGCCGCTCGGCGGCGAGGTGTGGAGCGTCGAAGGAAGCGCGGGAGCCGTGTTGATGGTCGCCTCGGGCGCGGGATGGATCCTGGTGCTCGCTTCGACCTTCCTCATCAACCATTGGGACCTGTTCGGCCTGCGCCAGGTGTGGCTCCACCTGCGCGGGCAGCCCTGCGGCCACCTGCGTTTCCGTACGCCCGGGCCCTACCGTGTCGTCCGCCACCCGCTCTACGCCGGTTTCATCATCGCGTTCTGGTCGACGCCGGTGATGACGCTGACGCATCTCCTGTTCGCGGTGGCGACGACGGGCTACATCGTGATCGCGATCCAGTTCGAAGAGCGCGACCTGCTGCGGGAACTCGGCAGGGACTACGCGCAGTACCGGCGCCGCGTGCCGATGCTCCTGCCGCGCCTGCGCCCGCGTGACGTGGAAATCGCCGACGTGCCGTAGGGGGGCCTTTGCCCATCATCGGAAGCGTCGAACAGAAAAAAGGCGGGCCGAGGCCCCTCCCTGCGAAAGGCGGTCGCACGCGCGACCGCCTGTTCGCGTCACGCGAGCTCGGTCGACGGATCGATGATCGCCTTCACTTCGCGAATCCGCGTTGCCGGAAATCCGCTGAGCTTGGCGTGATGGCGGATGTGCTCCTCGTCCTTGGCGAGGTACACGCAATAGGTCTTGTCGTCGACGACGAAGGACTCGAGCCCTTGAATGTCCGGCCCGATCTGCTGCAGCACGCCGTTGGATGTCCTTGCGATTGCGCAGAAGCCTTCCGGGGTGTTGTTGCCGATGCCGGGAACCTCTCGCTCGATGATGTACTTCTTCAACATGGCATGCTCCTCATGGGTAGTCGGTGGAAGATCGCAGGCGCGATCGGAATGCGGGCTCGCGGCGCGAACGCCTTGCACTCGCCCCGGAGAACGCCGCCGCGCCCGATCGACAGACGCAATTTCGACCGTCGACGCGCCGTGCCCGCCGTGCCCCGGCCCGCCGCACCTGCGCGTGGCGCCGCTCGGGTCGAATGCGCGTGGCGCCATTGGCCGCCGCGTTTCGTTCTGCGTGTAGTCCTGCGGCATTTCCGCCGCGGATCCGACCAGGCGACCGCCGTGCGCGCGTGGCTTTGCCGGGAACCCGTCACGTGCGCGCCCGCAAGGAACAGAGACATGCGTCATTGCCCATCCATCCTCGTCGCGGCGCTCGCCGTGCTGCTCTCGTCGGCATTCGCATCGCCGTGCCGTGCAGCAGCCGGCGACCTCGATCCGTCGTTCGGCACGGACGGCGTGGGCCTGTTCACGCCGGACGGGGCCGCCGTCCACGAGATGGCCTCCCACGCGGTGCTCACGCTCGCCGACGGCCGCATCCTCGTCGGCGGGTCGCGCAACTACGTGCAGCCGGGCAGCCCCGATCCGCGCCAGCGACCGACCCTCGTGCGCTTCTCCCGCGACGGCGCCCTCGATACGCAATTCGGCAACCAGCCGGCCAACCCGGGCCTGCTCGAACTCCCCGCGGTCGCGGACACCGGCATGCAGCAGGTCGAAGCGATGGTGCAGCTCGTCGACGGCTCGATCATCGTCGCGGGCACGAATTTCGCGTTCGGTCCGCTCACCGGCTTCGTCATGAAAGTCGACGCGGATGGGCGGCTCGATTCCGGCTTCGGCAGCGCGGGCATCGCCACGTTCCCGCAAACGCAGCTGCATGCGATGGCCGCGGACGTGCTCGCGACCAGCACGCGCATCGTCGTCGCCGGCGAACGCGTGGATGCGACGGGCATCTCGCGTGCGGTCGTGATCCGCATGGACGCCGAGGGCGCACGCGACCGCGGCTTCGGTCCGCTCGCCGATGGCGAGTACGTATTCGAGCCGCGCGCTGAAGGCGACCAAGGCTACATCCACGCGCTGGCGGTCGACCGGGCGAGCCGCATCGTCGTTGCAGGTTCCTACGCCGCCGCGTCGGGCGCCGCCATCGACTTCTCGGTCGCGCGCCTGCTCGATCGCGGCAGCCTCGATCCGGAATTCGCCGCAGGTGGCTGGCGCACCTTCCGGGGTCCGGACGCGACCTCCGATTTCAACGAGATCGGCCAGCTGCTCATCCTGCCGAACCGGCGCATGGTGTTCGCCGCCCACCATCGGCTCGCGAGCGGGGGCACGGGGATCCTGCTCGGCGGGCTGGACGAGGCCGGCGCGACGGATACGGCTTTCGGTGCGCCGTCGACGCCGGGCTACAGCGTCCTGGACGTGGCGCCCGACGCCGTCTACCGCAACCCCACTGGCCTCGTCCGCCAGCTCGACGGCAAGCTGCTCGTCGGCGTCGCCTATTCCGTCGATGCGTCCGCGCCGGACCCCCGCCGGCCGGAATTCACCGTCGCGCGCACGACGCCGTCCGGTGAACCCGATACCGGTTTCGGCGACGACGGCGTCGCGCATTTCGACCTCGCGCCGAACGGCGACTACAGCCTCTCGACCGCGCTCGCGCTGCAGGACGGCCAGCCGCTCGTCGCCGGCGCGGCCTGGCGGCAACACGGCATGCGACTCGTCGACCTCGCCCTCGTTCGTCTGCAGGGCGAGACGTCCACGGGTGTCGATGCGATCTTCGCGAGCGGTTTCGAGGCGCCGGCGATGCCGCTGGTGATCACCTACGACGATGTCCCCGAAGGCGCGCAGGGCGCGTCGTGGACCGATGCGGGCGTGAGCTACCACGACGTCAATGGCGTCGACGTCGTCTTTCCGGACGGCTCCGCTGCTACGGCGGACGATCTCGGCGACCAGCTCATCGTCGAGCGCGCGCCCGCGTTCTATACGTTCTTCCCGGGATGGGGCAGCGCGCCGAATGCACTCACGTTCGGCGGTGCGTACATGGCGGGAGACAACTTTTCGCTCGGGCCGCTCGCGCGCGTGACGATGGACCTCGACGAGGTCATGTCCGACGCGGGCATGGACATCGCCTACTACGAGAACGGACCGTGGGGCGGCATCGTGCTGCACCTCGATGCGTATCGGCAGGGAACGCTCGCGGCCTCCGACACGCTGACGATCTCCGATGCGAGCCCCGGGCGCGACAACCCTGCCGTCGCGCGTCTCTCGATCACGGGCGCTTCGTTCGACCAGCTGAAGCTGCATGCGACCTACGAAGGCCAGGCCTCCGCCCCGCGCGTGATGATCGACAACCTCGCGCTGCGGCCCGCTGCCCGATCGGCAGGGCGGCCATGACGCCGGCGCAGGTCGCGCCGCCGGGCCTCGCGCACGTCGGGCCGTCATTTTCCCGGGCACAGGAACGACGTACCATGCTTCAGCAGCAGCCTATCGGAGCCCCTGCCGCCATGGTCGAGGTCGAGATGCCGGAACCGACAGGGACGCGCGGGGCGCAGGCCTGGTTCGACGGAATGTACGGCCGGCTGAAGGCCGTCGCGGGCCGCCAGCGCGCGCAGGCAGGCAGCCCGCCGACGTACAGCACGACCGAGATCGTGCACGAGCTGTACCTGCGCATGTGCGCGGAACGCTCGCTGTCGTTCGAGCGCGAGCTCGAATTCTTCTCGTATGCCGCGCGCACGATGCGCAACTTCCTCGTCGATCTCGCGCGCAAGCGCATGTCGCTCAAGGACGGCGGCGACCTCGTCAAGGTGGACATGACCGACCCGATGGTCGGATCGGTATCGATCGATCCCGGCCAGGCGCTCGAACTCGACGCAGCGTTGCGCGTGCTCGAGGCGGATTCGCCGCGCGCAGCGGGCGTACTGGAGCTGCATTACTTCGCCGGGCTCGCCCTCGACCGCGTCGCGGAAATCACCCGCAGCTCACCGCGCACCGTGGATCGCGACTGGAAGTACGCACGTGCATTCCTCGCGGCACGCATGAACGGGACAACGGCCGCCTCGTGAGGGCTCATGTCGCTGCGCGATGCCTATGACGAACTGATCGATCTGACGCCCGCCGCGAGGGATCGCCGGGTCGGCGAGATGGCGCTCAGCGACTCCGACCGCGCCATGCTCCGCGCGATGCTCGCCGACCGGACGACCGACGTGTTCGATCACCCGGTCGCGAGCCTCGTGCAGAGCCTGCAGCCGGACGAGCCATTGTTCCGGCACATGCTCGGCCGCCAGGTCAGCCGGTTCACGCTGGTCGAACTCATCGGTGAAGGCGGCTCCTCCGTCGTGTTCCGCGCCGAGCGCCCCGCCGGATCGGGCAAGCAGGAAGTCGCGCTGAAGATATTGCGTGCGAGCCGGCTCTCCGACGATGCGGGGCGTCGCTTCGAGCGCGAGCAGGCGATCCTCGCGCAGTTGTCGCATCCGAACATCGCGCGCTTCATCGAAGGCGGCGTGGTCGAAGGCAGCGGCCTGCCGTACCTGGCGATGGAACTCGTCCGTGGCCTTCCGGTGACGGAGGCGTGCGCGCAGCGGCAGCTCGACCTCCCCTCGCGCCTGCGCCTCGTGTCGGATCTCTGCCGCGCGATGCAGGCGGCGCATTCCGCGCTCGTCGTCCACTGCGACCTCAAGCCGACCAATGTGCTCGTCGACGACGAAGGACGCCTCGAGGTGCTCGACTTCGGCATCGCGCGGCTCGTCGACGCCGAGGCCGGGCCCGACGCGACCCGTACCCTCGCGTTGACGCCGGAGTATGCGGCGCCGGAGCAGTTCGCCCTCGCGCCACCGCACATCGCGGTCGACATCCACGCGATCGGCGTCCTGCTCGCCGAAATCCTCACCGGGGAACGGTTCTCGGCGTTCCAGCGCAAGCCGATCTCGTCGATCGCGACGATCGCCGCGGAGGGCGGCGATGCACGGCGCGCCGGACTGCCCGCACCCGCGACGCTGGCCAGGTTGCTGCGCGGCGACCTCGACGCGATCGTCGCGAAGGCGACCGCGACGAGCCCGGATGATCGCTACGCGTCCGCCGAGGCGCTCGGCAAGGACATCGATCGTTACCTTGCGGGGCGGCCGGTCGAAGCACGCCGCGCCTCCGGCTGGCGGCGTGCGGCGAAGTTCGTGAAACGCCATCGCGTGGGCGCGGGCCTCGCTGCACTGGCGATCGTGCTGCTCTGCGCGACGACCGTGGCCGCGACGCAGCAGGCGATCAAGGCCAGGCGCGCTGCGGTCGCGGCCGAAGAACAGGCCAATCGCGCTGACGCGGTGCGCAACCTCGCCTTCGATTTCTTCTCGGAAGCCGAGCCCGGTGACGCGCAGCGGAAGGACGTCACGGTCGCGCAGGCGGTCGAGCGCGCGATCGCCCGGCTTTCCGCGGACCACGCGATGTCGCCACGCATCCGCATCGACCTCCTCATGCGCCTGGCGGTCACGCTCGGCCGGCGCGGCAGCCCCGAGAGGGCCATCGATCTGCTCGAGGGCCTCCACGAGGAGGCGCGCGCGACCCTGGGCGCGCACGACGTGCTCACGCTCGCGGTACTCGAGCGCGCATCGAAATACGACCTCGAGCGCGGCGAGTTCGATGCCGCGCGCGCGAAGATCGATGCATTGCTGGCGGACCAGGCCGTGCCGGGTTCCGGTGAGCTGCAAGCGAACGTGTTGCTGCGCGCGGCATCGTTGGCGTGGAAGACCGGTGACTTCGCCGGCTCGCTGCGCGACAGCGCCAGCGCTCTCGAGCTGGCCAACGCGCTCGGTGACAAGGCCATCGCGAGCGAAGCATTGACGATGCGCGCCGGTGCGCTGCTCGCATCCGGCGACGCAGCGAATGCGCTCGACGCCTACGAGCAGCTCGTGCAGGGCTTCAAGGAGCGCTACGGCCCGGTCCACGGCCAGGTGTCGCTCGCCTACTCGGGGCTCGCCCGCGCGTACCGGCGCCTGGGCCGGCTGGCCGAATCCGAGGAAGCCGCGCGCGCGGCGATCGCGATCGATCGACAGGTCTATGCGGCCAACCACTGGATCCTCGCCAATCATCTCAACGCGCTGGTCATGACGCTGCTCGAGCGGCGCAAGTTCGACGAGGCCCTGCAAGCGGCGGAAGAATCGCTCGAAATCTGTCGCCTCACGCTCGCCGACGGACACATCGATCTGACGACCTCGAAGTACACGGCCGGCAACGTGCTGCTGCAGATGGGCCGGTACCGTGATGCCCTCGGCTACCTGCGCGAAGCCCTGGCCGAGCATGCCGCCGCGCTCGGCGACGCGTCGTCCGACACGCTCGTCGCGCGCGCGGCGTACGGCCATGCGCTCGCGATGGCGGGCGAGAAGGAGGCCGGCGTGCGCGAGCTCGAGGCCGCGATCGACGTGAATCGACGTCGTGACAGTCCCGACTACACCTTGCTGGCCAAGGCGATGGAAAAGCGCATCCGCCTCGCGATCGCCGATTCGGATCCTCAGGCGGCGAAGGCGAGGTTGCCGGCGCTCGAGGAAGTCGTGCGCAGCATGCCAGCCTACGACCGGCGCACGTGGTGCGCACGCGATGCCACCTTGCGTGCTCGCGCGGCCTATTCCGCCGGCGAATGGACCGCGGTCGAGCAGGCGTTGCAGGCGGCTGCGTCGACGATCGGAGAACACGGCTGCGGCAACGAAGCCGTCGCCGTGGAGAACGCGCTGTTGCGCGTGCTGTCGCGCGCGCGCCGCGGCCTGGCCAACGACGCGAGCGATGCGAGGGAGACATACGCACGCGCGCTGTCGCTGCCGTTCCCGCCACCGGAAGTGGCCGAGTTGACGCGGCAGATGCGAGGCCTCGCGCGGTGACGTCGGGCGCGCTTCGCGGGAGACTTGCGTCGCGATGCCTTGGAGGAGCGAGGGCAAAGGGCTGCTCTTCAGCCCTCAGGCCTCGGCAACGGAGGCGCCCTCCCGGACGCCTCCGCAGACCCGACGCTCACTGCGGGGCGAGCGTCCCCGGAATTTCGGTAATCCGGTCGACCGGCAGGCCGTTCGCCTTGGCGGCCTGGTGGATCGCGAGTTCGTTCGGTGCCTCGTAGACGCAGTAGGTCTTGGTCTTGTCTTCGTTCGCGTACGACAGCACCCACTTCACGTCGTACTTCGCATTGTTCTTGTTGACCTCGGCCTTCTTGGCAGCGTCGACGCCGTCGAGGGCGCCGGCGGGGAACGTACGTTCGATCATGTAGCGATGCTGGACCTTGTCGGCCTTCGGCGCGGCGCCGGCGGCATCGGCGGTCACGGCCGCGAACAGGGCGAGAAAAGCGAAAGCCAGTCGATTGCGGATCATGGGATCACCTCGGTAGTTGGATTCGTGCAAGGCGTCGATCGTTGCGCGCCTCGCCTTTTTCCAAGACGAGATTGCATCGGTCGCGGCGCCAGCCGGGAAGAAACGTCGCGACCGGGCGCGGCCGCGCCCTCGCTCAAACGATCAGCGGCCGCTCGCGCGTCACTACGAGTGATGCCTGCGGCGGACATCCGAGCTGGATCTGCGAGCCGGGCGACACGGCGGCGAAGAGCACGCGGTGTCCGTCCACGAAGGTGCCGTTGCGGGAGTGGAGATCCATGAGCCAACACGTTCCGGAGCGGTCTCGCCATACCGCGCAATGACGCCGCGATATGCCGGCGCCACGGAGGCGTAGGTCGCAGGCGCAATCGCGACCGATCACGAGCGTGCGTTCGGTGATGGCGAGCGCGCCGGCCGTGGCAGGCACAGGCGACGCGACGAGGAAGACGTCGGCCAGTGCGACGTGCGCCGCAGCCGCCGTCAGCGCGGCGGCTGCGCGCGCCGTTGCGGCGACGTACCCATGCGGCCGCTGGCCCAAAAGGACGGTGATGCGTCGTTGCATGTGCACGGAGGTTCCGCAGCGGAGGAAAGTGGGCCCCATGTCCATCAACGGATGCCGTGCGCCAAACGCGCCATCCCGCCGCATCCTTCGTTCGACCACGAACCGTCCCGTCGAGCGCGCGCGCGACGTTCGGCACTGTGCTCGGGCAGCAGCCGGAGGGCCGTCGTACCGGCAACGTCGCTTGCCCACGCCAAGGCCCGCCGACGGCAGGGCGGAATGAAACCGTACGAGGGCACCGGCCGTTCCGCCCATCATGGCGCTCGCTCCGGCGGGAATCCGTCTTTCGAGGCGATCCCTTGCCGAGGCACGTAAACCATGAATGCAAAGTCGTTTGGCCTGCTCGCGCTCGCCGCGCTGCCGTCGATGTCGAGTGCGATGCAGATGGATATCGAGGGGCCGACGGGCAGCGTCCGCTTCGGCGCATCCGTCCAGGCCCTGCCGAACGGAAACTTCATCGTGGCCGACCCCGGCTACCAGTCGGGGCGCGGCGCAGTGCACCTGCTCGGCCCTGCGGGCACGGTAATCAGCACGCTGCGCGGCGCATCGATCGACGACCATCTTGGCGCCGGGTCGCTCCTCGTGCTGCCGAACGGCAATGTCGTCGCCTGCAATCCGACCACGAGCCGAAACGCGTCGGGCGCGCCGATCAGGAATGCGGGCTCGGCGACATGGATCGATGGCCGTTCCGGCCTGGAGGGAACCGTCTCCGAGCAGAACTCGCTGATCGGCTCGTCCGAGAACGACGAGGTCGGCGGCGACTGCCGCCAGCTTCGCGGCGGCAACTATGTCGTGCTGTCGCCGAACTGGGACAGCGCCTCGGCGACGAACGCGGGCGCGGTGACCTGGGGAAGCGGCGAGCGCGGCGTCAGCGGCACGATCTCGGCCGCCAATTCCGTGATCGGAAGTTCCGACGCGGACTTCGTCGGCCTGCAGTTCGTCGAGCTCGACAACGGCAATGGCGTCATTCCCGCCGAGTACTGGGATGTCGGCGGCGTGGAGCAGGTGGGCGCGGCGATCTGGCTGGATGGCGAACACGGAACGGTCGGCGAAGTCGGCGGCGCGAACGCGCTCATCGGATCGAGCGCATTCGATCACGTCGGATCGCAGGTGGTGCCGTTGGCCGGGGGGAGCTACTACGTCTTCAGCGACTCATGGCATGCGTCTGCCGACGCCGCCGTCGGCGCGATGACCTGGTGCAGCGGAAGCGCTCCGTGCGCGGGACCGGTCTCGGCGTCGAACTCGCTCGTCGGAGCGTCGCCGAACGACATGGCGTCCTCGCAGGGGATTGCGCTGGCGAACGGAAAGATGCTGGCGATGATGCCGAACTGGAGCAGCGCAGCGGAGGGCCTCGATGGCGCAGGTGCGGTCACGGTGCTGCGCGCGGATCGATCGGTCGTGGGACCCGTCGCGCAGGCATCGCTTCTCCATGGTGCTGCCGCGTCCGATCATTTCGGCAAGTTCGCGGTTGCGCTCGACAACGGAAACGCCGTCGCATGGAGCAACGAGACGCATATCAACGGAGAGGCGAACGGCGTCGGCGTCAGCTTCGTCGACAGCGACCATCCGGCGACCGGTCCGGTGCTGCTCGAGCGGACCTTGTCGTCGCGCACGGGAGGCGTCGGTTCTTCCGTGCGAGTCGTGCCGCTCGCAGGCGGGCGGTACGCCGTCGCGTGCCCCGACTGCAGCGTGGATGGGATCCCCAAGGCCGGCGCGGTGGTGTGGTCGGACGTCGCGGGTGTCACGGGCTGGATCGACGGCATCAACTCCGTCCATGGTCGATCACCGAATGACCGCGTCGGCGACGACGTCATCGCGCTGTCGAACGGCAACTACGTGATCGTTTCGCCCTCCTGGGGCGGCTCGGTCATTGCCCCGGAAATGGGGGCTGCGACGTGGGTCGATGGCGCGACCGGTTTCGCAAGAGGCGCAACGACGCTGGGCGTCCCGGTCGCCGTCGGCAATTCCCTGGTCGGAAACGCGGTCGGAGACCACGTCGGCTCCGGGGGCGTGATCGCACTCGCGAACGGCAACTACGCGGTCGGAAGCCCTTCATGGGACAACGCGAACATCAGCGATGCCGGCGCGGTCACCTGGGCGGACGGAGCAGAAGGCGCTTCCGGGGTCGTGAGCGCCGCCAATTCCCTGTTCGGGACCTTGCCCGACGATCGCATCGGAAACTTGGGTCCATACCGATGCATCGTGCTCGGGGACGGCAGCCTCGTCGTCGCTTCTCCCGAGTGGGACGAGCCGACGCCGACGGGCTCCGTGCAGAACGTCGGCGCCCTCACGCTGATGGACGGACGCACCGGTCTGCACGGGCCCATCACCGCGGACAACTCGCTGCTCGGCCGGGCGCCCGACGACTTCCTGGGCTATGCGATTTACGGACAGCGAACCGGCGCGTTCGCCGCGTGGTCGCCGTACGTGCACTACTGCGATCCGCAAGGCCATTGCGGCGGCAGCATCGGTGCCGTCACGCCATTCGCTGGCAACGAATTCACGCCCGGGCGAGTGAGTCTGGACAACAGCGTTTTCGGCCATGTCGAAAACCAGGGCACGACATTGTCGGCTGCGCTGGGTGGCATGAGCCCGGTGCTGCTCGTCGGGCAGCCGGAGGCAAACATCGTTTCGCTGCTCACGTTCGGCGGCACGATCTTCCGGAATGGATTCGAAGCGCGCTGAGAGGCCGCCCGGGCCGACCGATCCCGCGCAAGCGATGTTCGCGTGCGACCGCGCCATGCACGAGGCGGTGCGTGGCGCCGCGACGAACGGTCTTGCGTTCTGCGCAGTACATGGCTGCATGCCGCAGCGAAGAACCGGAGAACACGTCGTGTCGCCCTTCCATCCCATTCGTTCGAGTCGCCTCGCGTCACCCCGCTCGAATCGCCTCGCATCGGCGCGGTCGATTCCCCGACGCAAAGAGCCTGCGCGCGATGCGCGGGCCCGCGCCGCGATTGGCGCGTCGCGCGCATGGATGCGGGGTTGCATTTGCGGGCTCGCTTTCGCGTTCGCATCGACAGGCGCATGCATGGGCAACGCCGCCGCCGCGCCGACCCCGGATCCCACGTACGCGGGAGCGCCCGACGGCGTGCTCCAGCTTCCCGTCCCGGAGGCCGTCGGCGCCACCGGAACGCAGCTCATTCCGTTCGACATCGAGACGTCGCGCGACGGGCGGGTCACGCTCAGCGGATACATCACTCAATCGGGTTCGCAGACGACGAGGGTCCACGTCTACATGCGGCTGCTGCCGGATGGGCGCATGGATACGACGTTCGGCCCGACGGGATCGGGTCGACTGGACCTCGATCTCGATGTGGATGCCGATCGGATCGCCAGGAACGTGTTGCTCGACAGCGGGGCGGTCGCTTTCGTCGGGACCAGCGGTCCATCGGCGATGATCGGCCGGATTACTTCCCTCGGCCGCCGCGATGTCGACTTCGACGAAGACGGAAAACTGGTCGTCGGCGCCTCTGCGTTCATGACGGACGCGTCGAACGCGGGATTCGGCGACGCCGCGCCTCAGGGCAACGGCCTCGTCGCGGTGGGCGTGGCCTACAAGCCGCAGCCGCTCGCGGCCTGTTCGGCGGTCGCGAAGTTCAATGGAGTAACGGGCGCGCCGATCACGTCCTTCGGGCATGGCGCGGGCCGCGTTTGCGTGACGCCCCCGGGCTCGGATGTCTCGCTCGCCACGGCCGTCGTTCCGCTCGTCGATGGACGGATCCTCGTCGGCGGGGCGAGCATCCATCCCGGGGGATCCGGCTATGACTTCAGCGTCGTGCGGCTCACCACGGAAGGCGACGTGGACGAAACGTTCGGCCCGAACCACGACGGGTGGGCCTTCGTGCATTTCGATATCGGCGGAGACACGAATGATGTCGTCGCATCGATGATGGTCGATGCGGGCGGACGGATCCTCGTGGCTGGACCCGTGAGCCTGACGCCGACGCAAACCATCACGGGTGTCGCGCGCCTGACGCCGGATGGACTCGCCGATCCCGGGTTCGGACTTGCCGGAAAGGCAAGGTTGCCGATGGTCAGCAACGGGCGAATCCTCCGCGTCACCGACGACGGGCGCGCGTTGATCGGCGGCGTCCGCATGGATTCGCTCGGCAGCGTCTCGGTGCTGCTGCGCGGAAACGGCGAGCCGGACGCGTCGTACGGCCTATCCGGGATCTATGAATACGCGCACCCGAACGACACGTTCTGGTATGGCGCGCCCGGTCCCGACCACATCTACTTCGCCGGCAAGACGTCCGTCCACGTTGCGGGCCAGAGCGACCAGGATGCCTTTGCCGTCGCACGATCCACATGGCCGATCTTCCAGAGCGGTTTCGACGGCGCGATCGCCGATCCCTGACGGCCGGATCCAGGCGTCATCCCGTGACGCGAGGGCGTCGAAGCCCCGCTTCGGCACCCTCGTCGAGTCCCGGCGT
The DNA here is from genome assembly GCF_051958935.1 of Dokdonella sp. Lineage (GTDB taxonomy): Bacteria > Pseudomonadota > Gammaproteobacteria > Xanthomonadales > Rhodanobacteraceae > Dokdonella_A. The sequence continues at coordinate 1,488 of NZ_JBQCFP010000010.1, read as the reverse complement.
GCAGCCGGCTTCCGCAGGACGACGCCCGCGCTACAACGGACTGCCGCCGAACTTGTGCGTGTACTGCACGTAGACGGTGCGGCCGACCGCATCGAACCACGAGATGTCGTAGTACGGATACGCGGTGTAGGTGGGATCGTGCGGCGGCATCTTGTTGAACAGGTTCGTCACCGCGAGCGAGAGGCGCGCGTGGTCGCCGAACGTGTACTGCGCGGACGCATTGAAGCGGTAGGTCGGCGCGATCGTCGGGCCCGGATCGCCGTCCTCCCAGACCTGGTCGTACGACCAGCCGTTCGGCAGGCGGCCGAGGCGTTCGCCATGCAATGTCGCCGACCACGCATCCTTCTCCCACGTCACGCTCGCGCTCGTCTTCGTGCGCGGGATGTCGAAGCCGCTGTTGACCTCGAACTCGTCTTCGACGCGGTCCCCCCGATACTGCTGGAAGTCATGGCGCCGCACCCAGGTGTGGTTCGCCGAAAGCGTGAAGCGGCCGACCGACGTGTCGAAGCGGTAGCGCGCCGCAAGGTCCGCGCCGCTCGTCGTCTCGCGCGCGACGTTGATCGGGTTCACGTAGATGCCGTAAAGCGAGCCGTTGCTGCTGCGCGTGATGCGCGCGAGCGCGTCGACGCAGGTGGGCGAGTTGATGTCGAGGTCGCCGAGGCGGCACGACGCTTCGTCGCGCAGGATCGAGTCGACGCTCATGTCCTGCACCTGGTTGCGCATGTCGATGTCGAACCAGTCGAGCGAGAGGTCGAGGCCGTCGAGCGGCGACCAGACCAGGCCCGCGGTCCACGACTTGCTCGTTTCCGGGTCGAGCGTGCGATTGCCCGCGCGCGTGCGGATCAGGCCCTCGGAATATTCTTCGCAATCATCGGCGCCATCGTTGAGGCAGTTGTAGTAATCGATGCCCGAGGTTTCGTCGTTGCCGACGCCGGCGTAGACGTAGTGCAGGTCCGGCGCGCGGAACGCGGTGCCGTACGAGCCGCGCACGAGCAGGCTGTCGATCGGGCGCCATTCGAGGCCGGTGCTCCAGGTCGCCTTGCCGATCTCGTGGCCGGAGTAGCGATACTGGTCGTAACGGCCGGCGAGGCTGAGGTTGAGCGTGTCGAGCACGGGCATGCGCAGTTCGCCCGCGCCGGCCCAGCGGTTGCGGCTGCCGTGGCCGTCGGAGTCGCGCCAGCTGTAGTAGTAATACTGCGTCGCGAGCGGATCGGGGTTGAGGTCGTACGCCTGCCGGCCGACTTCGACCGTACCGGAAAACCCCGCGTCCCCGCCGGGCAGCGCGAACAGGTCGATCGTGCTCGCGGTGAACGCGGCCGTGCTCGTTTCCGATTCCGGATGGTAGACCGTGCGCGCGGCGATCGAGTCGTACTCGGCGCGCGTGATCGGCGTGTAGAGTCGCGACGGGTCGGCGTCGAAGATCGGCAGGCAATCCTCGTCCTCGCAGATCTGCTCGCCGAGGAACAGCGCGTTCGCGCGGGCCGCGAC
>NZ_JBQCFP010000009.1:0-9433 GCF_051958935.1 Dokdonella sp. | reverse complement strand
GGCTTCACCCGAAGCCGAAGCTTCGTTCGAGGCATACAAGACCTACCGTCGCCGGTTCTGCAAAAGTTGGGACGGACTTTCTTTCGGAGAGGCTGCCGGCGAAATGGCGCAGGTCGAGTCCGACAGCGACCTCTTGACATCGACGCAGCTGACCTACGACGAAGACAAGGAGCCGCGACCGCGATGGCCTTGGAAATCTTACGGACATCGCATTCGGATGTTGCGATTCGAAACGCTGCGAATTACCTCACTTCCGTTGGCGACGCGTGGACCGACGGCAAGGAAGCCGTCGAGGGTTCGTATCTGGCGAAGCAGCTTCCGCAGATCCAGCGCCTTGCGGCATACATGGTGGCCTGCGACGTGGGGGGAGGCTGTGGAAGCGATGGCTTCTATGCATGGTCGGACTGCAGCATGTCTGTGCCATGCCGGTGTGAGCATGGACGAAATCTGGAGGAGGACCAATCCTCCGGATGTCTACGAAGCGGCTCGCCGGATGGCGCTGCTGATGAGGCGGCCATCCGACTAGCCGGCACTCGTAGCCGTTCGCGGGCGTCGACGCGGGACGATCGCTGGACGCGCCGGCCGTAGGTGCCCGGTACGCCCGTGAGTGAGGCGCCGCGCGCAGGGGGCGCTGCTCGAACAGAGTGGTGGCTATGGGTGGACTCGAACCACCGACCCCAGCATTATGAGTGCTGTGCTCTAACCGGCTGAGCTACATAGCCAAGCGGCGCGTGCGCACGGCACGCGCGGAAGGGCGTGCGATTCTAGTGCCTCGGGGCGGCCTGTCAAGCGCCATGATGTCCGCTCGCCTTGCCGCCTGCGCGAGGCGTGTGGAAGAATCGGTCGCATGTACGTTACCGGCCATCATCCATGATCGACCCCGATGGCTACCGACCGAACGTCGGCATCATTCTCCTGAACGCTCAGGGCCACGTGTTCTGGGCGCGCCGGATCGGCCGCGACGGCTGGCAGTTCCCGCAGGGCGGGATGCGCAGCGACGAAACGCCGATCGAGGCGATGTACCGCGAGCTCGCCGAGGAAACCGGCTTGCTGCCGCAGCATGTCGAAGTGCTCGGCTCGACCCCGGGCTGGCTGCGCTACCGCCTGCCACCGCGCCTCGTGCGGCGCCACGACCGCCCGGTCTGCATCGGCCAGAAGCAGGTCTGGTTCCTGCTGCGCCTCGTCGGCGAGGAATCGGCCGTGCGCCTCGACGCGACCGACAAGCCCGAGTTCGACCACTGGCGCTGGGTCGACTTCTGGTACCCGGCGGCGCACGTGGTGACGTTCAAGCGGCGCGTGTACGAGCAGGCGCTGCGCCACCTCGTCGCCCTCGCCGAGGACAGCTGCCGCGTGACCTTGCGCGAGCAGCGCTGGCTCGCCGAGCTTGTCGGTACCTGAACGGCCGGGCCCCGTGGCTCCCGGGTAGTTGACAATCATTCTCATTTACATTCAAATGGTCGGCGTCCCATCCCCGGATGTCCGCATGTACGTCTGCATCTGCAACGCCGTCACCGATCGCGCGATCCGCGAAGCCGCCGAGAGCGGCGTGCATTCGTTCGCCGAACTGCGCCGTCGCACCGGCTGCTCGGATTGCTGTGGCAGCTGCGAAGAGCTGGCGAGCCAGATCTTCCACGACGCCGTCGCGCGCACGCTCGACCTGCCGCTGATCGCCGCGGCCGCCTGAGGCGCGCCGCGCGCAGTGCCGTCGCACGCGCGCGAAATGCGTGCGATTTTCGTTTCTTCGCAAGCCGGATGCGCGCGCTATAGTCGCGCCGTTGCGCCGCGCGCCCGCGCGGCATCGCCCTTGACGGAGACCGTGCAATGAAAGGGAACGCGAAGATCATCGGCCACCTCAACAAGGCGCTGTTCAACGAGCTGACCGCGATCAACCAGTATTTCCTGCATGCGCGCATGTATCGCAACTGGGGTTACAAGGAACTGGCCGAGCACGAGTACAAGGAATCGATCGACGAGATGAAGCACGCCGATCGGCTGATCGAGCGCATCCTGTTCCTCGAAGGCCTGCCGAACCTGCAGGCGCTCGGCAAGCTCATGATCGGCGAATCGCCCAAGGAAGCGATCGCCTGCGACCTGCAGCTCGAGATGCAGGCCGTGCCTGACCTCAAGGCCGCGATCGCCGACTGCGAAGCACTCGGCGACTACGTCAGCCGCGAACTGTTCGAGGACATCCTCGAGTCCGAGGAAGAGCACATCGACTGGCTCGAAACGCAGCTCGGCCTGATCGCGAAGCTCGGCGAAAATCCGTACCTGCAGACCAAGATCGGCAGCTGATGGCGCGGCGCGCGGCTACATCCGCGCGCCTTCGAAGTCGAACGCGAGGTCGCTGTCTGCGGCCTGCACGAAATTGCCCTGGATGAAATCGACGTCGGCGCGCACGAGCGGCCCGATGCCGTGCACGTCCTCGACGCGCGGCGCGATCACGCGCGTGCCGCGCGCATGCAGGCCTTCGAGCAGGGCGGCGAAGGCGGCTCGCGCGTCCTCGTCGTCGAGCACCGGCGGCCTCGCCAGCTTGACGAAATCGAGCGCGAGCGTCGGCAATGGATGCACCTCGGCGAGTTCCGCGTCGAACCCCGCGAGCGACACGCGCGCCCCGAGTGCGTGCAGCGCGTCGACGCAGCGTTGCGCGTGGGCAGGCGCCTCGACGACGTCGGCCGCGCGCAGTTCGAGCACGATCGAGCCGGCGCCGACACCGTGCCGCGCGAGCATTCCGGCGAGCGCGGGCACCGACTGCGCATCGCGCAGGCTCGCCAGCGACAGGCTCACGAACAGCGTCGCCGTGCCGCCGCGCGCGGCGATGCGCGCGACGCAATCGGCGAGCACCCAGCGATCGACCGCATCCATCAGTCCGGCGCGTTCCGCCGCCGGCACGATTTCCGATGCCGGGTGCAATTCCCCGTCCGCGCCTCGCAGGCGCAGCAGTGCCTGGAATTGCGCGCCGTCTTCGCCGCGCAGCGAGACGATCGGCTGGAACAGCAGTTCGAAGCCCGGGCCGGCGAGTGCATGGCGCACCTGGTCGGCGAGGTCGCCGCCGCGCTCGGCCTCGAGGTCGCGCACGACGAATACGCCATGCCGCCCCTGCGCGCGCATGCCCTCGACCAGGTTGCACGCAGCGTCGTGCATCGCGCGCGCGTGGCGCGCCCCGCGCACAAACGGGCAAACGCCGACGTCGAACTCGCCCGCGCGCGCGATGTCCTCGCGCAGGCGCGCCGCTTCGGTCTCGAGTGCATCCGCGGCGAGAGCGCGATCGAACACGAGATAGCGGTCGCCGCCGTCGCTCGCGACACGATTGCCTGCGCGCACGTGCGTGCAGATCGTGCGCAGCGTTTCCGCGGCGCGAGCAGCGGCGGCGCCCGCATCGGCCGCCGCGGTGGCGACGAGCACGAACAAGCCGCCGCCGCGGATCGCCGCATCGTCGAGCGCGAGGCATTCGGAGACTTCGCGCAGCAGTTGCTCGCGCGAGCAGGCGGTGCCGCCGCGCGGTGCGAAGCGGGCTGCGGCCGATGACGTCGACGCAGGGGTGGCCGGCATCGGTGCCGCCACGGCGCCGACGATATCCGCGGGTGGCGTGGAGAAGCGCGTCCAGTATTCGGGGGGTGGCGCGACTAGTAGCGGAAAGCCGTTCTCGCGCGTCGCGCCGGCGACCATCGGCGTATCGTGCGCGCCAGCGCGCGGCAGCGAGGGCGCATCGAGGCGGCCGATCAGGCCGTCCAGGCGCGTGCGGCTCGCGCGATCGGGCGCGCGTGGCGGGTCCAGCAGGCCGGTGCAGGCCGCGTGCAACTCGTCGAGCACGTCGCCGAGCGGCGCAAAGCCGAGTTCGCGGCAGGCGCCGGCGACGCGCATCGCGTCGTCCGCGAGCAGGCGCAATACGTTGAGGTCCCACGCCGTGCGCAGCTGCTCGCCGCGCCGGCGCAACCGCTCGATGCGCGACGCGAGCTGCTGCGCCCACAGGCGGCGCGGAAATTGCGATGCAGGGTCGTTCGCCGTCATGGCCGTACCCGTTCGATCCACGCCGATCATACCAGCGGCGCGCGCGCCGCTCAGCCAGGCTTGACCACCACCAGCAGCACGATCGCGATCAGCAGCAGCGCCGGGATCTCGTTGAAGATGCGCAGCCAGCGGCTCGAGCGCCGGTTCTCGTCGCGCGCGAATGCGCCGACCATGCGCACGAGCATCACGTGATAGACGATCAAGAGGAGCACCAGCGCGAGCTTCGCGTGCAGCCAGCCCTGCTGCAGGTAGACGGTGCTCGCCTGCGCGAAGGCCGCGAGGGTGAGCGCGCCGAACACGAGCGCGAGCGCGCCGCCGACATGGGTGATGCCGAGCAGGCGCCGCTCCATGACCTTGAGCCGCTCGCGCACGAGAGCTTCGCCCGCCTCGGCGTGATAGACGAACAGGCGCGGCAGGTAGAACAGCCCGGCGAACCAGGTGACGACGAAGATGATGTGGAACGCCTTGAGCCAAAGCATGCGCGCGATCCCGTCCGAAAGCGCCGATTGTACGGCCGCGCTCGGCGCGAGCGGCCGGAGGCGCCGCCGCGGCCTTCCTTGACCGGGGCCGCGGCCAGGACATATAAGCGTCCACCTCGCGCGATGTGCGCGGTCGAACCTGCGTCATGTCCCCGATTCCGTCCCTGGTCATCCGCCGGCACGACCCGGCCCGGCAGCGGCGCACGCGCCTGCTGGTCGCTGCGGTGTGGCTAGGCTCGCTGCTGATCGTGGCGGGGCTGGTGGCGACCCTGCTCTCGCGCGCGCCGGCCCCGAGTCGTGCGGCCGAATTCGCGCAGGCGCAGAAGGAGAACGAGGCGTTGAAGTCGCGCGTCGCGATGCTCGAACGCTCCGAGCAGGTCGCCAAGGCCGCTCTCGGCGACGTGCAGCAGACCCTGCGCGATCGCGAGGAAGAGATCGACGGCCTGCGCGCGGACCTCGCGTTCTACGGCCGCCTCGTCGGCGGCGGCAAGCGCGAAGGCCTCGCCGTGCACGCGCTGCGCGTCGCGCCGATCGCCGGTTCGCAGGCGTGGAACTTCGCCGCGACGCTGACCCAGAACTTCAAGCGCGGCGCCGAAATCAAGGGACGCCTCACCCTCACCGTCGAAGGCGTCGCCGACGGCAAGCTGCGCACGCTCGACTGGAGCGCGCTGAGCCAGGGGCAGGAAGCGTCCGGAATCGAGTACCGCTTCAAGTATTTTCAACAGGTCGGCGGTACCATCATGCTTCCCGCTGGATTCGCCGCCAATCGCATCGTCGTTCGTGCCGACGGCGACGGCGGCCGCGTCGAGCAGGAGTTTTCGTGGAAGGACGCCGTCAAGGGCGAGGAGAGCGACAATGTTCCGCAGTGACAAGCGCAACGACCGGGCAATGGCGGCGATCAGCACGCTGATTGCGGCGGGCACGACGATCCGCGGCGACGTCCATTTCAGCGGCGGCCTGCACCTGGAAGGCGCGATCGAGGGCTCGATCTCCGCCGAGGGCGATGATGCGGTGCTCACGCTCAGCGACAAGGGGCGCGTCAACGGCGAAGTGCGCGTATCCAATGCGGTCGTCAACGGCACCGTCAATGGCGACATCTTCGCGGGCGGGCGCCTCGAACTCGCCGGCAACGCGCGCATCAACGGCAACGTGCACTACAAGGTGCTCGAGATGGCGGCGGGTGCGCAGGTCAACGGCCAGATGCTCTACCAGGCCGAGCCGCAGCGGCGCCTGCCGTCGCCCGGCCTCGCCGAAGACGTCGACGCGGAGCCGGCACACGCTTGAAATACCCCGCGGCGCTCCGATCTCCAGCACGACCGACGCCGCCGACACCATGAACGAAACCATCACCCCGAGCTACCTCGATGCCGGCCCCGCGCCGCTGCTGTTCACCGCTGCCGCGGCGGACAAGGTGCGCGAATTGATCGCCGAGGAAGGCAATCCCGAACTCAAGCTGCGCGTCTACATCAGCGGCGGCGGTTGCTCGGGCTTCCAATACGGCTTCACGTTCGATGAAGCGCGCGCCGAGGACGACCTGGCGGTGGACAAGGACGGCGTCACCCTGCTCGTCGATCCGCTCAGCCTGCAGTACCTCGCCGGCGCCGAGATCGACTATTCCGAGTCGTTGACCGGCGCGCAGTTCGTGATCCGCAATCCCAACGCGAAGACGACCTGCGGATGCGGCTCCTCGTTCACCGTCTGAGCCGCGCGCGCGCGGTCGGCGCATGCGCGTGAGCGATCGCATCAACATCTTCGCGGGCCTCGGCCTCGACCGCCATGCGGAACGCCGCGATGACGCGGCATGGGCCGCGTTGCAGCGGGCCGACCCGAACGCGCGCTATCTCGTGCTCGGCGCCGATGCGCCGGCGGGACGCTCCGCGTTGTTCGCGCGGCCGCACGGCGCCTTGCGCCTGCTCGATGCGGGTGAATGCCGCGATTGCCTCGCCGGAGTGGCGGCGACCTATCTCGGCCACGACGACCGGGGCCCACTGTTCGCCGTCGTGACGGAACGCGGCGACGACGCGCGCGTCGCCGATGCGCTCGGTGCGGCGTGGATCGACCTGCGCAGTGCAGGCTCCCGCCTGCCGGCATTCCAGAGCGGCCTGTTCGCCTATGCGCGCGCGATCGCGCACTGGCAGGCGCGCACGCGCTGGTGCAGCGCCTGCGGCGCGCCGCTCGAACTCGTCGCGCTCGGCCATCGCGGCAAGTGCACGAATGCCGCGTGCGGCATCGAGCATTTCCCGCGCGTGGACCCTGCGATGATCGTTATCGTGAGCTGGCAGGACCGCTGCCTGCTCGGCCGCCAGGCGGCATGGCCGGAGCATCGCTGGTCGACGCTCGCCGGCTTCATCGAGCCGGGCGAATCGCTCGAGGATGCGGTGCGGCGCGAAGTGCATGAAGAAGCAGGCGTGCGCGTCGGCGCGTGCGAATACCATTCCTCGCAGCCGTGGCCATTCCCGTCCTCGCTCATGCTCGGTTTCACCGCGCAGGCGATCGACCCGTCGATCCAGGTCGGTGACGAACTCAGCGATGCGCGCTGGTTCAGCGCCGGCGAAATCGTCGATGGCCTCGCGTCGCGCACGCTCGTATTGCCGCCGCGGCTGTCCGTCTCGCACGAACTCATCTCGCACTGGTTGCGCGAGCGCGCCGGCATCGAACTCGCCGACGTGCTCGGCGACGAGCCGTGGCAACGGCCGCGCGCGTAGCGTGGCGGGTCGTCGACGACGGTTTCCTGCGCGCAGTCGCGCGCGCCTCCGCTAGAATGCGCCAACGCTCCGTCGCGCACCCGATCGACCATGGCCCAGACCCTGCTCGCCATCCTGCTCGTCCTTGCGGGCGGCTACGCCTTGCCGGACCTCGCGCGCTGGCGCGACTTCGCCTGGCTCAAGGTCTGGCTCGCGCAGTGGACGCGGGCGAGCGGCGACGCGGCGCAGCCGCGCCTGCCGGCCGTGCTGCTGCCGTTGCTGCTGTTCGTCGTGTGCGAGCTGATCCAGCTGGTACTCGGCCACGTGCTGTTCGGCCTGCCCGGCTTCGCGTTCGCCGTCGTCGTGCTGTTCTACTGCTGGGGCCCGCGCGACCTCGACGCCGACATCGAGGCGGTGCTGAAGGCGCCCGACAGCGATCGCCGCAGTGCAGCCGTGCAGGCGCTGCGTGCCGATGGCGCCACTGCCCCGCTCGCGTTCGAAGCGGCGGCGCTGGTGGAGGCGGCATTCACCGCGGCCTTGTCGCGCTGGTTCGGCGTCCTGTTCTGGTTCGTCGTGCTCGGCCCCGCGGGCGCACTGGGTTATCGCGTGGTGCAACTGCTCGCGCGCCACCCCGCGTTCGCCGACGGCATCGACGCCACCCAGGGCGAACTGCTCGAACGCACCGCGCGCATCCTCGACTGGGCGCCCGCGCACCTCGTCGCGCTCACGCTCGCGCTGGTGTCGGACTTCGATGCCGTGATCAAGACCTGGCGCGACTACCATGCCGCGCACGGCAAGGGCTATTTCACGCTCGACCTCGGTTTCCTCGGCGCGCTCGCCAAGGCCGGCATCGATGCCGACGTCGAGGCGGGCGACGGTTACGCGAACGACATCAGCAACCCGCTGGTGGAACTCGCCGATGCGCAGCGCGCGCTGCGCCGCATCCTCGTCGGCTGGCTCTCGCTGATCGCGCTGGTGGCGTTGATCGTGCTCACGCACTGACCCGGCTTCGATCGACGATTCCGTGGCGTGCGACCGCGCGTCTCACCGGACGCTGCGAGGGCGATCGCGCCGACGTGGAACGAGTTACCCGCCCAGCACGCGCGCGAGCACGTCGCGCGCCGCGTGTGGACGGCCGAGCGCCGCCGCGCGCGCCGCGAGCCCGGCGAGGCGCGCCGGATCGGCGACGAGTTCGCGCACGCGATACGCGAGCGCGGTCGCATCGACCGCCTTGAGCGCCGCACCCTGTTCGAGCTGGTAATCGCAGTTGCGCTCCCCCTGGCGCGGGATCGGTGCGTGCACGACCATCGGTTTGCCGAGCGCGAGGCACTCGGAGGTGGTCAAGCCGCCGGGCTTGGTGATGACGAGGTCGCACGCGCGCATGAGGTGGTCGACCTGGTCGGTGAAGCCCTGCGCGACGAGCCGTCCCGGATGCCGCGCGGCGAGCGCCTGCAACTGTTCGAGTGCCTTCGCATTGCGGCCGGCGAGCGCGACCAGCTGGAAATCGGCGTCGAGCGCGAGCAGGCGCGCGGCGACGTCGTCGAGCCTGCCGAGGCCGGCGCCGCCGCCCATGAGCAGGATCGTGCGGCGTGCCGGATCGATGCCGAAGCCGGCCGCGCACGCGGCGCGATCGAGCGACTGCGCGAAGGCGGGCATGATCGGGATGCCGGTCACGTGGATGCGTGCAGCATCGAGGCCGCGTGCCCGCATGCGGAACGCGACCTCGTCGCTCGCGGCGAACCAGCCGGCCATGTCGGGTACGACCCACATGCCGTGCAGGTCGAAGTCGGTGACGACGACGTGCACCGGGCAGGCGAGGCGGCCGCGGCTGCGTTCGCGCATGAGCAGTTCCGCCGGCAGGAAGTGCGTGCAGACCACCCCGTCCGGCGCGAAGCGTGCGATTGCGCGACGCAGGTCGAGCGTATGCAGCCGCTCGATCGCGCGGCGCAGGCGCGCAGACGGCGCGCTCGGCGGCGTGCGATCCATGATCCGATACAGCATCGCCCAGGTCGACGGCGAGTGTTCGACGAGCTTGAGGTAGAGATCGGTGTAGAGCAGGCGGAACGCGCGCGGCACGTGCTGCATGACGTCGAGGTGCAGCACCTCGACGTCGAAGCCAGCGGCGGCGGCGCGCAGCGCCTCGGCCGCACGCACGTGGCCGGCGCCGGCCGAGACGCTCAGGAGGAGCAGGCGACGCCGCGTCATGCGTCGTCGCCGCGCAGTTCGCGCACGCGTGCCTCGAGCACGGGTGCGCTCGCCTCG
>NZ_JBQCFP010000008.1:0-12376 GCF_051958935.1 Dokdonella sp. | reverse complement strand
GTTCGGATACGGATCGGCCGACGTGTCGAAGAACACGATGCGCGTGTTGTTCTCCTTGAGGCGCAACGTGTCGAATCCGAACGTTTCGTTGTCGACGCAATCGAAACCGACGCACTGCGAACCCTGCACGATGAGGTCGTCGGGGATCACCTGGTCGCTCGGCTGTGGCGACGTGCCCGCATCGCTGCGCGCGGCCTGCGGCGTCGGCGCCGCCTGCACCAGCGCGGCCGCCTGCTGCGGTTGGCTCCCCGCAGGGCGCCCGTCGGTGGTATCGGCGGCGATGGCGAGCGTGGAAACGAACGCGCTTGCGGCAAGCGCGGCGATGGAAAGTGTGCGGTGCATGGCGACCCCCTGTGGTCCGTTGGATGCGCGCGACGCCTCAGGCGGCGATGCGGACTGGCGCCGCCATCCTAGCGGATGTGACCGCCGTCACGAAGTCGTGGCCGTCGCGCGAAAGGCGTACACGCCGCGTATCCAGGCAGGATTGAAGGCGGCTGCGCGATGCGGCTGAATGACGAGATCCCGGGGAGGAGCGACCGATGCGTTCGATTCGATGGCAGGTGGCCTGGCTTGCGCTCGCGATCGCAACGCCCGCAGGCGCGTTCGAACTCACCGTGCGCGACGCCCTGACGGGCGCCCCGCTGCAGGCACGTGTCGAGTCCGACGGCGCGAGCTACTTCGCCGACGGACGCGCGCGCGCCTACGCGATCGCCCTGCCCGCGCGCGTTCGCGTCGAAGCGGATGCGCATCACGCAGTCGATGTCACGCTCGTCGACGACGGCATGCCGACGACGATCCTGCTCGACCCGCTGGAAGAACCATCGGCCTACGCGCGCCTCGCGCAACGCGCCCTGGCGGCGCCACGGGCGCGATGGCTGCAGGGTTACGCCCGCGATGGGCTTGATGGCCGCGCAATCGTGGGCGCGCGCATCGAAGCCGAGGGGCATCGCGCGACGAGCGATGCGAGCGGCTACTTCGAGCTCGAACTCGATCCGCTCGACACCGAGGACGTGATGACCGGGCGCACGACGGTGCACGCCCACGCCGACGGCTATGCGGATCTCGAGCGCGACGGCATTGCGCGCATCGCCGGCGTGCAACGCCTGCTGCTCGCGTTCGGGGGCGATGCGCCCGCTCGCGGCGTCGTCGAACTCGGCGCGCGCGATCGCGTGGACGGCAGCGTCGGTGCAGTCGACGAGGCGGCCGCGCCGATCGAACGCGCCTCCGTCCCGCCCGTCGACGCCGCACTCGCCCCCTCACTCGTGCCACCGGCGACGATCCGTGTCGGCTACGCCGATGCGGCCTGCACGCAGTCGTGCTGCACGGGCGCCTGCACGCACAGCTGCGTGCTGCCGCTCGAGACCTACGTCCGACGCGGGCTCGACAGCGAGTGGATCGCGAGCTGGAACACGCAGAGCCTGCGCGCGGGCAGCGTCGCCTATCGCAGCTACGGCGCCTGGCGTGTCGCGCATCCGATCAACGCGAACTTCGACATCTGCTCGAGCGCGTGCTGCCAGGTCAATGACGCGGGCACCGCGGCGAGCACAGACGCGGCGATCGCGCGCACGCCGGGCATCCTGCTCACGCGCAACGGCAACGAAGCCGCGTCGGCCGAGTATTCGGCCGAGAACAACAGCTGGGACGATCCCGCCGACGGACTGTCGTGCAGCAACAACGACCTCTCCTGCGGCAACGGTTTCGCGGGTACCCCCGCCAGCGGCTGGCCCTGCCTCGCCGACGCGGTCGGCGCCGGCCACGGTTGCTTCGGCCACGGCCGCGGCATGTCGCAGTGGGGCACGCAGCGCTGGGCAGTCGATGCGAGCGCACGCCGGTGGCCGTGGATCGTCGATCACTACTACAACGACAACGCCAATGCGAACGGTGCCGGCACGGGCCAGCGCACCGCGGTCATGACATCGCCGCTGTCGCTTTCCGCGGTGACGGCCGTGCCCTCGACGACGGCGGCGGGAGCGACCGTGCAGCTGTCGGCCGCCGCGCACAACGCGGCGGGCGCGGCGCATGGCCACCTGCTGATCGGCGCGAGCCTGCATCGCAGCGGCGCCGGTTACATCGACGACCCGGCGGGCGACGTGCCGTCGAGCCTGCCCACGGGTGATACGACCGTCGCGCGCGCGTTCCACATTCCCGCCGCGACGCCGTCGGGTGTCTACGCTGTACTGCTGTCGCTCTATCTCGACGTCGTCGAGAATGGCGCGATCGGCCCCGGTGACCTGCCGCTCGCCCTCGTTACGGCGACCGCGGCGATCACGATCGGCGGCACCGACCGCATCTTCGCCGACGGTTTCGAGGCGTCGCCGTAGCGGTCGGCGGAGGGTCCGCCGCGCCGCCGTGCACGGCGGGTCGGGCCGGCACGACTTCCGGCACATCGCGGCGCGTGACCTTCGGCCTACGCTGGTGGTTTGCGGTCGGTCCGATCCGCCGGGGACATCCATGAAGAAGCCATCGCTGGCCACGCTGTTCACTGCCTGCCTGCTGTTCGCGAGCCCCCTCGCGCTCGCCGCCGACGACGGCGGCAAGGACGCAAGGAAGGAAGCCAAAGGCGACGAGTACGCCACGTTGCCCGCGTTCCCGGCCGATCGCACGGTGCGCCAGCAGACGACGATCGATGGCCGCTCGCTCGCCTACGATGCGACCGTCGGCTCGCTGCCCGTGCTCGACGAGAAGGGCAAGACGATCGCCGAAGTCATGTTTGTCGCCTATACCGTGCCGGGCAAGGATCGGCCGGTCACGTTCGCACTCAACGGTGGCCCGGGCGCCTCGTCGGTCTACCTCAACCTCGGCGCACTCGGCCCCAAGCGCGTGCAGTTCGGTGCGGAAGGCAACAGCCCGTCCGACCCCGCGACGCCGCACGACAATGCAGGCAGCTGGCTCGACTTCACCGATCTCGTCTTCATCGATCCGGTCGGCACCGGCTTCAGCCGCGCGCGCGTGTCCGAGGACGAGGCGAAGAAGAAGTTCTACTCGACCGGGCCGGACATCGAGTACCTCTCGCGCATCATCTACGACTGGCTGGTCAAGAACGATCGCCTGATGTCGCGCAAGTACCTCGTCGGTGAAAGCTACGGCGGCTTCCGCGGCCCGCGCATCACGCACTTCCTGCAGACGCGGCTCGGCGTCGCGATGAACGGCCTCGTGCTCGTGTCGCCCTATCTCGATCCGAGCGCGGACGACAACGGCGACTTGTCGCCGCTGCCCTGGATGCTCACCCTGCCGAGCATCGCCGCGGCCAACCTCGAGCGGCATGGCAGGCTCACCGACCAGGCGATGGCCGACGTCGTCGCCTACACGCGCGGCGACTACGTGACCGACCTGCTCAAGGGTCGCAGCGACCCGCAGGCGGTCGAGCGCATCGTAAAACGCGTGACGGAACTCTCGGGCCTCGATGCGGGCTTCGTGCGCCGCTCCGGCGGCCGCCTCGAGACGCAGGCGTTCCTGCGCGAGGTGTTCCGCGACGAGGGCAAGCTCGGCAGCCGCTACGACTCCAACGTGACCGCCTGGGATCCGTTCCCGTTCGCGCCCGCGCAGCGCACCAACGATCCCATCCTCGACGGCATCATCGCGCCGACCACGACCGCGATGGTCGACTTCATCACCCACACGGTCGGCTGGAAGTACAACGGCCGCTACAACGCGCTGAGCTATGAAGTGAACCGCGCGTGGGAGCGCGGCGAGGAGATGGACAAGGGCTCGGTGCAGCAGCTGCGCCAGTCGGTCGCGATCGATTCGAAGCTGCAGGTGCTCATCGCGCACGGCTGGGCCGACCTGTCCTGCCCGTTCATGGCGTCCGTGCTCATCGTCGACCAGATGCCGGTGATGGGCGACCCGGCGCGCGTGCGCGTCGCCGAGTATCCGGGCGGCCACATGTTCTACAGCCGCGGCGACAGTCAGGCGTCGCTGCGCCGCGATGTCATGAAGCTCTACGCCGCGCACTGAGCGCGGCGCGTCGGCGGCGCGCGCCGGTTCGACGGGCGCCGTGGAACGCCCTCGACTGTCCCCACCGGCTCCACATCGAGACTGTCAGGTTCGACGCGGCGGCGGGCGCACGCGCGCGAAGCGACGCGCACGTCGGCGCGATGCATGCCCGTCCGACCCGGGGCAACGCGTTACGTTGTAACGCGTACGGCCGCTCCTGCGGTGGTTGCGGGCAGCCAGCCACCCCTCCGCGTGTCATGACCGTGCCCGTCCAACGACCTGACGCGGCCCTGACGTACGCGGGGGGGGTGTCCGGACGGCAAGGCGTCCAAACGGCCGATTTGCGAATGAAATCCGCGTGATCCGCGATGAATTTCGCGAATTACACGCATATCATGCGCTAGGTTGTCGACAACCGGGCATTCTGCCCGGGCGGGGAAGGGGCCATGTTTCGCATCCTGATCGCCAACAGCAAGGGCGGCTGTGGCAAGACCACGCTGACCACGAGCCTGGCCGGCTGCTATGCACGCAGCGGCAAGCGCACCACGCTGGTGGACTGCGATCCGCAGGGCTCTTCGCTCGCCTGGTGCGGCCTGCGCGCGGCGCACCTGCCACCGATCCATGCGCTCGCAAGCAATGACCCGACCTACGGCCTCAGCGCGGGCTGGCTGCTGCGCATCCCCGCGACGACCGAAGTGTTGTTGATCGACACGCCGGCAGGGCTGCGCGCGCACGAGTTCGAGCGCTTCGCGCGTCACGCCGACGTCGTGCTCGTGCCGGTCGTCCCGTCGCCGATCGATCTGCGCGCGACGCTCGCGTTCCTCGATCTCGTGCGCAAGCTCGCCGACGTGCGCAGTGGTCGCCTGCGCGTGGCGCTGATCGCCAACCGCCTGCGCGAGCGCACGAACTCCGCGCGACAGCTCGACGCGACACTGGATCGCCTGACCCAGGCGGCGATGATCCGCGTGCGCGACTCGCAAACCTACGTCGGCCTCTCCGAAACGGGCCTCAGCGTATTCGACGACAACGGGAGCCAGGCGCGATCGCATCGCGACGACTGGGCCCCGCTGCTGCAGTGGCTCGAGCGACGCGCCGGCGACCTGCAGCCACGCGGCAACGTGACGCCACTGCCGACGCGCACGCTCGTCAGCTGAGCGCGCGCCCGCGCACGAGCGCGCCGTGACACGGCGCGCAAGCCGTAGGCGATTATTTGCGCAACGCGCCGGCGGCCAGCAGGCCGATGCCGACGACGACGCCGAGGCCGCCGAGCCATTGCGGCACCGATTTCTCCTCCTTCACCGAAGCGGACAGCTCGCCGATCTTCACGACCTCCTTGTCGTGCGTGAAGTCGAGCTTGCCGGTGAACGCGGCCGCGCCGAGCGCGACGAGGATGATGCCCGCGAGAATGAATCCGATGCGCATGGAAAACCCCTGAGTGTGAACGTGCACCTGGCGGCACGCGGGCAGTTCACACGCCGTTGCTTAACGCGATGCTGAAGCGCATTCCAGCGCGTTCAGGTTCCGTGCGCAGCGTCCCGCCTAGCTTGGCGCCGCGACATTTCACCGGAGGATTCCATGAAGAACCGCATTGCCGTTTCCGCCTTCGCCGCCCTCGCCTGCGCGTGCGGCGCCGCATTCGCTCCCGTGTTCGCAACGAATGCGCACGCCGAGGATGCATCGATGAATTCGGACCAGCCGATCACCGACACCTGGATCACCACCAAGGTGAAGGCGGAACTGGCGACCACGGACGGTGTGAAGAGCACCGAGATCTCGGTGAAGACGGTCGACGGCAAGGTCATCCTAATCGGCGTGCTGCCGACTCAGGCCGCCGTCGACAAGGCGGTCGCGACGGCGCGCCAGGTCAAGGGCGTCAAGGCGATCGACGACTCCGGGCTCAAGGTGAAGTGAGCCTCGAACTCAAACCCGTCCGGGCGGGCGGTACCCTCCCGCCCGCCGCCCCAAGGAGGTATCGCATGTTCAAGTACGTGATTGCATGGCTGCTCGGGGTTCCCGCAGGCCTGCTCCTGCTGATCTACGTGTTCACGCACCTGTTCTGAGGTTCGGTCCTTCAGCGTCCGGGAGCCGATGCCAGGACGGCGACGCACGACACGCGCAAGCAGGACGCTTCGCACGCACGCATATGCCACAGGGAGACCGCGCGCGCTGCTTGGCGCGCGGCGTCTTGCGTTGTACGTTCGACGCATGCCTCGCGAGGATCGCTGCCATGCCCGCACGCACCGTCATTGCCGTCGTCGCCCTCATCGCTGCAAATCCCGCCATTGCGGCCGACACGCCCTCCGTGCGCGAAGGTACGGCCGCCTACGGCAGCTGGCGCGACGATGCACCCGGCGCGCGCCGACGTCTGCGCGCAAACGATCTGCCCGACGTCGCTGCACAGCAGGCGACCGTCGGCGCGAGCCCATCGCAACGCGCCAAGCGCGGCGATCGCGTGCCGAGCGTACCCGCCGGTTTCGCGGTCGAGCTCGTCGCCGAAGGCCTCGACGAACCGCGCACGCTGCGCGTCGCGCCGAACGGCGACGTGTTCCTCGCCGAAACCGGCGGCGGGCGCGTGCTCGTGTACCGACCGGGCGCGGACGGCAAACTGCCGGCGCAGCCGGCCGTGTTCGCGAAGGACCTGCGCGAAGTCTACGGAATCGCATTCTTTCCGCCCGGCCCCGACCCGACGGCGGTCTACGTGTCGCAGCCCGATCGCGTGCTGCGCTTCGCCTACCGGAATGGCGACACGGTCGCGAGCGCGGCGCCGAGCATCGTCGTCAAGGACATTCCCGGCGGCGGCCACTCGACGCGCGACCTCGCGGCGCCCGACGCGAAGCGCCTCCTCGTCGCCGTCGGCTCCGCGTCCAACGTCGCGAAAGGCATGCCGAGGCGCAGTACCGAAGACATCGCCGCGTTCGAGCGCACGCGCCTGCGGGGTGCCGCCTGGGGCGACGAGGACCGGCGCGCCGCGGTATGGACGATCGCCCCCGACGGCAGCGATGCGCGCCTGTACGCGACCGGCTTGCGCAACTGCGCCGGCATGGCGGTGCAGCCGGCGACGAAAGCAGCCTGGTGCGTCGTCAACGAACGCGACGGCCTCGGCAACGACCTGCCGTTCGAGTACGCCACGCGCGTGCGCGCCGGGGGCTTCTACGGCTGGCCGTGGTACTACATCGGCGCCCACGCCGATCCGCGCTGGCCTGGCGAACGCGCCGACCTGAAAGACGAAGTGATCGTGCCGGATGTCCTGATCCAGGCGCATTCCGCACCGCTCGGCATCGCATTCTACGAGGGCCCGATGTTCCCCGCCGACTACCGCGGTGACGCGTTCGTGACCTTGCGCGGCTCATGGAACCGCGTGCCGCGCACCGGCTACAAGGTCGTGCGCCTGCGTTTCGCCAACGGCGCGCCGACCGGCGAATACGTCGACTTCATGACCGGCTTCGTCGTCGACGACATGCACGCATGGGGACGCCCGACCGGCGTCGCGGTCGCGCGCGACGGATCGCTGCTCGTGTCGGAAGACCAGGGCGGCACGCTCTGGCGCGTCACGGCCACTCGCAACTAGGCAGGCCACGTCGTTGCCCGACGGCCGCGCTGCGCGGGCGAAAGAAAAAGGCGGCTCACGGCCGCCTTCCTCGACTCCCGCGCAGGCGGCACGACTACTTGAAGATCTCCTTGTACTTCGCGTAACCGATCGCCTGCTGGCGCGTGACGATGCCGCGCTTGACCAGGTCCTGCAGGCATTGGTCGAGCGTCTGCATGCCGTGCTGGCTGCCGGTCTGGATCGCCGAATACATCTGCGCGACCTTGTCCTCGCGGATGAGATTGCGGATCGCCGGGATGCCGACCATGATTTCGTGCGCGGCGATGCGGCCGCCTCCCACCTTCTTGAGCAGGCTCTGCGAGATCACCGCGCGCAGCGATTCGGACAGCATCGAGCGCACCATCGGCTTTTCGCCGGCGGGGAATACGTCGATGACGCGGTCGATCGTCTTGGCGGCCGAACTCGTGTGCAGGGTCGCGAACACGAGATGGCCGGTTTCCGCCGCGGTCAGCGCGAGGCGGATGGTCTCCAGGTCGCGCAACTCGCCGACGAGGATGTAGTCGGGATCTTCGCGCAGGGCCGAGCGCAGCGCCTCGTTGAAGCCGTGCGTGTCGCGGTGCACTTCGCGCTGGTTGATGAGGCACTTCTGCGAGGTGTGAACGAACTCGATCGGGTCTTCGACCGAGAGGATGTGCGCGTACTCGTTCTTGTTGACGTGGTCGACCATCGCCGCGAGCGTGGTCGACTTGCCCGAACCGGTAGGCCCCGTCACGAGGATCAGGCCCTGCGGTTGCGAAATGAGTTCCTTGAAGATGCGCGGGCAGCCGAGGTCCTCGAGCGTGAGCACCTCGGACGGAATCGTACGGAACACCGCGCCGGCGCCGCGATTCTGGTTGAACGCATTGACGCGGAACCGCGCCAGGCTCGGGATCTCGAACGAGAAGTCGACCTCGAGGAATTCCTCGTAGTCGCGTCGCTGCTTGTCCGACATGATGTCGTAGATCAGCGAGTGGATCTGCTTGTGCTCGAGCGCCGGGATGTTGATGCGGCGCACGTCGCCATCGACGCGGATCATCGGCGGCAGGCCGGCCGAGAGATGGAGGTCGGAGGCCTTGTTCTTGACCGAAAACGCCAGCAGCTCGGCAATATCCATCGCGTGTCCCCTGAAACGGCAGTCGGCGCCTCCCGGGCGCCCGGTTGCGGCAGTATAGCCAGATGAAAACCAGACCGTGCGCGACCTTGCGATGAATTTCTGCGAAACCGCCTATGCTTCCGTGATCGCCCGCATTGACGCAGCGCGACAAGCGGCCGCAGCCGCCACGGCCGCGCTCGTCGCGGTGTCCAAGACCCAACCCGCCGCCGCGGTGCGCGCGCTCGCCGCCTGCGGCCAGCGCGCATTCGGTGAGAACTACGTGCAGGAGGCGATCGCCAAGCAGGCCGAGCTCGCCGACCTGCCGCTGGAATGGCATCTGATCGGACCGCTCCAATCGAACAAGTGCCGTGAGGCGGCGCAGCACTTCGACTGGCTGCAGAGCCTGGATCGCGCCATGCTCGTCGCGCCGCTTGCGCGCCACCGACCGCCGGCGCGGGCGCCGTTGAACGTGCTCGTGCAAGTCAACATCGATGACGAAGCGAGCAAGTCCGGCTGCGCGCCCGGCGACGTCGCCGCGCTCGCCGCCGCGGTCGCGGCCGAGCCGCGCCTGCGCCTGCGCGGCCTCATGGCGATTCCGGCGCCGGCGCCCGACCCCGACCAGCGCCGTGCCGCATTCCGACGCATGCGTGCCCTGTTCGATTCGCTGCGCGCCGAGCATGCGGGTGTCGATACGCTGTCGATGGGGATGAGCGACGACCTCGAACTCGCGATCGCCGAAGGTGCGACGATGGTGCGTGTCGGCACCGCGCTGTTCGGCCCGCGCGACCGCGACCCCGGCTGACCCGACAGCGCCGGCTGGCGGCGATCGGCGATCCTCTTGCTATGCTGAAGCACGCAGAACACGAAGCGAATATCCGAACGATGCCCTCACCTGCCGATTCCCGACCTCCCGCCCGTATCGCCTTCATCGGCGGCGGCAACATGGCGCGCAGCCTGATCGGTGCGCTCGTGCGCGACGGCGTGCCGGCCGCCGCGATCGCGGTCGCCGAGCCGAACGTCGAACTGCGCAGCGCGCTCGCGCGCGACTTCGGCGTCGCCGTGCACGACCATGCATGCGCCGCCACCGAAGGTGCCGACGCGCTCGTGCTCGCGGTGAAGCCGCAGGTGCTCAAGGATGTCTGCGCCGAGATCGCGGCGACGGTCGCCGCGGCCCGTCCGCTGGTGATCTCGATCGCCGCCGGCATCCGCATCGACCAGCTCGCCGCCTGGCTCGGCGCGGGCGTGCCGATCGTGCGTTCGATGCCGAACACGCCTGCGCTGATCGGCGCCGGCGCGACCGGCATGATCGCCAACGACGATGCGAGCGCAGGGCAGCGCGCGCAGGCGCAGGCGATCCTCGGCGCCGCCGGCACGACCGTCTGGATCGATCGCGAAGAGCTCATGGACACCGTCACCGCGCTGTCGGGCTCGGGGCCGGCCTATTTTTTCCTGCTGGTGGAGGCGCTCGAGGACGCCGCAGTCGCGCAAGGCCTGCCGCGTGCGACCGCGCGCACGCTCGCGTCGCAGACCTGCTTCGGCGCAGGCCGCATGCTGGTCGAGGACGGTGAACCGCCGACCGTGCTGCGCGAGCGCGTGACCTCGCCCGGTGGCACCACCGCGGCCGCACTCGAGGCGTTCGCGAACGGCAACCTGCGTGCGCTCGTCGCCACCGCCATCGCGGCCGCGACGACACGCGGCAAGGACCTCTCGGAGCGATACTCGTGATCGACCGCCGCACCGCCCTGCAGCGCGCCGCACCTTAGGACGCACCCATGGGTTACCTCGCCAACGCCGGCCAGATCCTCGTCAACTTCGTCTTCGTGACGCTCGTCGCGCTTGCCGTGTTCCGCGTGCTGCTGCAGCTCGTGCGCGCGAACTTCTACAACCCGGTGTGCCAGGCGCTCTACAAGCTCACCAACCCCGTGCTCATGCCGCTGCATCGGTTCATCCCGAACTGGCGCAACTTCGACGTCGCCGCGACGCTGGTCGCGTGGCTGCTGAGCGCGCTCAAGCTCGTGCTGCTCTACGCGATGTACGGCCAGAGCCTCGCTCTCGCCGGCCTCGCCGTGATGGCGCTCGCCGATCTCGTCGAGCTCGTGCTCGTGCTCCTCATCGGCCTCGTCTTCGTGCGTGCGTTGATGAGTTTCGTCAGCGTCGAACGCGCGAACCCCGTGGTACCGCTGCTGTTCCAGCTGACCGAGCCACTGCTGCGCCCGATCCGCCGGCTCATCCCCACGCCGGGCGGCTTCGACTTTTCACCCGCGCTGGCGATCCTCGCGATCATGCTCGTGCTCGCCCTGCTCGTCGCCCCGCTCGTCGACCTCGGCCAGCGCCTTGCGCAGAGCGCGCTGTAGCGCCGAAACGAAGGGCCAAATGCAGAGCAGCGCGCAACAAGGGAGCATCCGATCCAACCGGATGGACCGGTTCCTGGTCTCCGCGTGCTCCGTGCTCGACCATGCTCCATTCTTCTCTCTGCCTTGCCTTCGTTTCCTTCGTTCCAGGCTTTCAGCTTCGCCTTTCCGAACGCCTGGAGGTTCCATGATCGTTCGACCAGCGCGCGATGACGGTGTGCAGCGCGGTGATGCCGTCCAACAGGGCGGCGGGACCGGGTTGCAGGATGATCGGCGACTTGATTTCGTGCAGTTCGCCGTCGCGCACGGCGGGTATCGCGGCCCAGCCGGGGCGCGCGGCGACGCGGTCGGGGCGGAATTTCTTGCCGCACCAGGAACCGAAGATGATGTCGGGGGCCGCGCGCACGACTTCGGCGGGATCGGCGAGGATGCGGTCACGCGCGAGCGGCATCCCCGCGTGCTCGGGGAACACGTCGTCGCCGCCGGCAGTGCGAACGAGCTCGGCGACCCAGCGGATGCCGGTGATCATCGGCTCGTCCCATTCCTCGAAATAGACGAGTGGGCGCTTGGGCAGGGCGCCCGCTGCGCGTTCGATCGACTCGAGATGGGCCATGATCTTGCGCACGTACGCGGCGGCGCGATCGGACGCGCCGACCAGCGCACCGAGCCGGCAGACGTAGTCGAGGATGCCGGCGACGCTGCGATGGTTGCTGATCCACACTTCCACGCCGGCGGCGATGAGCTCACGCGCGATGTCGGCCTGGATGTCGGAGAAGCCGATGACGAAGTCGGGCTCGAGCGCGAGGATCTGGTCGATCTTCGCGCTCGTGAAAGCGGACACCTTCGGCTTTTCCTTGCGTGCCCGCGGCGGCCGCACCGTGAAGCCCGAGATGCCGACGATGCGATCCTGCTCGCCGAGCGCGTACAGCACCTCGGTCGGTTCCTCGGTGAGGCAGACGATGCGTTGGGGCCCGGTGGGATACCGCATGCAGCGATTGTCGCACGCCGCGCCGCGCGCGGCGTGCGAGCTGCCCGACCGCGCGTGTCCTGGGTTGTGCGTATCCCGCGCGCAGAAGCGCGGCGCTGCCCTCCCCCCGCGAAAGCGGGAATCCACTGTGCTTTTGCACCGCACGACAGCGAAAATGGATTCCCGCTTTCGCGGGAATGACGGCACATCCTTCAGGCTCGCCGATCGCGGGGCGACGGTTCTACGCGCACGTCAGGCGCCCACTCTTCAGGCCCGTCGATCGCCCGCACGCGCCTGCACGCGTCGAGCACGAGGCGAATGTCGGCGCGCGCCGGCAGCGTGCGCAGCGCGTGCCGGCTCACGCGTTCGTAGTGCATGAGGACGCGCCGCAGCGCAGCGCGGCCGAGGGCGCGCGGCGCGCCACGCGCACGCAATGCGCGCTCCTG
>NZ_JBQCFP010000007.1:0-5406 GCF_051958935.1 Dokdonella sp. | reverse complement strand
CGCTGTCGCGGAACGAACCGTCCGCCTGCGCGATGACCTGCCAGGTGCGGCCGAACTGGTTGAAGTCGTTGACGTAGACCGAGCCGAGATAGGTCTGCAGGGTGTCGAACAGGCCGGTCAGCGAGACGCCCTGCGCCTTCGCCTTGACCCGGTCGACCTCCGCGTCGAGCTGCGGCACGTTGGCCTGGTAGCTCGAGATCGGGAAGCCCATGCCCGGCGTCTGCGCGATCGCGCCCTGCATCGACTGCACCGCCGTCTGCAGCGCGCCGTAGCCGAGGTTGTCGCGGTCCTCGATGAAGGCCTGGTAGCCGTTGCCGTTGCCGAGGCCGAGGATCGGCGGCGGCATCAGCGCGAAGGTGAAGCCGTCCTGCAGGCCACCGATCTTCTGGTTGATCTCGCCGACGATCTCGGCCGCGGTGCGATGGCGCTCGCTGAACGGCTTGAGCGGGAAGAACACCACGCCCGTGTTCGGCGTATTGGTGAACTGCAACGCATTGAGGCCGGGGAACGCGACCGCGTGCGCGACGCCTTCGGTCTTCATCGCGATGTCGGTAACCTGCTTGAGCAGCGCGTCGGTGCGTTCGATCGACGAACCTTCCGGCGTCTTCACGCCGGCGATCAGGTACAGCTTGTCCTGGGTCGGGATGAAGCCCGGCGGCACGATGCGGAACATGAGGCCGGTCGCGACCAGCAGCACCGCGTACACCGCGAACACCGCGGCGCGGCGCACCAGCGTGCGCGACACCGCGCCCTGGTAGCGGTCCGAACTGCGCTTGAAGAAGCGGTTGAACGGGCGGAACACCCAGCCGAACAGGCGTTCGATCAGGCGCGAGAGCGCGTCCTTGGGCGCGTCGTGCGACTTCAAGAGGCGCGCGGCGAGCGCGGGCGACAGGGTCAGCGAGTTGATCGCCGAGATCACCGTCGAGATCGCGATGGTGACCGCGAACTGCTTGTAGAACTGGCCGGTCACGCCGTTGAGGAACGCCATCGGCACGAACACCGCGCACAGCACCAGCGCGATCGCGATGATCGGACCGGACACTTCCTTCATCGCCTGGTGCGCGGCCTCGAGCGGGCTGCGACCTTCCTCGATGTTGCGCTCGACGTTCTCCACCACGACGATCGCGTCGTCGACGACGATGCCGATCGCGAGGACGAGGCCGAACAGGCTCAGGGTGTTGATCGAGAAGCCGAGCAGGTACAGCGCCGCGAACGTGCCGACGATCGACACCGGCACCGCGATCAGCGGGATGATCGAGGCACGCCAGGTCTGCAGGAACAGGATCACCACCAGCACGACCAGCAGCACCGCTTCGAGCAGCGTGCTCACCACCGCCTTGATCGAGTCGCGCACGAAGATCGTCGTGTCGTAGACGGCCTCGTACTTGATGCCTTCGGGGAAGCGCTTGGCCATCTCGTCCATGTTGGCGATGACCGCCTTCTGGATCTCCAGCGCGTTCGCGCCCGGCGCCTGGAAGATGCCGATGCCGACCGCGTTCTTGCCGTCGAGCTGCGAGCGCAGCGTGTAGTCGCCCGCGCCGAGTTCGAGCCGCGCGACGTCGGACAGGCGCACGATCTCGCCGTCCGCGCCGGCCTTGAGCACGATGTTGCCGAACTCTTCCGGCGTCTTGAGGCGCCCCTGCGCATTGATCAGCGTGAGGAAGTTGCTGCTCGGCATCGGCTCGGCGCCGAGCTGGCCGGCCGAGACCTGCACGTTCTGCTCGCGCATCGCCGCGACGACGTCACCCGCGGTGAGACCACGCGAGGCGACCTTGTCGGGATCGAGCCACGCGCGCATCGCATAGTCGCCGCCGCCGAAGATCTGCGCGTCGCCGACGCCCTGCAGGCGTGCGAGCGAATCCTTGACGTGCATGCGCGCGTAGTTGCGCAGGTACAGCGTGTCGTACTTGCCGCTCGGCGAAGTCAGGTGCACCACCATGAGGAAGGTCGGCGACTGCTTCTGTGTCGTCACGCCCTGGCGGCGCACGTCCTCGGGCAGGCGCGCGAGCGCCTGGCTCACGCGGTTCTGCACGCGCACGGCGGCGTCGTCGGCATCGGTGCCGGGACGGAACGTGACGGTCATCTGCAGCACGCCGTCGGAGCCGGCGACCGACTTGCTGTACAGCATGTCCTCGACGCCGTTGATCGCTTCCTCCAGCGGCGTCGACACGGTGTCGGCGATCACCTTCGGGTTCGCGCCCGGGTAGACCGTGCGCACGATCACCGACGGCGGCACCACTTCGGGATATTCGCTGATCGGCAGGATCGGAATCGCGATCAGGCCGGCGGCGAAGATCACGATCGACAGCACCGCGGCGAAGATCGGCCGGTCGATGAAGAATCTGGAAAAGTCCATGGGTTTGTCCTTGCGCGGCGCACGGCCGCATCCGGACCGCCTCCACCGGGGGGCGGCATTGCTGTGTGCTTTGGAAGCCGGGCGGCGCTGGCGCCGATCGGCCTGTCACCTACGTCGTTTTGTTCTTCGTCGTTCCTGCGAAAGCCGGAACCCGCGTCTCGTCTTTCGCTCAGTGGAAGAGCCGGCTCACGGCTTTCGCCGGACGACGAGCCCGTGGCTTTCTCGGGACGACGAGGAAGGGGTGCGCCGCGACTACTTCATCGCGACCGCATCCTTGCCCGCCGGCGCGGCGCTTTCATCCATCGCGATCGTCTTCGGCTGCACCGGCATGCCGGGGAAGAAGATCTTCTGCATGCCGCGGATGATCACGCTGTCCTGCGCTTCGAGACCGGAGTCGACCACGCGCAGGCCGTCGATGACGCGGCCGGTCACGATGTCCTTGCGCAGCGCCTTGTTGTCCGGGCCGAGCACGTAGACGTACTTGCGGTCCTGGTCGGTGAGGATCGCCTTGTCGTCGACGAGCATCGCCTTGAACTCGGCGCTGCCTTCGAGCTGCACGCGGGCGAACAGGCCCGGCGTCAGCGCGCGGTCGGGGTTCGGCAGCACCGCGCGCGCATGGATCGTGCCGGTGGCGGGATCGATGCGGTTGTCGACGAACTCGACCGTGCCCTTGTGCGGATAGCCGTCCTCGTTGGCGAGGCCGATGCGCACCGGGTTGGACAGCTCGGCGCGCTGCCCCTTGCGGGCGAGTTCGGCGTAACGCAGGTACGCCTGCTCGTCGCCTTCGAAGTCGACGTACATCGGATCCATCGAAACGACGGTCGTCAGCAGCGTTTCGTCGGCGCGCGCGAGGTTGCCGACCGTGATCATCGCCTTGCTGGTGCGGCCGGCGACCGGCGCGCGCACCTCGGTGAACTGCAGGTCGAGCTCGGCGGTGGTCACCGCGGCCTGCGCCGCGCGTACCGCGGCCTCGGCCTGCGCGACCGCGGCGTGGCGCGTGTCGAACTCCTCGCGCGAGATCGCCTTGGCGGAGACGAGCGTCTGCGCGCGCGCATCCTGCGTCTTGGCGAGCTGCGCTTCGCTGCGCGCACGCGCGAGGTCGGCCTGCGCCTTGGCGAGCTGGGCGCGGTACGGGCGCTGGTCGATCACGAACAGGAGGTCGCCCTTGGCGACTTCGCTGCCTTCCTTGTAGGCGACCTTGTCGACGTAGCCGCTCACGCGCGGACGCAGTTCCACCGTCTGGATCGCCGATACGCGGCCGGTGAAGTCGTCCCACTGGCGCACGTTCTTGACCAGGACCTGGGCGACGCTGACTTCCGGCGGCGGCGGCATGTGCGCCTCGCCGGGGGCGGCATGGCTGCTGCAGCCGGCGGCGACGAACGCCGCGGCGAAGGCGGCCGCGAGCGCGATCGCAGCCGGTCGCAGAATGGAGAAGCGGGAAGCATGGCGCGAGTTCATGTGCAGACCTCGGTTCTTAGATGTGAATTTGCGGAATCGTTGGCGTCGGCGGCGCGTCCGACGAAGCGTCGGGCGTTGCCGCCGATAGGGCTATTCGTTGTTTGCGCGACACCCGACGGGCGGCGATCCATCCATTCGACGAAGCAGGTATGCTCGGATCGACAGCGGGCGGGATCGGGTCGGCGACTGGCCTCGCGCTACGGAGTAAGGGCGTAGGTTCCCGTTAAATAGAGCTTGAATGAGGGAATGACCGTCCCGACATCGGGCCAATCCCTGCCCCGATCGGAGTCGAGCATGGCCCGCGACCTCAACGACACCCTGATTTTCGTGAAGGTGGTCGAACACGGAAGCTTCATCGCGGCGGCGCGTTCGTTGCGCCTTCCCAAGACCTCGGTCAGCCGCAAGGTGCAGGAGCTCGAGGAGCGCCTCGGCGCGCAACTCCTGCACCGTACGACGCGCAAGCTCGGCCTCACCGAAGCCGGCGCGATCTACTTCGAGCACTGCCAGCAGATCGCGCGCCAGCTCGACGAGGCGGAAAGCGCCGTCGGCCAGCTGCAGGGCGGCCCGCGCGGCTGGCTGCGCGTGACCGCGCCCTACTCCATCGGCATCACCTGGGTCGCACCGCTCCTCGGCGAGTTCTATGCGCTGCACCCGGAGCTCCGGGTCGAACTCGTCCTCACGCAGGAGCCGCTCGACCTCATCGCGAAGGAGCTCGACGTCGGCCTGCGCGTGGGCAACCTGCCCGACTCGAACCTCGCCGCACGGCGCCTCTCGGTGTTCCGTACCCAGGTGTATGCGAGCCCACTCTACGTCGAACGCTACGGCGAGCCGCAGCACCCCGACGAACTCGTGCGCCATCGCGCCCTCGCGATCCACAAGTCGCGCCTCAACGGCAACTACGCGTGGACGCTCGGCGACGGCAACCAGGTGAACGACTATCGCGTCGATCCCATCCTCGTCGCCAATGACCCGGGCCCGCTGCTCAGCGCGCTGCTGTCGGGCGAAGGCCTCATGCTCGCGAGCGACGTCACGATCAAGCCGTATGCCGAACTCGGCCACGTACGCCGCGTACTGTCCGGCTGGACCGGTCCCGAACTCGACTTCAACGCGGTGTTCCCGCGCGGCCGCGTGCCGTCACCGAAGGTGCGCGCGTTCATCGACTTCCTCGTCGACCGCCTCAACTTCGACGCCGACTACATGCACGTGCTCTGCCCGGACCTCTGCGCGCAGCAGCAGCAACAACGCGCCGACAAGGCCCTCGCCGCGGCGCTCGCCGTCACCGCGACCGCCGCGTCGGTGACCTCGCGCCCGATGCCGCGCCGCAAGCCCGAACCGGAACCGGCCCTCGAGGATGGTTGAACGCGTTACGGCCCGGCCATGAGCGCGAGAGCAAGCGCCGAGCAAGGCGTGTAGGGCGGGTCGAGTGTGTAGGGCGGGTCGAGCGCGCAGCGCGTGCCGCCGAAGCGCCTGGTCAAAGCGCAAGATCCATGTTCCAGGCTTGGGCTTTCTATCCCGTCGCATCGCCGCGGCGGGCCGAGCGCGGCGCGCGCGACCCCCCCCACACCAACCACCCCCCCAACACGCCGTGCAGG
>NZ_JBQCFP010000006.1:0-44669 GCF_051958935.1 Dokdonella sp. | reverse complement strand
CGACCCGGTTTACGCGGTGATCCGCGGCGTCGGCGTAAACACCCACGGCGCCGACACGGCGAGGTTCGGCGCGCCGAGGGTGCGCGCCCAGGCCGGCGCTAGCCGCCTCGCGCGCGCGAGCGCGAACGTCGATGCAGGTTCGATCGGCTACGTCGAAGCGCATGGCACGGGCACGCCGCTCGGCGATCCGATCGAGGTCGAGGCGCTCACGCGCGCGTTCCGCGCCGATGGCGTGGCGACCGCATCGTGCTGGCTGGGTTCGATCAAGGGCAATCTCGGCCATCTCGTCGCCGCGTCCGGCGTCGCCGGCCTCATCAAGGCGACGCTCGTGCTGCGTCACGGCCGCATCCCGCCGACGGTGAACCTGCGCACGCCCAATCCCGAAATCGATTTCGCGCAGTCGCCGTTCCGGCTCGTGCAGGACGCGGTCGAATGGCCGCGCGGCGCGACGCCTCGTCGCGCGGGCGTGAGCTCGTTCGGCGTCGGCGGCACCAACGCGCACGTCGTGCTCGAGGAAGCGCCGCAAGCCGCCGTCACCGGCGCGGGACGTTCGGCGAGCCTGCTCGTATTGTCCGCGCGCGACGATGCGGCCTTGCAACGGCGTGCCGCAGACCTCGCGGCGCACCTCGCGCACGTCGAGGATGCGGAACTCCCCGACATCGCGGCGACGCTCGCGCTCGGCCGCAAGCCGATGGCGTCGCGGGTGGCGGTCGTCGCGCGCACGGCGGCGCAGGCGCGCGATGCGCTCGCGCGGATCGCGCCGCAGCGCGCCGGACGGCCCAAGCTCGTGTTCCTGTTCCCGGGGCAGGGTTCGCAGCACGCGAACATGGCGCGTGAACTCGTCGATACCGAGCCGGTGTTCGCCGAACATTTCGAGCGCTGCTGCGCGCTCGCGAGCGTCGAACTCGGGCGCGACCTGCGTGCGCTGATCCTGCCGGCCGTCGACGAGGCCGCGGCCGCCGCGGCCGAACTCGCGCAGACCCGCTGCACGCAGCCGGCCCTGTTTGCGGTCGAGTACGCGCTCGCGCGGCTGTGGGAAAGCTGGGGCATCGTTGCCGACACGATGATCGGCCACAGCATCGGCGAGTACGTCGCGGCGACGCTCGCGGGCGTGTTCGAGCTCGATGACGCGATTGCGCTGGTCTGCGCGCGCGGCACGGCGATGCAGGCGCAGCCGCCGGGCGCGATGCTCGCGGTGCGCGCGATCGCCCAGGCGATCACGCCGCACCTCGCGGGCGGCGTCAGCCTTGCCGCGGTCAACGCCCCCGAACAGTGCGTCGTCGCCGGCACCGACACCGAGATCGGCGCCTTGGCCCTCTCGCTCGACGCCGAGCGCATCGCGAGCACGCGCCTCAAGGTCAGCCATGCGTTCCATTCCGCGCTGATGGACGGCGCGTTGCCGCCGTTCGAGCGCGCATTCGCGAACCTGCGCCTCGCGCCGCCGGCACGGCCGTTCTATTCGTGCGTGAGCGGTGCGCCGATCGACGCGCGTGCCGCGGCGGAGCCGGCGTACTGGTGCCGCCAGCTGCGCGAGCCCGTGCGCTTCGCCGACGCGATCGCGCATGCGCTCGCCGACGGCGCCACGCTGTTCGTCGAGGTCGGCCCGTCGCAGGCGCTGACGACATTCGCGCGCAGCCAGCTCGGCGACGGCGCGCGCGCGATCGCCTCGCTCGGCCCGGCGGCCAGGCCGGGCAGCGACGCCGAGCATCTCGCCGCCGCGCTCGGCGCGTGCTGGGCGGCCGGGCGCGAGCCGGACTGGGATGCGTACTACGCCGGGCAGGCGCGCCGCCGCGTCGCGCTGCCGGTTTATCCGTTTAGCGGCGAGCGCCATTGGATCGATGCATCGACGCCGGCTGCGGGCGTCCCTGGGGAAACGAGCATGAAGGAAACCCGTCCCGCGATCGTTGCGACGCCCGCGGCACCGCCGCCGTCATCGCGCCTGCGCGCCGAACTGCGCGAACTGGTCGAGTCGCTCACCGGCGAGCACCTGGGCGCGACGCACGACGAGTCGAGCTTCCTCGAGCTCGGCCTCGATTCACTGTCACTGACCCAGGCCGCGCTCGAACTCGAGCGCCGTTACGGCCTCAAGCTGAAATTCCGCCGGCTCATGGAGGACGTCGACAGCATCGCCAAGCTCGCCACGCTGCTCGAGCCGACGTTGCCCGCGACCGCGCCGTCGCCGACGCCGGCGCCGCAGGCGTCGCCGTCCGCAGCGAGCGTGCCGGCGACCGCGTCCGTCATGACGGACACGGCACCCTCGCCGCTGCTCGCGCTGATCCAGAGCCAGCAGGCGCTGATGCAGCAGCAGATGCAGCTGCTCGCGAGCCTCGCCACCGGCACGGCGACGGCCTCGCCGGCCGCACTCGCCGTACCCTCGCCGTCGATCGCTGCGACGTCCGTGGCGTCCACGCCTGCGGCGGCGCGCACGGAAGACGCGCCCGCGGCGAACCTCGTCGACCGGCCGTTCGGAGCGTCGGCGCGCATCACGCTGCGCCGCGACCAGACGATGACGCCGGCGCAGCGCGCGTGGGTCGACGATTTCACGCGCCGCTACAACGCGCGCACCGCGCGTTCGAAGGCGTATTCGCAGGCGCATCGCGCGCGCATGGCCGATCCGCGCGTCGTCACGGGTTTCAACCCGCTGTGGAAGGAGCTGGTCTATCCGATCGTCGTCGAGCGCTCGAAGGGCGCACGGCTGCACGACCTCGACGGCAACGAATACATCGACTGCCTCAATTCCTTCGGCGCGAACTTCCTCGGCCACCAGCCCGACTATGTCGTCGCGGCGCTCAAGCAGCAGCTCGACAGCGGATTCGAGGTCGGGCCGCAGCACCCGCTCGCCGGGGAAGTCGCCGAGCTCATCGCCGGCATGACCGGCATGGCGCGCGTCGCGTTCTGCAACACGGGATCGGAAGCCGTGATGGGCGCGATGCGCATCGCGCGCACGGTGACCGGTCGTCGCACGATCGCGATCTTCACCCATTCCTACCACGGCATCTTCGACGAAGTGATCGTGCGCGGAACGCGCAGCCTGCGTTCGATCGCAGCGGCGCCGGGCATTCTCGCCAGCGCGGTCGAGAACGTGCTCGTGCTCGACTACGGCAGTGACGAGGCGTTGCGCGTGCTGCGCGAGCGCGCGCACGAACTCGCCGCGATCATGATCGAGCCGGTGCAGGGCAAGAACCCGGCGCTGCAACCGCGCGCGTTCGTGGAGGCGCTGCGCACGATCTGCGACGACGCCGGCTGCGCACTGATCTTCGACGAGGTCATCACGGGCTTCCGCGTCGCGCAGGGCGGCGCGCAGGCGTACTACGGCGTGCGCGCCGACATCGCGACCTACGGCAAGATCATCGGCGGCGGCCTGCCGTTCGCCGCGATCGCGGGCGCCGCGCACTGGCTCGATGCGCTCGACGGCGGCGACTGGCACTTCGGCGACGATTCGTATCCGGAAGCGGGCGTCACCTATTTCGCCGGCACCTTCGTGCGCCATCCGCTCGCGCTCGCGGCGGCGAAGGCCGCGCTGCTCCATCTGAAGCAGCGCGGGCCGGCGCTGCAGGAAGAACTCAACGCGCGCACTCACGATCTCGTCGTGCGCCTCAACGCGCTGTTCGACGAACGCGCCGCGCCGCTGCGCGCGGTGGGCTTCAGTTCGCTCTGGCGCATCGTCGCGGACGAGGACCAGCCTTACGCGAGCCTGTTCTGGTACGCGCTGCGCGCGAA
This sequence comes from Dokdonella sp., assembly GCF_051958935.1. GTDB lineage: Bacteria > Pseudomonadota > Gammaproteobacteria > Xanthomonadales > Rhodanobacteraceae > Dokdonella_A. Next base: position 40,949 of record NZ_JBQCFP010000006.1, on the reverse strand, counting down.
CGGCCTGCACCTCTACGAACAGTTCAACTGCTTCCTCACCGAGGCGCATGGGGCTGCCGAGTTCGAGCGCATCGTCGATGCGGTGCGCACGGCGCTCGAAGGCCTGCTCGGCGCCGGCCTGCTCGTGCCGCGCAGCGGCGCGGGCGCGGATGCTCCGGTGACGGGCGGCGGTGAGGCGCAGGCGCTGCCGGACGCGGTCGCGCTCACCGACGGCCAGCTCGAAAAATGGCTCGGCTGCCAATACGGCGCGGATGCGGCGCTCGCCTGCAACGAAGCGGTCGTGCTCTCGTTCGATGGCGCGCTCGACGTCGCCGCACTGGAGCGTGCGCTCGACACGGTCTGGCGGCGCCACGAAGCGTTCCGCTTCGCGATCGCCGCCGACGGCCGTACGCTGTCGCTGCAGCCGTTGCCGGCGCTGCCGCTGCAGCGGGTCGACCTCTCCGGCGCGGACGCGCAGGCGAAGCTCGATGCGTGGTGCGACCGGCAGATGCGTACGCCGTTCGACCTCGCGCGTGCGCCGCTGGTGCGGTTCGCGCTGCTGCGCGTCGGCGAGCATCGCCATGCTCTGCATCTCGTCGCGCACCACCTGATCATGGACGGCTGGTCGCTCGCGGTGTTCTGCGACGAGCTGCAGGCCTGCTACAACGCGTACGCGGGCGGGCGTGAGCCGCGCCTGGCGCCGGCGCAGAGCTTCCGCGCCTACGCACTCGCCGAACGCGCGCGGCGCGACGCAAACGGCGCCTCGCAGATCGCCTACTGGAACCGCGTCTATGCCGACATCCCGGCGCCACTGGAACTGCCGGGGGACCGTCCGCACGCGGAAGGCGCCGGCTTCGATGCCGACACCGAGAGGCACGTGTTCCCCGCGCCACTCGCCGCCGCGCTGCGCGCCGAGGCGCGCCGGCGCGGCGTGACGCTGTACGGCCTGCTGCTCGGCGCGTTCGGCCTGTTCGTCGCACGCCTGTCGGGGCAGCGCGATTTCGCGATCGCGGTCCCGTTCTCGGGCCAGGCGCTGGCGGGCAGTGGCGCGCTGATCGGTGATGGCGTCAACACCTTGCCGCTGCGCCTGCGCGTGGACCCGCAGGCCGGCGCCGATGCCGCGGTGGCGAGCGCGCAGGCCGCGCTGCTCGACGCCGCCGACCACCAGGATCTCACGCTGATGACGATTCTGCGCGCGCGTTCGCTGCGCCGGCGCAGCGTGCGTGGCGCGCTCGGTGAAGTCATCTTCAACCTCAACCCGCGCCTGCGTGCGCCGCAGTTCGACGGCGTCGTCACCGAGTGGCGCGATTGCCGCCATGTCGCGCTGCTGTGGGACCTGTTCTTCAACCTCAACGACGACGGGCGCCAGCTCGCGCTCGACCTGCACTATCGCACCGCGCTGTACGACGCGGCGACGATCCGCGGCTGGATCGCCGGGTATGAACGAATGCTCGAGGACATCGGCATGCAGACTTCCGATCACGCCGCCGCGGCAGCGCCACGCCCCGCCGCGACCGTGCCGACGCCGCCACCGGCGCCCGCACCGGGCCCGGCGGTGCCCGCCGGTCCCTCGCTGCTCGACCTCGTCGAGGAGCAGGTGCGCGCCGCGCCGGATCGCGCCGCGGTCAGCTGCGACACGCAGCGCTACACCTACGCCGACCTCTGGCGTGCGAGCGGACGCGTCGCCGCGCGCCTGCTCGATGCGGGCGTCGCGCGTGGCGACCTCGTCGGCATCTGCATGCCGAGGCGCAGCGAAATGGTCGCCGCCGCACTCGGCGTGCTGCGCGCGGGCGCCGCCTACGTGCCGCTAGATGCGAGCTTCCCGGACAAACGCCTGCGCACGATGATCGAGCGCGCCGCGCTGCGCCACACCGTCGTCCTCGCGGGGCACGAGCTGCCGGCGGCGGTGACCGAGCACGATGCCGCGCTCATCCCGGTCGTCGATGCCGACATCCGCGCCGGCGGCGAGGAGCCTGCTTCGCTGCCGAAGGTCGGAGGCGCCGACCTCGCGTACGTGCTGTTCACGTCCGGCTCGACCGGCGAGCCGAAGGGCGTGCGCATCCTGCACCGCAACCTCGTCAACTTCCTGCGTTCGATGCGCGAGGCGCCCGGTTTCGGCGCGGACGACGTCATCTGCGCGGTGACCACGCTGTCGTTCGACATCGCCGGCCTCGAGCTGTACCTGCCGCTGGTCAGCGGCGCGCGCGTGCACATCGCGACCGAAGCGGAAGTGCGCGATCCGCACAAGACGATGGAGCTCATGAAGGCGTGCGGCGCGACCGTGCTGCAGACCACGCCGACCCTGCTGCGCCTGCTTTGCGATGGCGGTCGGATCGAGGGACTCGCGGGGCTCAAGCTCCTCGTCGGCGGCGAAGCAATGCCGCGCGACCTCGCCAATGAGGTCATGCGCCATGGCCGCGAACTGTGGAACATGTACGGCCCGACCGAGACGACGATCTGGTCGACGATCCATCGCGTCGAACCGGGCGACGGCCCCGTGCCGCTCGGCCGGCCGATCGCGAACACGCGCATCCACGTACTCGATGAGTCGGGCCACCCGCTCGGCGAAGGCGAGCACGGCGAGATCTGGATCGGCGGGGACGGTGTCGCCGACGGCTACCTCAACCGGCCCGACCTCACCGCGGACCGTTTCCGCGCCGATCCCTTCGCCAACGACGGCAGCCGCATGTACCGCACCGGCGACGTCGGCAGCCTCAGGGACGGCGTCCTCTATTTCCACGGCCGCGCCGACGACCAGGTGAAGCTGCGCGGTTTCCGCATCGAGCTCGGCGACATCGAAGCCGCCGCGCACGAGGACCCGCTCGTGCGCGAGGCCGCCGCCGCGGTGCGCGAATTCGGCTCGCACGACCAGCGCCTCGTGCTGTACGTCACCTCGCGCGATCGCTACGGCGACCTCGCCGGCCGCTTGCGCGAGCGCCTGCGCGAGTCGCTGCCGCCGTACATGCGCCCGAGCCACATCGTCGTGCTCGAAACGATGCCGACAACGCCGAACGGCAAGACCGATCGCAAGGCGCTGCCGATGCCGCCCGAGCAGGGCGGGCACGCCGACGACGCCCCGTCCGTGCCGCACGACGCGCGCGTGAATTACCTCGCCGCGCTCTGGTGCGAACTCATCGGCGTCGCCGAGGCGCGCGCCGACGACAACTTCTTCGACCTCGGTGGCGATTCACTGCTCGCGGTCGACATGATGGCGCGCGTCGAACGCGAAACCGGCGTGCGCCTCAACGTGCTCGCGATCGCGACCGGCACGCTCGGCAGCGTCGCCGAGATGTTGCCGCGCGAACGCACGGCGAAGCAGGGCGGCTGGATGTCGCGCCTGCGTGGACTGTTCGGCGGGCGCGGCGGATGACGGCGGCGATCGCACGGCCGGCGCCGGAGCGCGCCGGCGAAGCCCTGCACGAATTCGCGTTCGCGGGCGCGCCGGGACGGCGCCTGTTCACCGTGTTCCGCGCTGCACGCGGCGCCGTGCGCGCCGCGTTCGTGCTCTGTCCGCCGTTCTTCCACGAACAGTTCCTGAGCTACCGCCTGCTTTCGCTCGTCGCGGCGCGCCTCGCCGAGCGCGGTGTCGCGAGCCTGCGCTTCGACTACTACGGCAGCGGCGATTCGTGGGGCGAGGAAAGCGCGTTCACGCTCGACGGCGCCTGTGCCGATGCCGAAACGGCACTTGCCGAGCTCGCGCGCCGCGTACCGGCCGCGCCGCTGATCGCCTTCGGCGCGCGTTCGGGCGCATGGCCGGCCGCGCGGCTCGCGCGGCAGCATCGCCTGCCGCTGTGGCTGTGGCAGCCGTTGACGGACGGTCGCGCGTGGCTCGACGAACTGGTCGCGATGGACGCGCGCGATCGTGCGTCGCGACTGCGCTACCCATTCATCGGCACGCAACCGAAGCCGGCCGACCCGGACCGGCTGCTCGCCTCGTACTGTCCGCCGGCATTGCGCGCACAGATCGCCGCGCAGCGACTCGACGAGCTGCTCACGGGCGCCGCGCTCGATCTGCGCGTGGTCGACGACGAACGCGCCACGCCGATCGCGCAGGCACGCGAGCGGCTCGTCCTGCCGGCTGCCGCGGCCGGCTGGCACGAGCAGATCGACCTGCGCGCGACCTTCATCACGCCGCCGGTCGCGGCATGCATCGACGCGCTCGCGCAGGCGGCACCCGGCGGAGCGGCGGCATGATCGAGGAAACGCCGATCGACCTCGGCCACGGCCTCACCGGCGTGCTCACGCGCCCGGCGCAACCGTCGCGCCGACCGCTGTGGGTGCTGCTCAACGCGGGTTTCATTCCACGCTCGGGTCCGTTCCGCATGCACGTCGACCTCGCACGCCTGCTCGCCGGCGAGGGCTTCGCGGTACCGCGCGTCGACCAGCCCGGCGTCGGCGACGCGCCGCCCAAGCGTGGCGACGACGTCGCGGTGCTCCGGCACGGCTTCGATCGCCTCGGCGAACTCGTCGGCGCGGATCGTTTCGTCATCGGCGGGCTCTGCAGCGCGGCCGACCAAGGCTGGAAGATCGCGCTCGCCGACGAACGCGTCTGCGGCCTGCTCCTGCTCGATCCCTATGCGCACCAGGGCGCGTGGTTCCGCCTCGGCCAGCTGCAATTGCTGCTCGGTCGCCGCGCGTCGGCACTGAAGACCCTGCTCGGCCGCTTCACGCGGCGCAAGCGCGCGCCCGCGATCGGCGACGGCAACATGCGCGACTGGCCGTCGCTGGCCGCAGCGCGCGTCGAGCTCGGACGCCTCGTCGCGCGCGAGGTCGGCGTGTTCGCGCTCTATACCGGTGGCGCCGCCGCGTATTTCACGCATCGTGCGCAGTTCGCGGCGACGTTCGGCGCACCGGCCGCCGCGGCCTGCGTGCATTTCGACCATTGGCCGGACTGCGACCACATGTTCATGCGCGTGCAGGATCGCCAGCGCCTGCTGCACGTTATCGGCGACTGGGGTCGGACTTTCACATGACGCAACGCGCCGACGCCGCCGCGCCGACGCCGCTGTACGCGCCGCTGCCATCCGGCCGCCGCGCGCTGCGGGTGGCCGTCCTCGTCGATCGCGCGGTCGTGCCGGCGTGGATCGCCGAGACGCTCGCCGCGCTCGCAGCCGACGATGCCTGCGAACTGCTCGCGGTGCTGCATGTACCACTGCCGCCGGCGCGATCGCGATACCGCGCGATCGATGCGTTCGTGCGCGCCGACGCCGCGCTCGCCGGCGCGGCACGCAAGGCGACCGCGCCGGTCGTGCTGCACGAGCGCCTGCGCGAGGTGCCGCTGCAGGATGCCGATGCGCGCGAACACGACGGCTGCCTCGTGCCCGGTGCTCGCAGCGTATCGCTGCTGCGCGCACTCGATGCCGACCTGCTGCTCGGCTTCGGCCTGCCGCCGCCGTCAGAGGTGCTGTGCGCGCTCGCGCGCCACGGTGCCTGGTTCTTCGAACGCGACGCGACCGACGCGCGTCGGCACGGCCTGCGCCATCTAGATGCCTTGCGCCGCGGCGAGGCGGTCAGCCGCGGCGGCGTGATCGTTCACGACGGCCGTGGCTGGCGCCTGCTCGGTGGCGACGACTGGAGCGCGACCGCGCAGCTCTCGTTCGCGCGCAATCGGGCCTGGCAGCTGCTGCGCGTGCCGGCGACGCTCGTGCGCCTGGTGCGTCGCCTCGCCGCGGGCGGAACGCCGGCCGCGGAGGCGGCACCCGCGGCCACGCCGCCAGGCGTGCTCGCGACTTGCGCGCTCGCGTTGCGCCTCGGCGTGCGCGCGGTGCGCCGGCACTTGCCGCGCCTCGGGCGTACCGAAGACTGGGTGCTCGCGGCGCGTCGCACGGACACGCCGCTCGATCCGGCGCAACCGGACGCGCGCGCGCTGCGCGTGATCGCGACTCCGTCCGGCTGCTTCTGGGCCGATCCGTCGCTCGTGCGCCACGGCGGGCGCGACTGGCTGTTCGTCGAGGAATACCCGTACGCGACCCGGCGCGGGCGCATCGCGGTCGCCGAGCTCGACGACGCGCTCGCACCGATCGGCGTGCGCACGGTGTTCGACGAACCGTGGCACCTCTCCTATCCGCTCGTCTACGAATGGCAGGGCGAGCTCTGGCTCACGGTCGAGTCGTCCGCGGCGCGCACGTTCGCGCTGCATCGCGCGGTCGAGTTCCCGGCGCGCTGGGCGTTCGCGGCGGAGCTGCTGCGCGGTCGCAACGCGGTCGACGGCACCCTGCACCACGACGGCACGCACTGGTACCTGTTCGCGTGCATCAGCGAGAGCCCGCTCGACGTCGACCGCCGCGTCTGGACCGACTTGTTCCTGTTCGTCGCCGATTCGCCGCTCGGGCCGTGGCGCGCGCATCCGGCCAATCCGTTGCAGAGCGACGTGCGCCGCGCGCGGCCGGCCGGAAAACTGTTCATGCACGAGGGGCGCCTGGTCCGCCCCGCGCAGGATTGCAGCGTCGACTACGGTTACGCGGTCGTCTTCAACGAAGTCGTCGTGCTCGATCCGGAGCGCTACGAAGAGCGGCCGCTCGGCCGCATCGAACCCGACTGGCTGCGCGGGCTGCGCGGCTGCCACACCTACAGCCGCGGCGGCGGCATCGAGATCGTCGACGGCAAGCGGCTCGTGCCGCGCCGGCGCACGCGCGCCGCCCGGGGCGAGGAGTCCCGATGAGCGCGAACACCGTCCTCGTCACCGGCGGCGCCGGCTACATCGGCAGCCACGTCGTGCGCCAGCTGCGCGAAGCGGGCACGCCGGTGGTCGTGCTCGACGATCTGAGTACGGGCTTTCGCGAGGCGGTGCTCGACGCGCCGCTCGTGGTCGGCAACACCGGTGACGCGGCGCTCGTCGATGCGCTGCTGCGCGAACACCGAGTCGAGGCCGTGCTGCACTTCGCCGCGCGCACGATCGTGCCGGAGTCGGTCGCCGACCCGCTCCGCTACTACGCGAACAACACCTGCGCGACGCGCAACCTGCTCGAGGCCTGCGTGCGCCACGGCGTGCGCCGCTTCGTGTTCTCCTCGACCGCCGCCGTGTACGGTCCGACCGTGGACGGCCGCGCGAGCGAGGACACGCCGACGCAGCCGATCAGCCCGTACGGCAGTTCCAAGCTCATGAGCGAGTGGATGCTGCGCGACCTCGACGCGAACGGCAGCATGAAGCACGTGATCCTGCGCTACTTCAACGTCGCCGGCTGCGACCCGCAAGGGCGCATCGGCCACTCGACGCGCGATTCGACCCTGCTGTTCAAGGTCGCCTGCGAGGTCGCCACCGGCAAGCGCGACGCGCTCGCGATCTTCGGCACGGACTACGAGACGCCGGACGGCACCGGCATCCGCGACTTCATCCACGTCGAGGACCTCGCCGACGCGCACCTGCGCGCGCTCGACTATCTCGGGCGTGGTGGCCCCTCGACGACGCTCAACTGCGGCTACGGTCACGGCTACTCGGTGCGCGCGGTGATCGCTGCGGTCGAACGCGCGAGCGGCTCGCCGTTGCGCGTGGTCGAGCGCGCGCGGCGCGACGGCGACATTCCGGCGCTCGTCGCCGATGCGCGGCGCATCCGCGAGGTGCTCGGCTGGACGCCGCGCCATGATGACCTCGACCTCATCGCACGCACCGCACTCGCATGGGAGCGCACGCTCGCCGCTCACGCGGGATGAGCCGTCAGCGCGCCTGCGCCGCAGCCGCAGCCGCCGCCGCCGCCTGACCGCGCGCGGCGAGTGGCAGTGCCCGATCACGCAGCACGATCATGTAGTCGTCGACGTCGTCGGCGCTCGTCGTACCCCAGTTCGAATTGAACATCACGCGGCCGAGCATGCGGTCCGGCGAGGCGTGCGGCTCGGTCCAGTAACCCGCATAATGCGCGACCTCGTGGTAGCCGAGCGTGCGCATGCGCGGTTGCGGGGCGAGTTCGACCGCGAAGATCTTGTCCGTGTACCAGGGCCAGCTCCCGCTGCGCGTGCGCTGCGTGTCGTAGCTCGACACGACCACCCAGCCGGGATGGCCAAACGCCTTGCCGGAGAAATGCAGCGAGGCGTGCGCGCCGTCGATGTAGGTCGGGAACAGCACGGTGCGCGGGCACTCGGGCACGCCGGACGGGGACGCCGATGCGGGCACCGCAGGGCACGCATCGATGTCGACGAAGAAGACGTCGCCGCGCGCGCTCTGGAAATCGACGGAGACGTAGAGGTCGTGGCCGTTCGCGCCGAGCGCGAGATCGGAATGCTCCGACTTGTGGTGCAGCTTCTTCTTCGTGCGGAAGTCGGGCGACCATGCCCAGGTGCCTTCCTCGTCGCCCGAGCTCGTGAACCAGCGGCCGGACGGGCTCATGCTGACATGATCGGGCCGGATCGATGCCGCGCGCGTGCCGACGATGCGGTCGGTTTGGAGATCGTAGACGACGTAGCCGCGGATCGCGAATTCGTTGCCGGCCTCGGCCTGGAACCCCCAGTAACGGCCGTCCGCCGAGGGCGATCCTTCGTCCTTCGTCCACAGGTGGGTCGCGTCGGGCCACGGCAGGCGGCCGTGGAAATCCGCCGCGACGCGCGACTGGTTGTCGCGCACGTCCAGTGCATAGAGCTCGAGGCCGCCGTTGGTCGGCAGGTAATAAAGCGTGTTCGGGTCGGTCGCATGCCACTGCGGCTCGGCGTCTCCGGCGGGGCCGTCGAGGCGCTTGAGGTAGCGCAGCGTGTCCGCATCGTACAGATGCCAGTAGCCGCCGCTCGCGTAGACGAGGACGAAGCTCGAATCCGCGTTGAACGGTTGGCGGCGCGAGTAGTCGTTGCGCGCGAACGTCGGCGGCGGCTCGACGTCGTGCGCGGTCGCACGCACGGCGCAGGTGCCGCTGCGGTCGCGGAACACCGTGCCCTTCGCGGGCTTCGGCACGACGGCCTGTGGCACATCGTTGCCCTGCGGCAGGAGCGCGCGAAGCGCGACCGGCTGGCCGGCGTAGACGCCCGCTTCGCAGGCGGCTGCGACGCCCTGTGATCGCACATTCGACGGCTGGCCCGCTTCGAGCGGAGGCCGCGCGTGCTGCGAGTGTTCGTCGGCGCGGGCGCCGGCGCTGGACAGGCTCGCGAGTGCGGTGACGACGACGGCCCGGAGTAGGCACGCGAGTAGCGGGCGGCGCGCGGCGCTGCTGTCGTCGGTCATCCTCTCGGCTCCGTGCCTGCGGGCCTGCGAGAGCCCCGTATGCGCGCGGCCATTGTAGGGCACCGCCGTGCGCCGCGTGGGTCTGCACGGCGTTTGCGTGAGTTCGGCGGCCGCGCGAGAAGACAGCCGCATCGGTGGACATGCGACACTGGCGGGCGTCGCCGGAGGGGTCGGATGCTGTCGCCGTTGCGCCTGCTGCTGCTCGTCGGAATCGCCTGGTGGATCGCGCGTCGCATGGGTTGGCGACGCCTGCGCCTGCTGTGCGCGGCCATCGCCACCGTCCTCGTCGTGCTGACCACGCCGCTCGGTGCGAACGCGCTCGTGCGCGTGCAGGAGGCGCGTGCGCCCGCACCGTCGGGCGGCGCCGGCGCGCCGCCGCAGGCGGTCGTCGTGCTGTCCGGCGGGCTCGTCGCGCGCCCCCGCGGCGAGCGCGACTATGCCGCGCTCGGCCTCGCCAGCATCCAGCGCCTGCTCGCGGCCGTGGCGTTGCAGCGCGGGCTCGGCCCCGTGCCGCTCGCCGTCGTAGGCACCAGCGATCGCGGCGTCGCCGATAGCGTGATCCTCGCCAATCTCGCGCGCGATCTCGGCGCCGATGCGTCCCTGCTGCAGGTCGAGACGGCCTCGCTCAATACCTGGCAGAACGCGCAGGCGAGCGCAGCGCTCGCACCGGCGTTGCCGCGGCGGATCTGGCTCGTGACGTCGAGCCTGCACATGGCGCGCTCGCTCGTGGCGTTCCGCGCGGCGGGTTTCGACGCATGCTCGTATCCGGCGCAGCCGCGCTACTACGCGCCGGACAACCTCGGCTACCTGCTGCCGACCGGCAGCGCGACGATGAAGGCGGAGGATGCGTTGCACGAACTCGTCGGCGAACTCGCCTATCGCCTGCGTGCGTGGCGCGCCGCGCACGACTGACGTTGTCGCGCGCGCGCGGGCGTGCGACCTAGCGGCGATTGCCGCTGCACGGGTTCCCGCCATGCCATCGCGTACCGCTCCATCGCCGACCACGCGGCAGGCGCTCGAAGGGATGGGCGTCACGCCGCTCGAGGAGCGTGCCTATCGCCTGCTGCTGCGCCACGAAGGCCTGTCGTCGGCCGAACTCGCGCGGCGCCTCGCTCTGACGACGCGCCAGGTCGCCGGCGTCTTGCGCACGCTCGGTGACAAGGGCATGGCCTCGCACACGCCTGATCGCCCGCCGCGCTACTTCGCCGCGCCGCCGGGGGTCGCGATCGAGACGCTGATCGCGACGAGCCAGCGCGACGAGGAGCAGCGCCAGCGCCGCGCGCGCGCGGCCATCGCGACGCTCGCCGCCGCGGGCACGGGCGGCGTCGTGCGCGACGAGCGCCTCGTCGAGATCCTGAGCCCGAGTGCCACTGCGCAGCTGTTCGTGCAGATGCATCGCACGGTGCGCGAGGAACTGCTCAGCCTGACGCGCCGACCGATGCTCGTGTCCAACGTCGACGAACCCGACCACCTGCTGTTCGAGGCGCTCGCGCGCGGGGTGCGCTGCCGCGCGCTGATCGACAGCGACCTGCTGACGATGCCGGGCTGGACCGAGCACATGCGCGACAACGCCGCGCGCGGCGAGGAGTGCCGCATCGCGGCGGCACTGCCGTTCAAGCTCGTCATCGCCGACCGGCGCATGGCGATCATCCCGCTCGACCTGCGCCAGCCGGGCGGGCCGGTGCTGCTGGTGCGACCCTCGTCGCTGCTGGATGCGCTGTGCGAGATTTTCGACATGCTCTGGCGTGCGGCGACGCCGTACACGGTCGCACCCGACGACGGCGCCAGCTCGCGCGACGCGCTGCTGTCGCTGCTGACCTCGGGTCTCAACGACAAGGCGATCCAGCTGGAGCTCGGCATCTCGCACCGCACGCTCGCGCGGCGCATCAGCGCGCTCATGAAGGAACTCGGCGCCGCGACGCGCTGCCAGCTCGGCTTCCTCGCCGCACAGCGTGCCGCCGCGCGCCGCTGAGTTCCACTTCTACTTGGCCCGTTTGTGCCAACGACCCAACTACGCCGCGCGCAGGCATTGCCGGCGCGCGCGCGCCGCGCCTAGGCTGTGCCGGTTCGCCGCCGCCGGCCCGGCGCGGGAGGCAGGGCCGGCGAACCGCCGGCCGCGAGGACGCGCGGCGCGCGCCCGCGTACTCGCGCGCGGGCCCGGGGGACGAGACGCGCGCGCCGCATCGGCGCGCGATGCCGACGGCCGCCGCGCAGGAGCGCGGTGAGGCCGGATCCGTCGTGACGCCGATCGTCCGCGCCGAGCCGGTGCGGATGCGCGTGCGCACGGCTCCGCAATCCGGAACCCGCCATGAAGATCCCGCTGGCTGCGCCTCGTGCGCAGCACTCCCGATTCCCGCATCGCCTGCGCTTCGGCGGACAGGGCCGCCGCGCTGCGTCGTGCGCACTCGCGGCCGCGCTGTTCGGCGCATCGTTCGCCGCGCCCGCCGCGCTCGCCGCCACTGCGTCCGTGCGCGGCGGCGTGCAGTTCCATGCCGACGAGGCGGCGTTCGACGCCGCACTCGGCGTCCCGCCCAACCTCACCACCGAAACCTTCGATGGCGGCAGCCCGGTCGGCCCGTTCCCGACCTTGTGCGGCGAGCCGATGGGCAGCACCTCGAACGACGTATGCTTCGCGCCCGGCCAGCTCGCGAGCGGCTTCGCGATCACGTCGACGTCGGGCAACGGCATCATCGAATTCCCGCCGGCCTTTCTCGGGCCCAACCAGGCCACGCGCGCGGTCGGCGCGACGACCTTCGTCGACGCGACGATCGTCACGCTCGACCCGCCGGTCGATGCGGTCGCCGCCGACGTCTACGGTGGCCTCAGCGGCGGCACCGCGGTCGACATCGAGGTCTTCGATGCCGATGGCGTTTCGCTCGGCTCGACCACGGTCACGCCGGTCGGCACACGCGACAACGCCGCATTCTTCGGCGCGACGAGTGCGGTGCCGATCGGCAAGGTCGTGTTCCGCGCGCAGGCCGACGGCGGCGAACTCATCGACGACCTGCGGTTCCGCGCCGCCGGCGTGCTCGCACCGCCTGGGCTGGCGCTCGCCTTCGTGCCGGCCGCAGTGGCCGCGGGCAGTCCGTCGACACTGACGATCACGCTCGGCAACCAGTCCCAGCCGGGCGTGGCGACGCTGACCGCGGATCTCGACGACGCGTTGCCCACCGGCCTCGTCGTCGCCGGCGCCGCGAGCAGCACCTGCATCGGCGCCGCACCCACTGCGAGCGGCACGCACGTGATCCTGCCCGCGGGGGCGCAGATTCCCGCAGCGGGCACCTGCAGCGTCAGCGTTGCCGTGAGCGGCGCAGTGCCCGGCACCTACACCAACTCGCTCGGCGCAGGAGCACTGCAGACCGACCTCGGTGCGAATGCGGGCAGTGTCGGCGCGACCCTGCTCGTGATGAGCGCGGACGGCGGCGCCTTTCCGCCCGCCGAGGATTTCGACGGCAGCGCGCCGCCCGCCTTGCCGTCCGGATGGATATCGTCCGGCGGCAGCGGCGCGGACTGGCGCACCGTCAGCGACGTCGCCGACTCCGCGCCGGTCTCCGTGCATGCGCCCGAGCGGGCGTTCGTCGCCGACTTCACGCTCGACACGCCGGTCTTCACGCCCGTCGCGCACCAGAACGTGTCGTTTCGACAGCGCTACAACCTCGAACGCCGCTTCGATGGGGCGGTGCTCGAGATCTCGATCGACGGTGGATCGTACGTCGACATCGTCGACGCCGGCGGGCGATTCGCCAGCGGCGGCTACGGCACCACGCTCAATGACGGCAGCAACAATCCGATCGGCGGCCGGCCCGCGTGGAGCGGCGACAGCCACGGCTGGATGACGACAGTCGCGAGCTTGCCCGCAGCCGCGACGGGGCATGCGACGCGCCTGCGCTTCCGCACGGCCGACGATGCGTCGTTCGCCGCCGACGGCGACAACGGCTGGTGGATCGACTCGGTCGCGCTCGGCGTCGATGCCGTGCCGCCGAGTGCGTCGGTCGCTCCGGCTGCGCTGAGCCTGCAGGTGGAGGAAGGCGCGAGCGCGAGCGGTTCGGTCGTGCTGTCGAACGCAGCGGGTAGCGCGCCGCTCGTGTTCTCGATCGAGACGCGCGGCGCCGCGCACGCGACACTGGTGCCGCATGCGCGCACCAAGCTCGGTGCAGGCAAGCCGACGCACGCGCGCGTGCCGGCGACGATCGCAGCGCATGCGCTCGCGCGCGTCTCGCGCGCGGCCTCGCCGTGGCTGCCGTCGGACGCGTTCACCCTCGAGCTCGACGACGGCAGCGCGGAAACCGCGCTCGGCGCGGGCAGCGCAGCGGGTGAGCAGGCGGCGGTGTATCTCAACCGTTATGTCGCGAGCAACGCGATGACGATCCACTCGATCGGCGTCTACTGGCCCTCTGGCGACGGCGACCTCACGGGGCTGCAGGCGAACCTCGTCGCCTACTACGACGCCGACGGCGATGGCGACCCGCGCAATGCATTGCGGCTGGGCGTCGACACGCTCGTGCCGATCGCGAGCACCGGTACCTTCGAAACCTACGCGGTCGATTTCGAGGTGCCCGCGGCCGGCGACGTCTACCTCGGCTTCGCCGACCAGTGGGCGCTCGCAGGCAACTTCCTGCCGCGACTCTTCCCGGCCGCGCTCGACGAGTCCGCATCGCAGGGCCGGTCGTACATCTCCTCGGCGTCGGTGCCGCCGGTCGACCTGTCCAACCTCGGCAACAACGACATCACCGGCACGGTCGCCGACATCGAGGAGGGGGCGCTCGACGGCAATTTCATGATCCGCGCGGTCGCCACCGGCGGCGGCAGCGGCGGCCCGTGCTCGGGCCAGGTCGTACCCTGGCTCGCCGCGAATGCGGCAGCGGCGAGTCTCGACGGCGGCGCGAGCACGACGATCGCCATCGTCGCCGATGCTTCGATCGGCGCGCTCGCCGAGGGCGAGTACCACGCCGAGGTCTGCCTCGTCACGAATGATCCGCTGCAGGCGGTGCTCGCGATCCCGGTCACGCTCGTCGTCGGCCACCCGCCGGCAGCCGCGTGCAGCGGCGGCAGCGACACGCTGTTCTGCGACGGCTTCGAATCCAGCGCAAACCCGGACATCGTCGCCGGCACGATCGGCGCCGCGGTCGCCGACAGCGTCGACGGCAGCGCCTTCGACTTCGCCACGGCCGATTTCCATGGCTACGACGCGAACATGACGAGCGACGACGTCAACCTGTACGACCTCGTGGGTGGTCCCGACGGCGACGGCCTGTACGTGTACTGGTACGGCGACGTCGCGCCGCCGGCGTTCGAGGCGCTGGTGGGTGGCGTCGTCGACGGCGACGGCGAGTTCGCGGTGCTGTACGCCGGCGACACGGTAGGTCCCGCGACGCCCGTGTCGGGCGCATCGCGTCGGCTCGGTCGCTGGGTCGGTGGAGCGGACGGCTACCTCGGCATCGCGTGCTACGACGAGGCAAGCGGTCGGTTGAACTACGGCTACCTGCACCTCGTGACGGGTGCGCCGAACGGCTTCCCCGCGCAGGTGCTCGACTGGGCGTACGACCGCAGCGGCGCGGCGATCACGATTCCGTGATCGGTGCGTGCGCGCGATCGCGCGCCGCATGAAAGCGAAAAGGCCGGCGGTCGCAACCGTCGGCCTTTTCGTCCAGGACTGCAGCGATTGTTGCAGTGCGCGATGCTCACTGCGCCGCGGGAATCATCCCCGGCTCGAGCTGGATCAGGTAATCGTCGACATCGGTGTCGCTGCCCGTGCTCCAGTTGGAGTTGAACGCGACGCGCGTGAAGTCGCGGTTGACGGCACCCTGGTTTTCGGTCCAATAGCCGTCGTCGCCGCCGTGGTGATAGCCGAGGCCGAAGACGCGGCCGTTCGCCTTCAGTTCGACCGCGATTTCCTTGTTGGTGAACCACGGCCACACGCCGTTGCGGTCTTGGCGCGTGTTGTAGGTCGAGATCAGCACCCAGCCCGGCTTCGCGTATGCCTTGCCGGAGATGTGCACCGACGTCGACGAGCCGTTGACGTAGGTCGGGAACAGCACCGTGCGCGGGCATTCCGGCGTCGACGCGGGGTCGGCGTCGGCCGGCACGCTCGGGCAGGCGTCGATGTCGACGAAGAACACGTCGCCGCTGTTGCTCTGGAAGTCGATCGACGTGTAGATGTCGTGGCCGTCCGCACCGACCGCGATGTCGGAGTGCTCGGACTTGTGCAGCAGCTTCTTCTTCTGCGTGAAGTCGGGCGACCATGCCCAGGTGCCGAGCGAGTCGTCCGACGCGGTGAACCAGCGGCCGGACGGCGTCATGCTCGTGTGGTCCGGCCGCACGGTCGCGTTGCGCGTGCCGACGACCTGGTTGTTCTGGAGGTCGTAGACGACGTAACCCAGGATGCCGAAGCTGCTCGTCTCGGCCTGGAAGCCCCAGTAGCGACCGTCGCGCGAGGGCGAGCCTTCGCTCTTCGTCCACAGGCGCGCGGCATTCGACCACGGCAGGCGGCCGCTGAAGTCGGCGACCGTCGTCGAGGCATTGGTGCGGATGTCGAGCTTGAAGATCTTCATGCCGCCGTTGGTCGGCATGTAGTAGAGGCTGTTCGGATCGGTCGGGTGCCACTGCACTTCCGCGTCGCCGGCCGGGCCGTTGAGGCGCTTGTCGTATTGCATCGTGTTGGCGTCGTAGATGTGCCAGTTGCCACCCGAACCATAGACGAGCACGCGGCTGTCGTCGGCATTGAACGGCTGGCGGCGCGAGTAGTCGTTGCGCGCGAACTGCTGCGGCGGCTCGACGTCGTGCTGGGTCATGCGCACCATGCAGGTGTCGAAACCGGGATCGGCGAACGCCTGGCCCTTGGCCGGCTTGGCGATGCTGCCGGCCGGCGGATTGATCCTGCCTTCGAGCAGCGCGAAGCCCTGCTGGTAGAAGCCGTCGCACGCGTTGGCCACGCCGCCCGCAGGCGCTTCGAATCCGGCGTTGAAGACCTGGTCGACGACGGCTTCGGCGTGGACGGTGCCCGCAGTGACAGCCGACGAGACGGCGAGGGACAGCGCGAGCAGCGAGGCATTGCGGAGCAGCAGGCGGGGCATCGATATTTCCAGGGGAGGAGGCGAGGCGGAAATTCTGCCGGTAGCCTCCCGCCTGGTTTGGGACGAAATTCGCAATGCAGCACAACAACTTGGCGCGGATCGCCAAAATTGTGTGAGCGCCGTTGGAAAACCGTGAAACCGGTTATCCGCCATTCACCCGAAAAATCGGGCTAAATAATCGAAACCGGATAATCGGGCACCGATTTTTCGGCAAGCCGGGACGGCGCGGTTCGTGAAAATCATCACGATTCACCGGTGCTGCGCGCCCGCGCGCGCCGCGTGCGCAGTTTCGCCGCGATCTCCAAGGCTTCGGGCAGCCCGAGACGCCAGGCGAGCGCGAATGCGGCGAGTGCGGCCGGCAGCGCCGCGAAGCCGCAGGCGAGCGCCCATAGGCGGTGGCTCGCCTCGTAGAGGCTCGCGGGAACGAGCACGCGCGCGAGCAGTACGCCCGCCGCGAGCACGCCGATCGGCAGCAGCAGCGGCGCCGACGCCGGGCGCTGCGCGGGTGCGCCGGCGCGCAGCAGACGGCGCACGACGAGCGAGGCGATCAGCGCCGACTGCAGTTGCGACAGCACCGCCGACAGCGCGACGCCGCGCAGCCCGAGGCGTTGCGCCCAGACGAGGTTGAGGCCGACGCAGGTCGCGACCCCGGCGAGTCCGATGAACACCTGCGTCCACGGCCGCACCATGCTGTGCAGCACGCGATAGCTGAAGTAGGCCTGCGAGCGGAACACCATGCCGATCGCGAGCAGGCTCATCGCCTCGACCGTGAGCGCGGTCGAGCGGTCGTCGAAGCGGCCGTGCTCGAGCAGCACGATCACGATGGGCTTTGCGAGGCCGACCAGCAGCACCGCGCACGGCAGCGTCAGGAGCAGGATCAGGCGCTGGCCGTTGCGCCAGGTCATCGTGACGGCGGCGTGGTCGCCCGCCGCGACGCCGCGGCCGAGCGCAGGGTAGTAGCTCGTGATGATCGCCTGCGCGAACACTTCGACCGGCAGCATCGCCATCATCGTCGCGTAGGTGAGCGCGGAGATCGAGCCGGCGTCGAGCCGCGAGACGAAATACTGGTCGACGAGGCCCGTCAGCATCGCGCCGACCGAACCGACGAGCAGCGGCAGGAGATGGGCGAGCGGGCGCAGGAAATCCGGGTGGCCGAGCGCGAACGCCGGGCGCAGGCTGCTGCGGAAGAGGTCGCGGTTGCCGACGGCGAGGATGCACAGCTGCACGAAGAAGCCGAGCGTGATGCCGACGATGAGTGCGCGCACGCCGAGGTCGCGTGCGAGCAGCAGCGCGACGAGGATGATCGCGCTGTTGTTGACGACGCCGTCGAGGCCGGGCAACAGGAAGCGTTCGCGCGCGTTGCTGAGCGCCGACAGCAACGAGGACACCGTCAGCATCAGCATGCAGGGCAGCATCAGGCGGATCATCCCGATCGCGCGCTGCTGGTCCTCGGGCGCGAGGCCGGGTGCGAGCCGGTGCACGAGCGCGCCCGTCCACAGCTGGACCGCCGCGCACGCGAGCAGCGAGACGCCGATCGCGAGGGTGAAGAGCGTGTTCGCGCCGCGCCAGACGTCGGCGCCGGTGCGGCCTTCGAGGCTTTTCACGAAGCGCGGCACGAAGGCGACGGTGATCACCGTGGTGAGCAGGTTCGGCAGCATGAGCGGCAGCGAGTAGGCGACCCAGAACGCGTCGAGCACGCCGCTGGTGCCGAACAGCGTCGCGATGATCAGGGTCTTGCCGATCGCGAGCAGCTTGCCGGCTAGGTTGAGCCCGGACAGCGCGAGCACCGCGCGGCGCGGTCGCGTCGCGTTCACGGCCGGCGCGCCGGGATGCCGCGCGCGCGCGCGGCGAGCGGAAAGCGCTCGACCATGTGGTCGGTGCCGGCGACGACCAATGCGGTCGACGCGGGCGCCTGCCGCGTCTTGAGCAGCATGTAGCGCTCGAGCAGGCCACACAGGATCCAGAACGTGCCCATCACGTTGCCCTCGAGGAACGGGCTGCCGTAGAGGTTGCCGAGGGCCATGGCGAGCGCCGTCACGCTGAAGCCGATCGCGAGCGCGCGCGCCTCGGCGTCGTCGGGCGGCATGCTCCGGCGCAGCCACGCGCCGAGGCGGAACGTCGCGAGCACGAGGAGCAGCAGCGCGAGCAATGCCTGCGGTCCTCCCTCGGCGAGGGTGAGCACGTAGAAGTTGTGCGCGTCGAAATGCTGGAACGCCGAGTAGTGACCGATCTCGTTCTTGAACCGGTTCTGGCCGACGCCGGCCGGGTTCGCCTGCCACATCGCCAGCGCGCCGGCCCAGATCTCCCAGCGGCTCGCCGTGCTCTCGTCGACCTTCTCCTCGCCGTGCGGGCCCTTCTGCTGCGTTTCCTCGACGCGCTGGGTCACGCTCTCGGGCAGGAACCCGACCAGCGACGCGAGCGTCGCGCCGAGCACGAGCGCCAGCAGCACGCTACGCCGGAGCAGCAGCACGACGAGGCCGATCACCGCGATGAAGTAGGCCTGGCGTGAATAGGTGAACAGCAGCGCCATCGTCAGCAGCACGACGCCGCCGAGGGCGGCGATGCGCCAGCGCTTGTGCTCGAGGAACAGCGCGAGGCCGATGAACATCGGCAGGAACATCGCGTAATAGACGCCGGCGCGGTTCGCGTCGCGGTAGTTGCTGCCGAATGGCCCCGACGCGCGATGCGTCTCGACGAAGGCGCCGATGCCGTAGTCGAAGCCCTGGCGTATCGCCTGCACCGCGGCGACGGCCGCGACCGCCATCACCGCGATCACGAGCAGGCGCGTGTTGCGCAGGTCCTGCTTGCAGTGCAGGTACATGAAGTAGAGCAGCGGCGAGAACAGCGCATTCTTGAGGTAGGTGAGGTCGACCATGAACTCGCCCGGTGCGCGCATCTGCGCGATCGCGAACGCGAGCACGAGCATCGCCATGAAGAACAGCAGCGGGCCGCGCATGCGCGCTTTCGCATCGAGTTCGTCGTGCTTGCCCGAGAAGTGCAGCATCAGCAGCACGAGCAGGAACAGCGCGTTGGGCAGGTTGAGCCCGGGCACCCCCGACTCGAAGTTGTAGTGGCCCTGGTAGACCGTGTAGAGGATCTGGAACAGGAGCAGGAAGCGCAGCATGGTCTCAGCCGGGCCGCGGCGCGTCGAGGAAGCGGCGTGCCCAGAGCTCGAGCGAGAGGATCAGCCAGAGCGATTCGCCGCGATCGGCGCGCCCCGCGAGGTGATCGTCGAGGCAGGCGCGCGCGGCGGCCGCATCGATGACGCCGCGCTCGCGGAACGCGCGGCTCGCGAGCACGTCCTCGGCGAGCGGCCGCAGCGGTCCGCGGAACCACTGTCCAAGCGGGATTGCGAAACCCTGCTTCGGCTTGGCCAGCACGTCGGCGGGCAGCCAGCGTTCCGCCACGCGACGCAGGATGTGCTTGCCGCGGCCGCGCCGCACGCGCAAGTCCTCGGGCAGGGACACGGCGAACTCGACCACGGCGGGATCGAGGAACGGCACGCGGCCCTCGAGCGAGTTCGCCATCGCCATGCGATCGACCTTGACCAGGATGTCGTCGGGCAGGTAACTGCCGAAATCGAGTTCGACGATGCGGTCGAGCATCGAATGGCGCGCGCTGCCGCTGTGCGCGAGCGCATGCAGCGGGTCCTCGTAGCCGTCCCGCGCGGCGGCGCCGAGCAGGTCGCGTACCGTTTCCGGCCGGCTCATCGCGACGCTGCCCAGGTAGCTTTCCGGGAACGGCATGCGCATCCGCTCGGCGACACCGCGCAGGCGGTAGCCAAACGAACCGCCGACGAGGTTGGCGCCCGCGCGCGCGGCGAGTGCGACCGGCGCCTTCAGCGGACCGAGGCGTTGCAGCGCGAGGAAGCGCAGGTAGCGCTTGTAGCCGGCGAACGTCTCGTCGCCGGCGTCGCCGGTGAGCACCATCGCCACCTGCGTGCGCGCGAGCTGCGAGACGAGGAAGGTCGGCACCGCCGACGAATCGGCGAATGGTTCGTCCAGATACCAGACGAGCTGCTCGAGCAGGCTTACCGCGTCGGGCTCGACGACGAGTTCGTGGTGGTCGGTGCCGAGGTGTTCGGCGACGCGGCGCGCGTCGGACAGCTCGTTGTAGGCGGCTTCCTTGAAGCCGATCGAATACGTGCGCACGCGCTGCGAGGAATGGCGCGTCATCAGCGCGACGACCGTGCTCGAGTCGAGTCCGCCGCTGAGGAATGCGCCGAACGGCACGTCGGCGACCATGCGGCTGTGCACGGCGCGGTCGAGCAGCTCGGCGAGGTGCTGCTCGGCCTCGGCCGGCGCGACCTTCGTTCGACGGCCGAAATCGAGCGTGTAGTAGCGCTCGACCGCGATGCGGCCATCGCTGCACCGCAGGTAGCATCCCGGCGGCAACTTGCGCACGCTCGCGAAGATGCTCGCCGGCGTCGGCACGTAACCGTAGCGCACGTACGAGCGCAGCGCCGCCGGGTCGAGCTCGCGCCGGAAACCCGGCACCTCGATCAGCGCCTTGAGCTCGCTCGCGAACAGGATGCGTGACTCGTCGTGCGCGTAGAACAGGGGCTTCTCGCCGAAGCGATCACGCGCGAGCACGAGGGTTTGCGTGCGGCGGTCCCACGCCGCGAGTGCGAACATGCCGTCGAGGCGCGCGAAGCAGCGCTCGCCCCATTCGGCGAACGCTTGCGCGACGACTTCGCTGTCCGAGGCGGAATGGAATTCACGGCCCAGCGCCTGCAGCTCGGCGCGCAACTCGCGGTAGTTGTAGATCTCGCCGTTGAACACGAGCTGGATGCGCCCGCCGTCGGCGGACATCGGCTGGTGCCCGCCGGCGATGTCGATGATCGCGAGGCGGCGCATGCCGAGCAGTGCGCGCGCGTCGCGGTAGTAGCCCTCGTCGTCGGGGCCGCGATGACGGATCGCGTCGTTCATCGCCTGGCCGATGGCGGCGTCGGGCGGTTGCTGGCCGGGTGCGACGACGAGGCCGATGATGCCGCACATGCTTCAGTCCCCCGGGAGCGGAATGGCGGGCGCGACGGTGTGCGCCGGATCGTCGCCACGGTACAACGCGAGCAGGCGTTCGACCACGACGTCGAGGTCGGCGCGCGCCGCCACGTCGGCGCGCGCCTGGCAGCCGAGCCGGTGCAGGCCGGGCCGCCCCTGCGCGACGGCATCGGCGAGGCGCTGCGCTAGCGCGTCGCGGTCGCCCGGCTCGAACAGCCAGCCGTTGCGGCCGTCGACGATGAAATCCTCGCTGCCGCTGACGCGGCTCGCGACCACGGGCAGGCACGAGGCCATGAATTCGAGCAGGGTATTGGACAGCCCCTCGATGGTCGAGGTCAGCACGCCGAAGTCGGCCTCGCGCAGGAGGCGCTCGACGTCGGAGCGATGGCCGAGGAATTCGACCTGCGCGGCGATGCCGAGGCGTTCGGCCTGCGCGCGCAGCGATGCTTCGAGCGGGCCGGCGCCGACCAGGCGCAGGCGCGCGCGCCCAGGCTGCGGGAAGGCCGCGGCCCAGGCGTCGAGCAGCACGCCGAGTCCCTTCTCCGGCACGAGCCGGCCGACGAACACCGCGTTCGGTACGCCGTCCGGGCGCGGCGGCGCGCGCAGCCCGAAGCGGCGCGTGTCGATCGCATTCGGCAGCGCGACGATGCGCTCGCGCGCGAACCCATGGCGCAGCAGTTCGGCGTCGATGCGATTGCTGATCGCCTGCAGCGCGTGCGCGCCGCGCAGCCAATGCTGGCCGATGCGCGCGACGACGCCGCCATCGTCGCGCAGCAGGCCCTTCTTGAGCTCCCACCAACCAGAGACCTTCACGATCACGGGGCGCCCGATGCGGCGGCCCATCATCGTCGTGAGCGCGCCGAGATGGTGCGCGATGTGCACGTGCCATGCGTCGTAACGGCGTCCATGGCGCGCGAGGAATGCGAGCAGCCGCAGCCACAGCACGAGCGAGCCGAACAGGCGGATGCGCGGATAGGCGATGCGCAGCACCGGGATGCCTTCGTGCCGGCCGATACGCGCGGGTGTGAGGTCGGGATCGCGCAATGGCGTCAGCACGGTCACGCGATGGCCGCGTTCGCGCAGGCGCAGCGCGAGCGTGCGCACCTGCGACTCGGCGCCGCCGCCGCCGATCACCGGGAAGTTGCTCTCCAGCACCATGAGCACGCGCAGCGCGCGCGCGTCGGGGTGGCTGCGCTCAGGCCGCATCGAGGTGCCTCCGCAGCCACAGCTCGAGCACGACGAGCTGCCAGATGCCGCGCGAGTGGTCCCAGCTGCCGCGCACGTGCTCGGCGAGCAGGCGTTCGACGAAGGCGCGTTCGAACACCTCGCGCGCGAGCGTGCGCGCATCGAACAGCACGTCGCGCACGAACTGCTGGAACGCGGCATCGCTGCGCAGCCACACCGCGACCGGCAGGCCGAACCCCTGCTTCTTCTTCCTCAGCACGTCGTCGGGCAGGATGCCGGCCATCGCCTGCTTGAACAGGTAGCGCTTGGTCGTGCCGCGCACCTTGTACGCCGGCGGCAGGCGTCCCGTGTAGGCGACCAGGCGCGGATCGAGATACGGATAACGTGCGCTGATGCCGTGCGCACGGCAGGCACCGTGCACCTTGTAGAGATCGTTCTGCGCGATCGCCATCGCGAGGTCGAGGCGCATGATCCGGTGCAGCGGGCCGGCGCTGCCGCCGAGCGCATACACCCCGCGCATGAACTCGAGCGAAGCGTCGCGCGGCACGCGCGCGCGGAACGCCGGCGTCAGCAGGGCGTCGTAGTCGTCCGAGCCGAACGAGTCGTCGGTGTAGAAGCGGTCGGGATTGGGCAGCGATGCGCGGCGCGTGAAGTTGTCGACGCGATTGAGGAAGTGCGACGAGGAACGCCCCGCGACGCGGCCGATGCCGCGCGCGAGCGTCTTCAGCGGCGCGGGCAGGCGGTGGAACGTCTCCATCACCTGGTCCTTCGCATAGCGCTCGTTGCCGCCGTAGATCTCGTCGCCGCCGTCGCCGGCGAGGAGGGTGTCGACCGACCGCGTCGCCGCGAGCGCGGCGCAGGCGAGCGTCGGCACCGCCGAGGCGTCGCCGAACGGCTGATCCCACGCATCGACGACCTGCTCGAGCAGGGCGACCGCGTCGCCGCGGCTCACGCGCGCGGTGTACGGCTCCGCGCCTACGTTGCGCGCGACGAGCTCGGCGTAGGCGAGTTCGTCGTAACCTTCTTCGGCGAAGCCGATCGAGAAGCTGCGCACCTTCGCCTCGGGACGTTCGCTGGCGAGGATCGAGACGATGCTCGAGCTGTCGGTGCCGCCGGAAAGGAAACAGCCCCAGCTGCGCGTGTCGGCGGGCCGGTAGTCGTGCACGCTCGCGACGATCTGCGCGCGCAGCTCGCGCGCGAGCACGTCGTCGCTGCCGCGCAGGTCCTCCGCATACTCGGGCAGCCAGTAGCGCGTGGCGCGGCCGCGCATGCCGTCCCAGGCGTAGCGCGTGCCGGGCGTCACGTGCTGCACGCCCGCGCAGATCGACAGCGGTGCGGGGACGTAGGCGAAATTGAGGTAGTGGTAGATCGCGAGCGGATCGACCTCGCGCGTGCACAGCGGGCTCGCGAGGATCAGGTGCAGATCGCTCGCGAGCAGCGCGGTGCCGTCACGCTCGAGCACGTACAGCGGCAAGGTCGAGAAGTGGTCGGTCAGCGCGGCGACGCGACGGCCGTCCGCGCTCCAGACCACCTGTACGAAGCGGCCGCGCCAGCGTGCGTGCGGGCCGTCGCCGCCGAGCGCGGCGACGCCGTCCTCGCAGCGGCCCTCGACGAGGTCGGCGAGCGCGAACCAGTGCGTGCCGGCCGCTTGCCCGTGCCGCACCGCGCCGCGTGTGGCGATGCGGACGGCGCCATCGCCGCTCAGCGCGTAACCGGCCGGCGCGCCGACCGCACGAGCGGCGGCGGGGCCGAAGGCGCAGGCGAAGTCGCCGATCACGCTGGCGTGGTCGTTCACAGGCGGCATGCTCGAGGTTCCGGCGAGGGCGATGCCGGCGCGTGCATGCGTGGCGTCGCTGTGGAGGGAAGGAAAGGCTCGCGCATCGCTCAGCTCGCGCTCCGCGTGGCGCCGAGCACGCGCGCGTAGACTGCCTCGGTGCGGCGGACCATTTCGTCGACGGCGTAGCCGCACTCGGCATCGGCGCGCGCAGCGATGCCCAGGCGCGTGCGCAGGGCATCGTCGCCGGCCATGCGTTCGAGCGCCGAGGCGAGCGCGGCCGCATCGCCGCTCGGGAACAGCAACCCGTTGCGCTCGTGCTCGACGAGTTCGGGATTGCCGCCGACGTTCGAGGCGACCGGCGCGCATCCCGCGGCCATCGCTTCGAGCACGACGTTGGAGAGGCCTTCCTCGCGCGAGCAGAGCACGAGGAAATCCGCGCATTGCATCAGCGCCTGCGCGTCGCTGCGCTCGCCGAGGAAACGCAGGTCCTCGTCGAGGCCGAGTCGCGTCGCCTGCGCGCGCAGTTCCGCGTCGAGCGGTCCATTGCCGGCGAGCAGCAGGAACGGTCGCCGCTCGGGCGCGACGCGCGCGAGCGCATCGAGCAGCAGCGGGATGTTCTTGACCGCGACGAAACGGCCGACGAACAGGCCGCAGCAGCGGCCCGGCGGAACGCCAAGTGCGTCGCGGTCGTGCGTGCGTTGCGCCGGTGCGAGCGGCGCCGGCATCTCCACGCCGTTCGGCACGAGGCTGATCCGCGCGAGCGGCAGGCCGGTGTGCTCGGCGGTCGCGCGTGCACCGGCGCGCGCATTGGCGATGACCGCGTCCGCGCGCCGCACGATCCAGCGCTTGAAGCGCCACTGGCGGCGCGAGTGATGCAGGCACAGCCCGCGCACCGATGCGACGAACGCGCACGCTGGCGCCAGCGGCAGCAGCGCGCGCACCCACAGTTCCGCGGTCAGCGAATAGCAGTGCACGATGTCGTAACGGCCGCGGTGCAGGAGCGCCGCGAGGCGCAGCACGAAGCGCGGATCGATGCGGCCGTGCTTGGGCAGCTCGTGCACACGGATGCCCGCCTCGACGAGGCGGTCGGCGAGGAACGAGCGGTTGCGGAAGAACAGCAGGTCCGCCTGCCAGCGCGTGCGATCGAGGCCGGCGAGCAGGTGCGCGATCTGGCGCTGGCTGCCGCCGACTTCCATCTCGTCGCTGACGACGAGTACGCGCGCCCGGGAACCTGCGTCAGCCATGCACGACCTTCGCGAAGCAGTCGAACAGGCGTCCGGCTTCGATGCGCACGTCGAACTCGCGCTCGACCTTGGCGCGGCCGGCGGCCGCGTACGCATCGCCGAGCGCGGGGTCGGCGAGCAGCGCGGCGATCGCATCGGCGAGCGCGACGGCGTCGCGCTGTTCGACGATGCGGCCGCTGACGCCGTCGTCGATGAGTTCGGGGATGCCCGACACGCGCGTGCTGACCACGGGCAGGCCGGCCGCCATCGCCTCCGTGAGCACGTTCGGGATCCCGTCGGCGTTGCCTTCGGGCGTGACCACGCACGGCATCACCATGAGCGTCGATTCGGCCATCGCCCGGCGCACCTCGGTCTGCGGCTTGGCGCCGACGAAGGCGACGCGGTCCTGCAGGCCGAGTTCGTCGCGTTGCGCCTCGAGCCGCCCGCGTTCCTCGCCTTCGCCGATTACGACGCTGTCGAAGGCGATGCCGCGATCGCGCAGCAGCGCGAGCGCGGGCAACAGCACGTCGAAACCCTTGATCGGGTCGAGCCGTCCGACCGACAACAACCGGTGTGGCAGGCGGCCGGCGCGCGAGTACGCCGTTTCCCCGAGTTCGAGCGCCGAATGCATGACCTGGATCGGCACCGAGCCGGGCGGATCGATCCAGCGCTGCATGTGGCGCACGTTGTTGCGCGTGATCGTCACTGCGAGATCCGTCGCGGCGAGCTTGGCCGCCATCATGTGGTCTTCGACGAAGATGTCGTGCGCGCGGCTGGTGAACGAGAACGGCTTGCCGAGCAGTCGCGACAGGAACCAGGCGACCGTCGCCGGGTAGGTCGCCCATGGCGCGTGCACGAGCTCGGCGCCGAATGCCTCGATGCGGCGCAGCTGGCCGGCGGCGCGGCACAGCGCGCCGAGGCTGTTGAACAGCACCTTCGGCTGGCGCCAGAGGCCGCCGACCAGGCGCGCGACGAAGCCGAGCGTGACGAGCGGCCGGCGCAGCACGAGGCCGAGGAAGGCGAACACCGATGCGACCGCGCCGCGCGGGTGCAGCGTGCGGTCGAGCAGCACCGCGGCGCGGTCCTGCACGATCTTCTCGCTCGCTGGCTTCAGCGACAGGATCGAAAGTTCCGCGCCGCGTTCGATCAGCGCGTGCATCTCGCGCACGATGAACGTCTCCGACCAACACGGGAACAGCGAGACGACGTAGAGGACGCGCAGCGGGGGGCGCGCGGAAGCGCTCGTGGCCATCGGTCAGGCGTCCCTGCGTCGCGTGACGGACCACGCCGCCGGCGCGCGCCCAGTGAGGAAATCGTGCAGGCCGAGCACCGCGTACGCGTTCATGCGCACGAAGGTCGCGATCACCCGCACCGGCGCGATGCGCAGCAGCCCGGGCTTGTGCACCGTCGCGAGAGCGAGGCCGTAGAACGCGATCTGCGCGAGCGCGAGCAGCGTCCATTTCGGCGATTCGGCGATCAGCGCGAGGTTGCTCACGAACGCCGCGAGCATGAACCACGGCGCGAGCAGGCGCAGCCACTTGTGTCCCCACAGGCGCCAGCCGAGCGGATGCGCCCACGGCAGCAGCAGCGACGGATCGCGCGCGATCAGCTGGAAGTTGCCGGCGAGCGTGCGGCGCTTGCGCAGCGATTCGATCGCCGCATCCTTCGACGGCCGGTCCCAGGCGCGCGCCTCGCTGCTGAAGACGATGCGCGAGCCGTCGCGGGCGATCTGCAGCGGGATCCACAGGTCGTCGAGGATCAGCCCTTCCGGGATCTGCGGCAGCAACGCGCGGCGTGCGGCGTAGAGCGCCCCGCTGACCCCGACCACCGAGCCGCTCTCGGCTTCGTGGCTACGGATGAAGGTTTCGTAGCGCCAGTAGAAATCGATGCCGTCGCCGTAGTCGCTGTAGCTGCGCTCGAACGCGAGTTCGCCGCCGACGGCGCCGACGCGCGGGTCGGACAGCAGTCGCAACAACGCGCGCAGTGCATCGGACTCGATGCGCTGGCGCGCATCGGCGAACAGCACGACGTCGGCTTTGAGCTTGGGTACGATGTCGCCGAGGCAGGCCGACTTGCCGCGCCGCACGGGGAACACGTACGGGATCAGGCGCGGGTCGCCGAATTCGCGCAGCACGGTCGGCGTGTGGTCTTCGGAGCCGTCCGAGGCGACGTGGAAGCGGAGCTTGTCCGGCGGATAGTCGAGCGCAGTGACGTTCTTCAGCTTCGCGGCGAGCTCGTCGGCGGCATCGTGCGCGACGATGACGACATCGACGTTCGGTTCCCAGTCCGACGGCTGCACGCGGCGCGGCCGGTACAGCGCGTGCGCGAGGATCGCGAGCGGGTAGCCGAGATAGGTCCAGCCGAGCGCGATCACGCTCAGCACGAAGGTCCACTTCATCGGGCACGATCTCCCTGGCCGAGCAGCCGGCCGCGCAATCGTTCGTAGCGGCGATCGCCGAGTGCGCGCTTGGCGAAGCCGAGCACGCCGTAGCGCAGGCGCGCGCGGGCGATGCCGCGACCGGCGATCCAGTCCTCGAGCGTGGTGACGTCGAGAGCCGCGGTCACGCTCATGCGGGGCAGCGCGCGCGTGGTCGCGGCGGCGTCGAGGACGCCGGGTTCGGAACCGAACACGCATGCGTAGCCGCATTCGCGCGCGATCAAGGGCAGGTCGGCGCGCATGCGTCCGCCCGGCGGTGCGAGCAGGGTGACCGCGCTGCCGATGTGATCCTCGATCGCGAGGCGCGAGCGCAGCAGGTCGTCGCGCAAGGCGCGGTCGTCGAGTTCGGTGAAGTAGCGGTGGTTCCAGCCGTGCGACTGGATCGACATCCCGGCGGCCGCCATCTCACGCAGCTCGGGCCAGCCCGCGAGGCCGGCTTGCCCGACCTTGCCCGGGTTGACGAAGAAATCCGCGCCCAGGCCGCGCGCGGCGAGCATCGGCCAGGCGAGTGCATGGTTGCTCGCGTGGCCGTCGTCGAACGTGAGCACGGCGGCCCGTCCCGGCGCGGCGAGCCAGTCGCGCGCGCTCGTCGCGCCACCGGCGACGCGCACGAGCGCGTCGAGCTGCGCCGCGAAACGCGACGCCTCGACCGTGTAGTGCGGGTCCTGCGCGGCGTCCGGGCTGCCCGGCCCGGCGATGGCGTGGTACATGAGGGCGATGCTGCGCGTCGCCGTGCTGGAGGGAGTCGCTTCGATCATCCGTCCGTCGTCAGCGCGTGTAGATCACGGAAAGGATGATCGCATTGTCGGAGTAGCCGGCCTCGCGCAGCGTGCTGTCGCGCACCGCGTGCGTGCCGCGCAGCGCCCAGGTCCAGTGGCTCGTCTGCCGCCACGACAACGCCATCGAATAGCTCTCGTCGGTATCGGTGCGGTCGAGCTCGCTGTAGCGGCGATGCTCGCGCCCGGTCGACAGCGACAGGCCGAAGGTCGGGCGGAACAGCCAGTTGAACGTCGCGGTCCAGCCGAACGAACGCTGGCTGAAGAACTCGCCTTCGATGTAGTCGATCTTGCGCCAGAACGGAGCGACGTTGAAGTTGTAGCTCTCCTCGCGATGGTTGAAATCGAGCCCGATGCGCTTCTCGACGTAGAGCTGCGGCGAGATCACCGCGCCGTTGCGGCCGCTGCCGACGCCGAGGTTGCCGATCGATGCGGGATCGATGACGAGGTCCTGGCTCGCATCGGCGAACTGGCGCGCCGCGCTCACGCCGAGGTCGGTCGCGGGCGAGGGCATCCAGCGCAGGCCCAGGCTGAGCAGGGTGCCGGAGCGGTCGTCCGGGCCGCGCAGGTCGACCCAGCTGTAGCCTGCGGCGGCGTCGAGCTTGAGCGTGTTGGTGGTGTGTTCGTAGCCGATG
The DNA here is from genome assembly GCF_051958935.1 of Dokdonella sp. Lineage (GTDB taxonomy): Bacteria > Pseudomonadota > Gammaproteobacteria > Xanthomonadales > Rhodanobacteraceae > Dokdonella_A. The sequence continues at coordinate 11,722 of NZ_JBQCFP010000006.1, read as the reverse complement.
TAGGCGTCCTGGCGGTCGTAGTCGAACGGCCGCGACTCGACTTCGTCGTAACGCACGCGCGACGCGGTCAGCGATCCGCTGACGGTGTCGAGCGCGCCGAGCAGCCAGGCCAGGCGCGCGGCGGCGCTGAAGCGGTCGCTGTCGAAGTTGTTCGTCTCTTCGGCGTAGGTATTGGTGTAGCGCAGGTCCAGGCGCCCGCGCAGGTTGTCGCCGAGGCGCGCGCGCCAGGTCGGCCCGGTGCTGAACACGTTGGTCTGCTGCTGGTTGCTCGGCACGTCCGCCTGCAGCACGTTGACCGGCTGCCGCCCGAGGTAGTCCTCGGCGACCCAGTCGAACCGTTCGGGGCTGATCGACCACGTCGCAATGCCCGACAGCAGCCCGCGCAATTCGTCGGAGAACTTGCCGCCGAGGTAGTCGCGGTACGACACGCTGCCCGCGGCGGTCGCGCTGAGCATCGCGCCCTGCTGCTTGAAGCCGAATGCGAGGGTCGGCGTCAGCACGGTCTCGTCGACCGGGTTGTCGTGGCTGAGGTTGATGTTGTCGTTCTGCTCGAGTTCGATGCCGACGCTGTAGTTCAGCGCGGGCTCCGCCTGCGCCAGGGGTGCGCCGGCCGCGGCGAACGCGACCCCGGCGACGAACCAGCCGCGATGGGTGATGCGCATTGGTCTCCCCTCCCTATCAACCAGCGGTTCCGGCATGCACGGGAACCGACCCCGCGAGCCGGTACATCACGTTTTCCTCGTCACGCATGCCGCGCCGTGCGGGTCAGGGCAATTCGTCGAACACCACGCCGGCGAAGCGGTTCGGATCGAAGATCGCCGCCGCCTGCGCGATCGCCGCCGGCGTGTCGCGCCCGTAACCGGCCACGAGCACGACGAAGTCGGCGAGGTCGGACAGGATGCGCGCGTCCGGCGAACCCTTCACCGCGGGGCCGTCGAGGAACAGGTAACGATCCGGATAGCGGCAGCGCAGCGAATCGAGTGCGGCGCGCATGCGGAACGAGGAAAAATATTCGCCGCTCGTCTCGCGCGGCTTGCCCGACGGGATCAGGCGCAGGCGCGGGATGCCGGTGCGGTGGATGATCGGTTCCATACCCATCGCCGGGTGGTCGAGGTAGTCGATCAGGCCAGGCTCGGGCTCGGTGCCCAATGCCTTGTGCTGCGCGGCGTGGCGCGGATTGCAGTCGATCAGCAGCGCGGTCTTCGCCTCGTCGAACGCGAATGCGGCGGCAAGGTTGCGCGCGACGAAGCTGCCGCCGGATTTGGGGCTGACCGGCGCGATCATCGTCACGAAGTTCTGGTCACCGCCGAGCGCGAGCAGGCGCGTGCGGATTTCGCGGAAGGCGTCGGCCTGCGGGCGCACCGAGTCGTCGCGATGGATCAGGCGCTTCTCGTCGAGCTGGCGCGGCGTCAGCGCGTTCGGCTCGGCCATGCGCGCGATCGAGCGGCTCGCGCTCGTGCGCACGCCGAGCTTGTTCGCGGCGGCTTCGAGCGCGCCGCCGACGTGGTCGGCCGGCTTGCCGCTGTCACCCGCGCTCATCGCATGACCTCCAGGCGGATCCAGTACATCGCCGCGTAGGTGAGCAGCACGCCGACGATGATGACGAGCAGCACCGTGCCGTGCAATGCACTGCGGCGGCGGTCCGCGGGTGTCGGATAGGCGGGGATCGTCGCCAGCACCGGCACGCCGGCCATGCGTTCGATCTGCGCTGCCGAGCGCACGCGCGGGTCGAAACGCGCGTAGCCGAACAGCAGGCCGAGCGGCAGCAGGATGCCGAGCACGAGCCCTGCGATCGCGAAATGCATGAGGCGAAGTCCCGACGGGCGTACCGGCATCACGGCCGGTTCCTGGATGCGGAAGGTCAGGCCCTGCTGCTTGGCGTCGAGGTCCATCGACACGCGTGCGTTCTCGCGGCGCTTGAGCAGGTCCTGGTAGATGTCGCGGTTCACTTCGTAGTCGCGCGTGAGTTCGGACAACGCGTTCTCCGAATTGGCGATGCGCTTGCTGCGTTCGAGCTCCGCCGCGAGCATGCCCTCGGTGACGCTGAGGCGCGACGCGACCGCCGAGCCATTGCGGCGCGCTTCGTTGAGCTTGCTGCGCAGTTCCTGGTAGAGGGGGTTGTACTGGTTGCTGTCGTCGACCTGCGACGGGCCCTTGCTCGGCTTGGGCGCGAGTGCGCGCTGCTGCTCGTCGCGCCTGAGCGAATCCTGGATGTCCTGGATCTGGTGACGGATGCGCACGACGTCGGGATAGTCGTCGGTGTAGGTGAGCAGCAGGCGGTCAAGCTGGTTCTGGAGCTCGGCGAGCTGCACGCGGTAGGTGCTCGCGCGCGTCTGCACCGCGGTGATCTCCGATTCGCCCGACACCTGCGAGACGAGCGCGCTCTCGCGCGAGCGCTGCTCCATGAGTTCGAGGCGTGCCTGCTCGATCTGGCTGCGCAGCTGCGCGATGCGGCTGTTGCTGTCGGCCTCGCCGCCCGGGCGCGCGTCGACGTTCGCCTCGCGATACGCCTTGAGCTTGTCCTCGGCGTCGGTGAGCTTCCTGTGGTACGACTCGACCTGGCCGTCGATGAACTCGAACGCGTTGCGGCTCTCGCGCTCCTTCGCGGCGAGGCTTTCCTGGATGAACAGCTCGGCCAGCCGCTGCGTCACGTGGAACGAGCGCTCGGGCTGGTTGTCGGCGTAGGTGATCTGGATCAGGTTGTCGCGCGGGCTCGTGATCTTCGTGCGGTCGGTGATCGACTCGATCATGCGGTCCTGCTCCACCGCCGACGGCTGCTTGTCGAGCCAGCCGCCAGCGCCGAGGATCTCGTTCATGACCTTGCGGCTGAAGATCACCTCGCGCGCGATCGAAGCGCGGTCGGCGACGCCGGTGGCGACGGCGCGGCCTTCCATGAGGCCGGTCACGATGTTGCTTTCCTGCACCAGGATCGTCGTCGACGATTCGTACTTGCGCGGCAGAGACACGCCGATCACCAGCGCGGCGATCGCGATGACGGCGAACATCGTGCCGAGCGCGAGCTTGCGCCGGCGTGCTTCGGTCAGCAGCACCGGGACCAGTTCGCCCAGCGGCACCATTGCGTTCGCCATCTCGCCGCTCCGCCCGGTCAGAACACGCGTTCGGGGACGGTGATCACGTCGCCCGGCTGCGCCGGATAGTTCGTCGACAGGTCGCCCTTGCGGAGGATCTGGTCGAGCCGCACAGCGTAGGCGCGCGTGCTTTCGCCTTCCTTGCGGTAGAGCTCGGTGCGGTCGCCGGAAGCGAACTCGGTGGTGCCGCCGGCGGCGAGCACCGCATCGAGCACGGTCATGCCCTGGCGGTAGGGCACCGAGACCGGGTTGCGCACCGCACCGGTCACGCGCCCGCGCGAGAGGTACTCGTGGCTTCGCAACTCGGTCAGGATCACCGCGACCTGCGGATCGCGGATGTAGGTCTTGAGCTTATCGGCGATCTCGGCCGAGACCTCCTCGGGCGTCTTGCCGCCGGTCATGACGTCGCCGACGAGCGGGATCGAGATCATGCCGTCGGGGCGCACCGGCACCTTGGCGTTGAGGTCGGGGTTGTGCCAGACCGACACCTCGACGATGTCGTCGACGCCGATCCGGTAGACGCTGACCGCCTGCGCTGCGGGGTTGACCTGCGGGGTTCCGGTGCTCGCGCCGGGTCCTGCAGCACAGGCCTGCAAAATCAACATGATAGCGATCAAAACCAGCCGGACGAATGGCGACATGGCGCGCTCCCTCCCTATGGAAATGTGAACCCTATCACACTTTCATGGCGGCCCAGCGGAGTGCGGGCCGACCGGCGGACGCCCTTCATCGTCCGCCGCCGTGCGCAGAATAATCCACTTGTGGGAGGCGCGCGCAGCCGGATCGCGCCACTGCGGGCGCGGCGCCGGCGCCTGCTCAGACCGGGTAGAACGCGCGGTACCAGTCGACGAAGCGACCGATGCCGACCTCGACCGGCGTCGACGGTGCGTAGCCGGTGTCGCGCGAGAGCTCGGCGACGTCGGCGAACGTGTCCGGCACGTCGCCCGGCTGCAGCGGCAGCAGGATCTTCTCGGCGCTGCGGCCGAGCTTCTGCTCGAGCACCTCGATGTAGTGCGCGAGCTCGACCGGCTGGTTGTTGCCGATGTTGTAGACGCGGTACGGCGCGGCCGACGAGCCGGGATTGGGCTCGAGTGGATCGAACGAAGGATCCCCCGCGGGCACGCGGTCGAGCGTGCGCACCACGCCCTCGACGATGTCGTCGATGTAGGTGAAGTCGCGCGTGTGCTTGCCGTGGTTGAACACCTCGATCGGCTCGCCGGCGAGGATCTTGCGCGTGAACAGGAACAGCGCCATGTCGGGCCGTCCCCACGGGCCGTACACGGTGAAGAAGCGCAGGCCCGTGGTCGGCAGCTGGTACAGGTGGCTGTAGGTATGCGCCATCAGTTCGTTCGCCTTCTTCGTCGCGGCGTACAGGCTGACCGGGTGGTCGACGGCGTCCTGTACCGAGAACGGCAGCTTGCGGTTGGCGCCGTAGACCGAACTCGACGAGGCGTAGACGAGGTGCTCGACGCCGCCATGGCGGCAGGCTTCCAGCACGTTGATGAAGCCGACCAGGTTGGCCTCGATGTACGCGTACGGATTGGTCAGCGAATAGCGCACGCCGGCTTGCGCAGCGAGGTTGACCACGCGCTGCGGGCGGAAGTCGGCGAATGCGCCCTCGAGCGCCGGGCGATCCTCGAGCGAGGCGCGCACGAAACGGAAGTTCGCATGCGGAGTCAGCCGGGCGAGCCGCGCTTCCTTGAGCGTGGGGTCGTAGTAGTCGTTGAGGTTGTCGTAGCCGAGCACTTCGTCGCCACGCGCGAGCAGGCGATGGCTCAGCGTGGATCCGATGAAGCCGGCGGCGCCGGTGACGAGGATGCGCATGTGTCTTCTCCATGGGCCGGTCGCGCTTCGCGTCCCGGCGATCTTGCCGTTTCTTCACGCACGCCGCGGCGGCACGCGCGGCGCGCGTACCGCCCTACAGGCGGTCGTCGACGAGGTCGCGCGGCAGCGCCTGCTTGACGTCGAACAGCACGCAGCCGGGCTTGCCGAGCGCGCGGATGCGCTCGATGCCGAGTTCGAGGAACTGCCGGTGCGCGACGGCGAGGATCACTGCGTCGTAGCGGCCGGGCACGAGTTCGGGCACGAGGTCCAGGCCGTATTCGTGGCGTGCTTCGTCGGCGCTGACCCAGGGGTCGTACACCTCGACGTTGGCGTGGTAGCTCTTGAACTCGCCGACCACGTCGGTCACGCGCGTGTTGCGCAGGTCCGGGCAGTTCTCCTTGAACGCGAGCCCGAGCACGAGCACGTTCGCGCCCGCGGCGTGGATGCGCCGCTGCGTCATGAGCTTGATCACGCGCTGCGCGACGTGTTGGCCCATGCCGTCGTTGATGCGCCGGCCGGACAGGATCACTTCCGGGTGGTAGCCGATCTGCTGCGCTTTATGCGTGAGGTAGTACGGATCGACGCCGATGCAGTGTCCGCCGACGAGGCCGGGGCGGAACGGCAGGAAGTTCCACTTGGTGCCTGCCGCGGCGAGCACTTCGGCGGTGTCGATGCCGAGTCGGTGGAAGATCAGCGCGAGTTCGTTGATGAGCGCGATGTTGAGGTCGCGCTGCGTGTTCTCGATCACCTTCGCCGCTTCGGCGACGCGGATGCTCGACGCCTTGTGCGTGCCGGCCGTGACGACGCGCCGGTACAGCGCATCGACGAAGTCGGCTGCGGCCGGGGTCGAACCCGACGTCACCTTGAGGATCGTCTCGAGGCGGTGTTCCTTGTCACCCGGATTGATGCGCTCCGGGCTGTAGCCGGCGTAGAAGTCGACGTTGAAGCGCAGCCCCGACTCGCGTTCGATGATCGGCACGCACACTTCCTCGGTCGCGCCCGGGTACACGGTCGACTCGAACACGACGACCGCGCCGCGGCCGATCGCCCTGCCGACCGTGCGGCTCGCCGAGACGAGCGGCGTGAGGTCGGGGCGCTTGGCGTCGTCGATCGGCGTCGGCACGGTCACGATGAACACGTTGCACGCCTTCAGGTCGTCCGCTTCCGCGCTGAAACGCAGCTGCGGCGTCGCCGCGAGTTCCTCGCTGGACACCTCGAGCGTATGGTCGCGATGCTCGCGCAGCTCCGCGATGCGCGCCTGGTTGATGTCGAAGCCGAGCGTCGGCAGGTGGCGGCCGAAGCCGACCGCGAGCGGCAGACCGACATAACCGAGGCCGATGACGGCAACGCGGGTATCGTCGGGGCGGGGCAGAGCGGCAGCGTCCATTCGGGGCTCCGGCAGGCTGAGGGGAAGCCGGGCAGGCGCGACCCACGGATGGATCGCTGCATCGAGAAAAGGCGCACGGTCCGATTCCCGACTTCCTGCTAGGCGGCGCGCAAGTCTAGCAAGAGCGATCCGTCGCAGGGGTTGCCTTTGGCAGGGGTGCGCGGAGCCGTGGCCTCGCTAAGCTCGCGGCGTCGCCCAACGGAGTCCGCCATGTCGCGCTTCCTTGCCGTTGCACTGCTCGCTGTCGGCGCCGCCCATGCGGCCGCCGCGACGCGTACCGACACGATCACGATCCAGGGCAATGCGGCCGGCACGCAGACCGTCGCCACCACCGGCGGCCGCATGCACGCCGAGTATTCCTACAACGATCGCGGTCGCGGCGACCACATCGTCGCCGAGTGGACGCTCGACGACGCGGGCCGGCCGATTACCTACCGGGGGCGCGGCAACGACTACATGAAGGCGCCGGTCGAGGAGCGTTTCGACATCGCCGACGGCAAGGCGAGCTGGCACAACCGCACCGAAGACGGCAGCGCGCCGGCGGCGGGCGCGTTCTAGGTGCCGGCCAACCCGCCGCCGGAGTTCCTCGGCGTGCTCGCACGCGCGCTGTTGAAAGCGCCCGGCCATCGGCTCGCGTTGCTGCCGATGGGCGAGGCGACGATCGAGGCGCATGGCAGCGCGCGCGTCGGCGGCCGCGAGCTGCACCAGTACCGCATCGGCGGCCTCGCCTTCACGCCACAACCGATCTGGCTCGATGGCGACGGTGCCACCGCGGCGATCGTGTCGGGCTGGTTCTCGGTCGTGCCGGAAGCGCTGGCAAAGAACCTCGAGCCGCTGCAGGCTGCACAGGACGCCGCCGACAACGCGTGGTCGGCGCGCCTCGCGCGCGAACTCGTGCGCATGCCGAAGGGCGGCCTGCTGATCCGCGACGCGCGCGTGTTCGATCCGCGCGACCTCTCCGTGAGCGAGCACACGAGCGTGCTCGTGCGCGGCGAGCGCGTCGTGCGCGTCGCGCCCGACGCGGCGCTGCAGGCGGTCGCCGACGCCGAGGTGGTCGACGCGCATGGCCGCTTCCTCATGCCCGGCCTGTGGGACAACCACCAGCATTTCAGCGACGTCGACGGCCTGCTCGACCTCGCCAACGGCGTGACCAGCGCACGCGACATGGCGAACGATACCGATGCGTTCCTCAAGCGCGTCGCGCGCTTCGACGACGGCAGCGAGATCGGCCCGCGCGTGCTCAAGGCCGGCATCATCGACGGCACCGGCGAACTCGCCGGGCCGACCAGGATGCGCGTCGACACGGCCGAGGACGCGATCAAGGACGTCGACTGGTATGCCGACCATGGTTACGCGCAGATCAAGATCTACTCGTCGATCAAACCCGAACTCATGCCGGTCATCGCCGCGCGCGCGCACGAGCGCGGCCTGCGCGTGAGTGGTCACGTGCCCGCCTTCATGTCGGCGCGGCAGTTCGTCGAGGGCGGCGCCGACGAAATCCAGCACCTCAATTTCGTGATGCTCAATTTCCTCTATCCCGGCGTGAAGGAGACGCGCAACCGTGACCGCTTCATCAAGGTCGCCGAGCACGCGCGCGAATTCACGCCGGACAGGCCCGAGGTGCGCGAATTCATCGCGTTCCTCGAGGCGCGCCACACGGTGCTCGATCCCACCATGACGATCTTCGAGAACCTGTTCAACGGCGATCCGACCGCGATCGTGCCCGGCCTCGAAACGATCGCGCCGCGCCTGCCGCCGCAGGTGCGGCGCGGTCTCTACGGCAACTCGCTGCCGGTGCCGAAGGGCCAGGAAGACGCGTATCGCGCTGCATTCCCGGCGATGCTCGCGCTGCTGAAATCGCTGCACGACGCCGGCGTGACGATCATTCCCGGAACCGATGCGCTCGCCGGCTATCAGCTGCACCACGAACTCGAACTGTATGCGAAGGCGGGTATCGCACCCGCCGAAGTGCTGCGCATGGCGACGCTCGCGCCGGCCGAAGTCATGGGCGTCACGCGCGACCGCGGCGCGATCGCGCCGGGCAAGTACGCCGACATGGTGCTCGTCGACGGCGATCCGACGCGCGACATCGCCGACATCCGCAACGTCGCCACCGTGATCAAGGGCGGCAAGCTGTACGACCCGGCCGGGATCGAGCGCGCACTCGGCATCGCGCCGCGGTGAACGTCCGGACCGTGACGCGCAGTTTCGGCGCTGAGCTCGCGCAGGAGCGCGGCACATCGATGCGCGCGCGCAAGTCGCGTGGCCGTACCGGTCCGCGTGAAGCACCTGCGCCGGACGTGGCGGCGGATTTCGGCCGCCACGCTTTCATCATCCGTCAGTGCGTTGCGTAGATGGTGAGCTCACCGAGCTTCGTCGCGGAAGAACAATTGACCGCATTGCCCGGTGCATAGAACCGATATCCATAGGTCGAACCGACGGGAATCGACACCGTGGTCTTGCCGACGGGCGGTGTGCTGAGACCGCTCCAGGTCCATGGGCCGCCATCGACCTTGCCGCACCAGTCGAGTTGACTATACGCCGCAGCGCTCCATGTAATGATGCTCAACCCAGATGCCGCTCCAGCCGGTACGACCACGTGAGCTGGATTTGCGGTGAACGTCGGCGACGAATTTGTCGCCCAATCCACCGTGAGTTCACCCAGGAGGTTGAACGATCCGCCCTGGCTTTGGCTTCCGTGCGGATAGAACCGATAGCCGTAGGTCGTGCCGACGGGCACAGACACGCCAGTCGACCCAGTGGCTGGCGTCGAAAGAGTGCCGCATTGCCAATTCCCAGCATTCGTTTTGCCGCACCAGTCGATGGCTTGGTAGCCCGGCGCGCTCCACGTAATCGTCGTGCTGCATGAGGCGCCGTTCGTTACGCCGTGCACCGGGTTGGCAGCGAATACAGGTGCGGGCGCCGCCACACCGCTCACCGTCAGCGTACCGAGCACGTTCGTCGTGTCGCCGTGCGGGAAGAACCGGAACCTGTATGTCGTCCCGACGACGATGTGATCGCCGGTGCTGCCCGTGGCGGGAATGTTCAATCCCGGTACGGGTGCCCAAGCGCCACCGTTAACGCTGCTCTGCAGATCGAGGGAGGGATAGGCGGTCGCTCGCCAGGAATACGCGAATGCCCCTGATGTCTGCGTTGCGGGAATCAGCACGGTCGTCGGCGTCATCGTGAAGGTCGGCGTCGGCGCGCCGGTGATCGTGATGTGCAGGGTTCTGAGCACGGTAGCGGCAGAGACGACGCCAATCTTTGCTTGCGAAGCGGGGCCGATGGATGCTGTGATCGTGTGCATGCCGGCGCTCAGGCGGCCCGCAATCGGTACGTTGCCACCGGATCCGAGCGCGCCGTCGATGTCGGACTTCCATTGAAGCTGGGACGTTTGCGATCCTGCGCTGGCAATCAGATTCGGGGCGGACTGGCTGTCGTAACTGGAGCCCTCGGCGGGAGAGGTGATCGAAATTTGCGATGCAGGTGCCCAGGTGAGATCGGACCACATTGAAGCGTGGTTATACGTCATATCGCCAGTGGCGAAACCCATGCCATTGTTGCTCTGCACAGTGACGATACCTAGTAGGCGTGCCGCAGCCAGGGTGCCGCCATATGGCGTGGCGAAGAGGGCGCCGCCGCTGCTACCCGGACTGACGTAGGCGTCGGTCATGCCGATGGCATAGTTGCCGTCGGCCGTCGGATGATAGAGCTCGTAGTACGTACCGTTCGACGAACTGCCGAACAATCCAACATTGGTACTGATATACGGGCGCGGATCGGTGAAATTGTCGACTCCATTGACTCGATTGGGATAATGCACCACGACGCGGGCTGGGCCGCTGCTGAAGCAGCCATTGGCATGATCGGGCCCGCTGGGGTTGAACCACGACATGTTTGCGCTTTCCCAGAATGGGTCGCTGGTCTCGAAGGAGGACGCGCAGGTCGCTGTGGTGCCGTTGCCGCTGTCGTGCGACGAGCTGATCTGGGCCGGCCTTGCGAAACCTTGCGGATTCGGATGTTGGATATTGGCGCGCAGATAAGCAAGGTCGCGGCCCTTCAGCGTGTTGGCGGCGAACGTGTAGCTGGGGTCGGGCGTCGCATCAACCGGGATCCAGCTCGTTGTCGCTGGAAGGTGATGCGCGGGCCGCACGCGGAAGCCTGTGAGTCGCTGGCCTGAGGAGCCGAAAAGCGTATGCGCGGCGGTCATGTAGACATAGAGGCCAACCTGGACCGCGCTGGCGGTAATGCCCGGCCCAGTGTCGGGCCTGTTGAGAACGGCAATCGTATTGTAGGGGTAGCTCGAGTCGGCCAGAGGCGCGGGGTTGCTAGCGCTTGGAACTGGCTGGATTATTTTTTTTTTCAGGCGCAGTCGGGGGGTAGGCTGGATTTGGAGGTAGCGTATTGCCTTCCGGGTCGGCAGCGACGGAACTCGTCGGAGTAGCCAAGATCCAATTGCACTGCGCGCAAGAGATCTCTCGCTTCTTCCATGGTGAGGCCGCGGCGAAGCGGCGGTTCCAGAAACACGCACACCTCTCCGCCGCGCCCGAGCGCATGCCAATAATATACGTCGTTGTATAAGGTATTGTTTCCTCCTCCAAGATTTTCCCACGCGGCATCGAACAGTCGGCTGTCCAGATCTTCAAAAGGAACGTGCGAGCAATCCATCAGCTGGCCCAGAGGTGGGAGTGTTGCGGGGACCATGTCCGGGCTTCTTGGAATCCCGATCCCGCTCGCGACCGCCGCACGCAGTTCCGCGAAGTGCTTCTCACCGATCCTCGCGCGAGCCGCCAGCTCCTCGGCCGTGGGCAGCCCTGGCATGAAGCGCTGCGTGTCCGGCATGAGCAATGCGGCGGAAAAATCCCTGCCTTCGGCCGCGGTGAGGCGACGATGAAGCGGCTCGGCGATGTAGAAGCAGAACTGCCCGTCAAGCTGGTCGTTGTCGTCGAGGTAGATGTTGTTGTACGAGTACTCCACGCCTTCGATGCCGACATGGGCGACCGATTCCTCCGGCTCTTTGCCCGCCGGACAATCGATGATATGAGAGTACGCGTGGTCGATCTGCTGTCGGACCGCTTCGGGTTCGTACGGTTTGCGTTCGGCTACCTTTGTGCGCAACGCGCCGAACAGCGCTTCATAGTCCTTTTCGACCGCCCGAGCCGGGCCGGCGGTGCAGACAACGGCGAGCAGTGCGCTCCATGCCGCATTCCTGATCCAGCTCATTCGTGCTCCTTGAATATACCTGGAAGAATGGAATCCCGATACGCGCGACGATCGAATGGCGAAATAGCACTTTCCATAAGATCGCGCATGGCACATTAGCTCTCCGTGCGCGAACTGTGCAAGCGCGCCATGGGCTACGGTACATGCAGTCCAGCCTCGCGAGGCGTGAGAATCGCTGAGTGATCGCGTGCGACACGGG
>NZ_JBQCFP010000005.1:0-3598 GCF_051958935.1 Dokdonella sp. | reverse complement strand
GCCGATGACCAGCTCCGTGTTCGTGCCGGTGCCTTCGGCGTAGATGCCGCCGCCGTAGCTGGCGATGTTGTTGGTGATCAGGCTGTGATTGAGCTCGAGGATGCCGTCGCCCTTGAAGTAGATGCCGCCGCCCTTGCCGCTGCCGTCCTCGTCGCCGTGCTGGATGGTCAGGTACGTCATCCGCACCCGGCCGCCGGTGGCGATGGTGATGCGGAACACCGGCTCGGCCGCGCCGCCGGCGCCGTCGAAGATCGTGCGCGTGCCCGTGGTCGCCGCCTGCGAGCAGTCGGCGAAGCCGCCGATGATGTCGAGCTGCTCGTTGGCCGAAACCGGGAACGCGATCGCCTGGTTGGTGTAGTCGGGGCTGCCCAGGTTGTTGGACGTGCCCGCGACGTGGATCTCGTCCGCGCCGGGATGGGCGTCCGCGGCGGCCGCGGCGGAACCGATGCCCGTATGCGTGCATGCGGCGTCGGTGCCGACCGTGTAGACGGCCGCACTCGCCGTCACGATCGAGAGGAACGACGCGAAAAGGATCAAACCGATGCGAAGAATCATGGCGATGTTCCCAGGAAGCCGTGTTGGCGATCCCGGGTAACGACGTTCCGTCGCGACGGCTGCCACGCGGCCAGCGAAGCTCGCGGGCGCGGCTTCAGCCGCCGTGCACGCCCCAGGCGAGGCGCTCCAGCTCCTGGGCGGCCGCGGGATCGCGCCCGGGCGGCCGCGGGTCGATCGCCAGTGCTTCGGCGGCGACGGCGCGCGCGTCACCGTTACGCTGCGCCCGCGCGAGCGCGCTCGCCTGCAGCGCGAGCATCGAGAACAGGGTCGACTTCTCGTCCGGCGTGCGCTCCTTCTGCGCAGCCACCACGGCCGTCGCGAGCTCGAGCGCCTCGTCGTTGCGACCGAGCGCGTATAGCGCCAGCGCGCGCTGGAAGCGCGCGTAGCGCACGTCCTTCGACGCTTCGCTGCCGTTGCGCGCCGCGATCGCGAGCAGCTCGTCCGTCGTCGCGATCGCGTCGGCGTGGCGCCCCTGGGCGACCTGCGCGCGCGCGAGGAAGCCGAGTGGCGCGATCAGCTGCGCGCTGCCTTCTCCGGTCAGCTCGCGCTGCAGCGCGACCGCCTGCAGCGCATTCGTGCGCGCGCCGTCGAGGTCGTGCGCGCCGGCCAGCACCTGCGACAGCGAGCCGAACAGGCGCGGACAGACGTTGTGGCGGACGTGTTCGCGCCGGCAGACGGCGACGCCTTCCTCGAAGGCCGCGCGCGCCTCGTCGCGCCGCAACTGCCCCGCGCGCAGGCGACCGAGTGCGGCGATCGAGTTGAGCGTGTCGGGATGCGCGTCGCCGAACAGGGTGCGGCGCATCGCGAGCGCGCGCTGCACGTACGGTTCCGCGTCGGCATAGCGCGCCTTGGCGACGAGGAAACTGCCGTAGGTGCCGACCGCCCACGCCGCATCCGGATGCGGCCGCACGTAGAGGCGTTCGGCCAGTGCGATCGCTTCGCGGTAGGCCGCATCCGCGCGCACGAGGTCGCCGGTCATCTCGGCCGAGACGCTGATCGACGACACCAGGTCGAGCGCGTCGTGCGACACCTCGCGCGGCCGCGCGTTCCAGCGCTTCCACGCCGCCTCGGCGAGCGCAAGCGCCGGCGCGAACTTCTGCGCGTTGACGAGGTCGCGCGTCTGCGCGGCGTCGACGTGCAGCAGCAGCGCGTCGCCAGGGTCGCCCGCGCGCTGCGCGACCGCGCGCGCATCGGCAGCGACCGCCTGCGCCTCGTCGCTGCGGTTCGCGCCGGACAGCGCATCGACCAGCACGAGCAACGCATCGACGGCGGCCGCGCCGCCTTCGTCGACGAGCGACGCGCGCAGCGGTTCGAGCAGTGCGATCGCCTCGTCGGGGCGTGCCTGCGCGACGAATGCGCCTGCGCGCAGCACGCGCGCGCGCCGGCGCGCGTCGTCGGCCGACGGCAGCCGTTCGATGTCGGCCTCGGCACGGTCGAGCAGCGCGTGTTCGCGCTCGTACGCACCGATCGCGCCGCCGACTTTCGCGAGCGTCAGCAGCAGGTCCACGCGCGCGTCGTCGGCGAGCGTGTCGTCGCGCAGCAGCTGGTCGCCCGCGTCGTCGACGAGTTGTTCCACGGTCGGACGCCGCTCGCGCGGCACGTCCGGCTGCGCCGCCTCGAACACGGACACGAGGAAATCGCGCACCGTCTCCGCGCGCTGCGTCTGGCGCGTCGCGCGCGCGGCCTCGTCGCGCGCGACGCGCGCCTGCCACACCGCCGCGCCGAGCGCGGCGAGCAGCGCGAGCAGGAACACGCCGGTCGCGGCGACGCCGCCCTTGTGCCGCGCAACGAAGCGGTACGAGCGATACCAGCGCGTCTGCGGACGCGCATGCACGGGCCGCTCCTCGAGCAGGCGACGGACATCCTCGGCGAGTTCGCCGGCCGAGGCGTAGCGCCGCTCCGCGTCGGCTTCGATCGCCTTCGCGACGACTGCCGCAAGGTCGCCGCGCAAGCGCGTGCGCGTCGTGCGCGCGGCGGCATCCGCTTCGCGCGCGGCAGCGGCGGGTATGGGGCCGCCGCGCGGACGTTCGCCGGTCAGCAGTTCACCCAGCAGGATGCCGAGCGCATAGACGTCGGTCGCGGTCGTGATCGTGCCGCCATCGACCTGCTCGGGTGCCGCGTAGGCCGGCGTGAACGCGGGCAGTACGGTCGCTTCCGGCCCGGTTTCATCGGCGAGCAGCTTGGCGATGCCGAAGTCGAGCAGCTTGACCTCGCCGTCGGGCGTCACGAGCACGTTCGACGGCTTGAGGTCGCGATGCACGATCAGCGCGCGATGCGCCGCGTCGACCGCGCGGCAGACCGTCGCGAATACCTGCAGCCGCTCGCGCGTGCCGAGCCGCCGTGCCTGCGCGAACTCGGTGATCGGCACGCCGTCGACGAGTTCGAGCGCGATGTAGGCGAGGCCCTCGGGCGTGACGCCGCCCTCGATCATGCGCGCGATGTGCGGGTGCTGCAGCCGGATCAGCGCGCGCTGTTCGCGGCCGAAGCGGCGCCGCGCGTCCGGCGAGAGCAGGTTGTGCCGCAGCAGCTTGAGGGCGACGCGCTGGGTCGCGCCTTCGAGCTCGCGTCGCGCCTCGAACACCGTCGACGAGCCGCCCTCGCCGATCACGCGCACGACCTCGAACGGCCCGATGCGGCTGCCCGCCGGCGGCGCGGCGGGCTCGTCGCCGATCGCACGCGCGAGATCGTCGAGCCGTCCCTGCGACAGCGGCTCGTCGTCGCTCGCGTCCGCGCGCAGCAACGCATCGCCCCGGGCGCGCACGGCCGGGTCGGGGCAATGGCGGTCGAGGTAAGCGTCGCGCTCGGCGGGGGCGAGCGCCACGGCGGCTTCGAACAGGTCGCGCAGGTGGGTCGACGGCGTGTTCATGGTCGATGCGGATAACGTCGGATCGCGCGCTTACGTGTCATCGCCGGCTGCGTCATCGCCTGCTGCGTCGTCGCCTGCCTCGCCGTCGCCGCCGAGCTCGCTCTTGAGGAATGCGCGCGCGAAGCGCCAGTCGCGCGCGACCGTGCGACCGGCGACGCCGAGTGCGCGTCCCGCGCG
>NZ_JBQCFP010000004.1:0-29351 GCF_051958935.1 Dokdonella sp. | reverse complement strand
ATCGCTCAACACGCGCTTCGACATCGGCGTGAACAATGTCGGCGACAAGCAGCCGCCGTTCCTGTACGCGAACAACACGCTGAACGCGAACACGGACCCGAGCGACTTCGACCTGATGGGCCGTTACTACTGGGGCCGCATCACCGTGAAGTTCTGATCGTCGATTCCTGAAGGCGACATGGCCGCGCGGTTCGCCGCGCGGCTTTTTTTTTTTTGGTTCTTCGCCTGCTTGCGCAATTGCCGCGCGCAATAGCTGGCCGCGCGATGGCTTCTTTCTCCCGGCATTGCGCGCAAGGCCGCCAAGGCCCGCTACGGATTCACCGCCGCCAGGGAGATCCTGCAACGCGTGCGGCTGTCGGAAGTCGCCACGAACCCACGTCAGCCCGCGAGGCGATCGAGGAACGCCCTCCGCCACGACGCGATGTCGTCGCGCGACACGCGCTCGAACATCGCTGCCCAGCGCTCGCGCCGTTCGGCGAGCGGCATCGACAACGCACGTTCGAGGCTCTCGACGATGTCCTCGGGATCGAGCGGATTGATGATGATCGCTTCGGCGAGTTCGTCGGCTGCACCGGCGAAGCTCGACAGCACGAGCACGCCCGGGTCGTCCGGTGGTTGCGAGGCGATGTATTCCTTCGCGACCAGGTTCATGCCGTCGCGCAGCGGCGTGACGAGGCCGATGTCGGCGACGCGGTAGAAGCCGGCGAGCGTACCCTGGGTGAAACTGCGGTTGACGTAGCGGATCGGTACCCAGTCCGGTTCCGCGTAGCGGCCATTGGTGGCACCGGCGAGGCGCTCGAGGCGCGAGCGCAGGTCGCGGTATTCCTGCACCTGCTCGCGCGATGGCGGCGCGATCTGCAGGAACGACACGCGCGCGCGCCAGGCGGCATGGCGCGAGAGGAAGCGGCCGAACGCCTCGAAACGCTGCGGCAGGCCTTTCGAATAATCGAGGCGATCGACGCCGATCACGAGCTTGCGGCCTTCCAGGCTTCGTACGAGTCGCCCGGTCGCCGGGCTGCCCGCCGCCTTGCGCGCCTGCTCGGCCACCTTCTGTGCATCGATGCCGATCGGGAACGCGGCGACCTCGAAACGGCGCCCATCCGGCAGCACGGCGACGCCATCCGCATCGGTCGTCGCGTGCCGTTCTTCGCGGAAGTAGGCGAGCAGCGCGTCGCGATCGCGCCAGGTCTGCAGGCCCACGAGGTCGTACGCGGCGAGCTTGGGAAACAACTGCTCGTGGTGCGGCAAGATCGCGAGCAGGGCCGGCGGCGGCACCGGCACGTGCAGGAAGAAGCCGATGCGCGCGGCGACACCGAGTGCGCGCAATTCGGCCCCAAGCGGGATGAGGTGATAGTCGTGTATCCACACAATGTCGTCGTCGCGCAGCAGTGGCGCGAGTTGCCGCGCGAACATCGCGTTGACGCGCAGGTAGCCGGCGAAGTCGTCGCGGTGGTAGTCGAGCAGCGATGGGCGGAAGTGCAGCAGCGGCCACAGCGTGCGGTTGGCGAAGCCGAGGTAGTACTCGTCGTGGTCGGTGCGCGAGAGATCGACCAGCGCGTAGTCGATGCGCCCGGCGCGTTCGACGCGCGGCGTGTCCGCCACGTCGTCGACGATCCGACCGCTCCAGCCGAACCAGAGCCCGCCGCACTGCTCGAGCGCGGCCTGCATCGCCGAGGCGAGGCCGCCCGCGCGCGCTTCGCGTGGCTGCGCGACGCGGTTGGAGACGACGACGAGACGGCTCACAGGAAGCTCTCCCAGCTGCGCGACAGCCGCGAGGCGGCATTGATGAGGCCGACCAGCGAATAGGTCTGCGGGAAGTTGCCCCACAGCTCGCCGGTCTGCGGATGCACGTCCTCGGACAGGAGGCCGAGCGGATTGCGCCGCGCGAGCAACTGTTCGAACAACACGCGCGCCTCGTCGACGCGGCCGATCGAGGCGAGCGCCTCGACGTACCAGAAGCTGCAGATCGTGAAGCTCGTCTCCGGCATGCCGAAGTCGTCTTCGGTCGCATAGCGGTAGACGTAGTCGCCGCGGCGCAATTCGCGCCCGATGGCCTCGACCGTCGCGACGTAACGGGGATCCAGGGCATCAATGAAGCGCAGGTCGGCGAGCAGCAGCAGGCTCGCGTCGAGGCGTTCGCTGTCGAACGCATCGACGAACCAGCCGTGGCGCGGGTGCACGGCGCGCGCGAGCACGAGCTCCCGCACGCGCTGCGCGCGTTCGGCCCAGACTGCCGCGCGCGCCCCCGCGCCGAGGTGCGCGGCGATGCGCGCGAGCCGGTCGCACGCGGCCCACGACATCACCGCGGAATAGGTGTGCACGTGCGCGCGGCCGCGGAACTCCCACAGGCCCGCGTCGGGCCGGTCGTGTACGCGCCAGGCGGCTTCGCCGGCGGCCTCGAGGCGCGTGAATGCGGCGGCGTCGCCGGGTGACTCGAGCCGGCGGTCGAAGAACAGCTGCACGGCGGCGAGCACCACGCTGCCGGGCACGTCGTTCTGCAACTGCCGCCACGCATCGTTGCCGATGCGCACCGGGCCCATGCCGCGGTAGCCGGCGAGGTGCTCCGCCTCGCGCTCGAGCAGTTCGCGCTCGAAATGGATGCCGTAGACGGGGCCGAGGTCGCCGTCGGCCCCGGCGGCGAGGTTGTACAGGTAGCGCAGGTATTCTTCCATGCTGCGCGTCGCGCCGAGGCGGTTGAGCGCGCGCACGACGAATGCGGCATCGCGCAGCCAGCAGTAGCGGTAGTCCCAGTTGCGTACCGTGTGCGGCGCTTCGGGTATCGACGTCGTCATCGCCGCGACGATCGCGCCCGTGCCTTCGTACTGGCAGAGTTTCAGGGTGATCGCGGCGCGGATCACCGCGTCCTGCCATTCGGCCGGGATCGACAGGTAGCGCACCCACTCGCGCCAGTAGCCGAGCGTCGCGTCGTACGCCCGCAGGGCGTACGCGGCGGGCGATTCCGTCAGCGTCTCATCGGGGCCGAGCAGGACATGGATTTCGCGGTCGAGCAGGAACGGCAACTCGTCGCGCAGCATCGGCAGCGGCGCATCGGTGGTCGCGCGGAGCACGGTGCCGTCGTCGAGGATGAAGCGCTCGTGGTTGGAGCCGGACGTGCGCTCGGGCTTGCGTGCGCCGTAGCCGGTGAGCGGTCGCAGGCGCAAGGTGATGCGTGGCGTTCCGGCGAGCGGACGCACGGTGCGCACGATCGCCATCGGATGGAACACGCGGCCGTACTGCTTGTAGCGCGGCGCGAAGTCGGTGATCTCGATCGCGCTGCCGTCCTCGGCATCGACGCGCGTGACGAGGATCGCCGAGTTCTCGACGTAGTGTTGGTTGGAGCGCCGCTCGCCGTGGAGCGCGACGTCGAACCAGCCGGCGTCGTGCGCGCGCGGCGACAGCAGCGAGCAGAACGCCGGGTCGCCGTCGAACGCGGGCAGGCAACACCAGACGATGCGCCCACGCGCGTCGACGAGCGCGCCGATCGTGCCGTTGCCGATCACGCCGAGGTCGAGGCTCGCGGGTTTGGCGTCGCTCATGTGGACGTCTCCGGTGGATGAGCGGCGAGCGCGGCGAGCCAGCGGTGCACTGCCGCGGGATCGGCGAGCCCGTAGCGGGCGCGCGTCGGCCGACGAGGGCCGACGATCACGCCTGAACCGCCGGCGCGTTCGGCCGCATCGAAGGCGTGCTCGTCGGTGAGGTCGTCGCCGATCATCCACGGTACGCGGCCGGCGAACGGCGACTGCTGCATGAGCGCGCGCAAGGCGTCGCCCTTGTCCGCGCCGGCGCCGCGCAGTTCGACCACGCAGTCGCCGTGCTGCAGGCGATAGGCCCGGCCGCCGGCGCGCACGAGCTTTTGCGCGACATCCTCGACCACGGCCGCCATCGCCGGCGCCGCGCGCCAGTGCAGCGCGATCGCGTCGGGTTTGTGCTCGACCACCACGCCTTGGACATCGGCGAGCAGCGCGCCAGCGTACGCGCGCAAGGCGCTCATGCCATGCGAATCGCGCACCGCACGCACGATCGTGCCGCCGCTGCGGCGCAGTTCGGCGCCGTGCGAGCCGGCCGCGGCGAGTTCCGGCAGCCCGAGCAGTTCATCGATGCGTTGCAGCGATCGGCCACTGAGCACCGCGAGGGCGCCGTCGAGCGCATGCGAGAGCCGAGCGAGTAGCGCGGGCAACCCGGCGTCGACGACGACGCCGTCGGGTTCGGGTGCGAATTCGAGCAGTGTTCCGTCGACGTCGAGGAACAACGCGATCGCGGAAGGCGCCGCGTGCGGCGGCGAGGGCAGGGCGGTGGGTTTGTCGGTCGCGAGGATCATCGTCCCGATCGCCCCGTCGCATTCGGGGCCAGCGTCTCTCCGTGGCAAGACCCGATTGTCGTCCCGGCTGGATGTATCGTAGCTGACGCGCGCAGCGGTCTCAGCGCAGGCGCGGCTCAGGATCGATCAGGATCGGCGCAGCATTCACGGTCAGGAGGCTGAAACAAGCAGGACACGAAGGAAGGAAAATGAAGGGCAAGTTGGAGCCGGACACGCTCTAGACATCGTCGGCAGAAACTTCCGCGGCGGAGCTCTTGCGTGCGCGTCGTGTTTCAATCACTCATCGCGGCGCTTGCGGCAGCAGGCCGCGTGCGGCGAGCCATGCGCGCGCGTCGTCGGCGTCGTGTTCGAACCAGGCGCGTGCGCTGCCGAGGCGGAAGCTGTAGCCCCATGCGTCCATGTCGGCCATCAGGCGCGCGCTACCCACGCCGGCGAGATCGTCGGCGAGCAGGATCTGCAGATAGCAGGTCGCGTCTTCCTCGGCCTGCGAGTCGGAGGCGTCGGTGTGGATCGACGCGCGCCGCTCGGCCGGGGCGACGATCAGGTGGCAGGCCTCGTGCAGCAGCGAATGCACCGGTGTGTCGGCACGCGCATAGACCTCGTGTGCGATCACGCCTGCTTCGCTGTCGCCCCAGTAGCTGCCCGGGATGGGTTCGCCCGCGGCGACTTCGACCAGTACGAGCGCATGGCGCGCGAGCAATGCGCGCGCTGCGGCGAAGCCGATGTCGGCGAGCCTCTGCACGGGGGCATCGCTCCCGTGCGGCGCGGTGATCGCCGCGTCCATCGCACCTGCCGCCGTCAGGTCTCGTCGGTCGCCGGCGTCGACGGCGCGACGTGCTTTTCCGGCAGCGCGACCGTCAGCTCGAGCACTTCGCCTTCGCCTTCGTGCGTGACGTGGATGTCGATCGCGTCCGGATCGACGTTGACGTACTTGCGGATCACTTCGAGCAGCTCGCGGCGCAGCATCGGCAGATAGTCCGGCCGGCCGTTCGCCGCGCGTTCCTGCATGACGATGATGCGCAGCCGTTCGGCGGCCACCGATGCGGTGTTCTTCGGGCGTGAGCGGAATAGATCGAACAGTCCCATGGCTCAGCTCCCGAAGATGCGCGCGAGAAAACCCTTCTTCGTTGCGTCGATGAAGCGCATCGGCCGGTCCTCGCCGGCAAGGCGGGCGACCGCGTCGGCGTACGCCTGGCCGGCATCCGAAGCTTCGTCGAGGATCACCGGCACGCCCGCGTTCGACGCGGTCAGCACGCCCGGCGATTCCGGGATCACGCCGAGCACCTCGATGCCGAGGATGTCCTTGACGTCGGCGATGCCCATCATGTCGCCGCTCGCGACGCGGTCGGGGTTGTAGCGCGTCAGCAGCAGGTGCTGCTCGACGCCGCCGCCGCCCTGCTCGGCGCGGCGCGTCTTGCTTGCGAGCAGGCCGAGGATGCGATCGGAATCGCGCACGCTGGACACTTCCGGGTTGACCACGACGATCGCGCGATCGGCGAAGTACATCGCGAGGCTCGCGCCCTTCTCGATGCCCGCGGGCGAATCGCAGATCACGTAGTCGAAGCCGTCGTCGGTGAGCTCGTTGAGCACGCGCTCGACGCCTTCCTTGCTCAGCGCGTCCTTGTCGCGCGTCTGCGAAGCGGCGAGCACGTACAGCGTCTCGATGCGCTTGTCCTTGATCAACGCCTGCTTGAGCGTGCATTCGCCCTGGATCACGTTGACGAAGTCGTACACGACGCGCCGCTCGCAGCCCATGATGAGGTCGAGGTTGCGCAGGCCGACGTCGAAGTCGATGACGGCCACCTTCTTGCCGCGCCGGGCCAGGCCGACCGCGAGCGAGGCGCTCGTGGTGGTCTTGCCGACGCCGCCCTTCCCGGACGTGACGACGATGATCTCAGTCAATGGCGTATCTCCCTGGGTGTGGTGATTGGTGATTCGTGATTCGTGATTGGTGAAGGGCGGCCAGCAAACACGACCGGCCCCCCGCGGCTGCTTTTGCGAATCACCAATCCCGAATCACCAATCACAGCTTCTTCAACATCAACTTGTCGCCTTCCAGCCAGCACTGCACGCGTTGTCCGCGCAGGTCCTTCGGAATGTCCTCGAACACGCGGTACTGGCCGGCGATCGAGACGAGTTCGGCGTGGAATTCCTGGCAGTAGATGCGCGCGCCCTCGTCGCCCTGCGCACCGGCGAGCGCGCGCCCGCGCAGCGCGCCGTAGACGTGGATCGAACCGTCCGCGATGACTTCGGCGCCATTGCCCACGAGCGCCGTGAGGATCAGGTCCCGTCCGCGCGCGTATACCTGCTGGCCGGAACGGACCGGTTTGTCATGCAGCAGCCCGCTCGCATTCGTGCCGGGCTGCGCGGCGGGTGCGGTCGCCCGCGAATCGACGGCCGGCTCGCGCGACGGCGGTGGCGGCGTCGCGCGCGGCGGTGCCGGCGGCGCCTCGGCTGCCGCGTCGCCGGCGCGTTCGTACGACGCGCGGAACTTGGCGATCACCGGTATGCCGAGCGCCTGCGCGATCTGCTCGTTCTCGCTCGTTCCGTAGGAAAGGCCGACCGGCAGCATGCCGGACGCGCGGATCCGCTCGAGCAGGTCGCGCACGACGTCGACGTCGGGAAGGCCCGGCAGGTGGCTGAGGTCGAGTACGACCGGCGCGCGCAGGAACAGCTTCTCCGCGTTCTCGACCTTGCCGCGCAGTTCGGCCGCGAGCGCGTCGGGGTCGAGTCGTTTCAACTTGAGATTGGCGATGCCGACCTGGCCGAACTTGATTTCGGCGACCGGCTCGAGGCTCGCGAGTTCCGCCGCGGTCATCGCCACGTCAGGCACCGCCGGCGGCGCGGGCGCCGCGCATCGCCGCGTTCGGCCGCGCGCGCTCGCCGAGCCAGGGCAGCTCCGGCAGGCGGCCGGTCGGGCCGCGCAGGTAGGTGTCGCGCACGAACGGGAAGCTGCACAGGGTCTTGGCGAGCAGGGCGACACGGCGACCGTTGCTCGGCATCGTCTGCTGGCCGACCTCGAGGAAACCCCAGGTGCCGTGGAAGAGCAGCGAGACGTCGTCGCGCGGCTCGAGGAACACCTCGCAGGCCAGTTCCGGCACATGCGTCTCTGCATAGCTCGTCACGTCCGCATAGAACACGCGGCCGAGGCCGAGGCCGCGGTACGGGCGGGCGACGACGATGCGGTCGATGTAGACGAATTCCGGGTAATGCGCGCGGAACCAGAGGAAGTTGGGGCTCGCGTAACGCGCATCCTCGCGCAGCGCGATGAGGAAACCGGCGATGTGGCCGTCCACTTCGGCGACACGGAAATAGCTCGCCTCGTCGTACAGCCCGCGCAGACCGGCGACATCCAGCGGCAGGATCGTGGAACCGGCGGCGTTGTTGAGTGCGAGCACCGAATCCAGATCGTGCGGTTGCACGTCGCGGATGCTTAGGGCCATTGCTTGCTCCGTCGGATGGCATGGGGGCGTGCGGCTGCAGGCCGCGGCCACCAGTGCCGATTATCGCATGCGCCCGCGATGCGGTCATGGCGCGTTGCGGGCGCATTGGTTAGGGAAATGTTAGCCGCCCTGCTGCAGCGGCGCCCTGGCCCCGCCGCGGCCCGCGCGCCGACAATGACTTCCGGGCAGGTCGGTGGTCGGTCCGCCGGCATATCATGACGGCATGCCCTGGCCGCAGTTCAACCACATCCAGCTGCTCCGCTACGCCGGCCTGTTCCAGTACGCGAGCGTCGGCACGCCGTTCCTGCGCTACCAGACCGTGGTGGAGGACCTCGCGCAGAAGCAGTTGCCCGGCAGTTACGTGCACCTGTGGCTCGCCTGCTACATCGTGTTCGGGGTCGTCTACTGGTACCTCACCCACGACCTCGGCGACCGCCGCCGCACGCCGCTCCGGCGCGCGCTGCAGATCGCCCTGCTGGTCGTGCTGAACGGCATGGCGGTAGCGATCGGCTGGTTCAGCCAGAGCGGCATCTCGGCGCTGCTGCTCGCGGTCGTCGCGGTCGTGCTGCCGTGGCTGCTGCCGCTGCGCATCGGCATCGCCTGGATGGTGCTGCAGAATTTCTCGCTCGTGCCCGTGTTCGCGAGCATCCGCGAACCCGCGTTCAGCCTCAGCGACGCATTCCTGCAGTCGAGCCTGTATTCGGGTTTCATCGTGCTCGCGTTCGTCACGGCGCTGGTGACCAAGCAGCAGGTCGAGGCGCGCGAGGAACAGCGCCGCCTCAATTCGGAGCTGCGCGCGACGCGCACCCTGCTCGCGGAATCGAGCCGCCTCGCCGAGCGCATGCGCATCTCGCGCGAATTGCACGACCTCGTCGGCCACCACCTGACCGCGCTCAGCCTCAACCTCGAAGTGGCGAGCCACCTCGTGCAGGGCCAGGCGCAGGAGCACGTGCGGCAGGCGCAATCGGTCGCCAAGCTGCTGCTCAGCGACGTGCGCGAGGTGGTCAGCCAGCTGCGCGAAGGCGACAGCATCGATCTCACCCAGGCCTTGCGCAACCTCACCGAAGGCGTGCCCGGCCTCGCCATCCACCTGGAGCTGCCGCCGCGCTTCAGCGTCGACGATCCCAAGCGCGCGCAGGTATTGTTGCGTTGCGCGCAGGAGATCATCACCAACACCGTGCGCCACGCCGGCGCGCGCAATCTCTGGCTGACGTTCGAGCGCAGCGCCGATCGCCAGATGGCGATCCATGCGCGCGACGACGGCCAGGGTGCCAGCGAACTGCGGCACGGCAACGGCCTCACCGGCATGCGCGAACGCCTCGCGCAGTTCGGCGGCCGCGTCGACATCGTCACCGGCAAGGGGAAGGGCTTCGCCCTCGATGCCCTGCTGCCATTGGAGGGAACCTCGTGATCCAAGTCTGCCTGGTCGACGACCAGACCCTGGTGCGCCAGGGCATCCGCTCGCTGCTGGAGCTGTCCGATTCGATCCGCGTGATCGCCGAGGCCGGCGACGGCGCGCAGGCGGTCGAGACGATACCGCGCGTGAAACCCGACGTGGTGCTGCTCGACATGCGCATGCCGGGGATGTCCGGGCTCGACGTCCTCAATGCGCTCGCGGCGAAGGACCAGTTGCCGCCGACGATCATCCTGACCACCTTCGACGATGACCAGCTCGTGCTGGCCGGGCTCAAGGCGGGCGCGCGCGGCTACCTGCTCAAGGACGTCTCGCTCGACCAGCTCGTCGATGCGGTCAAGACCGTCGCCGAAGGCGGATCGCTGGTCGCGCCGATGGTCACGCAGCGCCTGCTCAGCGGTCTCGAGCGCATGCACAACGAGTTCACGAGCCTGGACCGGCCCGACCCGCTGACCGAGCGCGAGACCGAGATCCTGCGCCTGATGGCCGGCGGCTACAGCAACAAGGAGATCGCCAATTCGCTCGGCGTCGCCGAGGGAACGGTGAAGAATCATGTCTCCAACATCCTCTCCAAGCTCGGCGTGCGCGACCGCACCCGCGCGGTGCTGAAGGCGTTCGAACTCGGCATCGTCTGAGCGCCGGCGCCGCGGCCACCGCGGTCGTGTTGCGCCGATTGCGGTCTTGGCCCTCGCGCCGGCTGGCCGCCGGCCTGGCGGGCGCTTTGCGCTGCGCATTTCGCCGCCGGGGGCGCGCGGGCCACGCGTCCGGCAGGCCAGGGTCGTAGCGCATGCGCCCCGGAGTCCAGTACCATCCACCCCTTGTCCCGCCGGCGCGGGACCGTGCATGCGCGGGCACAAGGGGACGGCGTGGCCGAATCCGGTCGGGCGTCGCTCGCCGCGCGTGCAGCCAATGGCTGGGTTCTGGAGATACCTCGGATGATTCGTATTTTCGAAATTCTGATCGCTCTGCTGATCGTGTTCCTGCTCGCCGTCGTGGTCGGCGTGGTGTTGCCGGATCACGGCCATATCGAGCGTACCGTCGAGGTGCCGAGCCCGCTGCGGCAGGTCTACGACTCGGTCAACTCGTTCCGCCGTTTCCCGCAGTGGAACGGCATGCGCGCGTTCGACCCCAACCTCAAGATGACGCTGTCGGGTCCTGAATCCGGCGTCGGCGCGAAGGCGAGCTGGACCAGCGCTTCGCCGAAGGTGCGTGACGGTTCGCTCACGATCACCAAGTCCGAGCAGGACAGCAGCGTCGAGATGGCGCTCGACAACGACTGGATCGGCACCAATCGCACCTACAAGATCACGCTGCAGCCGACTGCGAACGGCAAGACCGTGAAGGTCACCGAATCCTACGACGTGGACTACGGCTGGAATCTCCTGCATCGCTTCGGCGGGCTGTACATCAACGGCGAGCCGTCGGCGATCGTGCAGGGCAACCTCGCGAGCCTGTCGGCGATGCTCGCGGGCTTCCCGAACACCGACTACAAGGACCAGAAGATCGAGGTCGTGAACGTCGATGCGAAACCGGTGTTCCTCGTCAACACGAAGGCGAAGCGCTCGCTCGAGGAAGTGGCCGACGCCACGAGCACGGCGATGACCGAGATCGATGCCGCGCTGAAGAAGGCCGGCCTGACCGCCGCGGGCCCGCGCATGACGATCACGACCGAATGGGGCGAAGAGGACTACACCTTCAGCGTCGCCGTGCCGGTCAGCGCGACGTCGTTCACGCTCGACGGGCAGACCTACAACATCGAGACGCCGGTGCCGAACCAGAGCGACGAAGGCGTCGACGAGAGCGGCCAGCCGAAGACCTACGCTGCGGGCGAGAAGGACAACAAGGGCTACCTCGTCGTCGACGGCAACGTGCGCGCGGCGCTGTGGTACCAGGGCACGGCGCTCTACACCGAATACACGGGCAGCGCGGCGCAGCTGCCGCTGATCCGCCTCAACCAGAAGGCTTACGCGGAGACGCACGGCTACCGCTACAGCGAGGGCGGCGTCGGCCGTTTCTGGGACGAGTTCATGTCCACGCCGGACACGCCGGTCGACCAGGAAGTCTATCGCGTGTACCTGCCGATCACGCGCTGAGTGCGATCGCAGAGGCAACGAAAAGGGCGGCTTCGGCCGCCCTTTTTTGTCGATCCTTTGCCGATTCAGGGGCGCGCAGGGGTTTTTTCGCGAAGCGACGCGCTGTACCAGGTTCCGCTCGCCCGCCGGTGCCGAGGGCGACTCCGTGGAATAGAACAGAAGCACACAAACGCCAAGCTCCCTCCGCCATCGCCCCGGCGGCTACTCGAACGGGCCGTCGTAGCGCACCTCGATCACGACGAACGAGCGGCGTCCGCCTGGAAGTTCAGCCTCGAATTCCTCGTCCTCGCGCCGTTTCAGCGCAGCACGCGCGAGCGGTGAGTCGATACTGATCCAGCCGCGCGCGGCATCCGTTTCGGCGGGCCCGACGATGCGGTAGGCCTGTTCACGGCCGTCCTCGTCTTCGAGACGCAGCCATGCGCCGAAATATACCGCGCTGCGATCGGTCGGCGGCGCATCGACCACCCGCAGCCGTTCCAGCCGCTTGCCGAGATAGCGTACGCGGCGATCGATTTCACCGAGCTGCTTCTTGCGATACGTGTATTCCGCGTTCTCCGAGCGATCGCCTTCCGCGGCCGCGGCGGCCAGCGCGCGCACGACCTCGGGCCGGCGCACGCGCCACAGCTCGTCGAGCTCGGCCTTGAGGCGCGCATGACCCTCCGGCGTGATCATCGCCGTCGAAGCCGGCATCGGCGGTCGCCATCGACTCATCGCACACCCGTCCTGCGCAAGCGCGCACGTTACCAACCGTGTCGGCCACATGGCATGCATTGCCGAGTAAAATCGGCCTACCCTCGTTCGCGGAAGGGGCCGCGGCGTGCTGATCGTGCCATTGCATCGCGCGCCGACCCGCGCGAGTTTCCCGTGGGTCACGCTCGCGCTGATTCTCGTCAACGCGTTCGTGTTCTTCGGCTTGCAGTTGCCCGACGAGGCGCGGCAGGAGCAGGCGCTCGAATTCTACGTGCAGGACGGGCTCGCGCGCTGGGAGTTCCCGGCCTATCGCGACTGGCTCGCGCAGCATGCCGAGGACGGTCGCAACCGGCTGTTCGAGCGGATGGCATCGGACGAGGGCGACCGGCGCTGGGCCGCCGCGCTGCTGCAGTCGGACGACGCATTCGTCGCCGCGCTGCACGACGGCACCGCAATCGACCCGAGCGTCGAGGGCATCGTCGCGTGGCGCGAGTCGCGCGCCGAGTTCGAGCGCTTGTGGGATCGCGCGTTCACCGAACGTTGGAAGCTGCGCCAGTCCGAGATCGCCCCGGCGCGCATCGTCGGCTCGATGTTCCTGCACGGCAGCGTCGGCCACCTGCTCGGCAACATGCTCTTCCTCGCGCTGCTCGGCCTGCTCGTCGAAGGCGCGCTCGGGCCCGTGTTGTTCCTTGTCGGATACCTGCTCGGCGGCATCGGCGCCGCATTCGCGAGCCTCGCCTGGCACTGGGGCGACCACGGCTCCCTCGTCGGCGCATCGGGCGCGATCGCGTCGCTGATGGGCGCGTACTGCGTGCTGTGGGGAGCGCGCAAGGTGCGCTTCTTCTGGTGGTTCTTCGTCGTGTTCGACTACGTCAGGGCTCCTGCGCTCGTGCTGTTGCCTGCATGGCTCGGCTGGGAAGTTCTGCAGCTCGCGTTCGTGCACGATTCCAATGTCGCGTTCGAGGCGCATGCGGGCGGCATCGTGTGCGGCGCGGCACTCGCGGTCGCGGTGCGCCGCCTCGGCTGGGAGCGGCGCGAGTTCCTCGACGAGGAGGCGCGTGCCGATGCCGCGAACGAGGATGAAGCCGCCCTCGCGCAGGCGCAGGCGCATCTGGGGCGCCTCGACATCGCGGCGGCGCGCGCACTGCTCGAGCCGCTGGCGGCGCGCCGCCCCGCCGATCTCGCGGTGCGCATCGCGCTGTACCGCTGTGCCCGCTACGAACCCGGCATGCCGCGTATCGACGAGGCTGCACGCGCCGTGCTCGCGCTGCCACTGCGCACGGCCGCGCAACTGAGCGAGCAGAAGGGCATCTACGACGACTACCTGAAAGCCGGTGCCGGCCGCCGCCTGCCGCTCACTCCGGTGCAGCAGCTCGGGCTCGCGCGACGCTGGCCTGCGATCGGCGCAGGCGCGGCCGCGGCCGAACTGCTCGGCGGCCTCGCTGCGCGCGCGCCCGCGACGCCTGGCCTCGCGGCCGCGATGCTGCAGGTCGCATGCGACCTCGACGCGCGCCGCGAAGAGGGCGCAGCGCGTGCGCTGCTGGCGCGCATCGCTGCGACCTGGCCCGGCACTGCCGAGGCGGACAAGGCGAACAGGCTGCTCGCCCCGCAGGCGTGACGATCAAGCGCGCGCGGGAGGCGCGCCGAGCGTATCGAGGAAGCGGCGATAGGCACCGACTTCCCCGGCGAGTGCATGTTGCGGGAACGCCTGCATCACGCGGTCGAGCAGCGCGCGCGCGGTGTCTTCCTTGCCCATGCGTTCGGCCAGCAGCTTCGCGGCGAGCAGGCAGTTCGCCGGGACGTCGCGGTGCCGGGGATGGCTCTTGTACCAGCTCGACACGAGTTTCAGGGCGACCTGGCTCTGGCCCGCGTCGACCGCCTTGCGCGCGATGCGTGCGACGTCGTCGGGGTCGGTGGGTTCGAACGCGGGATCCATTTCCTGGCAGTCGCGCACGACGTCGACGGCGCGACGCTCCTTGTCCTGTGCGAGCAGCACCGCGATCCATTCGCGACCGTGCCGGAGCAACTCGTCGCGGTGGCCGAGCACGCCGAGCACCTTGCGATACTGCACGTGTACCGCATCGCTGCCGCCGCGTGCGCGCAGCTGGCCGCCGAGCAGCTCGGCGGCGGCTTCCGGCGCGCCGTCGCGCACGTGCTGCGCGGCCTCGTCGAGCAGGTCCTGGTCGGGGTCGCGTGCGCGCGACGCGAGCGGCATCGCGGCGGCCGATGGTTCGTAGCCGACTTCGTCCTGGTACTGCCAGATCAGGTAACCCATGAGGTGGAACGTCGCGACGACCACGTAGTTCGTGATGAGGTAGAACGCGATCGTCGAAATGACCGGCGGCAGGATTGGCACCACGAGGGCCTGCGCATAGCGTTGGCTGACGCCGAACACGAAGTAGAGCGCGGCGACTGCGACGTAGGGCCAGCCGATGCGCGCGACGATCGCGATCCACGTCGCGGGGTTGAGCGCGTGGCCGAGATTCTGGTCCATCGCCAGCGACATGATCGCGCCGGGCAGCGCGAGCGCGAGCAGGATCGCGACGAACGTGCCGCCGACCGGCCCGAGCAGGATGAAGCCGAGCATGTTGAAGGCGAAGAACGCGACCTGCAGCCAGATCTGCGACCAGCCGAGGCTGTCTTCGACCGACACGGCGACCTCGGGCGGCTCCAGGCGCCCATCCGCACTCGCGCGCAGGCATTCGAACGCGTACTTGTACAGCGCGACCCAGATCAGCAGCTGGAACAGCCAGCCGATGACGCCGAGCGGCAGGAAGTCCACGAGGTGGCACAGTGCGAGCACGACGACCGTGCTGAGCGCTGCCGAATGGGTCGGGTAGAGCGAGATCTCGCGCAGGCGATTCCAGAACGGGACGATGGCGTCGGCGCGCGCGGGCTGGTTGGAAGCCGTCATCGTCAGCGCTTCGACAGCGAGCCGAGCACGCCGCGCAGCAGCGAGCGTCCGAGCTGCCCCGCCGCGTTGCGCACCGCCGACTTCGCGAACGCCTCGATCATGCCCTGGCGGCGCTTGGTGCCGAACACCATGTCCTTGGCCGCCTGCGTCCAGCCGCTGTCGGCCTCGTCGGCCGCCTTGCCGCCCTTCGCTGCGGGCGCGGACGCGGCTTCCTGCTCGGCACGCTGCGCCAGCTTCTCGAAGGCCGATTCGCGATCGACCATGGTGTCGTACTTCGTGCCGACCGGCGAACGCGAGCGGATCGTCGCGCGCTCGGCCTCGGTGATCGTGCCGATGCGGCATCCGGGTGAAGCGATCAGCGCGCGTTCGACCGGCATCGGCACGCCGCCGGCCTGCAGGGTCGATACGAGCGCCTCGCCGACGCCGAGCTGGGTGATCGCCTGCGCGACGTCGATCTTCGGGTTCGGCGCGAAGGTCTGCGCGGCGGCCTTGACCGCCTTCTGATCGCGCGGCGTGAATGCGCGCAGCGCGTGCTGGATGCGGTTGCCCATCTGGCCGAGGATCACGTCCGGCACGTCGTCGGGATTCTGCGAGCAGAAGTACACGCCGACGCCCTTCGAGCGGATCAGGCGCACGACCTGCTCGACGCGCTGGCGCAGCGCGGGCGGCGCATCGTCGAACAGCAGGTGGGCCTCGTCGAAGAAGAACACGAGCTTGGGCTGATCGAGGTCGCCGACCTCGGGCAGCTTCTCGAACAGCTCCGACAGCATCCACAGCAGGAAGGTCGTGTAGAGCTTCGGCTTGAGCACGAGCTGGTCGGCGGCGAGGATGTTGACGATGCCGCGGCCGGACATGTCCTGGCGCATGAAGTCGGCGAGGTCGAGCGCGGGCTCGCCGAAGAACTGGTCGCCGCCGGCCTGCTCGAGCGAGAGCAGCGCGCGCTGGATCGCCGCGATCGACTGCGTCGAGATGAGGCCGTAGTGCTGCGACAATTCCTTCGCGTGGTCGGCGGCGAACGCGAGCAGCGCGCGCAGGTCCTTGAGATCGAGCAGCAGCAGGCCGTCGTCGTCGGCGGCCTTGAACACGATCTCGAGCACGCCGGCCTGCGTGTCGTTGAGTTCGAGCAGGCGCGCGAGCAGGTTCGGGCCCATCTCCGACACGGTCGTGCGCACCGGATGGCCGAGCTTGCCGTAGATGTCCCAGAACACGACCGGATTCGCGTTCGGTGCCCAGTCGATGCCGAGCTGCTCGATGCGCGCCTTCAACTTGTCGTTCATCGCGCCGGCCTGCGACAGGCCGGCGAGGTCGCCCTTCACGTCGGCGAGGAACACCGGCACGCCGAGCTTGGAGAAGCCTTCCGCCATGAGCATCAGCGACACGGATTTGCCGGTGCCGGTCGCGCCGGCGACCATGCCGTGGCGATTCGCGTACTTGGCGAGCAGGAATACGTCCTTGTCGCCCTTGTCGATCAGGATGTCGCTCAAAGGGAAATCTCCTCGGATGCACGATGCGCGTGGCCGCGGCGCCGATTGTAGCGACGAATCGCGTCGCCGCCGCGCCGCGCGGGAATGCGCGCGGGTTGCCGCGGAGCGGCGCCAGCGGTTACCGTGCAGCGTTCCCACGCACGCTGCACGTTCATGTTCCGATTCCGCCATACCTTCTGTATCGCCGCCGCCGCCGCCGCGGCGCTCGCCGCCTGTGCCGGCAATGTGCCGCGTGGCGCGAAACCCGGCGCGGCCGTGAAACCGGACGATGCCTCCAATGCGTTGTACCAGCGCCTCGACCAGGACAGCCGGCGCTACGAGGCCGGCCTCGCACTCGCGCGGTCGGGCGAAACCCAACGTGCGCAGGAGGAGATGAAGGCGGCACTCGACGACCTGCGCGCAGCGGCGACGCAATGCGCGCAGATCGCCGAATGCGACCAGCAGCGCTTCGTCGCCGGCTTCGATTCGCTGCTGCGCGCGGGCATCGGCAGCCGCTCCGATCTCGCCGTCGAAGGCGACACCGGCGCGACCACGCCGGAAGCGACCGAAGAGGTCGGCGAAGGTTCGCCGGTGGTGACCACATTGCCGCAGCTCGGTCGCTCGGTGACCCTGCTCAAGGGGCGCGAGCTCGGCGACATCATCGCGCTCAACGGTCCGGTCAAGGCGGCGCTGGAGGAGTGGCTGACCCAGTACCGGCCGAACCTGATCACCGCGTACGAGAACTACCAGTACCTGCGCTTCCAGATGTGGCCCGAGTACGAGAAGGCGGGCCTGCCCGAAGCCCTGCTGTTCGGCATGCTCGCCAAGGAATCGGGTGGCAAGGTGCACGCGGTGTCGCGTTCGGGCGCGTCGGGTCCGCTGCAATTCATGTACGCGACCGGCCTTCGCTTCGGCCTCACCACGGTCGACGGTTTCGACCAGCGCTTCGATCCGCGCCTCGCCGCGCGCGCGAACGCGGCGTACGTCAACGAGCAGCTCGCGATCTTCAACAACAACCTCGAACTCGTGATCGGCGCCTACAACGGCGGCGAGGGCGCAATGCAGCGCCGCGCGGGCAGGGGCGAGAATGCCGCCGCGTTCTGGAGCCCCGAGGTGTATGGCAGCGTGTCGCAGGAAACGCGCGAGTACGTGCCGATGGTGCTCGCCGCCGCATGGCTGTTCATGCATCCCGAGCGCTACAACCTCGAGTTCCCGAAGATCGCGGCGAAGCCGGGCAGCATCACGCTCGAGCGGCCGGCATCGATCGCCGAGCTCACCATCTGCCTCGGCCAGGACGGCAATGCCGACGGCTGGTTCCGCACCTTGCGCAACCTCAACCCGCAGCTCGATCCGCAGCAGCAGGAGCCGGCGGGCGCGCGGCTCGTCGTGCCGCAGCGGCTGGAAAAGGTGTACGAACGCGATTGCGCGAGCGGGCGATGGCCGCAACTCGCGGCCGAGCTGCACGAGGCGATCGTGCCCGTGCCGCCGCCGGTCGCGCTCGCGCAATCGCGCGCGCCGGCGAAGGCGCGCGCGAAGGACCGGACGTACGTCGTGCGCAAGGGCGACACGCTCGCGGCGATCGCACGTCGCAGCGGCAATTGCGGGATTCGCGAGATCGCGGCGGCGAACGGCCTGCGCGGGCCGCACTATCCGATCAAGCCGGGGCAGTCGCTCAAGCTGCCTGCATGCGCGCGCTGACGGGACGGCGGAGTTGGCGCTTCCGTGCGCCAGGTCCCGTCCTGTGAACTCGTCGATTCAAGTTGCGGCCCATCCATGGACCGCGCTGTCCACCCGGCAGCATCGTCCCGATGCATGCGAGCCGGGTTGATCCGGCTCCGCGGAAGGATGGCCCTGTGCGGCATCCCTTCCGCCCGCACGCCGGCGTGACGTGCGGTCGTGGCTCAGGCGGCTTCCGCGCCTTCGATCATCCAGCGGCTGAGGTCGTCGGCAGGTACGCCTTCCTTGAGCGAACGCAGGCAGCGCATCGCCTGGCGGTGCAGGTCCTGCTGCTCGCCGAACGGAGAATCCTTGGTTTCGTGGAACACGACCGTCAGCCAGAGAGCGACGCCGCGCAGACGTACCTGCAGGTTGTCCGAACGCAGGCGCTCGAGGCCGATGTCGGTGCCGCTGCCCCAAGGCCGGTATTTCTCTTCCGGCGGCGTCGCGTAGAGGTGCGGGAACTCGCTCTTGGCGGCGCTCGTGAACTCGCGCAGCGCGATGCCGGCGAGCTGGCGGCGTGCGGCCGGCGGCAGCAGTTCGAGCGTCTTGTTGATCTCCCGGAACTGCCGGCGCAACTGCATCGCGCGGCTCAAGGCGATCAAACGGGTCATGATCTGCATGGCTTTGTCCCCCTGCCCATCCTTGGGGCCAATCTGGATGGTTGTCGAATCCGTGAGGTCGATATTAGGCGAGGCCTACCCCATGAGACCGCCCATCGCGTCACAAATTGCCCAATCGCGTCACATTGTGACCGATGCCGGGCGGCTTGGGAAGAGGGATTTCAACCCGGGGGCGGCAGGAGATTCGCTCCTGCGATCGAACCGATCGCTTCGCCGACGCGTACGGCCTGTTCGGGTGACAGAGCCGGATCGAGCGCGGCGGCGGCGGGCAGCAGCACGATCGCGGTCGAGCCCATGTTGAACCGGCCCATTTCCGCGCCACGTGCGAGGCGGATGCCACGGCCGCGCCAGTCGCGGCGCGTGACGCGCGAGGCATAGGGCGGCACTTCGACATCGCCCCAGACGGTTTCTATGCCGGATACGAGCATCGCCCCGACCAGCACCACCGCGAACGGCCCGTTGGCGCCGCGGAAATGGCAGACGAGGCGCTCGTTGCGCGCGAACAGGCGCGGCACCGCGGCGACCGCGAACGGCGCCACGCTGAACAGGCGCCCGGGCACGTGCACGGTTTCGAGCAGCTCGCCCGCGAGTGGCATGTGCACACGGTGGTAGTCGCGCGGCGAGAGGTAGACCGTTGCGAACCGGCCGTCGGCATACGGCGCGGCTGCGGCCTCGTCGCCGAGCAGCTCGGCGACGCTGAAATCCGGTCCCTTGGCCTGGAACACGCGGCCGGCGCGGATCGGCCCGGCCTGGCTGATGCGGCCGTCGGCGGGGCAGAGGATCGCATCCGCGGCCTGTGCCTGCGGGCGTGCGCCGGGCTTGAGCGGGCGCGTGAAGAACGCGTTGAAATGCGCGTACGCGGACGGATCGGGCTGTTCCGCTTCGTCGAGATCCACGCGGTAGCCGTCGACGATGCGACGGATCAGGAAGTCCTTCCACGGCGCGAACGTCCAGCGCGTGCCCCACAACACCAGCCGCGACAGGAAGCGATGCGGCAGCACGTACTGCAGGGCGACTGAGGCGCGCATCAGCGTGCTCCCGCGAGGGTGACGAGGTCGGCGGCGATCTTCGCCGCCTCGAACGGCGGACGCAGCACGCCCGCCTGGTGGCCGTCGGGGTCGATGAGCACGGCCGATGCGCTGTGATCGACCTCGTAGGTGCCGTCCTTGGGTTCGCCGCGCGCATAGACGAGCCCGAGTGCGCGCGTGATGCGCGTCAGCTGCTCGTCGCTGCCGCTGGCGGCGACGAATTGCGGATCGAAGAAGCCGACATAGCGGGCGAGCTGCGCCGGCGTGTCGCGCTCGGGATCGACCGAAATGAAGTCGAAGCGCACGCGTTCCTTCGTCGCGGCGGGCAGGCGCTTCCACGCCTGCTTGAAATCGGCGAGCGTCGTCGGGCAGACGTCGGGGCAGTTCGTGTAACCGAAGAAGACGACGGTCCAGCGTCCCTTCCAGTCCTCGAGCGTGAGCTTGCCGCCGTCGCTGCGGTCGAGTTCGAATGCGGGCAGCGCGCGCGGCGCCGGATACATCACGGCGGAGGCGAGGTCAGGGCCGCGCGCGGGTGCGAGCACGCGCATGCCGAGCCAGAGGCCGGCGGCGGCGGCGAAAGCGGCGATGATGATGAGCCAGTTCGCGGAAACGCGACCGGCGCTGCGAAGGCGGGTCATCCGCCGATTATACGGATGCGAGGTCCGGTACGCCGCCGCGCGCGCGGCATGTGGCCACGTACGGGAGCGCTGCGGCGCATGCCCTATACTGCTCGACCCTTCGAATGGCGGACGCCACCGTGACGCAGGAACTCGCGACGATCGTCGATTTCATCCGCTACGGCGCGAGCCGCTTCGGCGCCGCCGGCCTCACTTTCGGCCACAGCTACGACAACGCGCTCGACGAGGCGACCCACCTCGTGCTGCACGCGCTACACCTGCCGCATGACCTGTCGCCCGCCTATGGCCAGGCGAAGCTCACGGCGGCGGAAAAGCACGCGGTGCTCGCGCTGATCGATCGCCGCGTCGACGAGCATCGTCCGGTCGCCTACCTCACCGGCGAGGCATGGTTCGCCGGCCTCAAGTTCAAGTCGGACGGGCGTGCGCTCGTGCCGCGCTCGCCGATCGCCGAATTGATCCAGGGCGGTTTCACCCCGTGGCTCGACGAGCGCCATGTCGAACGCGCGCTCGACCTGTGCACGGGCTCCGGGTGCATCGGCATCGCGATGGCCGCACACAACCCGGACTGGCAGGTCGACCTCGCCGACATCAGCGATGACGCGCTCGCGCTCGCGCGCGAAAACGTAGAATTCCAGGACGTCGGCGAGCGCGTGCGCGTGATCAAGTCCGACCTCTTCGGCAGCCTGGGCGGCGAGCGCTACGACCTCATCGTCAGCAACCCGCCGTACGTGACCGAACAGGAATTCGCCGCATTGCCGCCCGAATACGGTCACGAGCCGAAACTAGGCTTGACCGCCGGCGACGACGGGCTCGATTTCGCGTTGCGCATCCTCGCCGCGGCGCCGGATCATCTTACCGAGGACGGCGTGCTCATCGTCGAAGTCGGCGAGAGCGAACGGGCGCTCGTCGCGACGCTGCCGAACGTGCCGTTCAACTGGATCGAGTTCAACGTCGGCCAGATGGGCGTGTTCCTGCTCGACCGGCGCGACCTCGTCGAGCATGCGGTGGAGATCCATCGCGCGGCGAGTGCGCGCAAGTAGCCCGTCCGTTCGTCGCCCGGCGAAAAGCGCCGGCGTCAGCGGGGTGGGGCAATGGCTGCCGGGTCGGCATTTGGAGGCAAAATGGATTCCCGCTTTCGCGGGCTGACGCCGCAGGGCTTGCGAGCCCCGCACAAACGACCGAGCCATCAGCGAGCACGGCTTCCATGTCCAGCAACTCCTTCGGCAAGCTCCTGACGGTCACGACCTTCGGTGAAAGCCATGGTCCTGCGATCGGCTGCGTCGTCGACGGCTGCCCGCCCGGGCTCGCGCTGGCGCCGGACGAATTCCGCACCGACCTCGAGCGGCGCGCGACCGGGCGCAGCCGCTGGACCTCGCAGCGGCGCGAGGCCGACGAGGTCGAGATCCTCTCGGGCGTGTACGAAGGGCGCACGACCGGTACGCCGATCGCGCTCGTGATCCGCAACACCGACCAACGCTCGAAGGACTACGGTGACCTGCAGGACACGTTCCGCCCCGGCCACGCAGACTACACCTACTGGCAGAAGTACGGCATCCGTGATCCGCGTGGAGGCGGGCGCTCGTCCGCGCGCGAGACGACGATGCGCGTCGCAGCGGCGGTGATCGCCAAGAAGTGGCTCGCCGAACGCCACGGCGTGCGCGTGCGCGGTTTCCTCGCGCAGATCGGCGACCTCGTGCCGCGCGGGGCGTTCGACTGGGACGCAGTCGCGCAGAACCCGTTCTTCTGGCCGGATGCCTCGATGGTCGAGGAACTCGAGGCGTACATGACGGCTCTGCGCAAGTCCGGCGATTCGGTCGGCGCGCGCGTCAGCGTCGTCGCCGACGGCGTGCCGCCGGGCTGGGGCGAGCCGGTGTACGGCAAGCTCGACGGCGAGCTCGCCGCCGCGCTGATGTCGATCAACGCGGTCAAGGGCGTCGAGATCGGCGACGGCTTCGCGGCGGTGGCGCAGCACGGCAGCGTGCACCGCGACGAGATCACGCCGCAGGGATTCCTCTCCAACCACGCGGGCGGCATCCTCGGCGGCATCTCGACCGGCCAGGCCGTCGTCGTGTCGATCGCGCTCAAGCCCACCTCGAGCATCCTCGTCCCGGGGCGGAGCGTGAACCTCGCGGGCGATCCGGTCGAGGTCGTCACCAAGGGCCGCCACGATCCGTGCGTCGGGATCCGCGCGACCCCGATCGCCGAGGCGATGGTCGCGCTCGTCCTGATGGACCAGGCACTGCGCCATCGCGCGCAATGCGGCGACGTCGGCGAGGTCGCGCCGCGCGTACCCGGTGACGCTGGATGAGCATGCGGCCGCGGGTGTGGGTCACCCAGCCGGTGTTCGGCGACATCCTCGCGCGCCTCGAGAGCCACTTCGACGTGCGCGTCGAGGCCGATGTCGCGCCGCGCGCTGCGGATGCGCTGCGCGCGGGCCTGCACGACGTCGACGGCGCGCTCGTGTTCATCCCCGACCGCATCGACGCCGCGGTCATCGCGGGCGCCCATCGCCTGCGCGCGATCGCCAACGTCGGCGTCGGCTACGACAACCTCGACATACCCGCGCTCACCGCGGCCGGCATCATCGCGACCAACACGCCCGACGTGCTCACCGAAACCACGGCGGATTTCGCCTGGGCGCTGTTGCTCGCGACCGCCCGGCGCGTGACCGAAGCGGAGCGTTGGCTGCGCGAAGGGCAGTGGACCACCTGGTCGTTCGAACTCATGCTCGGGCGTGACGTGCACGGCAGCACGCTCGGCATCCTCGGCATGGGACGCATCGGCCAGGCAATCGCGCGCCGCGCACGCGGGTTCGGCATGCGCGTGCTGTACCACAATCGCGCCCGCCTCGCGCCGGAGCTCGAACGCGACTGCGCGGCGACCCATGTCGCCAGGAACGAGCTGCTCGCGCACAGCGATCATCTCGTGTTGGCCTTGCCGTATTCGGCGCAGACGCACCACGCGATCGGAGCGCCCGAGCTCGCGCGAATGAAGCCAGGTGCGACGCTCGTGAACGTCGCGCGCGGCGGCATCGTCGACGACGCGGCGCTCGCCGACGCGCTCGATGCCGGGCGCATCGCCGCGGCCGGGCTCGACGTCTACGAGAACGAACCGGCCGTGCATCCGCGCCTGCTCGCCTGCCGCAACGTCGTGCTCACGCCACACATCGCGAGCGCGAGCGAGGCGACGCGACGCGCGATGGTGGCGCTCGCGGTCGACAACCTCGTCGCCGCGCTCGGCGCCGGCCCGCATGCCGGCAGGCCACCGAATCCGGTTAATGCCGACGCGTTATTGGCCCGCGGCGGCCATTCCGCGTGATGCTTGGCGCCGCACGCTTCGCCCACCCCTGCACCCGACCCCGACCATGACCAAGAGCACGACCCGATACAACGTCGCCATCGCCGGCGCCACCGGCGCCGTCGGCGAAACCCTGCTGTCGATCCTCCACGAACGCGAATTCCCGATCGGCGAACTCGTGCCCCTGGCGAGCGAGCGCTCGGCCGGCGGCAAGGTGTCGTTCGGCCATCGCGAGTTCGTCGTGCGCGATCTCGCCGGCTACGACTTCAACGGCATCGACATCGCGTTCTTCTCCGCCGGCGGCTCGGTCTCGCGCGTGCACGCGCCGCGCGCGGCGGCGGCGGGCGCGGTCGTCATCGACAACACGTCGGAATTCCGCTACCAGGACGACATCCCGCTCGTCGTCAGCGAAGTCAACCCGCACGCGATCGCGCAGTACACGAACCGCGGCATCATCGCCAACCCGAACTGCTCGACCATGCAGATGCTCGTCGCGCTCGCGCCGATCCATCGCGCGGTCGGCATCGAGCGCATCAACGTGGCGACCTACCAGTCGGTCTCGGGCGCGGGCCGCTCGGGCATGGAGGAACTCGGCCGCCAGACCGCCGCACTGCTGAACTTCCAGGACGCCGATCCGAAGAAGTTCCCGGCGCAGATCGCCTTCAACCTCATCCCGCAGATCGACGACTTCCAGGACAACGGCTACACCAAGGAAGAGATGAAGATGGTGTGGGAGACGCGCAAGATCCTCGAGGACGCAGCGATCCAGGTGAACCCGACCGCCGTGCGCGTGCCGGTGTTCTATGGTCACTCCGAAGCGGTGCACATCGAGACGCGCGAGAAGATCGATGCCGCGCGCGCACGCGAACTGCTGCGCGCGGCGCCCGGCGTGGTCGTCGTCGACGAACGCAGGCCGGGCGGCTATCCGACGCCGGTGCAACACGCGGCGGGCAAGGACGAGGTATTCGTCGGCCGCATCCGCGAGGACATCTCGCATCCGCGCGGGCTCGATCTGTGGATCGTCTCGGACAACATCCGCAAGGGCGCTGCACTCAACGCCGTGCAGGTCGCCGAGCTGCTCGTCAAAACCTATCTGTGACGGCTCCCGGTATTTGCGAAATCGTATCTGTGATCTATAGTTACGATTGTGTTATAAGCCCGTTTCGAGATGGCCCGAAACGGGCCCCTACGCCTCCGGGGGGCATGCCTAGATGAAACGACCGCTGCAACTTTCGCTTGCGATCGCGCTCGCGTTGGGCGGAACGAACGCGCTCGCGCTGGGCCTCGGCCCCGTCCATGTGAAATCCAAGCTCAATCAACCGCTTGATGCCGAGATCCCGGTCATCCAGGGCACCGCGGGCGAGGCTGAAGGCTTGCTGGTGAGCATGGCTGCGGCGGAGGACTTCGAACGCGTCGGCATCT
The DNA here is from genome assembly GCF_051958935.1 of Dokdonella sp. GTDB lineage: Bacteria > Pseudomonadota > Gammaproteobacteria > Xanthomonadales > Rhodanobacteraceae > Dokdonella_A. Next base: position 4,292 of record NZ_JBQCFP010000004.1, on the reverse strand, counting down.
CCCGCAGCCACATCAACGTGCCGCTCGAATTCTCGGTCGGCAAGGGTGCGAACGGACAGGTCGTCATCCGCGTCACGAGCAAGGAGCCCGTGCAGGACAGCTATCTCGACTTCCTCGTCGAGGCGAACTGGCCGAAGGGCCGCCTGCTGCGCGAATACACCGTACTGCTCGATCCGCCGGTGACTGCGCCCGCGCGCAGCGCGCCGGCCGCGGTCGCCGCGACGCCGGCGCCGAGCGTGCCCGCGGCGGCGCCGCGCCGCGAGAAGGAAACGGTCGCCGCGGCCGAAAGGCCGGCGCCGGTCGAGAAGCCGGCGGTTGCGCGCGAGAAGCCCGCGCCGGTGGCCCCGGCTCCGCGCACGGTGCTCGAAGGCGACTACGGGCCGGTCAAGCAGGGCGAAACCCTGTCGGGCATCGCGCGTGCGACGCGCCCGGATGGCGGCGCCAATCTCGACCAGATGATGCTCGCACTGCTCAAGAGCAATCCGGACGCGTTCTACAAGGACAACATCAACGCGCTCAAGCGCGGCGCGATCCTGCGCATCCCGACCGCCGACGAAGCGAAGGCGATCGGTTCGGCGAGCGAAGCGGCGGCCCAGGTGCGTGCGCAGTTCGAGGACTGGCGCGGCGGTCGCGCGACGCCGACGCGCGTCGCATCGACCACCGAGGCGCCCGCGACCCCCGTGAGCGCGGCACCGAAAGAGGCGAAGCCGGCGAAGGCCAGCACCGCGGGCGCGGAAACGAAGAGCGCCAGCGAGCGTCTGGAACTCGTGCCGCCGAAGTCCGGCAAGGGCAGCCTCGCGATGGCCGACCAGCCCGGTTCGGGCAATGGCTCGGCCGCGAACGCCGAGGCCAAACGCGAACTCGCGCGCACGAAGGAAGCCCTCACCGCGCGCGAGCTGGAAGCGACCGAACTCAAGTCGCGCGTGAAGGAGCTCGAGGATCTCAAGGGCAAGAACGACCGCCTGATCAGCCTCAAGGATTCCGAGATCGCCGACCTGCAGCAGAAGCTCAGGGAGTTGCAGGCAAAGGCCGATGCGGCCGGCAAGGTGACCGGCAAGCCGGCGACGCCCGCGGCATCGACGCCCCCGCCGGTCGCCGCCTCGGCGACGCCGCCGGCATCGACGACGCCCGCTTCGACGACGCCCGCATCGACGCCTGCTTCGACCGCGAAGGACACCGCGATCGACAAGAAGGACATCTGGGGTGACGCTGCCAAGTCGTCCACGCCGGGCGACGCGGCCAAGGCCGACGCCCATGCGGGCGCTGCGGCCACGCCGGCCGCGATTCCGGCTACGACACCGCCCATCGGCGCGACGCCCGCGCCGACGCCGGCCGGTGAGTCGCCGGCCGCCACGCCGTCCACGGCGCCGGGCACCGCTGCCACGCCGTCCGGCGCGGACGCGTCCGCGACGTCGCCGTCGGCCGCTGCGCACACCGACACCGCCGCCACGTCGGCCACGCCCGCCACCACGCCGTCGTCGACCTCGACGCCGGCGAATGCGTCGGGCGCGACGGTGACGCCGCTCGCGGCGACGCCGCCGACCACCGCGACGAGCGGCACGACGGCCAAACCGACGCCCGCAACGAGCGTGAAGAAGCCCACGCCTGCCGCGAAGCCGCAGGCCGCCGCCTGGTACGACGCGGCGTGGGTCAAGCCCGCCGCGCTCGGCGCCGGGGTGTTGCTGGTGCTGCTCGGCCTGTTCGGCATGCGCAAGCGCAAGGCCGCGCCGGCGGCGTCGAATGGGTCGCGTCCTTCGATCGCCGATGCGTTCGGTGACTCGATCGACGGTTCCGGCGCGACGAGCGCCGTGATGGAAGCCGAAGCGACCGCGCTGCGCGACCAGATCGCGCGCGAGCCGGGCAATGTCGGTCTCTACCTCGAGCTGCTCAGCCTCTACTACGCGGAACGCGACGTCGCGAAATTCGAGGACACCGCGGCGGAGATGCACGCCTACGTGACCGATCCGAACCAGCCGGAATGGCAGGAAGCGCAGGCGATGGGCCAGGAGCTCGCGCCGCACAATCCGCTGTTCGCCGCGGCCGACACGTACTCGGGAGCCGCGTTCGCCGACACGGCCGAGCGTCCCACGCTCGACGACGACGACTTCGGTTTCGCCCATGCGCATGTGGCGTCCGCGCCCGCCGCCGAGCCCGAGTCGGCGGACGACTACGGTTTCGGTTTCGCCGAGACGCCCGCGCCGACGCACGCGCATGTGCCGCCACCGCCGGCCGCCGATGCGTTCACGTTCGACGACCTGCCGCCGCTGGAAGCCCCGGAGGCCAAGGCGGCGCCGGCCCCGGTGGTCCCCGCTGCGAAGGAGCCCGCACCCGCGATGAAGGAAGCGACCCTGGACGACGATTTCTTCGCCGGCGAGGACGCGATCGGCACCAAGCTCGATCTCGCCAAGGCCTACATGGACATGGGCGACCCGGACGGTGCGCGCTCGATGCTCGAGGAGGTCGTCGCCGAAGGCAACGATGCGCAGAAAGCGGAAGCGCATCGCCTGATCTCGGAACTGCGCTAGAGCCGTGATTCGGGATTGGTGATTCGTGATTCGTTAGAACCACGGACCCGCATTCATCCAAGGGGAGCCGGGCAAGCCCGGCTCCCCTTTTTTCGATAAGCGGCCGGTCCCCGCGAACACTGCACGCAGCGATATCTACGCTCTTCCGAATCACCATCACGAATCACCAATCGCCAATCACCAATCACCAATCACGGCTTCTCATGCGCCTCGCCCTCGGCATCGAATACGAAGGCACCGACTTCTCGGGCTGGCAGCGCCTGTCGCACGAACGCAGCGTGCAGGCCGAGGTCGAGGCCGCGCTGAGCTTCGTCGCGGCGCATCCGGTCGAAGTCACCTGCGCCGGCCGCACCGATGCGGGCGTGCATGCGCGCTGCCAGGTCGTGCATTTCGACAGCGACGCGACGCGCACCGAACGCGCCTGGGCGCTCGGTGCGAACTCGCGCCTCGCGCGCGACGTCGCCGTGCTGTGGGCGCGGCCGGTCGCGGACGGCTTCCATGCGCGTTTCGGCGCGCGCGCGCGGCGATATCGCTACACGATCCTCAACCGGCCCGTGCGCGCTGCGCTCGCCGCGCGCTTCGTGACCTGGGAGCGCATTCCGCTCGACGTCGAGGCGATGCAGCGCGCGGCGCAGGCGCTCGTCGGCGAACACGATTTCAGTGCGTTCCGCACCGTCGCGTGCCAGGCGAACTCGCCGATGCGCAACGTGCACGCGATCGCCGTCGCGCGGCGCGGCGACGAAGTCGCGATCGACATCGAGGCGAACGCGTTCCTGCACCACATGGTGCGCAACATCGTCGGCTCGCTGCTGCCGATCGGCCGCGGCGAGCGCGCCGAAGCGTGGCTGGCCGAGCTGCTGCAGGGGCGCGATCGCAGTGTCGCGGGTCCGACCGCCCCGGCGTCCGGACTCACGTTCCTCGGGCCGCGCTATCCCGCTGAATGGAATCTTCCGCCCGAGGTGAGCCTGTGAGCACGCGCGTCAAGTTCTGTGGCATCACGCGTCCGCAGGATGCGCGGCTCGCGGTCGATCTCGGCGTCGACGCGATCGGCCTCGTGTTCACGCGGCGCAGCCAGCGCTTCATCGGCATCACCCAGGCGCGCGAGATCCGCCGCATGCTGCCGCCGTTCACGGCCGCGGTCGCGCTGTTCATGGACGACGAGCCGGGCTGGATCGAGGAAGTCATCGCGGGCGTACAGCCGGACCTGCTGCAGTTCCATGGTGCCGAGCCGGGTTCGTTCGCGTCGAGTTTCTCGCGGCCGTACGTGAAGGCGGTGCCGATGGCGTCGGTCGACGATGCGGTCGCGTATGTCGGCCTGCACCCGGGCGCGAGCGGGTTCCTGCTCGACAGCCACGCACTCGGCGCACTCGGCGGCAGCGGCGAAACCTTCGACTGGCGGCGCGCGCCGCGCCTCGCCCGCTCGACGATCCTCGCCGGTGGCCTCACCGCCGACAATGTGGCGCAGGCGATCGCGCTCGTGCGACCCTATGCGGTCGACGTGTCGAGCGGCATCGAGACCGCTCCCGGCATCAAGGATCCCGCACGCATGCGCCGCTTCGTCGAAGCGGTGCGCAACGCGGACGCGGCCATCGGCAAGTGAGAGCCATGCAACGAATCGAAGACTACTCGGCGTACCCCGATGCACGCGGCCGCTTCGGCGACTACGGCGGTTCCTACGTCGCCGAGACATTGATCGCGCCGCTCGCCGAACTCGACGCGGCGTACCGGCGCCTGCGCACGGACGCCGCCTTCATCGCCGAGTTCGAA
>NZ_JBQCFP010000003.1:0-8053 GCF_051958935.1 Dokdonella sp. | reverse complement strand
CGCCGACCTCGGCCAGCTCTTGTTCGAGGAGGCGCAGCTCGCCGCCGGCGACCAGCTCGACGACCCGGCCGCGTTCATCGCGCGCGTGAACCGCTTGCTGCACGCGTAAGCGCGCGGGGAAAGAAAACGGCGGCCGATTCGCACCGGCCGCCGTTCTGCTTTTCTGCGCCGCGTCAGCGGCGCTCCACCCGGGCTACGGCGTGTAACTCGGCATCAGCGTGACGCCGGAGAAGGTCGAGTACGCCCGCACGCTGACGTGGTAGGTGCCGGCGCTCGGTGCGGTCCACGAGCAGGTTTCGCTGTTGCCGGCGAGGTATGGCCGGCACAGGTAGCTGGTCGTCGTCGGCGCGGCGTTGAGCTGCACGTACAGGTCCGCATCGCCGGTACCGCCGCTGATCGCAAACTTCAGGTTGGTCGCGCCGGCCGGCACGACCAGCGTGTAGTCGGCAGTCCAGTTGCCGGTGCTCGCCGCCAGTCCGGTCACCGCGACGCCATTGGTCAGCGTCGTGCCACTCCCGGTTGTGTAGCTGCCGGTCAGGCTGACGCCGCTGAAGCTCGAGTACGCATCGACCATCACGTAATAGGTGCCGGCCTGCGCGGTCGTGATGTTGCACGTTTCGCTGTTGCCGACGGCCCACGAGCGGCAGTCGTAGCTCGAGGTCGTCGGCGCCGAGCCGAACTTCACGTACAGGTCGGCGTCGCCGCTGCCGCCGGAGGTGACGAACTTCAGGTTCGCCGCGCCGGCCGGCACGCTGAGCGTGTAGATCACCGAGGTGCCGGTGGTCGCGGCGAGACCGGTCACGGCGACGCCGTTCTGCAGCACGTTGCCGCCGCCCGAGGTGACGGTGACGGCCTGCGTCCTGGTGTCGGTCGCGCCGCCGTTGTCGGTCACGGTCAGCGACACGGTGTAGGTGCCCGCCGCGGCGTAGGTGCGGCTCGGGTTCGTCGCGGTCGAGGTGGCGCCGTCGCCGAACGCCCACGAGCGCGACACGATCGTGCCGTCGCTGTCGCTGGAGTTGTCGATGAAGTTCGCGGTCAGGCCGTTCGTCGTGTAGCTGAAGTTCGCGACCGGCGGCACGTTCGCCGCCGTGCCGGTGAAGTTCGTGCCGCTGACGTTGGCGCCGCTGATCGTCACGCGGCTGCTCGATGGCGAGAACGTGTAGCCGGAGAGGCTCGGCGTCAGCGTGTAGGTGCCGTTGGCGAGGCCGCCGAGCGTGTAGGCGCCGCTCGAGTTCGTCGTCGTGCTGGCACTGCCGGTACCGACCGTGACGCCGGCGATGCCGACGCCGGCGCCGGTCGTGACCGTGCCGGACACCGACCAGGTGCCCGGCGCGGCGCCGCAGTCGTTGAACTTGAAGTCCTGGATGCGCGTGTTCCAGCTCGTGGCCGGGCGGTACATGCCGACCATCCAGAACGTGCAGTCGTCGGTCGGATCGACCGCCATCTGGTAGTAGTCGCCCCAGCGGCCGGAGGTCTCCGCGGCGCTGCCGGCGGCGACCGTGTTCTCGCCGAGCGTCATCACGCCGGAGGGATCGGACACCTTGCGGCCGGTGTAGCCGAGCGTCGCGTAGGTCGTCGGCGAGCTGGTCCTGGTGACGTTGTAGCCGAGGCCGATGTTGCCCTTGTTGTCGGTCGCGATCGAGCCGACGAAGTGGTGGGTGCTGGTGTCGCCCGGGCCGAACGTGCCCTCCTGCTGCAGCGTCCAGCTGCCGCCGCCGGTGCGGCGCAGTTCGAACCAGCGCACGCCGGCGTTGACCGTGCTGCCGGTGCGCGCGGCATTCATGTTGGTCGAGAACTGGCCGACGATCGATTCGTAGCTGCCGAGGTTGCGGTAGACCAGCGAGTTGAGGATGACCTCGCGGATCGGGTCGAGCTTGGCGGTCGAGCCCGGCTGCGGCACGGTCGCGAAGGTCGAGTAGTTCGTGAACCAGCTGTTGAACTCGGTGATCGCGATGCGCGGCAGCGTCGTGATGCCGCTGTTCGCCGGCGTAGTCCAGTCGACGTTGATCGCGTACAGGTCGATGAAGTCGCGCGCAGGGTCGGCCGAGGCGCCGGCATGCGCTTCGTCGTCGTTGTGGCGCGCGAGGATCTGCGCCGATCCGGCCGGCGGCGCGTGGGCGCTATCGCCCATGAACGTGGCCGGTGTCAGCGCCTGGAAGCCGTAGCCGGCGAGCTTGGGCACGCTGGCGAAGCGCTGCTGCGGCCGCGCGGTCGCGCCGTTGAGCATGTTGGCGCGGTCGTAGGCGTACGCGGTCACGTTCGCCTGGCCTTCGTTGTCGGTACAGACGTAGGCGTTCGGCCACACGCCGCAATGCCGGTATTCGTTCTGCGTGGGCGTCGAGAAGCCGTAGAACCACCAGCCGCCGGAGACCGGGTTCTCGGTCTTGGAGACGTAGATGCACATCTTCGGCGCCGACGAGGTGCCGCCCATCTCGAGCAGGAACCAGCGGTTGGCGAGCCGGTCGAACAGCACGATCGGGTCGCTGACCGAGGTGCGGCAGCCGTCGCCGGCCGGCGCCAGCGACGAGAATTTGGTCGGACCGGCGAGCCTGGTGCCGGTCTTGTCATAGACCGTGAAGGTCGTGCCGGTGCTGCCGTTGACGCCGTAGACGATGTAGTTCGCGCTGACGTCGACGACCGGATCGCCCGGCGAGACGCCGGTCGAGCCGTTGTTGATGCTCACATGGCCGTTCGGCACGGCGCGGAGCGCCGGTGGCGCGTTCTCGTCCCACAGCTTCTGCAGCTCGGGCAGCCGGTCGGGCGCCGCCTGCAGCCAGTCCGGCGCCGCCGTGTCGAGCCGCTCGGGCGGGAAGTACTGGCGTTTGTGCGCTTCCTTGATCGGCATGCCGGCGCGCCATTCCGGCACGACCGGCAGCTCGCGCAGGTCGACGTCGATGCTGACCGGCGTGACCGGCTCGCCGACCTCGACCGGTGCGCCAGCGGCGCTGGAAAGATCGGCTGCGTGCGTGGCGCCGCTCAGCAGCACCCACGCGGCTGCTCCGGCGAGTACGGTCCTCAAGCGTTTCATTCGAAATTCCTCCTGCGGAAGATCTGCCTTGGCTCGGGTTCCCTGCCGACGTCCTTCGACCGGCGCCGTCCGTGCGGACGGCGCATCAGTCACTGTCGTTGTCCTCGTGCTCCTCGTCCGCGGGCTTGCCACCCAGCGGCGTGAATGCGCTCCGGCGCAGCAGGCGGATCTCGCCGCGCCGGCTTTCCACGGTGATGCGTGCGTCGCTGCCGCCGATGGTCGTGTGCGCGCGCTTGTTCGGTTCCTGGTTCGCCAAGTGCTCGACCTCGAGCGAGAACTCGGTCGCGAACACGCCCGAGGTCGCGAGCTCGAGCGCGGCGCCGAGGCGGTCGTCGACCGCCAGCACGATGTTGCCGGTGCTGGTCGCGAGCCGCTGCTGCGAGCCGTTCGGCGCGGATTCGAACGACGCCTCGATCGAGCCGGTGCCGGTCTGCGCGAGTACGCGGCCTTGCGTGCCACGGATCGCGATGTCGCCGGAGACGCTCTCGAGCTCGATGTCGCCGCGTACGCCACGGCTTTCGACGAGGCCGCGCTCGGTGCGCACGCTCGCCGCGTGGCCGACCGGGATGAAGGCGACGACGTCGAGGCGCTGTCCGGGCGCGACGATCGCGCCCGCCGGCAGGCGCGGCACGAAGCGATATCGATCGCCTCGGACGTCCGGCTCTACCGCGATCGGCGCGGCGTTTGCGGGCTGCTGCAGCACCGCGTGGATTTCCAGCGCATGCGCGAAGCCGCCGAAGCGCAGTCGCACGTCGCCGTAAGGATTATCGATCGTGATGGCCTCGCCCTCGGCGAGGGTGGCCTGGAAGTCGAGTCGTTGCGGTTCGGCTTCGGTGGGCGCGGCGGCCGCGCCGGACGCTGCGACAGCCGGCGACGACGCGGCCGGCCGGCCGGCGTCGACATGCGCACACCCATGCAGCGCGACGAGCGCTGCGGCGAATACGACCGTCCTCATCGCCTCTCCCCAGGCTGGAAGACTTGCTGGTGGGTCCGACGAGCCGCATTGCGCGCGTACCGGCCTCTCTTCCGGTACTACGCCCGTGGACTGATCTTGCATAGGTCTATCGGCCCAAGCATTGCACGGGTCGCGGGCGGAATACAATCGGCCGGTGCACGCCCCGGGCGGAACCGTGAGCGGGTTCGCATTTGCCCGGCGGCGCGCTCCGTCGCGGCGCGCGATCGCCGCCACGACGAGGGCGCATCGTACGCGCGTGCTACCATCGATCGTTCGGGCCATTTGGCCGTCCAAACGCAAAGGCGACATGCAGATCGAAACCAAGCTGCCGAAAGTCGGTACGACGATCTTCACCGTGATGAGCCAGCTCGCGGCCGAGCACAAGGCGGTGAACCTCGGCCAGGGCTTTCCCGACTTCGACGGCCCGCCGGCGCTGCGCGACGCGCTCGCGCGCGCAATGGCGCAGGGGCGCAACCAGTACGCGCCGATGACCGGCGTGCCGGCGCTGCGCGAGGCAATCGCGCGCAAGACCGAGCGCCTGTACGGCTGCAAGGTCAACGCCGACACCGAAGTCACGGTGACGTCGGGCGCCACCGAGGCGCTGTTCGCCGCGATCGCCGCGGTCGTGCGCACGGGCGACGAAGTCATCGTGCTCGATCCGTGCTACGACAGCTACGAGCCCGCGATCGAACTCAACGGCGGGCGCGCGGTGCACGTCGCGCTCGATCCCGAGGACTTTTCTCCGGACTGGCAGCGCATCGCCGACGCGGTCACCCCCAGGACGCGCATGATCCTGGTCAACTCGCCGCACAACCCGTGTGGCGCGGTGTTCGACGCCGCCGACCTCGACGCGCTCGCCGCGCTCGCACGCAAGCACGACCTGTTGGTACTGTCGGACGAGGTGTACGAGCACATCGTGTTCGACGGCGCGGCGCACCAGAGCGTGTTGCGCCACGAGGAACTCGCCGCGCGCAGTTTCGTGGTCAGCTCGTTCGGCAAGACCTACCATTGCACTGGCTGGAAGGTCGGCTACTGCATCGCGCCGCGCGCGCTGTCGGCCGAGTTCCGCAAGGTGCACCAGTACCTCACGTTCTGCACGTTCACGCCGGCGCAGTGGGCGCTCGCGGAGGCGATCGAAAGCGATCCGCAGCATTACCTCGAGCTGCCCGCGTTCTACCAGGCCAAGCGCGATCGTTTCAGGGAGCTGCTCGCGGGCTCGAAGTTCCGCCTGCTGCCGGTCGGCGGCGCGTACTTCCAGGTCGCCGACTATTCGGCGCTCAGTTCCGCCGACGACCTCGCCTTCTGCGAATGGCTGGTCAAGGAAGGCGGCGTCGCCGCGATCCCGGTATCGGCGTTCTACGAGAACCCGCCTGCGCAGCAGCGCCTCGTGCGCTTCTGCTTCGCCAAGACCGACGCGGTGCTCGGGCAGGCGGCCGAACGCCTGAAGGCGCTCTGACGTGGGCGCTCGCAAACGCCCGCTGCGGGTATCGCTCGTGCAAGGGGCGACGCGCTGGCACGATGCGCCGGCGAACCGCGACTACTACGGTGCGCTCGTGCGCCCGTTGCGCGGCCAGAGCGACCTCGTCGTGCTGCCCGAAACCTTTCTCTCAGGCTTCACCAACGAGACGCTCGGCAATGCCGAGTCGATGGGGGGCGAGGGCATGCGTTGGCTGCGCGACCTCGCGGCCGAGGCCGGCGCGGTCGTCACCGGCAGCCTCGTCGTGCGCGAGGGCGAGCGCTGCGTCAACCGGCTGATCTGGATGCGGCCCGACGGCAGCCACGCGCTGTACGACAAGCGGCATCTCTTCCGCATGGCCGGCGAGCACGAGCGGTATGCCGGCGGCAGCGAACGCATCGTGCTCGACCTGCATGGTTGGCGCATCTGTCCTCTGGTCTGCTACGACCTGCGTTTCCCGGTATGGTCGCGCAACCGTTACGACCGCGCCGCGCAGCAGTTCGACTACGACGTGCTCGTGTACGTCGCGAACTGGCCCGGCGTGCGCCGCCATCCGTGGCGCACGCTGCTGCTCGCGCGTGCGATCGAGAACTGGTGCTACTGCGTCGGCGTCAATCGCGTCGGTGTCGACGGCAACGACCTGCACTACGCGGGCGACAGCGTCGTCGCCGACTTCCTCGGCCAGCCGCTGGTCGAACTGGGAGCGCAGGAACAGGTCGTCACCGTGACGCTCGATCCCGCCGCGCTCGCGGCGCACCGCGAGCGGTTGCCCGCGTGGATGGACGCCGACGATTTCACCATCGCGACGTGACGTCGCGGTTGCCGCGATCGCGGCTCACGCCGCGATCGCTGCGAGTTCGCGCGAGACGATGTCGCGTTCGGCTTCGGCGCGATGCGCGAAGGTGCCAAGCAGCGCCTGCGATCCGGGCGCGAGCACCTCGTACCACTGCGCGGCGATCTCGCCGCGCTCGTCGAAGCTGCGCACGCATTCGATGCGATAGCCGAGGACGTTGACTTCGGTACGACGCTGGTCGCGCATGGCCGGGTTCTCCTTTGTTGTCGTCGGCGCGAGCGTACGCAGGCGCGGTGTGAGTCCGGTTAACGCGGTGTTGCAGTCGGGTTAACCCGCGACGCGCGCCGCAGGTGCCAGTGGATCGGCCAACCCGCGGCGACGAGCACCGCGCCCCAGAGCAATGCCCTGGAGCCCGTGCCGACCAGCGCGGCGACGCTGAAGGCGAGCGCGAACGCGGCGATCGCGCGCGAACCCCGCGTGCCATCCGCGGTCCCGCGGATGCCGCGGAGCGCGGCGGCACTGCATACGACGTAGGGCAGCAAGCAGGCGGCGGTCGAGAGCAGGATCGAGAACGTGAAGAGGCCGACCAGGTCCTCCTGGTAGTTGGCGAGCACGAGCATGCTTGCGAGAACGCTGCCGGCGACGAGCCCCTTTTGCGGCGTGCCGCGCCGGTCGACGCGTGCGAACCATGCCGGCAGTGAGCCATGACGCGCGGCCGCGAGCGGCAGTTGTCCCTGCAGCAGCACCCAGCCATTGAGCGCGCCGAAGCATGCGATCGCCGCGGTGGCCGCGAACAGCGTGCCCGCCTTCGCACCCCACAGCCTCGATGCCGCGTCGGCGAATGGCGCGCTCGACGACGCGAGTGCGTCCGCCGGCACGATCGCGCCGACGACGCTGCAGGCGAGCACGGTCACGACGATCGCGATGGTCGAGCCGATCAAGGTCGCGCGCGGCAGGTTGCGGCGCGGATGCTCCACGTCCTGCGCGACGACGGTCGCGCTCTCGACGCCGAGGAAGGCCCACAGCGTGAGCGCGGTCGTGCCGAGTGCGGCGGACCAGAGACCCTCGCCGCTGCGGTTGAACGGTTGCCAGGTCGCATGCGGGAGCTCCGGTACCGCGAGCACGACGAGTACGAGCAGCGGCGAGAGCTTCAGCACGGTCGTCACCAGTTGCACGATGCCCGCGCTGCGCACGCCGAGCGCATTGGAAAGCGTGCATGCCCACAGGGCGCAGAGGGCCGCGATCGGAGCGCCGGCGGGAGTCGCGGCCGGTGCGAACAACGAGCCGAAATACCCGGCGAACGCGACCGCGATCGCCGCGTTCGCGCACCAGATCGACACCCAGTAGCTCCATGCGATCGCGAAGCCGGCGCCGTCGCCGAACGCGGCGCGCGCGAACGCATATGGCCCGCCGCTGCAGGGCAGCCGGCGGCCGAGATCGGCGAATACCGCGGCCAGCGCGAGACCGCCGAGCGCGCTCGCGCCCCAGCCGAGCAATGCGGCCGGCCCATACGGCGCGAGCGAGGCGGGCAACAGGAAGAGGCCCGAGCCGATCATGTTGCCGGCAACGATCGCGATGGCGGTGATGAGGCCGAGGGCGGCGCGCGGAGGAACGTCCGGTGCCGCCATGGCTTTCAACCGGCAGCGCCGCGGTACGCCGCGCGCAGCAGTTCATGGAAGTGATGCACGCCGCTCTCGCGCTTCGGGTTGAGCCGCCCGGCGACGTAGGAGCCCGAGGCGAGGCCGCGCTGCACGTGTTCGCAGATCCCGATGTCTTCCTTCTGCACCGCGTCGCTGAACACGAGATCGCGCTCCCAGCGCC
>NZ_JBQCFP010000002.1:0-62201 GCF_051958935.1 Dokdonella sp. | reverse complement strand
GATCGGCTTCCTCTCCGTGTGCTCCGTGTTTCGATCTTTCCCCTTTGCGTCTCTCTTCAATATCCTTCGTGTTTCAGGCTTTTGCCCTGCGCGTTCGGTCGCTCCTCAGGCTTCCGTGGCCGGGTTGCGGGCGCGTTGGGCGCGCCGGCCGAGTTGGGCGATGAGCGCGCGGAGCGCGGCGGGGCGCACGGGTTTGTGCAGCACGACGTGGCCGGCTTCGCGCGCCTGTGCGTGCAGTTCGGTGCCGTGGTCGGCGGTGATCAGTGCGCCCGGTGGCGGCGGAGTGCATGCGGCGCGCACGCGGGCGAGCGCGTCGATGCCGTTTTCCCCGGCGTCGAGATGGTAGTCGGCGAGGATGAGGTCGGGGCGATGGCGCTGTGCGGCTTCCACCGCGCTCGCGATGTCGCCGGCGAGGTCGCTGGTGACGCCCCACTGCGCGAGCAGGGTCGCCATGCCGTCGAGGATCGCCGCATCATTGTCGATGCAGAGCACGCGCAGGTCCGCGGCGAGGCCGATCGCGCGTGCGCGCGCGGGGGCTGCGTTGTTCTCCGTGGCGACCGGCCGCGCGCGCTCCACCGTGACCGAGAACACGCTGCCGTGGCCGAGGCGCGAGCGCAGGTCGAGGCGGTGGCCGAGCAGGCGCGCCATGCGGTCGCAGATCGAAAGGCCGAGGCCGAGGCCCTTTTCACCCCAGGGCGACACCTGCGTCCCGCGATGGAACTCGTCGAAGATCGCGTGTTGCTGTTCGGCCGAGATGCCCGGCCCCGAATCGCGCACTTCGATGCGCCAGGCGTCGGGCCCCGCGCGGCGCACGCCGAGCAGCACGCTGCCGCTGCGCGTGTAGCGCAGCGCATTGGCGAGGAAGTTCTGGAGGATGCGCCTCAGCAACTGCGGATCGGTGCGCACCCATGCGCGCGTCGGCGCGAAGCGCAGGCGGATCGCGCGCGCGCTCGCCTGCACGCCGAACTGGTGGCGCAGCGGTTCGATCACGTCGGCGAGCGCGACCGTGCCGACCTCGGCGCGATACTTGCCCGCGTCCAGGCGTGACGCCTCGAGCAGCGCGTCGAGCAGCTCTTCCGCGGCCTTGAACGCGGTGTCGATGCGCTCGGCGAGGCGCGCCGACTCGGCGTCGAGCTGCGGCTGCTGGCGCAGTGCCGAGGTGAACAGGCGCGCGGCGTTGAGCGGCTGCAGCAGGTCGTGGCTCGCCGCGGCGAGGAAGCGCGTCTTCGACAGGTTCGCCGACTCGGCCAGGCGCTTGGCCTGTTCCTGCGCGGCGAGTGCCTCGGACAATTCGTGCGTGCGCTGCTCGACGCGCTGCTCCAGCGTTTCGTTCGCTTCGATCAGCGCCTGCTCGGCGTGCTTGTACGCGGTCACGTCGTTGAACGTCGTGAGGTAGCCGCCGCCCGGCAACGGTTCGCCGCGCGTCTCGATCACGCGGCCGTCGGCGCGCGTGCGCAGCCAGATGTGCGGCCGCGCGCGGCGCAGGTGCGCGATGCGCTTGCACACCTGTGCGTCGACGTCGCCCGCGCCGAGCAGGCCGCGCTCGGCGTTGTGGCGGATCAGGTCGGCGACCGGGCGGCCGACGTAGACGTAGCCCTCCGGGTAGTCGAAGAAGTCGAGGTAGCGGCGGTTCCAGGCGACGATGCGCAGGTTCGCGTCGACCACGCTGATGCCCTGCATCATGTTCTCGAACGTGACCGCCATGAGCTCGCGGTTGAAGCGCAGCTCCTGCGAGGTCTCGTCGAGCATCGCGACCGCTTCGGTGAGGTCGAGGCCGGTGCCGCGCAATGCGGTGGTGAGCATGCGCCGCGCGGTCGCGGCGCCGACCGCGCTCGCGAGCAGGCGCTCGGTGTGCTGCAGCAGCGCGCGGTCTGCATACGCGTCGTTGGCGAGCGGTACCTGCTCGGCCTGGGCGTAGCTCGCGAACGCCCGCTCCGCATTGCGCTCGCCGACGATGCGCTCGGCGATCGCGCGCAGCTCGCCGACGCGCACGCGCCCGCGCCACTCGCCCGTGCCCGAAGGCCGGGCGAAATCCGGATCGAGGAACGCCGCCGCGCGCAGCCGTTCGTCGACGCCCGGGCGCAGGCGCAGCGAGACGAACACGAGCAGTGCGACGTTGAACAGCAGCGACCAGAACGCGCCGTGCGTGACCGGCTCCCAGCCCTGCAGGTTGAACAGCGCGTGCGGGCGCAGCCAACCGATCTCGAACGGGCCGCGCTGGATCCACTGCGTCGACAGCCAGCCCGCGCTCGCGAGCGTCGGCAGCAGCAGCGTGTAGGCCCACACGAGGAAGCCGGCGACGAGGCCGCAGATGACGCCGAGCCGGCTCGCGCTGCGCCAGTACAGGCCGCTCACGATCGCTGGCGCGAACTGCGCGACCGCGGCGAACGACAGCAGGCCGATCGCGGCGAGGTTCTGGCTCTGCGTGCTGGCGCGGTAGTAGGCGAACGCGAGCAGCACGAGCACGACGATGGCCACGCGGCGCACGCCGAGGACGATGCCGGAGAGGTCCCCGCGTTGTTCCAGCCGCAGCGCGCGGATGCGCAGCAGCAGGGGCATGACGAGGTCGTTGCTGATCATCGTCGCGAGCGCGACCGAGGCGACGATGACCATGCCGGTCGCGGCCGAGTAGCCGCCGATGTAGGCGAAGATCGCGAGCAGGCGGTCGCCGTTGGCGAGCGGCAGCCACAGCACGTAGGCGTCCGGCGCGATCGCATGGCCGTGCGCGGCGACCGCGCCCGCATGCACGATCGGCAGTGCGAACAGGCAGATCACCGCGAGGTACACCGGGAACAGCCAGCGCGCGCGGCGCACGTCGGACGGATCCTCGCACTCGACCACGCCGACCTGGAACTGGCGTGGCAGGCAGAAGATCGCGGTGAAGGCGAGCACGGTCTGCGCGACGAAGCCGGTCGGCAGGCCGTTCGCCAGCGCCGCCTCGAACGGCTGCGCGAACACGTCGAGGTCGCGGCTGCTGCCGAGCGCGTACACGCCGACCGCGACGAATGCGAGCAGTTTGACCAGCGATTCGACGGCGATCGCGAGCATCATGCCGTGGTGGTGTTCGCTCGCATCGATGCCGCGCGTGCCGAACAGGATCGCGAACGCGGCGAGGATCAACGCGATGTACAGCGCCGTGTCACCGAACGGCGACTCGGCGTGGCCGCTGCCTCCGGCGAGCACGGTGAAGCTCATGCCGACCGCCTTGAGCTGCAGCGCGAGGTAGGGTACGACCGCGGTCACCGCGATCAGCGTGACGAGCGCGCCGAGCGCATGCGATTTGCCGAAGCGCGAGCCGATGAAATCGGCGATCGAGGTGATGCGGCGTTCCTTCGCCACCGCGACGAGGCGTTCGAACAGGCCGAATCCGGCGACGAACAGCAGGATCGGACCGAGGTAGATCGGCAGGTAGGCGAGGCCGTCGCGTGCGGCGGTGCCGACCGCGCCGTAGAACGTCCACGACGAGCAGTACACCGCGAGTGCGAGGCTGTAGACGATCGGCCGCAGCCACGCGCGCGTGGGGTAAAGCGGGCGGCGGTCGCCGTAGTAGGCGACGCCGAACAGCGCGCCGACGTACAGCACCGAAGCGAGCAGCAGGATCCATCGTGGGATCATCCGGGGTCCTCGGAAAGCATCTTCTCGTCATCGCATGCGCTGCGCGCCGGCACGCCGATCATACGACCGGCGCGACGCCGCGCACGGCGGCACCGTAAAATGGGCGCCCCTGTTCCTCCGGGCCCGAAATGGCGTTCCTCGACCAGTTGATCGGCTTGTTCATCCAGCACGGCTATTTCGCCGTGTTCGCGGTGCTGCTGATCAGCGGCCTCGGCGTGCCGATCCCCGAGGACCTGTCGCTCGTCGCCGGCGGCATCATCGCCGGCCTCGGCCATGCCGACGTGCGCGTGATGTGCGCGGTCGGGCTCGCCGGCGTGCTGGTCGGCGATTCGTTCGTGTTCCTCGTCGGCCGCACGTTCGGCGTGCGCGCGCTGCGCGTGCGCTGGGTCGCCCACCTGCTCACGCCGCGCCGGCATGCGCAGGTAAAGGCGAAGTTCACGCGCTACGGCAACCGTCTCATGTTCGTCGCGCGCTTCCTGCCCGGGCTGCGCACCGCGGTATTCCTCACCGCGGGCATGAGTCATCGGGTGTCGTTCCTGCGCTTCATCGCGCTCGATGGCCTCGCCGCGCTGATCTCGGTGCCGTTCTGGATATGGCTCGGCTCCCTCGGCGCCGAGCATCGCGAGTGGGTGCTCGCGCAGCTGCACCGCGGCCAGGGCGTCGTGGCGGCCGTGCTCATCGTGCTCGTCGCCTTCGCCACCGTGTGGGCCTGGCGCCGCGGCCGCGAGCGACTGCGCCGCCTGCACGCCCACCGCGAACGCCGCGCGGAGCGGACGCGGCCCTGAGGCGTGCGCGGCATTCTCCGCCGCATGTTCGCCGCGGTGTCGCGATGATGCGGCGGGACTCGCGCTGCGCGCTCGACCCGCCCTACGCGTGCTCGGCATTCTCCGTAGGGCCGTACGCGCGGAGCGCGTGCCGCCGCATGTTCGCCGCGGTGTCGCGATGATGCGGCGGGACTCGCGCTGCGCGCTCGACCCGCCCTACGCGTGCTCGGCATTCTCCGTAGGGCGGTACGCGCGAAGCGCGTGCCGCCGCCTGTTCGCCGCGGTATCGCGATGATGCGGCGGGACTCGCGCTGCGCGCTCGACCCGCCCTACGCGTCGGCATTCTCCGTAGGGCGGTACGCGCGAAGCGCGTGCCGCCGCCTGTTCGCCGCGGTATCGCGATGATGCGGCGGGACTCGCGCTGCGCGCTCGACCCGCCCTACGCGTGCTCGGCAACCTCCGTAGGGCGGTACGCGCGAAGCGCGTGCCGCCGCATGTTCGCCGCGGTGTCGCGATGATGCGGCGGGACTCGCGCTGCGCACTCGACCCGCCCTACGTTCTCGACCGGGCTACGCGCGCGATCCAGAGCCGAAGCGGAGCTCGACGTCGGCTGCGCGCGGCATCGCCTCGGCGGCGCCGCGGCGTTCGGTCGAGAGCGCGGCGCAGCGGTTCGCGTGCACGACCGCGTCACGCAGCGGACGGTCGCCGCGGCGCAGCAGCGCCGCGACCAGAGCCCCGGCAAACCCGGCGCCGGCGCCGGTGGTGTCGACGACGTTCACGCGCTCGGCGTCGACGCGATAGTACGCCTGCACATCGCCGTGCCTGCCCGCATCCGCGTGCGAAACGAAGCAGCCGTGTGCAGCGAGCGTGACGACCACGCTCGCCACGCCGAGTCCGCGCGCGAGCCGATGCAATTCGGCGTCGTCGCGCGCGGCGAGCGTGTCGGCGTCGACGCGCGCACCGCCCGCACGCTCGAGCAGCAGCGCGAACTCGCTTTCGTTCGGCGTCACGATGTCGCAACGCGCGAGCAGGCCGGCGTCGAGGGCGTCGTGCACGGGCGCGGGGTTGAGCACGCGCAGCACGCCGTGCGCCTGCGCGAGGTCGAGCGCGGCGCGCGTCGCTTCGATGCCGTTCTCCAGTTGCACGAGCAGCACGCCGGCCGCCGCGAACAGCGCCTCGCGCTCGCGCACGAATGCGGGGTCGAGGCGTTCGTTGGCGCCGAGCGCGACGATGATGCGGTTCTGGCCGTGCGCCTCGACCACGATGCAGGCGCTGCCGGTGGCGGCTTCGGGGCAGGCCTGCCAGTGCGCGTCGATGCCTTCGGCCGCGGCGAGACGGCGTGCGCCATCGCCGGCGGCGTCAGTGCCGATCGCGGCGACGAACGCGGTGGGCGCCCCCTGGCGCGCGCACGCGACCGCCTGGTTGAAGCCCTTGCCGCCGGGCGCGCTGTGGAAAGCGTCGCCGCGCAAGGTCTCGCCGGCCCGCGGCGCACGCTCGACGCGCCACGCGTAGTCGTGGTTGTAGCTGCCGACGACCAGCGCGAGCGGCGGCGCCATCGTCGATCCCGCGCTCAGAGCTGCTCGAGCACGCCCGCGATCGTCGCGGTCATGAACGTGGCGAGCGAGCCGCCGAGCACCGCGCGCAGGCCGAAGCGCGCGAGGTCGGCGCGCCGGTTCGGCGCGAGCCCGCCGATGCCGCCGATCTGGATCGCGATCGAAGAGAAGTTCGCGAAGCCGCACAACGCGTACGTCGCGATGAGCTGGCTTTCCTTCGACAGCTGCGCAATGTGCTTGGACATGTCGACGTAGGCGACGAACTCGTTGATCACGACCTTTTCGCCGATGAAGCTGCCGACCAGCGATGCGTCGTGCCACGGCACGCCGATCAACCAGGCGATCGGCGCGAGCACCCAGCCGAAGATCGTCTGCAGCGACAGTTCCACCGGGTGGCCTGCGCTCGCGCTCAGCCACGCGTTGATCGAAGAGCCGGCATCGCCGCCCCATGCGTGCGCGCCGAGCCATTGGATCGGCCCATTGATGAGCGCGATCAGCGCGATGAAGGCGAGCAGCATCGCGCCGACGTTGAGGGCGAGGCGAAGGCCGTCGGCGGCACCCGTGGCCGCGGCGTCGATGACGTTGGCGGTGGTCCTCTCGACGTCGAGCTTGATCGTGCCGCGCGTGAGCGGCTCTTCGGTCTCGGGCACGAGGATCTTTGCGAGCATCAGCGTCGCCGGCGCGGCCATGATGCTCGCGGTCAAGAGGTGCTTGGCGAAGAACTGCTTCTGCACCGGGTCGTCGCCGCCGAGGAGGCCGACGTACGCGGCCATCACGCTTCCGGCGATGTGCGCATGCCGCCGATCATCACGGTCATGAGTTCGGACTGGGTCATGCGCTCGATGTAGGGCTTGATCGTCAGCGGCGCCTCGGTCTGGCCGATGAACACGCTCGCGCACACGCTGGTCGTCTCGGCGCCCGACACGTTCATGACCTTGGTGATGACCCAGGCCATGCCCTTGACGATCTTCTGCATGATGCCGAGGTGGTAAAGCACGCCGGTCAGCGAAGCGAAGAAGATGATCGTCGGCAGCACCTGCACCGCGAACACGAAGCCGAACTTCGAGATGTCCATGAAGCTGCCAAAGATGAACTCGGAGCCGACGCGGACGAAGTCGAGCAGGCGCACGAAGCCGGTGGCGATCGCATTGAACACGTCGCGGCCGAGCGGCAGCTTCAGCACGATCGCGGCGAACGCGATCTGCAGCGCCACGCCGGTGAGCACGAGGCGCCAGTCGACCGCGCGCTTGTTGTTCGAGAACGCGAACGCGATGCCGACCAGTACGGCGAGGCCGAACAGCCCGAACGCGACATGCCCCAAGGCCAGCATCATCGGTGAAGATCCCCCGGCCCGCGAGGCGCGGGCGATCCGGCGAGCGTAGAGCAGCCTTCGCGGGCCACGCAAGGCGGCTCGCGTGTATGCTGTCCGGTGCAGTGACGATGCTGCGCTGCGGTGAACGCCGGGAGTGCACGCGACGAAATGAGCCGGTCACGCGTTTTTTCGACAGACCATCCGACGCCGCGGATCGGCTTGCCACCCGCCCTGGTCGTTTTCGCGCTGCTCGCGCTGCTCGGCGGCGGGGTGCTCGTCGGCTGGCTGGACCCGGCCTTCGCCGACGAAGCGGCCGCCGTGCCCTACGGCGCGATCGCCGCGAACGCGTTGCCCGCGGTCGTGCTCGCCTTGCTGCTGCTCGCCCTCACGCGACGGCCCGTGCTCTCGCTCGGCTTGAGCCTGCTGCCGCTCTACCTGCTCTATTTCGCCAACGCGATCAAGCTCGACCTGCTCGATACGCCGGTGCTGCCCGCGGATTTGGTCCTGCTCGGCCACCTCGGTGACGGCGGCCAGCTGCTGCTGCACTACCTGCCGGCGGCGGCGATCGGCGTCGCATTCGCCTGCGTGCTCGGGGTCGCCGCGCTGCTGCGCTGGGAACCTGCCTGGAGCCGGCTGCGCGGATGGCGCCGCGCGCTGCTCGGCGGCGGCACGCTCGCACTCGGCGCGAGCCTGCTGGCCGGTGCGACGCCGTGGTCGCGCGTTTACGCCGCCGCGCAGGACGACTGGCACGAGTGGTCGCCGGCCGCATCTGCCGGCAGCGGCGGCTTGCCGGCGACGCTGCTGAGGTACGCCTGGCGGACGACGTTCGTGCTGCCCGAGCCCGACCGCGCGCTCGCGCGGCACTTCATGCAGGAACACGCCGCGCCGGTCGTCACCGCGCCGGCGCCGTCGGCATTGCCCGACATCGTCGTCCTGCAGAGCGAATCGTTCTTCGACGCCGCGCGCCTGCGCGGGATCGAGCCCGCGCAGGTACTGCCCGAATATCGCCGCATCGCCGCCGAATCGCGTCATGGCGACCTGTGGGTGCCGACCTACGGTGGCGGCACGATCCGGACCGAGTTCGAAGTACTCACGGGCATCGCGATGCGCTACTTCCCGGACGTGCAATATCCATATTTCCGGCTCACCGCGACCGCCGTGCCGAGCATCG
Source organism: Dokdonella sp. (assembly GCF_051958935.1). Taxonomy (GTDB): domain Bacteria; phylum Pseudomonadota; class Gammaproteobacteria; order Xanthomonadales; family Rhodanobacteraceae; genus Dokdonella_A. The sequence goes on along the minus strand of NZ_JBQCFP010000002.1, from coordinate 53,786 downwards.
CGAGCGTGCTCGCCGCGCACGGTTACCGGACGATCGCGGTGCATCCGCACGAGCGCGACTTCTGGAACCGCGCGTCCGCGCTGGCGCACCTGGGATTCGCCGAATTCGACGGCCAGGAAACCTTCGGCGATGCCGCGCGCGTCGGCTGGTACATCGGCGACGACGCGCTCGTCGACCATGTGCTGCAGCGCCTCGACGCCGCCGCCGGTGCTCCCGCCTTCGTGTTCGCGATCAGCATGGAAAACCACGGCCCTTACGAGGGGTTCCCGAACGCCGATCCCGGCGAGATCGCGGCCCAGCCGCTCCCGCCGGGCGCGGGCGGCGTCACGGGCGAGCGCCTGCGCGGCTACCTCTTCCATCTCGCACGGGCCGACCGTGCGCTCGGTCGCCTCGCCGATGCGCTGAAACAGCGCTCGCGCCGCACCCTGTTGCTGTTCTACGGCGACCACCTGCCGGCCTTGCCGCGCGTCTACGCAGGCGCCGGATTCGACGACGATGGCAGCGGCGCGCAGCAGCCGGTGCCATGGCTGCTGTTCGACAGCGCGCAACCGGCGGCGGCGCCGGCCAGTGAAGTGACCGCGTCGTTCTACCTGCCCGCGCTGCTGCTTTCCACCGCGGGCATCGAGGATGACTGGTTCGGCGCGCTCGAGTCGGCGCGCCGGCTCGACCGGCCGGGGCCGAACTGGACGCCGCTCGAGGACTACACGCTGGGGCCGGCGATGCAGCTGCGCCAGCGCGGCGAAGCGCCCTGAGGCGCGGCGCGCACGGCCGCGCCGGCGCTAGAATGCGCGCGTTGCGCGGCCGGCCGGGCCGCCTGGGGAAGGGGAAATCATGTCGAATCCGTCGGTGAGCCGGACGCCGTACGTGTTGCGCGACGCGGTCGATGCGCACGTCGAGGTCGCGCGCGCGACGGTCGACGACACCGCGCGCTTCCTCGCCGGCAGCGGCGCGCTGAAGTTCGGCCAGGGCACGATCGCGACGATCGTCGCGCTCGCGCTCGGTGTGCTCTGCCTGCTCGGCGTGCTCGCGTTCCATTTCCCCGAGTACCTGACCACGCCGGAGCTGCGCCACCAGTACTCGGTCGACGTGCTGCGCCAGTTGCTGCTAATCGCGCTGCTCGTCGCCGGCGGCCTCGCGCTGGCGAACCTCGTGCTCGGCATCCGCCGCAACGTCAACCTCGTCGCGTTCGCCGGCGTGATCGCCGCGGTCGCGCTCGGCGGCTCGCGCGTGCCGGTCGGCGACTTCCCCGACCACACGCCGTACATCGGCCTCGACTGGTTCATCCTCGACCTGCTCGGCTCCACGCTCGTGTTCGTCGCGATCGAGAAGCTGTTCCCGCTGTACAAGGAGCAGACCGTGTTCCGGCCGGAATGGCAGACCGACCTCAAGCATTTCGCGGTCAATCATTTCCTCGTCGGCCTGGTCCTCCTGACCGTGAACTTCACGATCCACCACGGCTTCGCCTGGCTCGTCAGCCACGACTTCCAGCTCGCGGTGCAACGCATCTGGTTCGTGCCGCAACTGCTCCTGTGCATCCTCGTCGCCGACCTCGCGCAGTACTGGACGCATCGCGCGTACCACGAGATCCCGTTCCTATGGAAATTCCACGCGGTGCACCACAGCGCGAAGACGATGGACTGGCTCGCCGGCTCGCGCCAGCACGTCGCCGAGATCGTCTTCACGCGCGTGTGCGTGCTCGCGCCGCTGTTCGTGCTCGGTTTCAGCGAAGCGGTGATCAACACCTACATCATCGTGGTGGGCTTCCAGGCCGTGCTCAACCACGCCAACGTGCACCTGCCGTGGGGCCCGCTCAAGTACCTGATCGTGACGCCGGACTTCCACCACTGGCACCACTCGTCCGACGACGAGGCGATCGACCGCAACTACGCCGCGCACTATTCGTTCCTCGACCACCTGTTCGGCACCGCGGTGAAGGTGCCCGCGCACAAGCCGCTGCCGGCCCGATACGGCGTCGTCGGCGACTACATGCCGGACGGCTGGCGCGCGCAGCAGGCGTTCCCCTTCCGCGCGACTCCGAAGGGGTGATCGTCAGAACGCGTCGACGTGCTCCTCGAGCAGGTCGACGCCGCAGGCGAGCCGTTCGATCCAGTCGATGAAGCGCGTGACGTTTTCCTTGCCGCGGATCGGCAGGCCGTGTTGTGGCACGATCATCTCGATGTCGAGCCGGCGCGCGCGCCGCGCCCACCAGCGGCAGGCGCGATTGGACGCCATGTAGCGACGGTGGAACGCGGCCATGCGCGGCACGTGGGCGTCGAAGTCCGCGACCGGCGCGTACGGCGTGTCCGCGTCGACCATCGACGCGCCGAGGTCGCCGCTGAAGAGGATGCGGCTGACCGGGTCGTAGAACTGGAAGTTGCCGACGCTGTGCAGGAAATGCGCGGGCACGGCCTGCAAGTGGTTGCAACCGAGCGGAATCGGCGCGCCGTCGTCGGGGAGCAGCAGGTAGCGGTCGCTGCCCGCGTTCTTCTGGTAATGCGGAACGCTGTGGGGGATGAAGCGCCCCCACAGGCGCGAGCAGACCACGCGTGCCGGCGTGTAGAGCATCCAGCTGTCGACCGAGCCGATGATGTCGGGGTCCTGGTGCGAGGCGAGGATCCAGGTCAGCTCGCGCGGCTGCACGTATTGCGTCAGCGCCATGTTGAGCGGGGTGTAGAGCAGGGCGCCGCCGGGGTCGATCAGCGCCGATTGGCCATGGTCGAGGACGAGGAACTGGTTGGCCTGCACGCCGTCGTCGCCGCGCACGAGATCGGTGAATGCGATGCAGAGGTGGTCGTCGTTGCGGAAGAGTTCGGTCGCCATGTGGAAACGAGCGTGGAGGATCCGCGCAGTGTGCGACCGCGGCAGGGAGCGCCCGGTGATCTGGATCAACTGGCGGCGCCGACGCGGAACGTCCGGTGGCGGCCGGATGCTACAATCCCGCTCTTGTCCAGCCCCCTTCGCCGGTAGCCGCCATGTCCGTCCCCGCCACGCAGATCGCGCCCGTGCTCGATCGCGAGTACACGCTCGAACACAAGTACACGCGCACCGAAGGCCGCATCTATCTTTCCGGCGTGCAGGCGCTGGTGCGCCTGCCGCTGATGCAGCAGATGCGCGACCGCGCCGCGGGGCAGAACACGGCCGGCTTCATCTCGGGCTACCGCGGTTCGCCGCTCGGCGGCTTCGACCTGGAGTTGTGGAAGGCGAAGAAGCATCTCGCCGCGTCCAACATCGAGTTCACGCCCGGCCTCAACGAGGATCTCGGCGCGACGATGGTGTGGGGCACGCAGCAGGCGAACCTTTTCCCCGGCGCGAAGTACGACGGCGTGTTCGCGATGTGGTACGGCAAGGGTCCTGGCGTCGACCGTTGCGGCGACGTGTTCAAGCACGGCAACGCGGCCGGCACCTCGAGGTTCGGCGGCGTGCTCGCGCTCGCGGCCGACGACCACGCCTGCCGTTCGTCGACGCTGCCGCATGGCAGCGAACTCGAGTTCGTCTCGGCGATGATGCCGGTGCTGAACCCCGCCGGCGTGCAGGACATCCTCGACATGGGCCTGCTCGGCTGGGCGATGTCGCGTTTCACCGGGCGCTGGGTCGGCTTCAAGACGATCGCCGAGACGGTCGAGTCGTCGGCCTCGGTCAACGTCAATCCGCACCAGCTCGACATCGTGCTGCCGGAGGATTTCGCGCTGCCCGCGGGCGGCCTCAACATCCGCTGGCCGGATCCGCCGCTGAACCAGGAGATGCGCCTGCACCAGTACGCGGTGCAGGCCTCGCAGGCGTTCGCGCGCGCCAACCGCATCGACAAGGTGGTGCTCGATTCGCCGAACGCTCGCCTCGGCATCGTCACCACCGGCAAGAGCTATCTCGACGTGCTGCAGGCGCTCGAATACCTCGGCATCAGCGCGGAGATGGCGCGTGACATCGGCATCCGCGTCTACAAGGTCGGCATGACCTGGCCGCTCGAACCGATCGGCATCCGCGAATTCGCGCGCGGCCTCGAGGACGTCATCGTGGTCGAGGAGAAGCGTTCCTTCATCGAGTCGCAGATGAAGGAATACATGTTCAACTGGGACGCGCGCCCGCACATCGTCGGCAAGTACGACGAGGAAGGGAACTGGATCCTCCCCTCGACCAACGAACTGACGCCGGCGATGATCGCGCTGGTGATCGCCAGGCGCCTGTCGCGCTTCTTCACCAGCGAGGCGATGACCTCGCGCGTCGCGTGGATCGAGGCGAAGGAGAAGGAACTGACCTTGCCGCGCGCGAACTTCCCGCGTGCCGCGCACTACTGCTCGGGCTGCCCGCACAACACCTCGACCGCGGTGCCGGAAGGCTCGCGCGCGCTCGCCGGCATCGGCTGCCACTACATGGTCACCTGGATGGACCGGCGCACCGACACGTTCACGCAGATGGGCGGCGAGGGCGTGACCTGGTGCGGCCAGGCGCCGTTCACCGAAACCAAGCACGTGTTCCAGAACCTCGGTGACGGCACGTATTTCCATTCCGGCTCGCTCGCGATCCGCCAGTCGATCGCCGCGAAGGTCAACATCACCTACAAGATCCTCTACAACGACGCGGTCGCGATGACCGGCGGCCAGCCCGTCGACGGCACGCTGACCGTGCCCGACATCGCGCACCAGGTGCGCAGCGAGGGCGTGCAGACGATCATCGTGATGTCCGACGACATCGCGAAGTGGAGCCGCCCGGAGATCTTCCCCGCCGGCGTCGAGTTCATTCACCGCGACGAGCTCGATGCGGTGCAGAAGCGCCTGCGCGAAGTGCCGGGCGTGTCGGTGCTCATCTACGACCAGACCTGCGCGACCGAGAAGCGCCGCCGCCGCAAGCGCGGCAAGATGATCGACCCGAACAAGCGCATCTTCATCAACTCGCTCGTCTGCGAAGGCTGCGGCGACTGCGGCGAGAAGTCGTTCTGCGTGTCGGTGCTGCCGAAGGAAACCGAGTACGGGCGCAAGCGCGAGATCGACCAGAGCAACTGCAACAAGGACTTCTCCTGCGTCAAGGGTTTCTGCCCGAGCTTCGTCTCGGTCGTCGGCGGCGGCCTGAAGAAGAAGAAGGGCAAGGGCGCGGTCGATTTCTCCAACCTGCCCGTGCCGGCGTTCGCGACCGACCTCGCGCAGCCATGGAACATCCTCGTCACCGGCATCGGCGGCACCGGCGTCGTCACGATCGGCGCGCTGATCGGCATGGCCGCGCACCTCGAAGGCAAGGGCGGCACCGTGCTCGACCAGACCGGACTCGCGCAGAAAGGCGGCGCGGTGACCTGCCACCTGCGCATCGCGAAGACGCCGGCCGACATCCACGCGGTGCGCATCGCCGCGGGCGAAGCCGACCTCGTGCTCGGCTGCGACATGGTCGTCGTCAACGACTACTGGGCGCTGTCGAAGATCCGCGCGGGCCGCGCGCGCGTCGTGCTGAACAGCTACGAGGCGATGCCGGGCACGTTCACGACCAAGCCGGACATGCAGTTCCCGGCGCAGGCGATCATCGATGCGGTGCGCACCGCGCTCGGCGGCGACTCGCCCGAGGTCGTCGATGCGACCGAACTCGCGACCGCGCTGCTCGGCGACACGATCGCGGCGAACCTGTTCATGCTCGGCTACGCCTGGCAGAAAGGCTGGGTGCCGCTCTCGCACGATGCACTGATGCGCGCGATCGAGCTCAACGGCGCCGCGATCGAGATGAACAAGTCCGCGTTCGCGTGGGGCCGCATGGCCGCGCACGACATCGCGAGCGTGCGCGAGGCCGCCGGGATCGCGCCGCACCGCACGTCCGGTGCGATCCCGCTCGCGCTGCCGGCGCGCGGCGTCGCCGCCGACCCGCTCGATGACCACGCGCTGAGCACGAGCCTCGACGAGCAGGTCGCGCGCCGCGTGAAGTTCCTCACCGGCTACCAGAACGCCGCGTACGCCACGGCGTACAAGGCGCTGGTCGACAAGGTGCGCGCGGCCGAGCAGGCGAAGGCGCCGGGTTCGACGAAGCTGACCGAAGCGGTCGCGCGCTACGCGTTCAAGCTCATGGCGTACAAGGACGAATACGAAGTCGCGCGGCTGTACACGAGCGGCGAGTTCGAGCAGCGCATCAAGGACACGTTCGACGGCGACTACAAGCTGCACTTCAACCTCGCGCCGCCGTTGTTCGCGAAGAAGGATGCCGAGGGCCGGCTGCGCAAGGCGGAGTACGGTCCGTGGGTGTTCTCCGCGTTCCGCCTGCTGGCGAAGCTGCGCGGCTTGCGCGGCAGCGCGTTGGACGTGTTCGGCTACACCGCCGAGCGGCGCATGGAGCGCCGCCTGATCGCCGACTATCGCAGGACCGTCGATGAACTGCTCGCCGGCCTCACGCCCGACAACCTTGCGCTCGCGGTCGACATCGCCTCGGTGCCCGAACTCATCCGCGGCTACGGCCACGTGAAGGAACGCCAGCATGCGGCGGCGATGAAGCGCCAGGACGACCTGCTCGCGGCGTGGCGCAATCCCTCGGGTTCGCGCGCCGCGGCGTGAGGGAAATCACCCGCGGCGGTGGCGCGCACCGCCGCGCGGCGCGCGCGGATCGATCTTCACGCGACGACTCGCGTTGACATCGCTGTGCGCGCCCGACAGACTTCGAAACCGGGGTTCCGCACGTCCGACCGGATGCACTCGCGGAAGACGCAGGCCATCGGGCCTGCGAACAGGAGGAATCATGTCGTCGTTCCGCTACGGCTTTGTGCTCGCGATCCTCGCGGTCTGTGCCGCATTCCTCGTGCCGCAGACCTCGCGCGCGGCGATCGGCGCGCTCGACGACACGCCGGGCTCGACCCTGCTGTTCCCGTATTTCGAAGTGGACCTCGGCGACCCGGCCGGGCGCGACACCGTGCTCACGCTCCAGAACGCGAGCGCGACCGCGATGCTCGCGCACACGATCGTCTGGTCCGACGAAGGCGTCGCGAGCGCGATCTTCGACATCTACCTGACCGGCTACGACATCATCAGCTTCAGCATGCGCGACGTCCTCAACGGTACGTTGCCGTTGACCGCATCGGACGGCCAGGACCCGGCCGATACGATCAGCCCGCAGGGACCGTATTCGCAGGACATCAATTTCGCGAGCTGCACTGGCCGCCTGCCGTACGCGCCGGGCACGATCCCCGCGCCGGCGGGAATGACGCCGGCGGACCTGCGCAATGCGCTCACCGGCGCCCCGACGAGCGGCATCGCCGCCGGCATGTGCTGGGGCCGCAACGTCGGCGACGGCCGCGCGCGCGGCTACGTGACGACCGACCTCGTCAGTTTCTGCAGTGACCTCAAGCCGGGTGACGCCGGCTACGCCGACGTGCCGTTCGCCGCGCTCACCGCCCAGAACTCGCTACTGGGCTCGTTCATCATCGCGACGCCCGCGACGAGCGAGTGGTTCGTCGACAGTGCGCTGTCGCTCGAGAGCACGTACTCGAACGACCCCTCGCCGATCACCACGCCCGGCAACTACACGTTCTACGGCCGCTACAATGGCTGGAACGCCGGCGACCGGCGCGAGCCGCTGCCGACGACCTGGGTTTCGCAGGGCGAGCTCGATACATCGTCGCTGATCGTCTGGCGCGATACCAAGACCAATGGGCAGCCGCATGCGTGCGGCGCCGACCCCGCCTACTACCCGCTCGGGCAGGAAGGTTTCGCCACCTTCTCGCCGGACTCGTCCTACGGCGGCGCGGGCGCGGGCACGCCGCTCGCGAATGCGGCGCAGCTTGCACCAGCGTCGGTGCTCGGCCCGGTCAGCGGCAAGCTCGGTCAGTTCTTCGCCAACCTCAACACGAGCGTCCCGGCAGGCAGCAATCCGCCGAGCGATCCGGCGGCGGCGCAAAGCTACGTCGGCGTCGCGCGCGCGCAACTGGGCGAGCAGCCGGTGGCATCGGGCCATCGCGCCGTGCCGCTCGACAAGGCCCTGAACGCGCAGCACTTCATTCCGCACAACTGAATCGACCGTGCCGAGCGGCAAGGGGAAGGACATGTCGAAATCCGCACTGATCGGTTGCACGCGCTGGCTCGCCGCCTGTTTCGCGGCCATGGCGTTCCTCTGGTCGCCATCGACGCGCGCCGTGGTCGGAACCGTCGACGGCGCGCCCGCGGCGACGCTGCTGCTGCCGTATTTCGAAACCGATCTGGGCGACCCGAACGGCACGCAGACGACGGTGCGCATCAGCAACGCGAGCGCGACCGCAATGCTGCTGCATTCGACGTTGTACACCGACCTCGGCGTTCCGACGCTGCAGTTCGACACGTACCTCGTCGGTTACGATTCGGTCGACATCGACCTGCGCCTGCTGTTCAAGGGCATCGTTCCGCAGACCGCGTCCGCGGGCCAGGACCCGACCGATCTCATCTCGCCGCAAGGTCCGCTGTCGCAGGACATCAACTTCGCCAGCTGCAGCGGCGGCGTCCTGCCGCCGCCGGGCCTGCCGCCGACCAGCTCGGGCGTGCTGCCCGCGAACACGACCTGGGACGTAGGCACGGTCGCCGCGATCCGAGCGGCGCATACCGGCCAGGCGTCGACGCTGTGGAGCGGGCAGTGCGGAGCGGTCGCGCACGGCGACAACATCGCGCGCGGCTACATGACGATCGACACCGTCAACAACTGCACGATGCGCTATCCGTCGGATCCGGGCTATTTCGCGCCCGGCTTCAGCGGGGACGCGACGATGCAGAACGTCCTCTACGGGACGTCGACGACGATCAACCGCAATTTCCAGACCGTCTACACCGAGAACCTCGTACCGGTCGAGGCGTCGTTCAACGATCCGACCACCTCGACGCCCGGCATCCAGACCTTCTACGGCAGCCAGATCGGCAATACCCCGGACGACGGCCGGGAAGCGCTCGGCACCGTGTGGACGGCGCGCAGCATGGAAGGCGCTGTTTTCAATTTCCAGACGAAGTTCGTCGTCTGGCGCGATCCGGGCCAGGCCGTCTCGCCGTTCGCCTGCGGTGGTGCGTTGCCCCCACCCTTCCCGCTGACGACGCGCGAGGTGGTCGCGTTCGACGAGGAGGAGAACCTCACTCCCGCGGCGAACAACCTCATTCCGTACGCGACCCAACTCGTCGATGGCGAGGCGTTGTCGCCGTACACGTTCGGCATCGTGCGCTTCGACCTCGGCCTCGCCGACGGCACCGTGCGCCAGGGCTACGTGTCCTCGCGCATCCTGCGCCTGGGTGCGCGCAACGCGACGGCTTTCCCAGGGTCCCTGTTGATGACCGCTCCGCAGGCACAGTGCTTCGGCGCCAATCCGCAGCCGGCCATGTGCGCGAACATCCCTCCGGCGTCGTACGGCGTCGTTCGCGACATCCTTCCCTGATCTTCCGGACGCTCACACATGAAGCCCAACAGCCTCTGGACGGGATTGCTCCTCCTCGCCGCGATCGGCTCCGCCAGCGCCGCGCCGATCGCATGCGTCGGCTCGGGGGGCACGAACTGCCCCGCGCGCATCCCCGACGCGCCGCAGGCCGCGCTGGTTTCGACGCTCGACGTACCGGCCGTCTCGTGCCCGAATTCCGAACCCGTGCTGAGCGTCGCGCTGCAGGTCACGCATGGCGCTGTCGGTGATCTCGCGATCACGCTGCAGAGTCCGGGCGGCGGGAATGTCGCGCTGCTCTCGAACATCCAGGGCGTCTCCGGCGAGTGTCGCGGCAGCGACATCGATGCGACCTTCACTGACGGCGGCGCGGCACCGATCTGCTCGGCGCGCATCCCGAGCGTGCTCGGAACCGTCGCGCCCGCGGCACCGCTGGCGCCGCTGCTCGCGACGTCCCCGGAAGGCACCTGGACGCTGACGGTCACCGATACGTCGAACAGCGGCGACGGCGCCCTCGACGACTGGAGCGTCGACGTGAGCTGCGCGCCCGTCCCGGCCGTCGTCGTGCCGACGCCGCTGCCGTGGCAGACGCTCGCCGCAATCGCTGCGCTGCTCGCGCTCGTCGCCTACCGCGCCTTGCGCGGCAAGCGGGCCGCGCGCTGAAGCAACCCGGTGCGTGACGGTCCCGCACTGAGCCGTACGCGCGGCGAACCGCGCGTACGGGCGAGGACCGCGCTGCTGTTGCTGACGCTGGCTGGCGTCGTCGCCGTCACCGGCATCCGCGCCGAAGAGTCGCCGGCGCGCGCCGCGCAGTCGGGCGAGGTGCTGCACGAGCCCGATGGACGTGCCTATCGCGTCGAGCGTATCGCCAAGGCCGGTGCGAAGTACGAGAGGATCGACGCGCACACGGTGCGTTATTTTCCGTTCGCGCGCTACGAACTCGCCGGCGAGGACGCCGACTGGTTCTACGTCAAGCAGTACGTCGCAGGCGCACAGAAGCGTGCGGCGATGGCGCTCCCCGTGCTGAAGCAGATCGGGCTCCCATCGTCGCGGCGATTCGCGTTGCGCGACGCGGGCCGCGGCCTGCCCCACGCGGGCCAATGGCGCGACGACTTCGCGCTCGCCGATGTCGACGGCGACGGCCACGTCGACATCGCGTTCGCGCCCGCGCGCAAGACGCTTGCCAAGCCGGTGATCCTGCGCGGCGACGGCCACGGCACCTGGACGCGCTGGGACGACGCGCGATTCCCGTCGCTGCCGTACGACTACGGTGCGGCGGTCGTCGCCGACTTCAATGGCGACGGTCGCGCCGACCTCGCCCTCGGAATGCACCTGCGCGGCATCGCGGTCCTCACCGGCGACGGCAAGGGGCGCTTCGAACGCTACGACCGCAACCTGCCGCTCGGCCTACCCGGTTCGAAGACGCCGGCGCGCTATTCGACCCACGAGATAAGTGCGTTCGACTGGAATCGCGACGGCCGGCCCGATCTCATCACGGTCGACGAACGGCTGCTCGGCCGAGGCGGCTCGCCCGCCGCGGTCTCGGTGTTCACCGGCAAACGGGGCTCCTGGACGCGCGCAGTCCTGCCGGCGAACGACGTGCCGCGCGGCAACGCTTCGCTGGCGACGCTCGCCGGCGAACGCAAGGACCTCGCGATCGTCGTCGGGGCGGCACCGGACGGTCGAATCCGCGCTTACGAATTCGCCGCCGGCCGTGGCGTCTCGCGCGAACTCGACGGCCTGCCGGCCGGTGCGATCGTGCGCGCGAGTGCCGCGGCCGATCCTGCGGGGGACGGCAAGCACGCCATCGCCGTTGCCTACGTAATCCGCACCGCGCAAGGCTGGCAGTCGGCCATCGACCTTTTCCGGCGCAGTGGCGAGCGCTACCTGCGCGAGCCGTTGCTGGTCGAGCCCGCGCTCACGATCGGCGCGCTCGCATTCGGCCATCTCGCCTCCGCGCGCGCGTTCGACCTCGCCGCACTGGGCAGCGACGGCAGCCTGCTGCTGTTCGCAGCCACGCCGGCGGGCGCCTACACGCGCGATCACGTCGAACCCGCGCCGGCCTGGCGCGCCGGCTGCAGCGGCCACGCATTGCACCTGCGCGATCTCGACGGTGATGGACGCGACGAGATCGTCGCCGCGTTCGCCGGCGAGCCGAACGCGCTGCAGTTCCGCCGCGACTGCGTCTCAGGCGGCGGCATCGACGCCTGGCAGGTCGTCGACGCCGCGCGTCAGGACTGATCGGCCTCGGCGCGCATCGCCGCGACCATCCGGGCGAGGCCTTCGTCGAGCGATAGCGGGCGCTCGAAGCCGGTGGCTTCCAGCGCGGCGATCGACACCTGGGTACGCGCGCAGAACTTGCGCACGCGCGCGACGCTGATCGGCAGCGGCCGGCGCAGGCACCACGCGACGGCGTCGCAGGCATGGGCGGCCGCGTGCGCGGCCGCGTACGGCAGCCGCCACGACGGCGGCGGCCGCCCGAGCAGCTCACACAATCGCGCCACCAGATCACCGCTGCGGAAGTCGGGCGGGTCGGCGTAGTTCAGCACGCGCCGTCCCGGTGGGCCCTCGAGATGGCGCGCGATGAACTCGACCAGGTTGCCGACGTAGGCGATCGCCTTGTGATTGCGGCCGCTGCCGACCATCGCGAAGCGGCCACGGCGCAACTGTTCGGCAAGCGTATGCACGTTGCCGCGATTGCCTTCGCCGAACACGACGACGGGACGCAGCACGAGCAGCGAGCGTTGCGGCCCGGCGTCGGCCCACTCCTCGTGTATCCGTTCGGCGAGCACCTTGCTGTGGCCGTACGCGCCCGCCGGTCGCAGCGGCGCGGCTTCGTCCGCGAGCGGCTGGTCGAGGCCATACACCGCGACGCTGCTGACGAAGACGATGCGCCGCACGCCGGCGATCGCCGCCGCGCGCACGAGGTTCGCGGCGCCGCCGACGTTGACGTCGTGGTAGAGCGACTCCGGCCGCACGTCGTCGCGATGCTCGGCCGCGAGCGCGACGATGCAGTCGAAGCCCTGCACGGCGTCCGCCAGCGCGGCGGCATCGCGCACGTCACCGCGCACGAGGCGCGGCGCGTGCAGCATGCTCGGCGCCTTGTCGAACAGGGCGACCTCGTGGCCGAGCTCGAGCAGGCGGCTGGCGAGCCGCGAGCCGATGAATCCGCTGCCGCCGACGACGAGCACGCGCGTCATCGGCCGCACGCTTCTTCGTACACCGCGAGCAGCGCGCGCGTCTGCCGGGCGCCGGCGTGATGCCGGCGCAGGTATTCGCGACCGCCCCCGACGAGCGCGTCGCGCAGCACGCGATCGTGGTGGACGCGTGCGATCGCCTCGGCAAAATCCACCGCCGACCCGGCGACGAGCAGTTCGTGACCGTCGGTGACGGCGAGCCCGCGCGCGGCCGCAGGCGTCGCGACCCCGGGCAGCCCGCGTGCCCACGCCTCGAGGATGCGCATGCGGATGCCCGAGGCCGCGCGCAACGGCACTGCGGCGATCGCGCGTTCGGGAAACGCGTCGCGCGAATCGGCCGGGGCCGGGTGGCGGCACGTGCGCGCGCAATCTCCGGTTGCGCCACCGAAGCGATGCAACACCGCGCCCGGCAGGCGCGCTGCGACCTGCGGCCACGCCTGCCGCAGCATCCAGCGCTCGCCATCGGCATTCGGCCACCAGCCACCGCTGCCGGCGAGCGCGATCGCGGGCTCGCCCGCGAGCGGTGGCGCGGGTTGCAGCGATGGCGCAAACGCCGGTGCGACTGCCACCACCGTCGCCGCGGGATGCGCCGCGCGCAATGCGTCGGCATCCTCTTCGGTCAGCGCGATCGTGCGCACGGCGCGCGCGAGCGCCGCGCCTTCGTCCGCATGCAGGCGCGCCGCTTCGATGCCGAGTGCAAGACGCGCGCCCGGGCGCAAGCGCGCCTGCTGCGCACGCAATGCGGATTCGACGTTCTGCATCCGCAACACGAGCGGAACTCCCGCATCCATGGCCGCCTCGCAGTTCGCAAACGCGTGCAACTGCTCGGCATGGACGACGTGCGGCCGCCAGCGCGCGATCTCGTCGGCCACGGCGTTGCGCATCGCGTGCGATGCATGGCGCGCGACGCCGAGCGAACCGCCGGAGGCGAGCGCCAGCGCGGCGGCGCCGAACACGCCGCGCGGCGACATCCTGACCGCGCGCGCGCGATAGGGCAGCGAGCCGTCGTGCGCGGCCTTTCGGTTATGATCCGGTTCGCCAGCGGGTGCGACGACCGCGAGTTCATGGCCCGCCCCGGCGAGGCCGCACAGCATGTGCCAGAGAGCCAGGCGGCCACCGTCGCACGCCGGATGGGGAGACTTGGTGGCAACGATCAGGATTCGCACCCGGCACAACTCGCGTCGCGGCGCCTCGCGGCACGCTAGTGTGTCATGAACAGCCGATCGTGCGCGTCCTGTTCCTGACCACGCGGTTCCCCGGTGACCTGCGCAGTGGCGACCGCCGCCGCGCCTACGAACAACTGCGCCTGCTCGCGCCCTCGCACGCGATCACCCTGCTCACGTTCGACGACCGCGGCGGCGATCCCGCGCTGCGGCGCGAGCTGTTCGGCCTGTGCGAGCGCGTCATCCTCGTGCCACGCGATCGTGCGGGCATGCTCGTGCGCGCGGCGCTCGCGCTGCCGACGTCGACGCCGCTGCAGGCGGCCTTGTACGCGTCGCCACGCCTGCGCCAGGCGCTGCACGATGCCTGCGCGCAGGCGAGCTTCGACCTCGTCCACCTGCAGCTCGCGCGCCTGGGCGCGTTCGCACCGCCCTCGTCCGCGTTGCCCTGCGTGGTCGACTTCGTCGATGCGTTGTCGCTCAACATGGCGCGACGCGCGCGCTACGATCGTGGACCGATGGGGCTGGCCGCGCGACTCGAGGCACATCGCCTCGCGCGCTACGAGCGCGAGCTGTGCGGCCGCGTCAGCGCCGGCGCGGTGAGTTCCGCGCGCGATCGCGCGGCGCTCGGCGATCCACCGAACGTGCACCTCGTGCACAACGGCGTCGACCCCGCCGAGTTCCCGTTCTCCGACACGCCGCGCGACGCGGCGGCGATCGCGTTCGTCGGCAACCTCGGTTACTTCCCGAACGTCGACGCGGCGAGCTGGTTCGCGACGCAGATGCCGCGCATCCGCGTCGCGATGCCGGCCGCGGAGCTGCGCCTCATCGGCGCGCGCCCGGCGAAGCGGCTGCTGCGCCTCGCCGCGCACGTCGAAGGCGTGCGCGTGATCGGCCCGGTCGAACGCGTGCATCCGCATCTTGCCAGGGCCGCGGTCGCGATCGCGCCGATGCGCGCGGGCAGCGGCCAGCAGTTGAAGATCCTCGAGGCGATGGCGAGCGGTACGCCGGTCGTCGCGACCACCGACGCCGCGGCGGCGATCGAGGCCGTGCCGGCTCGCGACCTGCTCGTCGCCGACGAGCCGCACGCGTTCGCCGATGCGGTGCTGCGCGTGCTCGGCGACCGCGATCTTGCGGCGACGCTCGCACGCAACGGCGCGGAGTTCGTCGAGCGCCGCTACTCGTGGCGTGCTTCGGCGCAGGCGCTCGAGCGCGTCTGGCGCGACGCCATCGGTGCACGCACGCGCTGACGGCGCATCGATGCGTCAGTCGAGCGGCGGAACGCGCTCGAGGCGGCCGTCGCGCAATGCATGCTCGAGTTGATCCACGCGTTCTTGCAGGCTCGCACGCAGCGAGGCCGGCAAGGTCGCGATCGACGCAGGGCTCGCCCACGCGGTGCGCAGGAACGCGGCCTCTGCACCGGCTTCGTCGCCGAGCGTGCCGCGTGCGCGGCCGAGGTTGAGCGTGAGTTCGGGCCGTTCGCCCGCGGCGATCGCGGGCTCGAGGATCGCCTTCGCTTCGGCGCCACGCTTGAGCAGCAGCAACGCGATCGATGCGGAAAGCGGCGCGCGCGGATCGCCGGGCAATGCGTCCATCGCGACCCGTGCCTCGCCGAGCGCGACTTCGACCGCAGCGGCGGAGCCCGCACCGCGCAAGGCGGCGCCGAGCCGCGCATCGGCATCGGCGAGCTGCCATTCGGCCCGATAGCGCGCGGCTTCCGGCCACAGTGCCGCGGCGAGCACGCATGAGGCGACCGCGAAGAACGCGCCCTTCATGGCGCCTCCCGGGTGGCGATCAGGCGCCAGGCGCGTCCGGCCGCGAGCAGCAGCACCGCCGCGGTCAGCGGAATCTGCATCGGAAACCATGCCAGCGCCGCGACCGCGCCGGTCGTCAGCACGCCGAGCAGCACGCCGCGCTCCGTATCGCCGGGCGCGGGCGCGAGCCGGACGAGGCCATGCAAGGTCGCGACGAGCCCGGTGAGCGCGAGCAGCAGCGCCGGCCACCCCGCCTCGGCCGCGAGCTGCAGGTAGTCCTCGTGCGCATACACGAACGTCGCGCCGAGCGGGTGCACGAAGCGCGCGCGCGTCGCGATCTCGACCGCGACGCGAGGCGCCTGCTGCTCGGCGCCGAACGAGCCGGGCCCGTAGCCGGTCCACGGCCGCGTCGCCGCCATGTCGAGTGCGGCGGCCCAGGCACCGAGCCGGTACGTCGTCAGCTGCTGATAGCCCTCCACGCCGAGCGGGGCCTGCGCCCACGTCAGCGCGCGCAGCGGCGGCACTGCCGCGCTGGTCGCGACGAGCGCGAGCAGGGCGAACACGGCGGTCGCGACGCGTCGCGCGCGCCACCGCACGGCGACGACCACGACCGACGCCGCGAGCAGCGCGGCGGCACTCGTCGCCTGGCGGTTGGCCGCGATCGCGGCGATCGCGACGACGAGCAGCAGGGCGCCGAGCACGCGCGCGGACCGCCGGCCGCTGCCGACCGCGATCGCGACGCCAGCCGCGCCGAGCATCGCGCACGCGAGCGCGACGTAGCCTTCGTTGCCGAGCAGGGCGCCGGTCTTGAAGCGGCCGCCGATCTGCGTGACTTCGAACGGGAGCGGGAGGCCGGCAAACTGCAACAGCGAGATGAGCGCGTTCGTCGCGGTGGCGAGCGCGAAGATGCCGAACACCAGGCGGCCACCACGGCCATCGAACGCGCGCGATGCGCCGATCGGGATCAGCAGCAGGAACAGGCACGTGCGCCGGAGCGCGGGCCAGGCGAGATCCGGATGCGGCGATGCGAGCGTCGCGACCAGCAGCCACAGTGCGAGCAGCGCGAGCGAGGCGGCGACGATCCATGCGCTGCGCGACCAGCGACGCCAGTCCGGCATGCCTGCGTTCCGGGCGAGTGCGAGCGCCGCGACGGCGGCGCCGGCGAGCACCGCACCGCGCTTGGGGGCGTCGAACGCCGCTTCGGCGAACGGGTCGACGAGCCAGGCCGCGCCGGCGATCGCCGCGGCGCTCGCCCACACGACGACGCCGTGCGCGCGCGGCAGGGGCGGCGGCAATACATGTTGCTGCGCGGCGGACTTTGCGGATGGCTTCAATGGGTTTCCCCGTCGTGGCGCATGGCCGTCTCGTCATCGGGGGCGATCCCGCCTCGCCACACGGCGATCGCGACGAGGAACTGGATCGCGCCGCCGACGACCCATGCGATCGCTCCGGAGAGGATACCGGCATGCGGCACCAGCAGATACAGCACGGCCGCCTGCGCGGCGAGCATCGACGCATTGACGAGCGCGAGTGTCGCGTAACGGTGCGCGTGCACGAGCAGCAGTCCGGCCGGCGCATACAGTGCATTCATGATCGCGGCGAGCATCAGCAGGCGCAACACCGGTGCCCCTTCGGACGCGATCGCGGCATCGCGCAACCAGAGCGCGAGCACGTCGTACGGGAACAGCGCGATGAGCACGGCGGGCGCGACGATCGTCGTCGCGAGCACGCCGAGCATCGAATCTGCCGCCGCGCGCGGCCGCCCGCCGGCCGCTATCAGCGGCAGAAACGTACGTGTCGCCGGCACCTGCAGGCTCAGCAGCGACAGCAGCACGCTGCCCGCGAGGTAGTAGACGCCGTAGCGCTGCGCGGGCTGCGTGAGGGCGAGCACCACGCGATCGAGCTGCCCGGCGACGAGGCCGAGCGCGCTCGCGCCGACGAACAGGGCGGTGCGCGCGCCGGATTCGGCGGCCGGTGCGGCGGCGCCGGTCGCTGCGCCGTGCTCGCGCCGCAGGCTGACGTAGTTGGCGAAGAATTCGACCGCGCCGATCGCGGCGAACGCGCCGAGGTACGTCGCCGCGGTGGGCGCGCGCGCGAGCAGGGCGAGTGCGAGTGCATGCTTGGCGAGCGCGAACGCGACCAGGCGGCGGTTCGCCTCGCGTGCGCGCCCGCGACCGATGAGGAACGCGATCGCGGCGCCATTGGCGAACTGCCAGCCGAACTGCAGCAGCGCGATGTGCAGCGCGAGGCGGAGCCCGGCATCGACGCCTGCCCAGGCGTGGCCGAGCAGCAGCTCGCCCACCAGCATGCATGCGAGCGCGACGATCACATAGCGGCGCAGCAGGCGCCGATACTGCGCCCAGGCATTGGCGCTTGGCGTACGTGCCGCATCGCGCAATGCGAGCGGCGACAGCGTGCCGTCGGCGAGCAACAGGAACCCCTGCAGCGTGAGGCAGAGCGCGAGTTGGCCCCACGCGCCGCCGAGCAGGCGCACGTACAGCGGAACGAGCAGCAAGGTGACGAACGCGGAGAACGCGGCATAGCCGTAGTTCGCCGCGAGGGGTTCGAGCAGGCGCCGCATGGTCAGCCGCGCGCGGCGAGCATGCGCCGCACCGCGCCTTCGACGCCCTCCCGATCCTCGCGCGTCATCGCCGCGAATGTCGCCGCCAATGCATCGTCGAACGCGCGCGCGCGATGTTCTTCGACGCGCGCGAGCACGTCGCGCACGGTGTCGACGAGGGCCTCGTACGGGCACCAGACGATCGCGCGATGGTAGGGAATGCGTTCGCGCAGCGGCACGTCCTCGCTGACCACGACGACGCCGCGCAACAGCGCCGGCAGCACGCGCAACTCCTCGAACGTATGGTGGTCGTCGGTCTGGTGCACGTTGACGAGCACGCGGGTGCGGTCGTACAGGCGGCGCAGCGCCACCGCGTCGAACACGCCGCGCACGTTGCGCAGCGGCAACGATGCGCGACGCACGTCGTCGAGGAAGCGACGGCGACGCGGCTGGCGGTCGTCGTACATCAGCGAGAGTGCGGCGATGTCGCGCCCGCCCGCGTCGAAGCGCGGCGGATACAGCAGCGGTTCGACCAGCGTGGTGCGCGCGGCGAGATCGTCGAAGCGGCCCGATTCACGCACGTTGACGAGGTTCGGACGGCTGTACTCGATGATCGTGTCGAGCGTGCGCAGGTAGGCTTCATCGGCGAGGCGCACGAGATAGTGGCCGCTGCCGTCCGCGAGCGGCACGGTGCCGGATGGCGCGCCCGCGCTGTCGCGTCCACCCGGCCGCACCAGCGTGTGCTCGGGCTGCAGGTCGATGCGCAACGGCGGCCGCTGCGGCCCGAACGGCGATGGCTGCGGACCGAACACGACGTCGACGGCGGCATCCGCGCGCACGAAGGCATCGACGAACAGGCCCACGCAATGGTGGTAGTACTCGCGCACGTGCAGCGGATAGTTCGGATCCAGCGCGAAGCGGCAGCGGCCATGCCGCTCGACGCGACAGTGCGGGCGGGGCAGCAGCGAGCGGAGTTTTCGCAGCACTCGGCGCATGGGTTCAGAGGACATCGTCCGGTGCGTAGATTCGTCCGCCGCGATCGCGGATGCCGTCGATGCCGCCGCGCAGCAGCCAGCGCGCGCTGCGCGGCGCGCGTGGCAGGGTCGCGAGCGCGCGCGCGAACTTCTTCGTCGCGATTATCGCGGCCACCGTGGCGCCCGCGTGTCGCCGCGCGAGGCGGATCTCGTTGCGCGCGCCATAGTAGCGCATGACATCGGCGACACCGGGGCGTCCGTGCTGGCTGCCGCGCCGCGCGTGCCAGGCGCGTGCGCCCGGCACGAGCCAGCACGCGACGCCGGCTTCGCGCAGGCGAAGGCAATAGTCGATCTCCTCGCAGTACATGAACCACGAGGCGTCGAGCCAGCCATGGCGGGCGATCAGTGCGAGCGGCAGCAGCATCGAGACGCCCGAGACCGCGCCGACGCGAAACGGCGCCCGCCCGCGCCAGCCGGCGTCGAACGGCAGTGCGCGATCGCGGCGCCAGGGGCGGGGCTTCGCCGCGGGATCGAGGAACTTCTCGGGGAAATCGATCGTCGCCGCGTCCGCCCCGCGACGCAGCGGCAGGCCGCCGTAGATCGCGTCGCCATGCGCATGCCGTGCCGCCATCAGCGCTGCCAGCGCATCCGGCTCGACGAGCGCGTCGCTGTTGAGCAGCCAGATCGCGTCGGCGCCGCGCCGCTCCGCCTCGCGCCAGGCGAGCGCATGGCCCGCGGCGAATCCGCCATTGTCCGTGGCGACGATCACATCGGAGCCGGCCGCGCGCAGGCGCGCGACGCTGTCGTCGCGCGACGCATTGTCGACGACGATCGCATGCAGGTTCGGATAGTCGAGCCGACCGACCGCCGCGAGGCATTCGAGCGTGCGCGCCGGCGTGTTCCAGTTGACGATCGAGACGACGACGAGCGATGTCTCCACGGCAGGGTTCATCGCGTGGCGGATGCCTTGGCGACGCCGGCCGCTCCGCGGCGGGCGGCCACCGCTGCAGCCCGGTCCTGCAAGATCCCGCCAACCCGTTGCGCGCGCACCGGCTCTCCCGTGGCTCGGCGACTCGATGCGCCGAGTCTAGCGGATGCGACTCGGCGAGCCGCCGCGAGGCATGTGCGGACGTCGTGCCCTTCGCCTTCCGCTGGACGCCGGTGCATCGATGCGTGCACCATGCAAGGTTGGACTGCTCCGGTCATCCGCATGGACGAGACCACATTCCGCGATCTGCTCGCCCGACACTGGACCACGCTGTTCGATCCTCACACGATCGAGAAGGGCGCGGACTACCTGCGGCGCGGCTACGTGCTCGGTGCGCATTACGAAGCGGGCGACGGCGAGGGCGCGCTCGTCGGCATGGTCGAGGGCACCGCGCGCGATCCGTACGCGGCCGGCGTGCGCCTCAAGTGGGACGGACACAACGCGCGGCTCGACAGCTATTGCACCTGCCCGCTCGAGTTCGAATGCAAGCACGTCGCCGCGACCGTGCTGTACGAACTCAAGGGCAAGCCGACCGGCCAGCCGCGCACCGAACTCGAGCCGCCGACGCCGCAGCTCGGCGCATGGAAGTCCTGGCTGGACGGCTTGCGCGCGCCGAGCGGCGACACGCGGCTGGTGCGAGCGAACGACTCGGAAGGTTCGGTCTGCGCGATCATGCTGCGCGCCGACAACGCCCATCCGCTGCCGTCGCTGCAGGCACAGGTGGTGCGCGTGAAGCCCGGCAAGAAGGGCGGCTACGCGACGCCGCAACCGCTGCAGCCGTCGTGGGCCGACCCCGCACCGTGGAGTGGCCTCGACGCGGACACCTTCCAGCTCGTCGCGGGTCTGCGCATGCGCGCGCCCGCGTTCGGCGGCAGCGGTGGCTGGTTCCAGCTGTCCAGCAGCGGCGACGAACCGCTGCTGGAAACACTGCTCGGCGCGTTGCCGTGCTTCTTCGAGAAGGCCTCCGCCGGGCGCCTCGCGCACGGGCCCTTGCGCGCGTTGCGCATCGGCTGGGAGGCGCGCGACGACGGCACGCAGAAGCTCGCGCTCAGCGTCGACGGCGCCTCGCAGAAGGCGCGCCTGCTGCGCGTCGGCGGGCTCTGGTACTTCGATCCGGCCGCGCGCGAACTCGGCCGCATCGACGGCAACACGCGCCTTGCCGAAGCGGTGCTGCGCGCGCCGCCGCTGCTGCCCGAGCAGGTGCCGCTGCTGATGGAACGCTGGCGCGACACCCCGTTGCTCGCCGCACTGCCGCCGCCTCTGGAGACCGCGGTCGAACGCCGTTCCGCCGCGCCGGTGCCGGTGCTCACCTTGCGTGCGGTGTCCGCGGTCACCGCCGCGGGCGCGCGTTACCAGGCCGGCTTCGCGCGCCTCGGCTACGACTACGGTGGCGTGCGCCTGCCGATGTTTCCCGCCCCCGCGCGCGATCGCCGCCGCGTCGGCGACCGCGTGATCGAGATCGCGCGCGACCGCGCGAGCGAGGTTGCGGCGAGCGATCGCCTCGAGGAGGCGGGCCTCGTGCCGGCCGAAACGCTCGGCCGCCTGCCCGGGATTCCGGCCGACGCGATCACCGACAACGATTTCGTGATCGAGCACGGCCGCGGCCAGGTCGGCGGCGCCGACCAGTTGTTCGCGCTAGCGCCACGCCTGCGTGATCTCGGTTTCCGGCTCGAATCCGACGAGGGCTTCCCGTTCGCATTGCTCGACGAGCCGAGCGACTGGTACGCCGAGGTCGACGAGCAGACCGGCAATCCCTGGTTCGACCTGCGCCTGGGCATCGACGTCGGCGGCGAACGCATCGATCTCCTGCCGGTGCTCCATCGCCTGCTCACCGACCCCGCGTTCCCGCTGGTCGCGCGCAAGGGCGAGCCCGAGGATGCGATGTGGCTGGTGCCACTCGACGCGCGCCGACGCGTGCCGCTGCCGCTGGCGAAACTGCGCGCGCTGATCGCGCCGCTGCTCGAATGGCTGCAGGTGCCGCTGCGCGAGGAGGACGGTGCGCTGCGCCTGCGCCGCGCGCAGGCCGACGTGCTGGAGAAGGTCGCGAGCGGACTCGAGCGGCCGTGGCGCGGCGGCGAGCGCCTGCGCGCGCAGCTCGAAAGCCTGCGCACGCCCCGCGAACCCGCGCGCGAACCGGACGGCTTCCGCGCGACCTTGCGCGGCTACCAGCGCGACGGCCTCGCCTGGCTCGGCTTCCTCGCCGAAGCCGGGCTCGGCGGCATCCTGGCCGACGACATGGGCCTGGGCAAGACCGTGCAGGTGCTCGCCCATCTGCTCGCGGAGAAGCGCCGCGGCCGGCTCGACCGGCCCGCACTCGTGCTCGCGCCGACCAGCCTCGTCGCGAACTGGGCCGACGAGGCCGCGCGCTTCGCGCCCGACCTCGACGTCCTCGTCGTGCACGGCCCGGAACGCCACGGTCTGCACGAGGAGATCCCGCACCACGACCTCGTGATCACGACCTACCCGCTGCTGCTGCGTGATCGCGACGCGCTCGTCGCGCACGCGTACTCGGTGCTCGTGCTCGACGAGGCGCAGGCGATCAAGAACGCGAAGAGCCAGGCCGCGAAGCTCGTGCGCGAGCTCGACGCGCGCCAGCGCATCGCGATGACCGGTACGCCGCTGGAAAACCACCTCGGCGAGCTGTGGGCGGAGTTCGATGCGGTCGAGCCGGGCCTGCTCGGCGACGAGAAGCACTTCACGCGGTACTTCCGCACGCCGATCGAGAAGCCCTGCGACGTCTAGCGGCGCGAGCGGCTCAACCGGCGCATCGCACCGCTGCTGCTGCGCCGGCGCAAGGAAGACGTGCTGTCGGAACTGCCGCCGAAGACCGAGATCGTCCGGCGCATCGAACTCGAGGGCGGTCAGCGCGAACTGTACGAAACGCTGCGCCTGACCCAGCACGAGCGCGTCATCGACGAGGTGCGCCGGCGCGGTCTCGCGCAGAGCGGCATCGTCGTGCTCGATGCGTTGCTCAAGCTGCGCCAGGCCTGCTGCGATCCGCGCCTGGTCAAGCTCGAGGGCGCGCGCGGCGTGCAGGATTCGGCCAAGCTCGACTATCTGCTCGACCTGCTCGGCAGCCTCGCCGAAGAAGGCCGACGCGTGCTCGTGTTCAGCCAGTTCGCCGAGATGCTCGCGCTGGTCGCGCAGGCGCTCGACGAACGCCGCCTCGCCTACCAGAGCCTCACCGGCGACACGCCGGGCACGCAGCGCGCGGCCCTGGTCGAACGCTTCCAGGCCGGCGAGGTACCCGTCTTCCTGATCAGCCTCAAGGCCGGCGGCGTCGGGCTCAACCTCACCGCGGCGGATACGGTGATCCACTACGACCCGTGGTGGAACCCCGCGGTCGAAGCGCAGGCGACCGATCGCGCACATCGCATCGGCCAGGACAAGCCGGTGTTCGTCTACAAGCTCATCTGCGCCGGCACGGTCGAAGAAAAGATCCAGGGCCTGCAGCAACGCAAGGCCGAACTCGCGCGCGCGGTGCTCGAAGGCGGCAGCACGCAGGCGTTGCGCTTCGACGAGGCCGACGTCGCCGAGTTGTTCGCGCCACTGTAGCGCGCGGCGCGCTCGTGCGCCGGGCCGGGCGCCGCGGATCCGCGGCGCCCGAATCGTCACGAACCCGACGGCCCGCGCGGCGTGCCTGCGCCGCCGGTGCGCAATCCATCATCGTGATCGCCTGGCTGCACCGGTGCGGGCCGTCCGCCGCGCATCGGATGCCCGAAGGCGGGATGCGGACCGGGCAGCCCGCGTTCGAGCGACCATTGCGCGTACTGGCGGTAAGCGTCGTCGCCGAGCAACGCGCGGATGCGCTCGCTGCTGCGATCTTCGATGGCCTCGGCTTCGTCGCGGTCGTGCTTGCGTTGTGCCGCGAGCGCGGCGCGGGATTTCTCGCGCAGCGCGTCGAGCGCGTCGCGGCGTTCGCGCAGGATCTTGCGCAGCTGTGCCTGCCGCGCGGCATCGAGGCCGGGCAAGGTGGCGAGCGCCTCGGCCGAGGGCAGCTCGCCGCGACCGCGCAGGGGTGGGTCGCCTGCGGGCGGCAGGGGCTGCGCCCCTGCGCTCGCGGCGAGCATCGTGGCCAGGAGGGCAGCGAGGGTCCGGGTCGTCATCGGCAGCTCCATGTCGGTGGATATGACACCGGACGATCGCAGGGGATTGCGCAGCGCCGATGCAGCCATCGTGGAGAAATCGAGGATTCTTGACGGCGCTCCTTGCGGTGCCCGACGCCGGCGCTATCGTGGTGCCATGTCCGGTTTGCGTCCGATGCTGCGCCTGCGCCTGTGGCAGCGCCTGTTCATTGCCTTCGTGGTGCTCAGCGGCGCGGTGCTGCTCGGCTTCCTCGCGTGGCAGCAGCATGCGTTCCGCGGTGCGTTCCTCGACTACGTCGACGAGGTCGCGCTGCAGCGGCTCGCGCCTGCGGCGGAGCGGCTCGCCGCCGCGTACGTCGAGCACGGCGACTGGCGCTTCCTGCGCGATGCGCCGCGGCGCATCGGTGAATTCGTCGTGCCCGAGCGCTGGCGTGCACGCGTGCGCCCCGCCGAAGAAGACGACCGCGCACGGCGCGGGCCAGGCGGGACAGGCATCCCGCGGGACGCCCGGCCCGGGGACGGAGCGCCGCCGCCGGACGACGGCGTACGCGAACCGCGGCGGCCGCCGCGCGGGCCGCCCGATCTCGTGCCGCGCCTGCTGCTCGTCGACGCGCGCGGTGAACGTGTCGCGGGCAATCCGCGCGTGCCCGCCGACGCACCCTCGCTCGCGGTCATGGCGGGCGGTCGCGAAGTCGGCCGCCTGCGGCTCGCGCGCCAGCCCGAACTCGGCGGCGCGATCGACACCGCGTTCGCACGCGCGCAGGCGCGCGACGCCATCGTCGCGGGCGTGGCGATCCTCGCGCTCGCGCTGCCGCTCGCGTTCGCCCTCGCGCGCCGCCTGCTCGCGCCGGTGCATGCACTCGCCCAAGCGACGCGCGCGCTCGCCGACGGCGACTACGCGCGCCGCGTCGACGCTGCGCGCGGCGACGAACTCGGCGAACTCGCCGCCGATTTCAACCATCTCGCGCAGACGCTCGAGCGCAATCGCGACGCGCGCCGCGAATGGGGCGCGGATATCGCGCACGAACTGCGTACGCCGCTCGCCGTGCTGCGCGGCGAGGTGCAGGCGCTGCAGGACGGCGTGCGCACGCCGACGCCGGCCGCATTCGACTCGCTGCAGGCCGAGTGCGAGCGCCTCGGCGGCCTGGTCGAGGACCTGTACCAGCTCGCGCTCGCCGACGCGGGCGCGCTCGAGTACCGCTTCGAGCCGCTCGATTTCGCCGAACTCGTGCAGCAGTCCGGGGCGATGCAGGTGGCCGGCTGCGCCGACGAAGGACTCGTGCTCGACGTGCCCGTGGCGGATCGCCTCGTCGTGCGCGGCGATGCGCGCCGGCTCGCCCAGCTCGTCGACAACCTGCTCGCCAACGCGCGCCGCCATACCGAGGCGCCCGGGCGCATCCGCCTCACGCTGCCGGTGCGCGACGGTGTCGTCCGCCTCGTCGTCGACGACACGCCGCCGGGCGTGCCGGAGGCGGCGTTCCCGAAGCTGTTCGAGCGGCTCTATCGCGTGGATGCCGCGCGCTCGCGTGCGCATGGCGGCGCCGGACTCGGTCTCGCGATCTGCCGCGCGATCGTCGAGGCGCACGGCGGCCGTATCGATGCGCAAGCCTCGCCGCTCGGCGGCCTGCGCATCGTGGTCGAGCTGCCGCTCGCGGCGCCGGAGCGCGCATGAGCGCGCTCGTGCTCGTGGTCGAGGATGAACCGAAGATCGCCGCATTGCTGCGCGACTACCTGGTCGCGGCAGGCTATCGCGTCGGCGTGCGCGAAACCGGCGAGGGCGCGGTCGAGTGGGTGCGCGCGCAGGCGGCCGATGCGCTGCTGCTCGATCTCATGCTGCCGGGCGTCGACGGGCTCTCGATCTGCCGCGGCGTGCGCGCGCAGTCGGACCTGCCGATCCTCATGATCACCGCGCGCGTCGAGGAGATCGATCGCCTGCTCGGCCTCGAACTCGGAGCCGACGATTACATCTGCAAGCCGTTCAGCCCGCGCGAGGTGGTCGCGCGCGTGCGCGCGGTGCTACGCCGTTCGGCCGCGCGCGGTACGCCGCAACCGGGCGTGGTCGAGCTCGACGACGATCGCTTCGAGGCGCGCGTGCGCGGGCACCGGCTCGAACTCACGCCGGTCGAGCTGCGCCTGCTGCGCAAGCTGAGCCAGCAGCCCGGCCGCGTCTACTCGCGAGCGCAGCTCATCGATGCCGCGTACGAGGACCACCGAGTGGTCAGCGAGCGCACCGTCGACAGCCACATCAAGAACTTGCGCCGCAAGCTCGCCGACGCGGGCATCGATCCGATCGCTTCCGTATACGGAGTCGGTTACCGCTACGAGCCCGACGCAGAAGACGCCTCGACGAGGTCGACGTAGGCGAATCGCCGTTCACGCAGCACGCGCTCGCCGCGCACGAGCTCGATCGGCTGCGCGAAGAGCGGCCCGCCGTGCACGCACGTGTGGAACTCGCCGTTCTCGCCGCAGGGATCGCAGCCGGGCGGTAGGCCGGCGAGCAGCGACGCGTCGTAGTCGCGGCCGCACAACGCGCCGTCGAGCTGATCGGTGTCGACGCAGCAGAGGATCGCGCGGTGGCCGCGCTCGATGAACGCGTGCGCGAGGCGCCGCGTGTCCTCGCCCCACAGCGGGAACACGCCATGCCAGCCGAGCCGCGCGAGCAGCGCTTCGCGGTACGCGCGTACGTCGGCGAGGAACAGGTCGCCGAATGCGATCGCATCGAGCGCCGGGTCGGCCGCGCGCGCCTGCGCGAGCGCGGCGGCGCACGACGCCTCGTAGGCCGCATTGTCGGCCTGCGCCGGCAGCTCCGCCTCGAACAGCGGCACGCCGAGCGCGGCCGCCTGTGCATGCAGGATCGAACGGCGCACGCCATGGATGCTGATGCGGTCGTATTCGCGGGTCACGCTCGTGAGCAGCCCGGCGACGTGCCAGGCGGGATCCGCACGCACGCGTTCGAGCGCGAGCGTCGAATCCTTGCCGCCGCTCCAGGCGACCAGCAGCGGGCGGCTCACGCGCGCACCCGCGATGCGGCGCATCCGCGCGCGCGGTCGTCATCGTCCGCCCGGCTCATGCGCGTCGCCAGAGCAGGATGCGGTTGTTCGCCGGCATCGCGACGTCGGCGGTGAGCGTGAAGCCGGCGCCGCGCGCGAGCGCGTCGACCGCGGCGATGTCGCGCAGGCCCATGTGCGCGGCGCGCGCCCGCAACGACGCATCGAACGCGGCATTGCTCTCGCTCGTGGGGCGACCATCGACATTGAACGGGCCGTAGATCGCGAGCGCCGCGTCGTCGGTGGTGAGCGCGGGCAACGCGGCGAACAGCGCCTCGACCTCGTTCCACGCCATGATGTGCAGGGTGTTCGCGCTGTACACGGCGTCGAAAGACCCGCGTGGCCACGGGCCCGCGGCGATGTCGAGCGTGAGCGGCGCAGGCGTATTGGGCAGGTTCGCCCCGGCGAGCCATGCCCGGATGCCCGGGAGGTTCCCGGCCCGATCCGAACATTGCCATTCGAGCGCGGGCAACGCAGCGGCGAAGTGCACGGCGTGCTGGCCGGTGCCGCTGCCGATCTCCAGCACGCGGCGGCGGTCCGCGAACGCGTCGCGCAGTACGCCGAGGATCGGTTCGCGATTGCGCTCGCAGGCGGCCGAATACGGTTTGTCGTCCATGGCGCGAGTGTGCCCGATGCGCCGCCCCCGCGGCAGCTGTGCGATGCTTGCATCGTCACGGCCACGGTGCGCGCATGCTCAACCGGCTCTGGTTCGGTTTCTTCCTCGTCGCCGCGCTCGCCGCGCTCGCGCAGTGGCTGGTCGCCGGCAACGCCGGCGTGTTCGCGGCGATGGTCGCCAGCCTGTTCGACATGGCCAGGCTCGCGGTCGAGGTGATGATCCTCCTGTTCGGCACGCTCACGTTGTGGCTCGGCTTCCTGCGCATCGCCGAACAGGCCGGCCTCGTCGATCGCGTCGCGCGGCTGCTCGGCCCGCTGTTCGCGCGGCTCATGCCGGGCGTGCCGCGTGGCCATCCGGCGATCGGCCTGATCACGCTCAACTTCGCCGCGAACGTGCTCGGCCTCGACAACGCGGCGACGCCGATCGGCCTGCGCGCGATGCGCGAACTGCAGGCGCTCAACCCGAGCACGACCACCGCGAGCGATGCGCAGATCCTCTTCATCGTGTTGAACGCGTCGTCGCTGACCTTGCTGCCGGTATCGATCTTCATGTATCGCGCGCAGGCCGGCGCGCACGATCCGACCCTCGTGTTCGTGCCGATCCTGCTCGCGACGAGCGCATCGACCCTCGCCGGTTTCCTCGCGGTCGCGTTCGTGCAGAAGCTCGAGCTGCGCGATCCGCTCGTGCTGGTCTGCCTGCTCGCGGCGGCGGTGCTGCTCAGCGCCTTCGTCAGCGCGCTGATCGCGCTGCCCGCGGCGGCACTCGCGCCACTGTCGTCGCTGCTCGGCAACTTCACCCTGTTCGCGATCGTGCTCGCGTTCCTCGTCGTCGGCGCATGGCGCAAGGTGCCGGTGTACGAGAGCTTCGTCGACGGCGCGCGCCTGGGGTTCGAGGTCGCGCGCGACCTGCTGCCGTACCTCGTGGCGATGCTCTGCGCGGTCGGCGTGCTGCGCGCGTCGGGTGCGCTCGACTTCGCCCTCGACGGCGTGCGCTGGGGCGTGCACGCGCTCGGCTTCGACGCGCGCTTCGTCGACGCGCTGCCGACCGCGCTGGTCAAGCCGTTCTCCGGCAGCGCCGCGCGCGCGATGCTGATCGAGACGATGAAGACGCACGGCGTCGACAGCTTCCCGGCGCTGCTCGCCGCGACCGTGCAGGGCAGCACGGAGACGACGTTCTACGTGCTCGCGGTCTACTTCGGCGCGGTCGGCATCCGCCGCACGCGGCATGCGGTCGGCTGCGCCCTGCTGGCCGACCTAGCCGGCGTCATCGCCGCCATCGCGGTGTGCTACTGGTTCTTCGGCTGATCATTGCATGTGCAAAGGCGTGCGCAGATAATTGCATCTGAACGAGACGCCCACGGTGCCGCCGCGATGAACCCGTCCGCTGCCCGCAAGTCCGCCGCCGCGACCGATCCGGGCCGCGTGCTGACCCAGGCCGCGCTGCGCGCGGCCGAGATCCTCGACGTACCGCAGCGCACGCTCGCCGAGATCATCGGCGTGAGCCCCTCAACGATCTCGCGCGCCGCGCGCGCGCCGCTCGACCCGGCGAGCAAGCCGGGCCAGCTCGCCGCGCTGTGGGTGCGCGTGTTCCGCTCGCTCGACGCGATCGTCGGCTCCAACGACGCCGCCGCGCGCGCCTGGCTCACCACCGCGAACGCGGCGTTCGGCGGCGCGCGGCCGCTCGAACGCATGCGCGACGCCGAAGGCCTCGTGCACGTGCTGCACTACCTCGACAGCGCGCGCGCGCGCCTGTGACCCCGTCGCGGTTGCTGCGACGGCGCGCCGGCAGTCTGTGCCTGACCTGAGGACCGCCACGTGAACATTCCCACTGCCGACGTGCTGCGCAAGGCGGCGCGCCGCATCAGCATGAAACCATGGCGCGTGGTCGAGGCGCAGCATCGCGCATCGACGATGCGCCTGGTCGACACCCTGGCCGAGCAACGCGTGCTCGAAGACCTGCTCGAGGCGGGCAAGCCGCCGCTGCCGGCCGAGGCGGCGCACCTGCATTACCTGCTCGCGACACCGTTCCGCTACCCGGCGCCGCCGCCCGCAGGTTCGCGCTTCCGCGCCATCGGCGACCCCGGCGTCTGGTACGGCGCCGCAGCCGTGCACACCGCGCTGGCGGAAGTGGCGTTCTGGCGCCTGCGCTTCCTCGCCGATTCGCCGGCGACGCCGGACCTGCCGCCGGTACCGCACACGGTGTTCCGCGCGACGGTTGCGGGCCAGGCGCTCGTGCTCGCCGACGCACCGTTCGCGCGCCAGCGCGAAGCCTGGGAGGACCCGGCGAGCTACGTCGCGACGCAGGCGCTCGCCCGCGGCGCGCGCGAAGCGGGCATCGCCCTGATCCGTTACGCGTCGGTGCGCGATCCGCAGCACCGCGCCTGCGCCGCCGTGCTCACGCCGAAGGCGTTCCGCACGAGCGAGCCGCTCGAACAGCACGGCTGGCTGATCAAGGTCACGCGCGCACGCGTGCTCGCGCAGACGAGCTTCGGCACCGAGCGCGTCGCCTTCGAGGCGGCCGATCTGGGGTTCGGAAACCCGGCGGGCTCGGAAAGCGGAAAAGACTGAAACACGAAGGACACGGAGCACACGAAGACAAGCAAGCGATGGAGATTGAACATGGAGCACACGGAGGAAGGCAGTTTCCGTCAATGGCCTTTGCTTTCTTGGCGTGCTTCATGTGCTCCCGGTTCAAACTTCTTCGACGGTCGCGGCCTTTCGCTCTTCCTTCGTGTGCTCCGTGTCCTTCGTGTTTCAGTCTTTTTCCGTTTTTTCCTTCCGGTCGCCGCGCTTGCGCTCATTCCGCTCCGAGGCGGGCCATGAGGTCGCGCAGCGGGCGGCGGTAGTGTTCGCCGAGTTCGGGGTGTGCGGCGTGGATCGCCGTGGCCTCGCCGGCGAGCGTGCGTGCGGCGGCGCGGTCACCGCGGTCGAGTTCCACCGAAGCGAGTGCGACCAACGCCTCGGCGAGTTGCGGGCTCGTCGGCAGCATGACCTTGCGGCGCAGCCCGATCGCGCGGCGCAGCGACGCCGATGCGCCGGCGGTGTCGTGCGCGAGCGCCGCAGCGCGGCCCGCGTCCAGCGCAGCGCGGGCGCTCCCGGGATCGAGCGCGTCGGCCTCGCCGCTGCGCGCGATCGCTTGCGCGACCGCGAGCGACTCAGTGGATGCCGCCGCGGCGTCGCCTGACGCCAGTGCAGCCTCGGCCGCGAGCAGGCGGCGCTCGAGGCGATCGAACGACAGCGCCGACTCACTCGCTTCGACGCGCAGTTCGGCGACGCGCTCGCGCGCACCGACGGTGTCGCCGCGGGCGAGCGCGAGTGCCGCCTGCAGGCGCAGGTTGCCGGCGAATGCTTCGCCGTCGCGCGGCTGCTTCGCCTGCACACGCAGCGCGGCCGCCTCGTCGAGTTCGGCTTGCGCGGGCGCGTAGCGGCCGAGTTCGACCAGTACCGCGGCCTCGCGCTCAACGCGTTGCGCGAGGTCGAGGCTGCCGGGGCGACGGCTGCGGTCGATCGAGGTCGCCGCCTGCGCATCGGCGAGTGCTGCGTCGAGGTCGCCCGCGCCCGCCTCGCAACGACCGAGCGCGCTCAGTACCGCGCGCGTGTGGAACGGATCATCGGCACCGCGCAACCTGATCGCGAGCTCCTTCGCGCCACGCAGCAGGTCGAGGCCTTCCTGCGTGCGGCCGATGTCGCAGAGCAGGGCGCCGAGACGCTGCTGGGTCTGCAGCACGTCGATGTGCTCGTCGCCGCTGTCGCGTTTCGCCATCGTCCATGCGGCACGCAGGCTGCGCTCGGCAGCGGCGAGCTCAAGTCGTTGCGACTGCGCTTCGCCGAGGTCGGCGTAGTACTTCACCGCATTGGGCGCGGCCGGGGCCACGCCCTGCTAGATGTGGTTGGGGCGCGCGAACGCCGCGGCCGCCTGCGAGGGCTGGTGCAGCTGCAGCGCCTGCACGCCGGCGCTGAGCAGCGAGTCGGCGAGATCGACCGATGGCGGCTTCGCGTCGAACAGGCGCACGGCGCGTTGCGCGTAGTCGTACGCGCGCTGGGGATCGTAGTTCCACCAGTACTCCGCCTCGCGTCGCAGCCAGGCGCCCCGGGTCGGCGAGTCGGCGTCGCCGTGCGCATCGAGGATGCGGCCGGCCTCGTCGAGTGTCGCCCTGCGCCCATCGCCATCCTCGCGCGAACTCTGCATCGCGCTCGCGAGGTGCACGAGCTCGTCGGCGACCTGCAGCGACGACGGGCCGTATACGCCGCGGGCGAGCTCGACGGCCTGGCGCCGCACGCGCAGCGCCTCGTCGGCGAGCTGCAGGTCGTCGTAGAGCTGGGCGAACAGCTGCAACACGCCGAGCTTCGCCTCGGGTACGTCGGCCATCGCGTCGTCGATGCGCCGCGCGCCGAGATCGAGCAGCTCGCGCGCGGTGGTCTGGCGCGCCTTCACGGCGTCCGGCTGGTTGCGCGAATTGGCACGGAACACGTCGCCTAGGAAGGCCTGCATCGCTTCGGCGCGGCGTGCCTGGACCTGCGCGCGCCGAGCCGCGGACTCTGCGCGCTGCGCCTGCCACACCGCGAGCGCGAGCGCGGCGAGGATCGCGACGAGGAACAACGCGCTGCTGGCGACGCCGCCGCGATGGCGCGAGACGAACTTGCGTGCGCGGTACCAGCGCGACGGCGGGTGCGCCTGCACGGGTTGCCCGGCCAAGTGGCGCTCGACATCGTCGGCGAATGCACCGGCCGACGCATAGCGCCGCTCGGGTTCGGCTGCGGTCGCCTTCAATACGATGTTGTCGAGGTCGCCGCGAAGCTGGCGCCGCACCACGCGCGCGGGTGCGGGCAGCAGTGCCTCGTCGGTATCGGCGCCGACGCGCGAGGACGGCGTGTGCGCGTCGCCGGGCGCACGACGCTGGCCGGTCACGAGTTCGCCGAGCAGGACGCCGAGCGCATAGACGTCGGTGGCGGTGGTGATCTGGCCGAGCGCGAACTGCTCCGGCGCCGCGTAGGCGGGCGTCAGCGCCTGCCGCTGCGTGCGCGTCGCGTCGTCGCCGGCATCGAGCAGCTTGGCGATGCCGAAATCGAGCAGCTTCACCTCGCCCTCGCGGGTGACCAGCACGTTCGACGGCTTGAGGTCGCGATGCACGATCAACGCGCGATGCGCGGCTTCGACCGCGCGGCAGACCGCGACGAACAGGCGCAGGCGCGCATGCAGGTCGAGCCGGTGGCTGCGCGCGTAGTCGGTGATCGGCGCGCCGTCGACGAGCTCGAGTGCGATGTACGGCGCGCCGGCCGCCGTCACGCCGCCCTCGATGAGGCGGGCGATGCCCGGATGGCGCAGTTGCGCGAGCGCGCGCCGTTCGTCGCGGAAGCGGCGCTGTTCCTCGGGCGTGTGCAGGCCGCGATGCAGCAGCTTGAGCGCGACCGCCTGGCGCACGCCGGCTTGCTCGCGCTCGGCGCGGTAGACGACCGAGTAGCCGCCCTCGCCGAGCCGCTCGATCAGCGTGTAGTCGCCGACGGTCGTGCCGTGCGGCAGCGGCGCCGGCGGCGCCGCGGTTTCGCCGACGCGACCGAGCAACTGGTCGAACGGCTGGTCGAGCACGCGCTCGCCGCCCTCGGCGTCGGCCGCGAGCAGGCGCAGCACCTCGGCGCGCTGGCCCTCGTCGGTGCAGTGCTCGGCGAGCCATTCGGCGCGCTCGGCCGGCGCGAGGGCGAGCGCGGCTTCGAACCATTCGCGTGGGCTGGCGGGTGTGGCGGTCATCGCGGTCCCCAGGCACCGCCGTGTCGGTCAGCGATAACGCCGTTGCGTGCGTGGCGCGGACATCATTCGAGCGCGGACAGCAGGAACGCGCGCGCGTAGCGCCAGTCGCGGTCGATCGTGCGCCGGGTGAGGCCGAGCAGTTCGGCGACCTGCTCCGGCGAGAGGCCGGCGAACCAGCGCAGTTCGACCACGCGCGCAGCGCGTGCATCGACCTGTTCCAGCTTCGTCAGCGCCTCTTCCAGCGCGAGCGCCTGCTCGGCGCTTTCGACCTGCGGATGGAGCGCTTCGCTGCCGGTCAGGCTCATGCGGACCCAGTCGCCGCCGGCCTTCTGGCGCATGCGGTCGCGTGCGCGGTCGGCGAGCAGGTGGCGCATCGCGCGCGCGGCATAGGAAAAGAACTGCGCGGGATGCTCGAACGCGAGCTCGCGCCCGGTGTTCACGCGCAGCCACAGCTCGTGCACGAGCGCGGTCGTGTCGAGCGTACCGCGCGAACCGCGCGCGAGCTGCCGGCTGGCCATCGCCTTGAGCCGGTCGTAGACGGCGTCGAACAAGGCGCCGAGCGGCTGTGCCTGCACGGCGCTCTCGGCCGGATTCGGGTCGGATGCGGTCATGGGGCCCCTCGCGGACGCGCCCGAGTGTAGCGCGCCGCAGGGGCCGAGGTCCGTGCGGGTGGCCGAGCCGTGCCGTTCAGGCGACCGGGCGGCCGCGCAGCACGCGTGCAGGCAGCAGGATGATCCCGCGCAGCAGCTCGAACACGCCTTCGACCGCGAGCCCGAGCAGGCGGAACGGCAACAACAGCAGCCAAACGAGCGGGTAGAGCACCAGCGCGAGCAGCGCGAGCGGCCAGCAGAACACCAGCAGCAGCAACCACAGCACGAAGGTCAGCATCGACGTCTCCACGGTGCCGGAACCGCTCCGGCATGCGCATCCTCGCAGGATGGGGGCGGCCGGCCAGTGCCGAAAGGGACCCTTGAAATCCGCGCCAATGCATCCTTCGGCATGCAAGGGCGGACCGGGCGTGCCGGTGCCTGCGTGCAGGCAAGGCATCGTCGCAGCGCGTTCGAATCGGACGCTGGCGGACGCGCATGGCTTGATGGACTGGATCGGCATGGGAATGATCCGATCCGCGTGGAAAATCACGTCGCCACGACGCGCAGGGGGCGCACCATGCGCCTCGACATCAAGAAGTCCCCGCGTCGCGGGTCGATCAGTCGCGCTGCGGCGCAGGCTGCACGATGATTTCGTCGGCGTCGGAAACGATCGCAGGTTCGATCGTCGTCGGCGGCGCGGCGTTCGTGACCGCAGGCAGGCGGGCCGAGACGCGCCACGCGAGCAGCCCGCCGCTGCCGACGATGAGTGCGGCAAGCCAGAACGTCGCGCCCGCGACGACGTCGTGGCGGCCGGCACCTGCGACCGCGGCGAGGATCGTCGGGAACACGAGCGCGCCGAAGATGCCCGCGATGCTCCCGAGGCTCGCGACTGCACCCTGCAGGCGGCCCTGTTCGCGTGGATCGACCGCGTGCGTCATGAGCGCCTGCGCCGCGGGTGTCGCGACGCCCCACAACGCGGCGACCGGCATCATCGCCCAGAACCAGTAGCCGGTCGGCGCGAGCGCGTACAGCGCAAAGCCGACCGCGCCGCAGGCGAGGCCGAACAGCAGCGTGCGGCGCTCGCCGAGCGCGGCGACGATGCGCTTGATCAGCACGCCCTGCACGATCGCCGCGAGCAGGCCGACCAGCGCGAGCGTGTTGCCGGCCATGTCCGGTCCCCAGCCGAAGCGGTAGTCGGCGTAGAGGACGAACGTGGTCGGATACACCATGTGCGCGAACGCCATGAGGAACAGCACGCCGGCGATGCCGAGCACTTGCGGGTAGCGGCGCAGCAGCGCGAGCGAGCCGAGCGGATTGGCATGGCTCCAGTCGAAGCGCGCGGCGCGCCGCCCGGCCGGCAACGACTCGGGCAGCACGAACCAGCCGTAGCAGAAGTTCGTGAGGCTCATCGCGACCGCGGCCCAGAACGGCAGGCGCACGTCGATCGCGCCGAGATGCCCGCCGATGAACGGCGCGACGATGAACCCGAGGCCGAACGCCATGCCGATCATGCCGAACGCCTGCGCCCGCTGCTGCGGCGGCGTGATGTCGGCGATGTAGGCGTTGGCCGTGCTGAAACTCGCCGAGGTGATCCCCGAAACGACGCGGCCGATGAACAGCAGCGGCAGCGAGTCGACCAGCGCCATCATCGCGAAATCGAGGCCCAGGCCGAGGTTCGAGAGGAGGATCACCGGACGCCGGCCATAGCGATCCGACAGCGCGCCCTGCACCGGCGTGAAGACGAACTGCATCGCCATGAACACGCTCGCGAAGCCCGTGTACCAGCGCGCCGCGGCGGCGACGTCGCCGTGCAGGAAGTTCTCGATCAGGTGCGGCAGCACCGGGATGATCAGGCCGAACGACAGGATGTCGATCAGCACGGTCACGAAGATGAAGACCAGCGCGGCGCGGCGTGGCGCGGCGGGAGCGATCGGTTCCATGGCGGGTTCGGGGGCCGGCAGGCGAAAGCGCGCACGATAGCCGATCCCGGCTCCGTCCGCGCGTGATGCGCTTGCGGCTCGCGCCCGCGAAGGCGGTCAACAGCCCGGGC
The DNA here is from genome assembly GCF_051958935.1 of Dokdonella sp. Lineage (GTDB taxonomy): Bacteria > Pseudomonadota > Gammaproteobacteria > Xanthomonadales > Rhodanobacteraceae > Dokdonella_A. The sequence goes on along the minus strand of NZ_JBQCFP010000002.1, from coordinate 17,680 downwards.
GCATCCGCCACGCGCGCCTGCCGTCAACGCTCACGCGAGGCATGCACGGGCACATGGATGGCCGCTCTGGAACAGCCCGAGCCGAGGCATCGCCATTCGGCGCAGCGCGCGTCGAAGCTGCGATCGAGGACGATCGCAATCACCGATCGCAATCGATGAACCGCAGGAACTCCGCACGCGTGCGCGCATCCTCGCGGAACGTGCCGAGCATCTGGCTGGTGATCATCGATACCCCGGTCTTGTGCACGCCGCGCGTGGTCATGCACTGGTGGGTCGCGTCGATGACGACGCCGACGCCGCGCGGCTTGAGCACCATGCCGATGCAGTGCGCGATCTGCGCGGTGAGCTTTTCCTGCACCTGGAAGCGGCGCGCGTACGCGTCGACGACGCGCGCGAGCTTGGAAATGCCGACGACCTTGTCGGTCGGCAGGTAGCCGACGTGGGCGCGACCGATGATCGGCGCCATGTGGTGCTCGCAGAACGATTCGAAGTGGATGTCGCGCAACACGATCATCTCGTCGTAGCCGGCGACTTCCTCGAACGTGCGGCCGAGGTATTCGGCCGGATCGATCGCATAGCCGGAGAACCAGTCGCGGTACGCGTCGGCGACGCGCTTGGGCGTGTCGACGAGACCTTCGCGCCGCGGGTCTTCGCCGGCCCAGCGCAGCAGCACGCGCACGGCATCCTCGGCCTGCGCCTGCGTCACGGGGGGTGGCAGCGGGTGCTTCTTCGTCGTGCGCGCGGGCTTCTTCATCGACGTCATGGCATGCGGGCGGACGCGCAGTCTAGCAGTCGCGGCGCCACGCGTTCAGCGCGCGCGGGATTTGCGTGGTGCGGTGCCGCGCGGTGCGGTGTTTCGCCGCGCGGGTTTCGCCTCGACCGGCGCGAGCACCCACGACAGCGCGACGAGCTTGCCGCGCGGGCGCTCGATCGCAGGCTTCTGCACCAGTTCCATCAGGCGCGCGAGCAGGCGGTTGATCTCGGCGAGTTCGGCGGCATCGACCCAGCCCTTGCCGCGCGCGGCCCACAGCTCGCGCCGCGGCCCTTCGACGATCGTGTCGGGGTCGGCCAGGGCACGCGCGAAATCGCGCCCGGCCACGCGCAGCACGCTCGCGGCGACGCGGCCGACCGCATCGGCGTTGGCGGTCGCGCCGGGCCGGTAGCGCAGGCGCAGCCGGTCGCCCTTGCGCGTGCGCGAGCGATAGCGGCGGCCGTCGGGAGCGGCTTCCTCCTCGATCAGGCCGCCGTCGGCGAGCTGGCGCAGGTGATAGTAGAGGCTGTCCGCGGGGCGCCCGACCGCGGCGGCGAGTTCGGCCACGCTGACCGCGTCGCCGAGGGCCTCGAGCGTATCGACGATCTCGATGCGCGTCGGCGAAGCGAGCAGGGCGATCTCGTCCGCGTCCTCCACCAGTGCGCTGCGGATCCGTGCCATCGGTTGGGTTGCCTCGTTTGAAATTCGATGCAATTATTCAATCAACGACGGTGCTTCGCAAGGGCGAGCGCCGCGATCGAAGGAGACGAAGATGGGCAGGCATGTGATCGCGCTGGCGTTGCTGGCGTTCGGTTTCGCACAGGCAGCGCGCGCGGACGAGGCGGGCGATCTGCTAGCGCGCTGGAAGGCGGCGAGCGGCGGCGCGCGTTGGGACGCGGTGAGGAGCGTTCGCACCGACGGTATGCTCGCCGCGGGCGGGCTCAGCGGCGCGTTCGATGCAACGCAGGACCTCGTGCAGGGGCGTTCGAACGCCCACTACAAGCTCGGCCCGATCGAAGGCGCGGACGGCTACGACGGCACGGTCGCGTGGTCGCGCGACCCGGGCGGCGAAGTGGCCGCGCTCGATGCACCGGAAGCGAAGCGCCGCGCGCGCAGCCAGGCCTGGCTCGATGCGCGCGGCTACTGGTATCCGTCGCGCATCGGCGCGAGCTATGGCAAGCCCGAGGCGCGCGAACTCGACGGTCGACGCTACGACGTGCTCGTCGCGACGCCGGAAGGCGGCGATCCGGTCACGCTCTGGTTCGACGTGCAGACGCACCTGCTCGTGCGCACGGAGCAGAAGCAGGGTGCCGACATCGCGACGACGAGCTTCGACGACTGGCGCGACGTCGACGGCGTCAAGTTGCCGTTCCACTCGGCCACCTTCCTCACCGACACCGCCGGACGCGTCGACGAGCGCAACCGCAGCGAAGTGCAGGCCACGAGCATGAAGGTGAACGTCGCGGTCGTCGACGCCGACTTCGCGATGCCGGCGATGACCGCGACCGCGCGCATCGATGCGCCGACCGGGGGCGCGCGCGTACCGTTCGAACTCGTCAACAACCACATCTACGCGCAGGGCTCGATCGACGGCAAGCCGGCGCGCTTCCTCGTCGACACCGGCGGTGCGAACCTGCTGACGCCGGCCGCGGCGAAGAAGTTCGGCCTCGCGGGCGAGGGCAAGCTTGCCGGGCGCGGCGTCGGCGACGAGCTGGTCGACCTCGCGTTCGCGCATGCGAAGGAAGTGCGGCTCGGCGACGCCGTGTTGTCGCGTCCTGTGTTCTACGTGATGGATCTCGGCAAGCTGCCCGCGGTCGAGGGTTACGACAGCGACGGCCTCGTCGGTTACGAGATGTTCCGCCGCTTCGGCGTGACGATCGACTACGCGAGGCACGAACTCGTGCTCGCCGACCCGGCGAAGTTCGCGCCGCCGGCCGGCGCTCACGTGGTGCCGTTCGAACTCGCCGATCGCATTCCGATCGTGCAGGGCACGCTCGACGGACTGCCGGCCCGCATCAGCATCGATACCGGCTCGCGCGTTTCACTCACCCTGCACGCGCCGTTCGTGCGGGAACACGGCCTCGTCGACAAATACCACGCGGCCCCGGACGCGGTCGTCGGCTGGGGCGTCGGCGGTCCGTCGCGCGGGCGTCCCGCCCGTTTCGGAACGCTCGAACTCGGCGACCTCGCGGTGACCGGCATCGCGGGCGACCTCTACACCGGCGACAAGGGCGCATTCGCGAGCCCGGATCTTTCGGCGAACCTCGGCGGCGGCGTGCTCAAGCGCTACACGGTCGCGTTCGACTACGGCGCGAAGAAGATGTACCTCGCGCCGAATGCGGACGCGGCCAACGCCGATGCGTTCGACCGCAGCGGCCTGTGGCTGCTCGGCGCGGGCGACGCGCTCGAAGTCGCCGATGTCGCGAAGGACAGCGCCGCCGCGCGCGCGGGCCTGCGCGAAGGCGACCGCATCAGCGCGATCGGCGGCGAGAAGGTGGGCGCACGCCGCCTGCCCGAATGGCGCGAGCGCCTGCGCACGCTGCCGGCGGGCACGAAGCTCGCCGTCGCCTACGAGCGCGGCGGCAAGGCTGCGCAGGCCGACCTCGTGCTTGCCGACCGCATCGCGACCCGCTGGAAGCCGTAAGGCCGTCCTTGGCCCACCGGCGCGCTTCTGCGCCCGGTGGGGGCTTGCCACGGTGCTCTCCCGCGTGTGAGTGCCTCCTCCCGCGGGAGCGGCTTCAGCCGCGATGCTCCCTCGCGATGTGCGCAACCCGCCTACTCGACGCGGCAGAACGCGGCCTTGAGATAACGTGACTCCGGCACGTGCGCCTGCCACGGATGATCCTCGCCGGCACCGGTTACCTTGAGCACCTGCACCGTGCGGCCTGCGTAGAACGCCGCGCGGCGCAGCATGTCGAGGAACTGCTCCTCGCTGACGAGGCCGGTGCACGAGCAGGTCAGGAAGATGCCGCCCGGCTTGACCGCGCCGAGCGCGAGCTTGTTCATGTCGAGGTACTTCTTGAGCGCGGGGATCACTTGTTCGCGATCGCGCGTCATCTTCGCGGGGTCGAGGATGACGACGTCGTACGGGTCCCTCTTGCCGTCGCGCAGCCAGTGGAAGATGTCCGCCTGCACGAACCGCACCTTGGCCTTGTTGAGGCGCGCATTCTTCTCGGCGATCGCGAGGATCTCCTCGTCGAGATCGACGCCGGTGACTTCGCTCGCGCCGCCGATCGCCTTGGCGTAGATGCCGAAGCCGCCCGAGTTGCAGCACAGGTCGAGCACGCGCCTGCCTTCGCAGAACGTCGACAGCAGCTTGCGGTTGTCGCGCTGGTCGGCGAAGAAGCCGGTCTTGTGCTTGGTGCCCGGCGCGGCGTGGAACTGCACGCCGTGCTCGTGGATCACCGTCGGCGTCGGCGGCGCGGGTATCCCGCAGTCGAAACTCTCCTGCTTCTGCACGTGCTCCTCGGCGAACCAGTACAGGTCCGCGTCCGGGAAATGCTCGAGCAGGCAGCGCCGGATGAGGTCGCGCACCTTGAACATGCCGGCCGAGAAATACTCGATGACGAGCGTGTTGGCGAAGCGGTCGACGACGAGGCCGGACAGGCCGTCACCTTCGGAATGGATCAGGCGATAGGCATCGGTGACCGCATCGAGCCGCAGCACCTCGCGCCGCAGCGAGACCGCCTGCGCGATCTTGCGCGCGAAGAACGCCTCGTCGACGGCTTCGTCGGGATCGGCAGTGAGCACGCGCAGCGCGATGCGCGAATGGCCGTTGTAGAAGCCGCGTCCGGCGAAATGGCCTTCACGATCGACGATGTCGACGACGCTGCCGGGCTTGGGCTTGGTCGCCGGCTTCTCGACCATCTTCTGGAAGATCCAGGGATGGTTGGAGCGGCGTTCGGTCTTGAGCTGGATGACGGGCAGCGGGGCCGGGGTGGGGCGATTCATCGGGCAATTATAGAATGGGGGCTTGGGACCGAGGACCGCGCGGTGTTCGTGGACACCTGTCGGGCCGCGCGCGATGTGGGAGCAACGGTCTCGGAAGGCGGCTCAAGGCCGAAGGCGGGAGCGGCGATTCGACCCTGCGGGGCGGTGAAGGCGGATCCGCCGCTCCCCGGCCCTCCGCCGTCCACCTCACCATTCTTCACACCCCGTACTGCATCCGACCTTGCCAGCCCGCCGGCCTGGCGCTAAGTTCCACCCAGCAGAAGGGGAGTAGCTCTCCCGTCGCCGCGATCGTCATCACGGGCCGGAAGGCCCCGGTCCGGCGGGCGTCTCGCCATGGCGAGACGCGAGCAAGACCTTCGCCGTCGACGGCGAAGGTGTGTCCCGAGCATTCGTGACCCCGCGCCCTCGGTCCATTCCGGGCTTCTGGGACACAGACATGCACAGCATCGCGACACCGGGCATTTGGGCGGCTTTCGTCGCCATCCTCCTCATCGCACTTGCGGTCGACTTCGCACTGCTGCGCGCGGCAGGCCCGCGTCGCGTCACGTTCCGAGCGGCGGCGCTGTGGAGCGCCGCCTGGGTCGGACTCGCGCTCGCGTTCAACCTCGGCCTCTGGGCCTGGCTCGACGCGCATGCGGGCCGCGCGGTCGCGAATGAAGTCGGCCTCGAGTTCCTCACCGGCTACCTGATCGAGAAGGCCCTCGCAGTCGACAACATCTTCGTGTTCCTGCTCGTGTTCAATACGTTCGCGGTACCGCCGCCACTGCGCCAGCGCGCGCTCATGCTCGGCGTGCTCGGTGCGATCGTCCTGCGCGCGCTGCTGATCTTCGTCGGCGCGGCACTCGTCGCGAAGTTCCACTGGTTGCTCTACCTGTTCGGCCTGTTCCTGCTGCTGACCGGACTCAAGATGCTGTTCGCGACGGCGTCGGCGCCCGATCTCGAGCAGAACGCGATCCTGCGCTGGATGCGCCGGCACCTGCGCATCACGCGCGACTTCCGCGGCGACGCGCTCGCCGTGCGCGAGGACGGCCGGCGCTGGTTCACGCCGATGTTCGTCGTGCTCGTGCTGATCGCGGTCACCGACGTGATCTTCGCAGTCGACTCGATCCCGGCGATCTTCGCGGTCACGCTTGACCCGTTCATCGTGCTCAGCTCGAACGTGTTCGCGGTGCTCGGCCTGCGCGCGCTGTTCTTCCTGCTCGCCGGCATGGCCGACCGCTTCCACCTGCTCGGCCACGGCCTCGCGGTCGTGCTGCTCTTCATCGGCGCGAAAATGCTGCTCGCGGGCATCTGGAAAATACCGATCGGCGTCGCGCTCGTCGTCGTCGCGCTGGTGATCGCCGCCTCGATCGTCGCGAGCCCCCTGATCCCGCCGCGCAAGGCCGGCGCGGGTTGATCGTACGAAGACGTGCGCTGGGCAAGGAAAGGCATGAAACACCGAGCACACCGAGCACACGAGGTAGGAGCCAAGGAAGATTCTTCCTTCGTGTGCTCGGTGTGCTTCGTGTTCCAAGCTTATTGGATCGCCCCTCAGCGCACGGCCGAGATCTGCGACGCCGCGGGCGCCGGGGCGAGCGTCGAATAGGCGACGCAGCGGTTGCGGCCGTTGTGCTTGGCCGCGTACAGGGCGCGATCGGCATTGCGCAGCAGCGCGCGCAGGTCGCGCGTGCCAGCGTCGAGCGAGGCGACGCCGATCGAAACGGTCAGGCGTTGCGGCTGGCCGCCGAGCGGCAGCAGCGCGCTCGCGACGTGCTGGCGCAGGTACTCGGCGAGCACACAGGCCTCGAGTTCGCCGAGGCCGGGCAGCAGCACGGCGAATTCCTCGCCGCCGATGCGGCTGAGCGGCGCGTCGACCGCGAGCGATTCGCGCATCAGGCGCACGAGGCCGAGCAGCGCCTCGTCGCCGGCATCGTGGCCGAAGGCGTCGTTGATGCGCTTGAAGTGGTCCACGTCGATCGCGAGCAGCGACAGCGGACGCCCGTCGCGTTGCGCATCGTCGATCGCGCTCGCGGCGACACGCACGAGCGTGCGCCGGTTGTGCACGCCGGTGAGCGGATCGGTCATCGCGAGGCGGCCGAGGTCTTCGTTCATGCGATCGCCGCACATGAGCATGAAGCCGATCGTGCCGAGCATCGGCAGGATCGAGCTGAAGATCAGCACGACGTTGAGCATGAAGGGACGGAATTCCTCGAGGCCGACTACAGGGGCGAGGAATTCGGTGAGGCCGCGCGCGAGCGCGAGCGCGCCGCAGGCGATGAACAGCGAACCGGTGAGGATGTCGGCCGGTCGCAGGCGACCACGGCCGAGCAGGACCGCGCGTGCGACGCCGAGCTGCAGCGCGACGATCGGCAGCGTATCGAACGTGACGCGCCAGCGCGGCGACGGCCAGGCGAGCGTGAACAGGCACAGGATCGCGAACGTGAGCGCGACGAGCAGCAGCGGCACCCTGCTGCGCGGGCGCTGAGCGAAGCGGTTCATTGCACGCCCCATCTCCGCGTAGGACAGCGCGTACATCGTGTTGGTGAGCACGATCGGCAACGCGTCGTCCCATGCGGGGCTGCGCAGCGCCGCCGACAGCAGCGCGAGCGTCTCGATCAGCAGGCCGCCGATCCAGATGCGCATGGCCGCGCGCAGGTGCGCCGGATAGCGCGACGCGGCGAACGACAGGCTCGCGCCGACGCACAAGGTCAGCAGCGAAGCGATCAACATGGCGGATTTGATGTCGAAGCTCATGACGGGTCGGCACGCAGGCGCGGTCGGCTGCACGTGGCGGCCGCGCGTACTGCTGCCGGATGCACGGCGGGCCCCCTCTCCCGGTCGCGCTGCGGAGTACCGAACGGCCGCACGCCCTCTACGCGCGGATCTTCGGCTTGCTATCGCAAGGATTGTACCAACGGGTATCGACCTCCATTCTGTGATGCAGTCGACTTGCGCAGCTGAACCGCGCGCCCTATGTGACACCCATGGACATTGCCCGCCCCGTCCCCGAGCCCACCTCCGTCACGGTCGCGCAGGATCGCTTGCGCATCCGTTATGCGCTGCTCGGTGCCGGCGCCCTGCTGGCCGGGGTCTGGATCGTCTGGCTCGCCGCCTGGCTGCTCGGCTGGCCGATCGACGAACTCGGTATCCTGCCGCGCCGTGCCGCCGGCCTCGTCGGCATCCTGACCGCGCCGTTCGCGCACGCGTCGTTCGACCATCTGATGTCGAACACGCTGCCGCTCGGCGTGCTCGCGACCCTCACCCTGTATGTCTACCCGCGCGCGACGCGGCTCGCGCTGCCCGCGATCTGGCTGCTGTCGGGGCTCGGCGTCTGGCTGTTCGCACGCGACTCGGCCCACGTCGGCGCGAGCGGGATCGTCAACGGGCTCATGCTGTTCCTGTTCGTGATCGGGCTGCTGCGCGGTGACCGTCTCGCGGTGGTGACCTCGCTCGTCGTGTTCTTCCTCTACGGCGGCATGCTGCTCTCGGTACTGCCGCACGAGGAGCGCATCAGCTTCGAATACCACCTCGCCGGTGCGGTCTCCGGCCTGCTCGCCGCGATCGCGCTGCGCCGACGCGACCCGATGCCGGCACGCAAGCGCTACAGCTGGGAGACCGAGGCAGCCAACGACGCAGTCGACGACGAGCTCGAACTGCCGCGCGCGGCCGACGTGCCCGTACTCTGGCAGCGCAATGCGGGCGATGCCGGCCACGGCCGCGTGATCGCGTTCCGGCCACGCTCCGCGCCGCCGGCCGACGACCGCGCCGGCGACTGAATGCCGCAGCGCGCGCACCCCGACGCGCCACGCGCTAAGCTGTCGCGCATGCACACCGGATCCATGCCATGACTTCGTCCGAACCGCGCCGCGTCGAACATCAGCAGACCGACAAGGGTTACGTGCCGGTCTACACCACATCGGTGGTGGAACAGCCGTGGGCGAGCTACTCGCGCACCGATCATGGCACCTGGGCGACCCTGTTCGAGCGCCAGCGCGAATTGCTCAAGGGCCGCGCCTGCCGCGAGTTCATCGCCAACCAGGAACGCTTCGGCATGACGCCGGACGCGATCCCGCGCTTCGACGAGCTCAACGAGGTCCTCGCCAAGGCGACCGGCTGGCAGCTCGTCGGCGTCGAAGGCCTGCTGCCCGAACTCGTGTTCTTCGACCACCTCGCCAACCGGCGCTTTCCGGTCACCTGGTGGATCCGCAAGCCCGAGCAGCTCGACTACCTCGCCGAGCCCGATCTTTTCCACGACCTGTTCGGTCACGTGCCGCTGCTGCTCGAGCCGGTATTCGCCGACTACATGCAGGCCTACGGCCGCGGCGGCGTGAAGGCGCACGGTGTCGGCGCCGAAGCACTCGTGAACCTCACGCGCCTCTACTGGTACACGGTGGAATTCGGCCTGATCCGCCAGGACGGCGGCCTGCGCATCTACGGTTCGGGCATCGTGAGTTCGAAGGGCGAATCGATCTACTGTCTCGAGTCGCCCGCGCCGAACCGCATCGGCTTCGACCTCGCCCGCATCATGCGCACGCGCTATCGCATCGATACCTACCAGAAGACCTACTTCGTCATCGACAGCTTCGAGCAGCTGATGGACGCGACGCGGCCGGACTTCCGCCCGCTCTACGCCGAACTCGCCGCGCAGCCGTCGATCCCCGCCGGCGACGTGCTCGCCGGCGACCTCGTGCACCATCGCGGCACCGGCGAGGGCTGGTCGAACGACGGCGACGTATAGCTGCCGCGCCGTCGCGCGGTACGCGATCCGGCGGCTGCGCCGCCGGCGCGGGCGAACCATCCGATCCCCGCGCGGTCGGAACGACGTCACGATGAAAACGGAGGCGACGATGAAGCGCTGGCTGGGCCCCTTCGCAACGTTGGCGCTGGCGTTCGCCGGTGCCACGCACGCCGAGGTGCGCCAGGCCGTGCCGGACGGTTTCGTGCTCTCGTATGCGGCACCGGTCAAGGGCGACGCGAAACACGCATGGGCCTCGCTCGTCGCCGTGCCGAGCTGGTGGAGCCGCGAACACACCTGGTCGGGCAAGGCCGGGAACCTCAGCCTCAAACCCGATGCCGACGGCTGCTTCTGCGAGCGCTGGCCGGGCGGCAGCGCGGTGCACGGGCGCGTCCTGATGGCGCTGCCCGAGCGCATGCTGCGCATCGACGCGGCGCTGGGTCCGTTGCAGGAGTTCGCGCTGACCGGTGTGCTCACGTTCTGGATCCGCACCGCCGACGACGGCTCGACCCGGCTCGAACTCGAGTACCGCGTGAATGGCTCGTCGGCGAGCGGGCTCGACGAATTCGCGCCCAAGGTCGACGGCGTGCTCGGCGAACAGTTCGCACGACTCGTGCGCTACGCCGACACCGGCGATCCGGAGCCGCCCCCGGCGCCTCCGAGCGAGGCCGACGCGCGCTTGCGCAACCGCAGCGCCGTCCTCGAACAATGGCGACAGCAGGCGCTCGAGGAACAGGCGAAGAAGGACGCCGCGGCCAAGCCGCCGGCGAAGGAACCCAAGCGCTGACGGCGAACCGGTCCTGCCTGAAGCTTGAACCGCGAAGGACACGAAGGAAAAGACCGGAAGCTTGAAACACGGAGCACACGAACGAGTGCTCCGTGTTTCAGACTTCCGATCTGATCGCTTTTCCTTCGTGTCCTTCGTGCTTCAGGCTTTCGCCTTTGCTCTCAGGACTTCACTGCCGCCTTGCGCGAGGCGATCCACGCGTCGATGCGCTGGTCGAGGACGGGCAGGGGCACCGAGCCTTCGGCGAGGATCGCGTCGTGGAATGCGCGCAGGTCGAACTTCTCGCCGAGCGCCTTCTCCGCGCGCGCACGCAGCTCGACGATGCGGATTTCGCCGAGCTTGTAGCTGAGCGCCTGGCCCGGCCAGGAGATGTAGCGGTCGACTTCGGTCTCGACTTCGTGGCGGCTGAGCGCGGTGTGCGAGGCGAGGTAGTCGATCGCCTGCGCGCGCGTCCAGCCCTTGTGGTGGATGCCGGTGTCGATGACGAGGCGTGCCGCGCGCCACATCTCGTAGGTTTCGCGGCCGAATTCCTCGTACGGCGTGTGGTAGATGCCGAGCTCCTTGCCGAGCTTCTCGCAGTACAGCGCCCAGCCTTCGCCATAGGCCGAGATGTAGTTGCGGCTGCGGAATTCCGGCTGCTGCTTCTGCTCTTCGGCGAGCGCACCCTGCAGCGAATGGCCGGGAGAGGACTCGTGCAGGGTGAGCGCCGGCAGGTTGTAGAGCGGGCGCGAGGGCAGGTCGTAGGTGTTGACCCAGTAGGTCTGCGCGCTGCCGCGGCCGGCAGTCCAGAACGGCGCGATCGACGCCGGTACCGGCTCGATGCCGAAGCGCCCGCGCGGCAGCGTGCCGATGAAGCGGCCGATCTTCGCGTCGACCTGCTTGGCGATCCACGCCGCGCGCATGAGCAGCTCGTCCGGCGTCTTCGCGTAGAACTGCGGGTCCTTGCGCAGGAACTCGAGGAACGCGGCGAAGTCGCCCTTGAAGCCGCTCGCCTTCATCGTCGCCTGCATCTCGGCGTCGATGCGCTCGACTTCCTTGAGTCCGATTGCATGGATCGCCTCGGCGTCGAGGTCGAGCGTCGTGTATTCGCGGATCTGCTGGCGGTAGTAGGCCTTGCCGTCGGGCAGCGCTTCGGCCGCGAGCGTGTCGCGCGCGTGAGGCATGTATTCGTCGCGGAAGAACGCGAGCAGCTTCGCGTAGGCGGGAATCACGTGCTCGCTGATCGCGCGCGCGGCGTCCTGGCGCAGCGCGGCCTGCTGGTCGGCCGGGATCGTCGCCGGCAGGTTCTTCAGCGGCGCGTAGAAATCGCTTTCTTCGGGCGACTTCGCTTGCGCGTAGCTCGCGATCGACACGTCGCGGCCGTCGAGCACCGCGCGCGGCACGCTGAAACCGCGCGCGAGGCCGGCGCGCATGTTCGCGACCTGCTCGTCGAAATAGCGCGGCACGTCGTCGAGCTTGGCGATGTAGTTGCGCACCGCCTGCGCGTCGCCGAGCGGGCGGCGCGTCATGAAGCCGAGGTCGGACCAGAACTGCGAGTCGCTGTTGAACGGCATTTCATAGCCGTGGAAGCGCACGTCGGCGGCGAGGTTCTCGACTTGCGGGCGGTACACGGCGAGATTGACCTGGTTCTCCGCCGACAACTGGCGCGCCGGGATCGCGTCGAGCTGTTTCAGCACGTCGTCCCAGTAGGCGAGCCGCTTCGCCTGCGTCGCGGCATCGACTGCGGGCAGGTGGTTGTCTTTCGGGTCGGCTTGCCGGTCCTCGTCGTCGAGCCCGCCGAACTGCTGCTGGCGCCAGCTCCACTCCTTCGTGTAGAGCGCCTTGAAGCGGTCGTCCGCATCGCTCGCGTGGGCTAGCGGGACAAGGCCGGTGCAGAGCAACAGGGCGAGGCAGCAGCGGTTCATCGGGCTCTCCGTCACGAAAGCCGCCATCATCGCACCGATCGCGTGCTTGGGCAGTGCCACAGGATGGGCGCTGCGATGGGCTCCGCTCGCCGGGATGCCCGAGGCAGCGGATCGAGCGCCGCAGGCGCGGAACTAGAGGTCGAGACCCTCGCTGTCACCGCCCATCGCGCGCACGTAGGCGGCCATGCCGCGCTCGGGGGTCTCGACGAAGGTGTCGCCGGTCGGTTCGAACGCGACGATGCGATCCGGGCGGAAGGTGCGGAAATCCGCGCGCAGGCGGCACCAGCTGCCGAGCGTCCACACGCCGCCCCAGAACGCGAGGCAGAGCGGCTCGACCTCGCGCAGCGAGCCGCGGCCCGCCTCGTCGCGGTAATCGAGGCGCAATACCAGCTGCGCGGCGATCGCCGCGTGCAGGCGGTCGATGAGGCCCGTGCGCGCCTCGTTCCAGCCCGCGGGTGCGAAGATGCGCGAACGCGTCGCGCGCTGCTTGAGTTCGGGCGGCAGCACCGCCTCGATCTTCAGCAGCGCCGCCTGCGCGCCGCGGTGCAAGCGTTCGCCGGCGAACGCCTTGACGAAGCGCGTGCCGACGACGAGGGCTTCCAGTTCTTCGGCGCTGAACATCAGCGGCGGGATGTCCGCGCCCTTGCGCAGCACGTAGCCGACGCCGGCTTCGCCTTCGATCGGCACGCCCGACAGCTGCAGGTCGGCGACGTCGCGATAGACCGTGCGCAGCGAGACGCCGAGCGTCTCGGCGAGGCCGCGCGCGGCGAGCGCGGTGCGCCGGCCGCGCAATGCGTGGATGATGAGGAACAGGCGGTCGGCGCGGCGCATCCGGCGATGATGTCGCGATCGACGGCGCGTGGTAAAGCTCGGTGGCGCGCATGCGCTCGCCGCGGCTGGCAGGGCACGCGCCGTGCGCGCCATGCCAGGGCGATCCGGGCGCGCGTCGCGCTCACAAGTGCCGCGTCTCGGCCGGCGCGTTCCACCAGTTGTTCGCGCGACCGTCGAAATAGCGCACCGGTGCCTCGGCGAGCTCGGCCGGATCGACGGCGTCGAGGCAGGCGAGCCTGACCGAGACGAAATCGCCGCCGATTTCCTCGACGTGGCCGCGCGTGAAGGGGCGCACGCCGCAATGGCGGCAGAAGACGTGGTGGTTCGCGTGCGTGCCGAACGTGTAGTCGGCGAGCGCGTCTTCGCCGGCGAGCAGGCGGAACGCGTCGGGCTTGACCGAGATGCCCCAGTTGCGCGTCTTCGTGCAGATCGAGCAGTTGCAGCGGCCGGTGCCTTCGGCGAGGTCGAGGTCGGCCTCGAAGCGCACCGCGCCGCAATGGCAACTGCCGTGGTAGGTCTTCTTCATGTCGTGGTTCTCCTGCGGGGAAGTCCGGATCATCGCGCATGGCAGCCTGCAGTTCGACGCGTGCGCGCGCCGAAGCGTCGCCGTCAGCGCAGCAGCGAACGCGCGGTCGGCGCGAGGCGCAGCAGCTGCATCGGCGCGGGCACGGTCGCCGTGAGTCCTTCGCGATGGCGCTGCCAGTGCGCGTCGTCATCGAATGCGGCGAAACAGGCGAACACGTGTTCGTTCTCGCGCACGGGCAGGGCCGGAAACGTGTTCGGCGCATGTTCGCTGGCGAAGCTCGCGAGCGGCGTCGCGTCGGCGCGCGCGAGCCAGGCGGCGACACCGTGTTCGAGCCGTTCGGCGAAAAGACCGTCACCGCGCGGCATCCGGAAGACGAGGCCGATGACCAGGCGAGCGCGCGGCGTCGACGTCGCCGCCGCTGGGCGCATCGCGCCGTCGAGTGCGACACCGCTGTCGGCGCTCAGCGGCCGCAGCAGCAACACGTCGTCGGAATCGATCATCGTCGCGTTCGCCGCGTCGCGGTGTGCCTTCCATATCGGTCCCCCGTAGAACGCGCCGAGCGCGGCAGCGCGCCGTTCCATGTCCGCGAAACCACGCAACCAGACGAAGCGGTCGCCATCGTCGAGATCGCGGAACTGCCCGAACAGGCGCATGCCGCAGGCCTCCTGCGTCTCGACGAACTCGCGCTCGAACAGCTCGATGAGGTCGTCGCGGCGGCCCGGGTGCAGCGTGTACTGGCGCAGTTCGACGATCGGCCATGCATTCGTCGGCCATGCATTCGTTGTCGCGGATGTCATGCGCGGGGTTCCTCGATGAAGGTGTTCGCGCCGGCCGGCCGCGGCAGGGCGAAGGCGTGCCGCGGCGAGCATCGGCTCGATGCGATGGCGGGCGTCGGTGGCAGGGAGTGCGTTCATGCGGCGCTGCGCTCGAAGTCCATGGTCCAGTTGGTTTCCCAGCTCTTGCCATCGTCGGTCGAGAACGCCTGCTCCCAGTGCGCTCGATCGGCCGAGACGACGGTCCAGATGAAGCGTGCGCGCACCGGCGTGCCCCGATGCGCGTCGCGGCCATGGAACGTGCCGACGCCGCGGTCGAAGCGGCCGCGCACCGGAGGCTGCAGCTGCACGCTGCGGTTGTCGACCCAGTAGATGCTCCATTCGCGCGCGTGCGGGTCGAACAGGCGGATCGTCATGCCGATGAAGTGGTGCTCGCCGAACGCGTCGGTGACGAGTTCGTCCTCGTTGCCGAAGCCGCCGAGGATCGGGCGGCACACCTGCACCGCGTCGAAGGCTTCCCACTCGGTGCAGCCGACCAGGCGCTCGCGCAGGCGGCGGTTGTGCACGACCCAGCGGCCGTGCAGGAAATCGAAGTCGTGCGAGGGCTGGGGCGGCATCGCCAGGCTCCTTTGGCTGCCGGCGCGTGGGGCGCGCAGGTCGGGCAGGGTGTACAGGGCGGCGATGCCGAGCGCGCCGAGCATCGCGGCGCGCGCGGGATCGCCGGTGGTCGGCGCGGCGTTCATCGCGGCGAGAACAGGCCGACACGGTTGCCCTCGCTGTCGCGGATCTGCGCGAAGAAGCCGATGTCGTCGGGGAGTTGCGTACGAGGCACGAACACCTCGCCGCCGAGGGTCGGCACGCGCTCGAGCACCGGGCGGATGTCGTCGAGGCTGAGATAGACGATGCTACCCTGCATGGACGGCTCGCATTGCGGCATGCGCACGAGTGCGCCGGTCGCGTTCGGCTTGTCGCCGCGCGGGAATACCGCCATCGGCGGGCCGCCGAACGGCTGGCGCTGCAGGGTCACCCCGAGCGCGGCCTCGTAGAAGCGCTGGGCGCGATCGAGGTCGGTGGTCGGGATCTCGAACCAGGCGGGGACGTTCGGACTCAGCATGTCGATTCCTTGGCGGGGCCGGTCATCGGCGTGCCGCTACGATGCCGCCCCGCCACTGCCAACGTGGTGTCAGCAGCCCCGCCTCCCGTGCCCCTTTCTCGACGGCCCCGGACTCCGGACAATGCGCGTCCCGACCCGCCCTCCGGAGCCGAGCGCCCATGAAGTCGATTTCGCTGACCCAGTTCCTCATCGAGCAGCAACGCGAGGGCCGCATCAACGCCGACCTGCGCCTGCTCATCGAGGTGGTCGCGCGCGCGTGCAAGCGCATCTCGATCGCCGTCGGCAAGGGCGCGCTCGGCGGCGTGCTCGGCAGCGCGGGGACGGAGAACGTCCAGGGCGAGACGCAGAAGAAACTCGACGTGCTCTCCAACGAGATACTGCTCGAGGCGAACGCCTGGGGCGGCCATCTCGCCGCGCTCGCGTCGGAAGAGATGGACGATCCGCACCCGATCCCCGACCGCTACCCGAAGGGCGAATACCTGCTCGTGTTCGATCCGCTCGACGGCTCGTCGAACATCGACGTCAACATATCGGTCGGCACGATCTTCTCGGTGCTGCGCTGCCCCGAGGGCGTGAAGGAGCCGGACGAGAAGGCGTTCCTGCAGCCGGGCACGCAGCAGGTCGCGGCCGGCTACGCGGTGTACGGCTCGAGCACGGTGCTCGTGCTCACCCTCGGCGACGGCGTCTACCAGTTCACGCTCGATCGTGAGCAGGGCAACTTCCCCCTCACGCATTCGAAGCTGCGCATCCCCGAGGACACCTCGGAGTTCGCGATCAACATGTCGAACATCCGCCACTGGGAACCGCCGATGCGCCGCTACATCGAGGAACTCCTCGCCGGCAAGACCGGACCGCGCGGTCGCGACTTCAACATGCGCTGGGTCGCCTCGATGGTCGCCGACGTGCATCGCATCCTGACCCGCGGCGGCATCTTCATCTATCCGCGCGACCTCAAGGACCCCGGCAAGCCCGGAAAGCTGCGCCTCATGTACGAGGCGAACCCGATGGCATTCATCGTCGAACAGGCCGGCGGTGCGGCGACCACGGGGCGCGAACGCATCCTCGGGATCGCGCCCTCGCAGCTGCACCAGCGCGTCCGGGTCTTCCTCGGTTCGACGAACGACGTCGACCGCGTGACCGCCTACCATCTCGCGCGGGCCGCTGGGGCCGGCGCGGACGCGTGACCGCGTCGCGCATGCAGGCGCCGGTCAGGATCGCCAGCTCCGCCGCGCCGATGAGATAGAGTCCGGGCGATGATACGGCCGATCCCCGCGGGCGGATGACTATGGACGACTTCATCGAGGTGTACGAAGGCGCGCTCGATGCGAAGGCGTGCGCCGAACTCGTCGCCGCGTTCGAGGCGAGCGACAAGCTCGTGCGTGGCCGCACGTCCGGTGGCGTCAACACGCGCCTCAAGGACAGCTGGGACCTGCACGTGAGCGGCCAGCCGGAGTGGAAGAACGCCGAGAACATGTTGAATGGCGTGATGCTGCAGGGCCTCGTCGCGTACCTGCGCAAGTACACCCACCTCGCACTCGCGCCGACCGTGCTGCATCGCCAGCGCGCCGGCAGCGGGGAGATGCAGATGCTCGGCGTCGACGACGTGCGCGCGATGCCGGACGCCGAACTCAAGCAGCTCATCGTGCGCCTGTTCCGCCCCGGCGGCATCAACATCCAGCGCTACTCCGCCGACCTGGGCGGCTATCCGTACTGGCACAGCGAGATCTCGCCGAAAGTGGAAAGCGACGACAACCTGCATCGCGTGCTGCTGTGGACGCTCTATCTCAATGAAGGCTTCGCCGAAGGCGAGACCGAGTTCCTGTTCCAGCAGCGGCGCGTCGTGCCGAAGACCGGCGCCCTGCTGTTCGCGCCCGCCGGCTTCACCCACACGCATCGCGGCAACATGCCCAAGGGTGGCGACAAGTACATCGCCACCTCGTGGGTCCTGTTCCAGCGCGCGCAACAGCTGTACGCGACGCCCGCGGCGCCGAAATGACGGCGGGCATGCAGCGCGTGCTCGTCTACGGCGCGAACGGCTACACCGGCACGCTCATCGCCGGGGAAGCCGTGCGGCGCGGCCTCGCGCCGGTGCTCGGCGGCCGCAACCGCGAAGCGGTCGAGGCACTCGCCGGGCGGCTCGGCCTGCCTGCGCGCGTGTTCGGCCTCGACGACGCCGGTGCGCTCGCGCGCGGGCTCGACGGCATCGACCTGCTGCTCAACTGCGCCGGCCCGTTCTCGCGCACCGCGGCGCCGGGGCGGCGGGGCGGGCCCGCGGAACGCGGCCAAAAACACCCCCGACCCCGGGCGGGGGGGCTGTTGGGGCCCAACC
>NZ_JBQCFP010000001.1:0-23781 GCF_051958935.1 Dokdonella sp. | reverse complement strand
GTTCGGCTACAACCTGGAGTCGCTCAACACGCGCTTCGACATCGGCGTGAACAACGTCGGCGACAAGCAGCCGCCGTTCCTGTACGCGAACAACACGCTGAACGCGAACACGGACCCGAGCGACTTCGACCTGATGGGCCGCTACTACTGGGGCCGCGTGACGGTCAAGTTCTAAGATCGAGTCACGTTGTAAGCTACACGGCCGCGCGGGTTTCCCGCGCGGCCTTTTTTTTTCGATGACGATGATGAATCCTGATCTGATTCCGATTGCCGCGGCGGTTCGCGTCGCCGACTGGCGCGAAGCCGAACGCCTCGTGCGTGCCCTCCTGCAGGGCGGTGACGCACGCGAAGACCTGTTGACGATGCTCGCGATCAGCCTGCAGATGCAGGGTCGAGCGGACGAGGCGGTCGATGCCTACGAGCGCCTGACGACGCTCTTTCCGGGGCGCACCGAGCATTGGGGCAACTACGCGACCGCCTTGCGCGAAGCAGGACGCCTCGATGACGCCGCCGCGGTGTACGAGCGCCTGCTCGAGGGTTCACCGGCGGATGCCGGCCAACTCGTCAATTACGCGCTGCTGAGGCTTCAGCAGCGCGACTACGCGGGGGCACGCGACATCGCGCTGCGCGCCCATGCACTGGAGCCGGACTCGCCGCGCGTGCGCATCCATGCTGCGCGTGCCTGCCAAGCCTGCCGCGAATACGAAGAAGCCGAAGACCTGCTCAAGCCATGGCGCCAAGGGCTTCCGCTCGAGGACGATGGGTTGCAGCAGGAACTCGGAGACCTGCAACTTGCACTCGGCGACGGAGACTCCGCGCAGATCCTGCTCGAGGATCTCGTGCGGCGCGCGCCCGGCAACATCCACGCGATCGTCCACCTCGCATCCGCCTACGAGCGCCTCAATCGGCTGTCGGACGCAGAATCCCTGCTCGCGCAGCTCGCGGGTCGGCTAGACGGCGCCACAACCGAGGTACGGATGGAACTCGCCCATGTGCTCGCCAAGGTGGCCCAGCGCAAGGGCGATCTCGCGCAAGCGCAGGCGATCCTCGAGGACGCGGGCCTGCGCGGCGAGGGCGACTATGCGCATCACTACCTGCTCGCCGAGATACGCGCCAAGCGCGACGACGTCGCGGGCACGATGCAGGCGCTGAAGGAAGCCCACGCGCTGCACGTGGAAGACCTGAAGCACGTGATCCCCAAGCGGTTCGAACCCGGCGCGTCGCCGCTGCCACTCGCCGACGTGCGCGTCGACGCCGAGGATGCGCGTCGTTGGCCGGTACTCACCGCGCCGGAAGCGAAGCACTCCCCCGTCTTCATCGTAGGCTTCCCGCGGTCCGGCACGACCTTGCTTGAGCAGATGCTCGATGCGCATCCGCGCCTGCAGTCGATGGACGAGAATCCGTTCTTCAACAAGCTTTCCGACCAGCTCGCCGAGCAGGACATCTTCGTGCCACAGGACATGGCGCGGCTCGGCCAGCGCGACTGCGACGAATTGCGCAAGCGCTACCTCGGCATGGTGTGCGAGGCGATTCCGCGGCGCTGGGACACCCGGATCGTCGACAAGAATCCGTTGAACATGCTGTGGCTGCCACTGATCCATCGCCTGTTCCCGCACGCGAAGTTCATCCTCGCACTGCGCCATCCGTGCGACGTGATCCTCAGCTGCTACATGCAGAATTTCCGCTCCAGCGTGCTCGCCGCCGCGTGCTCGGACCTGCAGCGACTCGCGACCTCGTACGTCGCGTCGATGCAGTCGTGGCTGCACCACGCGGCCCTCTTCGAACCGGACGTGCTCACCGTGCGCAACGAGGACATCGTCGCCGACGTCGAGGGCCAGGCCGCACGCATCGCGCAGTTCCTCGATCTCGGCGAAGCAGCGCCGCTGCTCGGTTTCCACGAGCACGCGCGCCGCAAGGGCTTCATCGGCACGCCGAGCTACACGCAGGTGATCCAGCCCGTGAACAGCCGCGGCATGAACCGCTGGCTGCGCTATCGCGAGTACATCGAGCCGGTGCTGCCGATCCTCGAGCCGATGCTGCAGCACTGGGGCTATTCGACCGACGCCCCGGCGGTGGGCTGAGCCTCAACCGGCGGGCGGCAAGCCGAGTTCGCGCCGCAGCGGGTCGAGCAGCGAGCCGTAGCGCGGCGTGCGCGCCGTGTCGCGGCGCAGCGGCTCGCGTACCTGCATCGCGCTCGGCGAGCGCACGTCGCGCTCGGTGCGGTGGAACTCGAGGCAGGCCGGCTCGAACGGCAGCCCGAGGAAGCAGAGCAGCGCGCGGATGCGTGGCTCCGGCTGCGCGACGAGGTCCTCGTACACGCTTTCGTAAACGTGCGCCGGATGCCGCGCGAGTCCGTCGCGCACGGCGCGGTCGAACGCTCGCCAGAACCCCGCGAGGTCGGCGAAGCTGCGCGTGTACTCGTTGTTGTAGAGGAACTGGCGGTAGCACGAGAAGCAGGTTTCGAGCGGATCGCGGCGCACCGCGATGATGCGCGCGCCGGGCAGCATGCGGCGGATCGCGTCGATGTAGTACCAGTTGTTCGGCAGCTTGTCGGTGAACAGCGCGCGCCGGCGGCGCCAGTGGGCCGTACGATCGAGATAGGCCTGGCCGAGCCTCCGCCAGTCGTGCGCACGCATCGCGCCGACCCAGTGCGGATACGCCTGTTGCCGGCGCCGTGACTCGCCGGCGATCAGCAACGGCAGGTCGGCGAGTTCGCCGGCACCCTCGATTGCCGGATGCGAGGCGAGGATCTGTTCGATCAGGGTGGAGCCGGAGCGCGGCAGGCTCACGACGAAGATCGCCTCGCGGCCGAACGCATCGTGGGCCGGCGAGCAGTCGACCGGAAGCGTGGCGTAGGCGTCGTGGATCGATGCCATGAATGCGTCGAAGCCCGCGGAATCCCAGCGCCGGCGCCTTCGCGCCACGGCGTTGGCCTGATCCAGCGCCCCGAGCGACGCCGCGTAGTCGCCGCGCTCGTCGAACGCCTTCGCGAGGGCGAAACCGATCGCGACGATGTCGTCGTCGCTCGCGCGCGCATCGCGCAGCGCGGCCTGCATGCGCGTGACGTCATCCTCTTCGAAGCGTGTCGTGCGGATGTCCGCGAGGCCCCACCACGCGATGCCGGTGCACGGGCGTTCGGCGAGGATGCGCCGGTACTCCGCGGCCGCTTCAGCGGGGTGGTTCGCGACCCGCAGCATGTCGGCGAGCAGCGCTCGCGCCTGCATGTGCGCCGGCGCGAGCTCGACCGCGCGCCGCAGTGCGACGACCGCGTCGTCGTGGCGGACGCAACGCGTGAGCAGTACGCCGAGGTTGAACCAGGCGACCGCGAGCCCGGGCTGCAGCTCGCAGCAACGCCGCAGCGCGGCGATCGCGCCGTCATAGTCGCCGGCTTCGGCGAGCACGGTGCCGAGCGTGTTGTGGTATAGCGCGTCCCCTGCGCGCTGCAGGACGGCCGCGCGGATCGCCCGGATCGCCGCTTCGTGATCGCCGCGCTGGCTGCGGATGCCCGCCCAGAGGCGCAGCACCTCCGGCTGCTGCGGGAATGCGGCGATCGCAGCCCCGAGCTGTGCTTCCGCCTCGTCGACGCGACCCGCTTCGAGCGCCTGCGCGGTGGCGACGACCTGTTGCACCGCGCGCGGTGTCAGGCCGTGCAAGCGGGGCGGGAGGGAAGAGGGCGTGGACATGGGCGGCCGTCGAGTCTAACAGGGCCGGCCGTGAGCCAACGGCGCGAGCGTCGCCCCCGCAACCGGCGCCGGTGCGTGCGCGGGCCGGGTGCGTGGCGCGTCAGTAGTTCGACATGTCGAAGTTCTCGGCCATCGGCGCATCGCCGCCCTCGGCGAGTCGCACCTTGAGCGCAAGGCCGTCGCGCGAGTCGGCGTGGTTGAGCGCTTCCTCGAGCTCGATCTTGCCTTCCTTGTAGAGCGCGTACAGCGACTGGTCGAACGTCTGCATGCCTTCCTGCAGGCTGCGGTCCATCGCCTCCTTGACCTCGTGCACCTGGCCGCGGCGCAGCAGGTCGCGGATGTGCGGCGTGTTGAGCAGCACCTCGACCGCAGGCAGGCGGTGGCCGTCCTTGCCCATCACGAGGCGCTGGCTGATCACCGCGCGCAGGTTCAGCGCGACGTTCATGAGGATGTTCTTGTGCGCCGATTCGGGGAAGAAGTTGAGGATGCGCTCGATCGTCTGGTCGGCGTTGTTGGAGTGCAGCGTCGCAAGGCAGAGATGGCCGGTTTCGGAGAACGTGATCGCCGCCTCCATCGTCGTCGCGTCGCGGATTTCGCCGATGAGGATGACGTCGGGCGCTTCGCGCATCGCGTTCTTCAGCGCTTCGTGGAAGCTGTGCGTATCGAGCCCGACCTCGCGCTGGTTCACCACCGACTTCTTGTGGCGGTAGAGGTATTCGATCGGATCCTCGATCGTGAGGATGTGGCCCGAGCTGTTCGCGTTGCGGTAGTCGATCATCGACGCGAGCGTCGTCGACTTGCCCGAGCCGGTCGCGCCGACGAGCAGGATCAGGCCGCGCGGCTCCATGATGATGTTCTTGAACAGTTGCGGCAGGCGCAATTGTTCGATCGACGGGATTTCGCTCTTGATCGCGCGGATCACCATGCCGACTTCGCCGCGCTGCTTGAACACGTTGACGCGGAAACGGCCGGCGTCCTTCACCGCGATCGCCATGTTGAGCTCGAGCGCCTTCTCGAACTGCGGCACCTGGCCTTCGTCCATGAGCGAGTAGGCGATCTTCTTGACCATGCCGTTCGGCAGGCCCGTGTTGCCGAGTGGATAGAGCTTGCCTTCGACCTTGATGTTCACCGGAGCGCCGGTGGTCAGGAACATGTCCGACGCACCCTTCTCGGTCATCAGTTTCAGGAAATAGCCGATATCCATCGCGGTTCTCGCTCTCGTTCGTTCATCACATTCGCCGGTTCGTCGGTCCAGCATTGCCAAACCCGGCGTCGCCTTCCCAAAATAGGGGCCCCTGTTGCAGGCGAGCGGCGAAGTTATGACACCAGCACGCAAAAAAATCCATGCGTCGATCGTCGTTCTGGCGACCGCGCTGGCCGCGGGCTGCAGCCCGACCAAGCCGCCGCTCGACGAACTGGACGCGGCGTCGCGCGCGCTGGCTGCGGCGCGCCAGGCACAGGCCCCGCAACTGGCCGCGGCCGAGTACCGTGCGGCCGGTCGCCATTTCGACCAGGCGCAGGCGGCGGAGCGCGATCGGGACTACGACGCCGCGGCGCAGTTCGCCGCCGAGTCGCTCGCCGACAGTGAGCTCGCGCTGGCCAAGGCGAGGCTTTCCACCGCGCGCAGCGAGGTCGAGCGCCTCGCTCGCGAGAACGAAGGCCTGCAAGCCGATCTCGACAGCCATCCCGCAGCCCTGCAGCTGGAGCAGCCATGAACTTCGCCCGACCCGTGCAGTACGCGTTGGCCATCGCGCTCGCCGCCGGCGCCGCCGATGCCGGCGCCGCGCGTGACGACGACTACCTGCGCCTGCTCGATCGCTTCAACGCGCTCGCCACCGACCCTGCGCTCGGCTCACACGCGCCGATCGCGATGGACCGTGCCCGCCTCGCGTTGGCGCACCTCAAGGAAGCGCGGCGCAGCGAGCGCGAGCACTGGATCTACATGGCCGAGCGGCGCATCGACAGCGCGCGCGCGAGTGCCGAGGCGGAGTCGCTCGACGGGCAGCGAGTCGCATTGCAGCGCGAGAACGATCGGCTGCAGCTCGCGATCGCGCGGCGCGACGCCGAACAGGCGCGCGCCGAACTCGAGCGCCAGCGCCTGCAGGCGCAGATCCGCGCCGAAGAGGCCGAGAACGCGCGCCGCGAGGCCGAGGCAGCACGCGTGGAAGGTGCGCAGGCGGCGCAGGCGGCCGAGTCGGCGCGTGCCGAAGCCGAACAGGCCAAGCGCATGGCGGCTGCCCAGGCTAGGGCGGCGGCACTCGCGAAGAAGGAAGCACAGCTCGAGGCGGCGCTCTCGGGCGAGAAGCCCAAGCCTGCGACCGCGCCGAAGGACAAGGCCAAGGCGAAGCCGAAGGCGAAACCCGCCGCGCCGTCCAAATCGGATTGACCGTCTGAGCGGCGCACCGACGCATCCCATTGATTCGTCACATAACTGGCTGTTTTCGTTAAAAAACTATCAAGGCTTTCGCGCGCTTTGCCGACCTGCAAGCGGCGTTTTTTCGGTTGCCAAGGCAGGGGCAACGGAGTAGCGTCTGACTCCCAAGTGGACCGTTTTTTCCTGGACCCCACTTGGGCCAGAGCCCAATGACAGCAGCGATCGCGACAGAGGAGTGCATTCCCTCGGTTCTCCGAGGCGCGGGTCGTGCGTACGGACGTTTCCTGGCAGTGGCGTCCGCAGCAAGGCCCGACGATTTCCGCTCCGCCCTCGATGCATCGTCCACGGTAACGGCGGCTCTTTCCGAGCCATTTCGCAACCCCGCGGTAACTCGTCCCGCTCCGCAGCGGCACGGCCGAAAGGCCGTGCCGCCGCGTGCGTGTGTGTTCCCTGCACCAGAGGAGGTTGGCTGATGTTCGAGCAGAACCAGAAAGAAATCGAAGCGTTGATGCAGAGCAATGCGGAGTTCCGCAGCCTGTACCAGCGTCACAAGGAACTGGACAGCAAAGTGCGCGATGCCGAACTCGGCGTGCTGCCGATGGACGACGTCACGCTGCACAACATGAAGAAAGAGAAGCTGCACGCGAAGGACAAGCTCACGTCCATGTGGGCCGCGTCGCACTGACCGGATTGCCGTTGCCGGCGCCGCCGCCGACGCGGCGACGTCGGCGACATCCCTCCGTCGGGTATCATTCCGCGACCACCTCCAGCCGGGGGTGACGATGTCGCAGGGCCGTGCCCGCGACCCTGCGCGGAGCCCGCATGACGATCCACCAGAGCGTACTCGAGCTGATCGGCCAGACGCCGATGGTCAAGGCCCAGCGCCTCGATACCGGTGCCTGCGACCTCTTCCTCAAACTCGAAAGCGCGAACCCGGGCGGTTCGATCAAGGACCGCATCGGCCTGTCGATGATCGAAGGCGCCGAGCGCGCCGGCAAGCTCGAGCCCGGCGCCACGCTCGTCGAGGGTACCGCCGGCAACACCGGCCTCGGCCTCGCGCTCGTCGCGCAGGCGAAGGGCTACCGCCTCGTGCTCGTCGTGCCCGACAAGATGAGCCGCGAGAAGATCTTCAATCTCAAGGCGATGGGCGCGGAAGTCGTGCTCACCCGTTCCGACGTCGCCAAGGGGCACCCCGAGTACTACCAGGACCTCGCCGAGCGCATCGCGCGCGAGACGCCGGGCGCGTATTTCATCAACCAGTTCGGCAATCCCGACAACCCGCTCGCGCACGAGCAGACCACGGGTCCCGAAATCTTCGAGCAGCTCGAAGGCAAGGTCGACGCGATTGTGTTCGGCTGCGGTTCTTCCGGCACGATGACGGGCCTGTCGCGCTACTTCGCGAAGGTGTCGCCGCAGACCGAGTTCATCCTCGCCGACCCGGTCGGTTCGATCCTCGCGCAGTACATCAACGAGGGCACCCTCTCGACCAAGTCCTCAAGCTGGATGGTCGAGGGTATCGGCGAGGATTTCCTGCCATCGATCAGCGATTTCTCGCGTGTCAGGAAGGCGTACGCGATCAGCGACAAGGAAAGCTTCCTCGCCGCACGCGAACTGCTGGCGAAGGAAGGCGTGTTCGGTGGTTCCTCGACCGGCACCCTGCTCGCCGCGGCGCTGCGCTACTGCCGCGAGCAGGCGCAGCCCAAGCGCGTCGTCACGCTCGTCTGCGACACCGGCAACAAGTACCTTTCGAAGATGTACAACGATTACTGGATGCTCGACAACGGCTTCCTCGAGCGCCAGCCGACCGGTGACCTGCGCGACCTGATCCTGCGCCCGTACGCGCATCGCGATACCGTCGTGGTGGGGCCGCACGAGTTGCTGGTGACCGCGTACAACCGCATGAAGCTGTACGACGTGTCGCAGCTGCCGGTCATGGATGGCGACCGCATCGTCGGCATCCTCGACGAATCGGACCTGCTGCTGCACGTCCACGCGGACGAGACGAAATTCCGAGACACGGTGTCGACCGCGATGGTCGAGAAGCTGCAAGTGCTCGACGTGAAGTCGCCGATCGAGGCGCTCATGCCCGTATTCGACGCCGGCCATGTCGCGATCGTGATGGACGGCCAGAAGTTCGTCGGCCTCATCACGCGCATCGACCTGCTCAATTACCTGCGCCGGAGAGCCGGCTGAGGCGCTGCGCATGCGCGGCGCCGTCGTGCGACGCGTCGATCTTTCTTCCTACCACGACCCGGGCAACGATCCTTCCATGGCCAAGCAAGACAAACTGCATCTCGGCACGCGCGCGATCCATGCCGGCCAGTCTCCCGATCCCTCGACCGGCGCGATCATGACGCCGATCTACGCGACGTCGACCTACGTGCAGAAGAGCCCTGGCGTGCATCAGGGCTACGAATATTCGCGCACGCAGAACCCGACCCGCATGGCCTACGAGCGCTGCGTGGCCGACCTCGAAGGCGGCCGCCAGGGTTATGCCTTCGCCTCGGGCCTCGCTGCCGCGGGCACCGTGCTCGAACTCGTCGACTCGGGCAGCCATGTGATCGCGATGGACGATCTGTACGGCGGCAGCTATCGCCTGTTCGAGCGCGTACGCCGACGCAGCGCCGGCCTCGACTTCACCTTCATCGACCTCAATGACGCGGCTGCGCTGAAGTCGGCCCTGAAGCCGAATACGCGCATGATCTGGGCGGAAACGCCGACCAATCCGATGCTCAAGCTCGTCGACCTCGCCAGGGTCGGCGCGTTCGCGCGCAAGCACGGCCTCATCTTCGTCGTCGACAACACGTTCTGCTCGCCGATGCTGCAACGGCCGATCGAACATGGCGCGGACATCGTCGTGCATTCGGCGACGAAGTACCTCAACGGCCATTCCGACATCGTCGGCGGCATCGCCGTGGTGGGCGGCAGTGCGGAACTCGCCGAGCAGATGGCGTTCCTGCACAACTCGGTCGGTTCGGTCGCGGGTCCGTTCGACGCATTTCTCGCGATGCGCGGACTGAAGACCTTGCACCTGCGCATGCGCGCGCATTGCGACGGCGCGCTCTCGCTCGCGCAATGGCTGGAGAAGCATCCCGCGGTCGAACGCGTGATCTACCCGGGTCTCAAGTCGCACCCGCAACACGTGCTCGCGAAGAAGCAGATGGATGGCTTCGGCGGCATCGTTTCGGTCGAGGTGAAGGGCGGCCTGCGCAAGGCGCGCAAGGTGCTCGAGCGCTGCGAGCTGTTCGCGCTGGCCGAGTCGCTCGGCGGCGTCGAGAGCCTGATCGAGCATCCGGCGATCATGACGCACGCCTCGATCCCGCCGGCGAACCGCAAGCGCCTGGGCATCAGCGACAGCCTCATTCGCCTGTCGGTAGGCGTCGAAGATGTCGAAGATCTGAAGGCGGAACTCGTGCGCGCACTCGCCTAGTCGAGATGTGCGCAGGCGGCGACGGCTTCCTGCACGGAAGCCGAGCCGCTCTGCGTGGCATCGCGTTGACGCGCGCCGAACTCGCTTAGCGACACAGCGGAGAAGCGCGGGAACTCCCACAGTCTGAAGCATGGTGATGTCGCGACGAGGCGTGCAAGGGGAAGGCGTCCATTGCGGATGGCGTCCGTCTCGTCGGCGGGCCGTGGCCATTCATGTGCGGACGCCAGCATGTCGAAATAGGGCACCACGATCGCGGCGACTTCGCCGTCCAGCAGGATCCGCTGTGCGTCGGCTCTGAGAGTCGCAGATTGCATGCCGGCACCATCGAGCCGTCGCATCGGCTCGCTCCATGCTTGTCTGGCCATTTCCACATTCTTGTCGCCGCCGATGTTGTAGGTCTTGAATCCTCCGGAGGTTGCAAGATACGGCGCGATGAAATCGTTCCCGTGCGGCACGAAGAGGACGCGCCCCCCGGCGGCGACCCGACTCAGATCCGGAACGAGCTGTCGGACGATGTCCAATGCGTGCTCGCGGTTGGCGATACCCAGCTTCAGTACACGCGGCAACGGCGGCATGAATGCGACGATCAGACCGGCGGCCATTGCATAGGCAGCCCGTGGGTTTCGGCGATGAAGGACCACCAGCAACACGACCGTGAGCGCCCACAGGCCCAGCATTCCCAGAGCTACCCAGCGGTACGAGGCCCGCATGTGCATGAAGCCGGGAACATGGGTCGAAAGCCAGCGTGAGCCCGTTGGAATCGGCGCGTACTGCTCGGGCATCGCATACATGCTCTCCGGCAGCGGCAGATTCAGACCGTCCTTGGTGGCATTGACCTTGAGCGATGGCCCCAACGACAAATAGATTCCTGCTGATGCGATGATCAGCCAGCTGAAGACTGTCTTGCGTTCGGGCGCGAACACCCATCCCGCCACGCCAGTCAACAGCAGCGGGAGGACGAAGGCGGTCGCCCAGATCGAGCCATCGCCCCAGAATCGTTCAGGGTTCCGCGTGACCCCTAGGTGAAGGATATTCCATGCCCACAGTGTGCCCCGGGTGGGCGCCATCAGCATCGTGATATCGACCCCCATTGCGCGAAACATGTCGAGCGAGGAGGTTGCGTACTCGTTCCCGCCGATGAAGGCCGAATAGAGCAGGTACGCCGTTCCGAATGCCAGCGCAATGCATGGAAGCGCGAAGAGGAGTGCTCGCAGGCGATCGCTCTTGCGCGTGGCGACATGGACGCTCCAGAGGATCGCCGTGCCGACGGCGAACATGATGAACGTGTAGCCGTCCATGAATGCGGAAAGCGTACAGTTGACCACCATGAATAGTGCGGAGCCGATTTGCTTGGCAAGCGTGTCGGAAGCCAGCAATGCCACGACGGCGTACATATAGAAGGGCAGCAGCACGAACCCCAATGCCACCATGGAGTAGTTGACGTGCCCCCAGCCGATCGGCAGCGTGAG
This sequence comes from Dokdonella sp., assembly GCF_051958935.1. GTDB lineage: Bacteria > Pseudomonadota > Gammaproteobacteria > Xanthomonadales > Rhodanobacteraceae > Dokdonella_A. The sequence continues at coordinate 12,825 of NZ_JBQCFP010000001.1, read as the reverse complement.
CCAAATCGCGCCCAGAATGAGCGAAAGGCCTCTTGACGCGCCGAAGGAGCGGGCGAGCACGGCCGCTCCGAAAAGTGCCAGCGCAAGGTACGAGGCGACCATCGCGCTGTAGGCGTCCATAGGCGCGAAGCCGAAGCGGATCAGCTGGCCTTGTACGAAGGTGCCCGATAGTCCGAAGGCGATGGCTGCGGGGGCAGGAAGCCCGAAATCGACGGCATGGACGGCGAGGATGCCCTGATGGGCGTACGACTCCGCGAATGCAGTGGCCCAGATCGCTTGGCCCAGCGTGGGAAGCGCTACTCCGGGAATGGCGCTGAACAGGGAGCATGCGAACGCGAGCGCCGCAATGAATCCAAGCCAATAGAGGGGGCGTGTGCCCCTGGTCATTGCCGCAGCGCTTCCAGGTTCCGGAAACATTCGAGCGCCTGGGGATTGGCGAGCGCATCGGTGTTCTTCACCGGCCGGCCGTGGATGACCTCGCGCACGGCGATCTCGGTGATCTTGCCGGAGATCGTGCGCGGGATGTCGGCGACCTGCAGGACCTTCGCCGGCACGTGGCGTGGCGTCGTGTTGGCGCGGATCTGCCGCGCGATGCGCTCGCGCAGCGCGTCGTCGAGCACGATGCCTTCGCGCAGGCGCACGAACAGGATCACGCGCTCGTCGTCGCCCCAGTGCTGGCCGACCGCCACCGACTCGAGCACTTCGGGCACCTGCTCGACCTGGCGGTAGATTTCCGCGGTTCCGATGCGCACGCCACCCGGGTTCAGGGTCGCGTCGGAGCGGCCGTAGATGACCACGCCGTCGTGCTCGGTCAGCAGCGCATGGTCGCCATGGCACCACACGCCGGGCACGCGCGCGAAATACGCACTGCGGTACTTTTCGCCATCGGGGTCGTTCCAGAAGAACACCGGCATCGACGGGAACGGCGCGGTGCAAGCGAGTTCGCCCTTTTCGCCGCGCACCGGCTTGCCGGCGTCGTCGAGGATTTCGACCTTCATGCCGAGGCCGCGGCACTGCAGTTCGCCGCGGTACACCGGCAGCACCGGGCAGCCGAGCGCGAAGCAGGAGATGATGTCGGTGCCACCGGAAATCGACGCGAGCAGCATGCGCTCCTTGATGTCGCGGTAGACGTAGTCGTAACTCTCCGGCGCGAGCGGCGAGCCGGTCGAGAGGATCGTCTTCAGCTGCAGCAGCTTGTGCGTCTCGCGCGGCTTCACGCCGGCCTTCTCGATCGCGCTGAGCCACTTCGCGCTCGTGCCGAACACGCTGATGCCGACCTCGTCGGCGAGATCCCACAGCGCGTTGCCGTCCGGATGCGACGGCGAGCCGTCGTAGACGACGAGCGTCGCGCCGACCGCGAGGCCGGACACGAACCAGTTCCACATCATCCAGCCGCAGGTCGTGTAATAGAACAGGCGGTCTTCGCGCTTGAGATCGGTGTGCAGCACGAGTTCCTTGAGGTGCTGCAGCAACGTGCCGCCGACGCCGTGCACGATGCACTTGGGTACGCCGGTCGTGCCCGACGAGTACATCACGTACAGCGGATGGTCGAACGGCACCGGCACGAACTCGAGCGCATGCTCGCCGTCGCCGCAGAATTCGGGGAGCGAGATCGCGTTGCGCAGGCCGTCGAGCACGAGCGGATCGCCGCTGTAGGGCACGACCACGAGGTGCTCGATGCTCGGCACCTCGTCGAGTACGCCGCGGATCTTCTCGAGGCAATCGAAGCGCTTGCCGCCGTAGCCGTATTTGTCCGCGGTGAACAGCACCTTCGGCGCGATCTGGCCGAAGCGATCCACCACGCCGCGGATGCCGAAGTCGGGCGAGCACGAGGACCAGGTCGCGCCGAGCGACGTGGTCGCGAGCATCGCGACGATCGTTTCCGGGATGTTGGGCATGAAGCCGGCGACGCGATCGCCGACCCCGACCCCGGCGCCCTTGAGCGCATGCGCGACGCGCGCGACTTCCGCGTGCAGTTCGGCGTAGCTGAGTTCTCGCCGATGGCCCCATTCGTTGCGGAATACGATCGCCGCGCGGTCGTCCCTGAAGCGCAGCAGGTTCTGCGCGAAGTTCAGCGTGACGTTCGGGAACCAGCGTGCGCCGGGCATGCGGTCGCGGTCGACGAGCACCGGCTCGTGCTCGCCGTGCGCGCGGATGCCGCAGAACTCCCACACGAGCGACCAGAAACGCTCAGGATTGCGCACCGAGAACTCGTGCAGCGGCGCATAGCGTCGGATGTCGTCGTTGCCGGTGCTCTCGCGCACGAAGCGCATGAAGCGGCTGATGTTCGCGCGTTCGATGCGCTCGGAGCTCGGCTCCCACACCGGCTTTTCCATCGATGGCGTCGGGTCGTTGCTCATGCATGCCTGCAGGGTTGGTGGCGGCCGGCCGGATGGCGCCGCGAGGCGCGCGTGCGGCGCGGGCCGGGCGCGATACGTCGATTATCCGCGAAACCGGCCGGGGGCCGCCAGCCGATCGGCACGACGCATCGGTGCCGGCCGCGCGAGCCGGCGGCCGCATCGCGGGCGCCCCACCGATTCTGTTACTTTTTCACGAATGCCCAGGCCGAGCCGCGCGCCCATAGCGCGCTCGCACGACGCGTCCGGGCGTGATCGGCGCACGAAGGGCAGGGGAGAACGGGATGGATCGAACGCAGGCGATCGAAGCTCACGGGGCGCGGAACGCGTTGCGCGAGCACGCGGCGGTGCTCGCGTTCTTCATCGCGATCTACCTGCTGTACTTCTCGCCCGTGCTGTTGTCCGGCCGGCTGCTCGCGCCGGGCGACGGATCGGTGAGCTACCTGCCCGCGATCGCGCGCGGCTGGTCGCTGTGGATCGACGAGCTGTTCGCCGGCTATCCCGCATTCGCCGACACGCAGCACTTCCTCTGGTACCCGCTGCGGCTGTTCGGCAGCCACTACAACGCGCTGGTCGTGAGCGCCTACGTGATCGCCGCGTTCTGCACCTACGGCTTCGCGCGCCTGCTCTGCGGGTCGATGGGCGGCGCGGTCGTCGCCGGCCTCGTCTACAGCGGCGGCGGTTTCATGACGGCTCACCTGGGCCATCTCTCGATCATCCATTCCGCCGCATGGATCCCGCTTGCGTTGTGGGGCGTGGAAGGCCTCGCGCGGAGCGGGCGCTGGCCGCCGGTCGCAGCGGTGGCCTGCGGCGTCGCGCTGTCGTTCCTCGGCGGACACCCGCAGATCTGGGTCTATGGCCTGTTGCTCGCGTGCGCGTATGCGGGCTGGCGCAGCATCACCTTGCGCGAGCGGTTCGGCCTGCCCGATCCGCATTACCTCCTGCGCTGCGGCGTAGGCGTCGCCGCGGGCATCTTGCTCGCGGCCGTGCAGTTGCTGCCCTTCGCCGAGTTCACCGGGCTCGCTGCGCGCGGCGAATGGACGTACGCGAACTACACCAGCTATTCACTGCCTACGATCCAATTGTTCATGGGCATTTTCCCGAACCTGTTCGGCAACGTCCTCGGCGGTTACGCGAAGGATTTCGGCGCGCCGTCGCTGACCGAACTGTCGTTCTACGCGGGTGCGTCGACGCTGCTGTTCGCCATGCTCGCGCCATGGTCGGCGCGGGCGCGCCCGCACGCATGGTTTTGGATCGCCGTCTCGATCCTCGCGGGGGCGTACATGACGGCCGATGCGACGCCACTCGGCCGCCTCGGCTTCGCCCTGCCGGTATTGCGCAGCTTTCGCTGCCTCGGCCGCGCGGGCATCATCTGCATCCTCGCGGGGGCCGTGCTCTGCGCCTACGCGATCGCGGCGGTGCAACGCGGCGAACTCTCGGGCAAGCGGCTGCGCGGCGCCCTCCTTGCCGCGGGAGCGGCGTTCGTCGTCGTGCTCGTCCTCCTCTACGCCGCGTACGGCACGATCTTCGCGATGGCATTCGCCAAGCACGTGGCGATGCCTTCGATGCTTCACAACAAGGCCGTGTGGGGGCCGATCGCCTTGTTCGGTGCCGGCCTGTTGCTCGCGACGTGCTTGCGGCGCTGGCCGCGTTCCGCGTGCGTGGCCTTGGTGGTGATCGTCGCGCTGGACCTCGCGAGTTTCGGCTGGTTCTACGAATGGCGGGTGCATACGGCGCCGACGGCCGTGCCACCCGCGCCGGCCTGGCAGGCGCTGATCGCCGATGCGCAGCGCGACCATGCACGCATATTGCCGCTGCAGCGTTCCGGTATCGCCGTGCCGAACGTCAACCTGCTGTACGGGCTGCCGAGCGCGAGCGGATACGTCTCGCTGATGCCGGAGCGGTTCGGCCAGTTGACCGGTGTCGGCGTGACGGGCCTCTATCCGAACTTCCCGCCGGCCAGTCCCTACTGGGACCTGCTCGGCGTGCGCTGGCTGCTCGGCGATGCGGCGTCGCTCGCCGCGGCGGCGGCCGATCCCGGACATTGGCGGCCCCTCGCGACGACGTTACCCGGATATGCCAGGGCGCTCGAGCGCGTCGATTTCGCCGGCCGCGCCTGGCTCGTCGGTGGCGTCGTGGAGGCGGACGATGCGGAAACGCTCGCCGACATCCGCTCCGGCGTCATGCCGTTCGGACGGGCGTTCGACCCGCGCGCGGTCGCCCTGGTCGAACAGGATGCGGCGCCGAACCTGCCCCTCGCGCAGCGCTGGGGCAGTGCGGGCACGGTCCAGTCGCAACGGCTGTCCGCCGGCCACTGGCGTTTCGTCGCGCATGCCGAGCGTGCCGGCTTGCTCGTGATCAGCCAGATGGATTACCCGGGCTGGCAGGCGAGCCTCGGCGGCGCACAGGTGCCGCTGCTGCAAGTCGACTATGCGTTGCAGGGCGTCGTCGTGCCGGAAGGCGAGAGCATCGTCGAACTTTCCTTCCATCCGCGCAGCGTGTACCTCGGCGGCGCGCTGAGCACGCTGGGCCTGCTCGTCATAGCCCTCTGTGTCGCCTCGCCGTGGCTCGCCCGGCGGCGCATGAAGCCGGCGCCAGACGCGCGCGCGCTCAGCGCGAGCGTACGATGATCCGCCGCGACAGCACGTAGGTGAGCGGCAGCGTCAGCACCACCACCAGCAGCGGGCCGAACGCCGCGGGCACGTGCAGGCCGTCGACGAGGGCGAACAGCAGCAGCGAGCCGACGAGGTACTGCACGGCGTAGACGAGCGGGAACGCGAGCGCGCGCGACACGCTCGCGCGCTCGCGGAACACGAACCACGTGTTCGCGAAGTACGACCAGGCGATGCCCACCGCATACGCGATCGAGTAGGCGGCGACGTAAGGCAGGCGCGCCAGCAGGAGCAGGTATACCGCGTAGGAGACGGCGGTCGTGCTCGCGCCGCCGGCGAGGAAGCGCAGGATCTCGCGACCGCGTCGCGGTGGCGCCGCGACTTTCATCCGGCGCGCTCCCGCTCGCCCAGCCACGTCGCGTAGTCGCGGATGTACTCGTTCGCGTCGTAGTAGTGGGAGGCGAACACGAGGAGCACGGCGTCGCCCGAGTAGCGGTACTGCGTGCCCCAGATCATCGGCGGGATGTGGATGCCGACGTCGGGCCGATCGAGCAGCACTTCCGCGCGTCGCCGGCCGTCATCGACAAGCACGGACACCGATCCGCGCACGCAGACGAGGAACTGGTGGCACTCGCGGTGCGCGTGTTCGCCACGCACCTCGCGCCCGGGCACGTCGAATACGAGGAAGTAGCGTTTGGGTGCGAACGGCACGGTGCGCTCGAACTCGCCGACGCTGAGGCTGCCGCGCATGTCGGCGACGCGCGGCAGGCGATGCACGCTGACCTCGCCGACACCGAGGCGGCGCGCGCCGGTCTGCGCCGGTACCGCGTCGAGAGCCGCCGCCGCGTCGGTCTTGGCGTTGACGTAGCCGACGATGCGCGCCGGATTTCCGACGACGATCGCGTTCGGCGGCACCGAGCGCGTGACCACCGCGCCGGCGCCGACCATCGCATTGCGACCGATCGTGACGCCGGGCAGCAATGTCGCATTCGCGCCGATCGATACGTGGTCCTCGAGCAGCGTCTGCGCGAAGCGCTCGGGATAGGCCTTGCTGCGCGGGAAACGGTCGTTGGTGAACGTCGCATTCGGCCCGATGAACACGTCGTTGCCGACGCGGACGCCGTCCCACAGCTGCACGCCGCATTTGATCGTCACGCGGTCGCCGACGACGACGTCGTTCTCGACGAACACGTGGTCGCAGATGTTGCAGTCCTCGCCGATCGTCGCGCCCGGCAGCACATGCGCGAACGCCCACACGCGCGTGCGCGCGCCGACCTTGGACGATTCGCACAGCCCCTGCGGATGCACGAAATGGTTCATTCGGGTGGTGCCCCCGTGAATTCCTGTGCGCGGTGCACGATCGCCAACGGCCGCTGCTTCGTGTTTTCGTACGCGCGCCACACGTAGGCGCCGATCAGGCCGAGGCCGAACGTGTTGAGTCCGCCGAAGAACAGCAGGGTGAGCATCGTCATCGCGTAACCGGGCAACGTGATGTAGCCGAGCAGGCGCGCGACCGCCACCACCGCGCCGAGCAGCAGCGCGGTGCCGAGGCCGAGGCCGCCGACCAGGATGAGCAGCCGCACCGGCAGGTCGGAGAACGCGAACACGCTGTCCATGAGGTACTTCAGCTTGCGCGAGAACGACCAGCCGCTGCGGCCGTGCCGGCGGGCGAGGCGCTCGTACGGCAGCACGGTGCGGCGCATGCCGAGCCAGAAGAGCTGCCCGACCAGCGACGTATTCGCCTCGCCCATCGCCAGCAGTTCGGTGCGGAACGCACGGTTGCAGGCGAACACGTCGACGCCGCCGCGGGGGATCTGCGGCAGCACGAGGCGGCGGTACAGCCACCAGAACATCGCCGAGGCAACGCGCGAGAAGAACGGGTCCGCGCGCGCGACGCGAGTGCCGACCACGATGTCGGCCTCGTCGCGTGCGAGCACGCCGTAGAAGCGCTCGATCAGTTCGATCGGCTCCTGCAGGTCGGCGGCCATCACGGCGACGTCGTCGCCGCGCGCGGCGGCGAGGCCGGTGCGGATCGCCGCGAAGGCGCCGAAATTTCGCGAGTGGGACAGCAGCTGCGCACGGAACGGCATCCGTGGCAGCGCGTCGCGCAGCAGCGCGTAGCTCCGGTCCGGGCTGCCGTCGACGACGAACACCGCTTCGAGCGGTTGCGGCAGCCGTCGTGCGAGCCCGGTGATCGCTTCGAGCAGCTCGCCGATCGACGCCTCGTTCCCGTACACCGGGACGACGAGCGAGTGCATCAGGCGTCCCACCCGTTGCAGGCAGCGATGACGGCGTCGACCTCGGCATCCTCGAGCTCGGCAAAGCACGGCAGCGACAGCGACGTGCGCGCGAGACGCTCGGCTACCGGCAGCGAGAGCGTGGCATAGCGCTCGCCGAATACGGGCTGGCGGTGATCGGGAATCGGGTAGTGGATGTCGACGCCGATGCCGCAGGCGGCGAGGTGGCCGCGCAGCGCGTCGCGCCGCTCGCTGCGCACGACGTACAGGTGTGCGACCTGGTCGGTGCCGGGCAGGGGCGGCAGTTCGATCGCAGGATGGCGGATGCCGCGACCGTAGCGCGCGGCGATCGCGCGCCGGCGCGCGTTCCAGGCGTCGACGAGGGGAAGCTTGAGGCGCAGCAGGGCCGCCTGCAGTTCATCGAGGCGGCTGTTGCGTCCGTGCGCGGCGGTGACGCTGTATTTCTCCTTCCAGCCGTACTGGCGCAGCTGGCGCACGCGCGCGGCAAGGGCATCGTCCGAGGTCGTCACCGCGCCGCCGTCGCCGAGCGCGCCGAGGTTCTTGGTCGGGTAGAAGCTGAAGCAGGCGAGTGCGCCGAACGATCCTGCGCGCCGTCCGCCGAGGCTCGCGCCGTGCGCCTGCGCGCAGTCCTCGATCATGGTGAGGCCGTGGGCCCGTGCGACCTTGCCGATCGCATCCATGTCGGCGAGCGCACCGTACAGATGCGTCGCGACGACGGCGCGCGTTCGCGGCGTGATCGCGGCGGCGAGCGCCTGCGGGTCGAGCGTCGCGCGCAGCGGATCGACGTCGACGAAAAGCGGCACGAGGCCGTTGGCGAGGATCGCCAGCGTCGCGTACATCGCTGCGTTCGGCGCTACCGCCACTTCGGTCCCGGCGGGCAGGCCGAGGCTCGCGATCGCCAGTTCCAGTGCATCCGAGCCGTTCGCGACGCCGATCGCGTGCGACGCGCCGCAATATGCTGCGAACTCGCGCTCGAAGGCCTCGACTTCGACCCCGAGCACGTACCACCCGCCGCCTATGATGCGGCATGCGGCGTCGCCCATGCGCGCGCCGAGCTCGCCGCCGTTCTGTCGGTCGAGTGCGTTGAACGGAATCCTGCGCTGGGCCGTGGTCATGGGTCGCGTCGACGGGAGGGGAGGCGCCGCGGGCATGCGGCCGCGGCGAACGACGGAAATCTTGCCAGAGGCGTGCCGAAATCCGCCAGCACGGCGTCGATCGGGCCGCAGGGCGGAACGCCGGGGCGAGGCCGCTGGCGCGCCCCGCGGCTTGCGCGGCGCTCAGCCGATCAGCCGATCAGAAGGTCCTTTTCCTTCTTGCCGGACGACAATGCCGCGCTGAACCAGTGCGGTCGCTTGCCACGGCCGGTCCAGGTTTCCCCCGTCGTCGGGTTGCGGTACTTCGGCTTGACCTTGCGCCCCGTCGCCGTGCGCTTGCCGCGCGAACCCAGTACGTCGTCGATGCCGAGCCCCTCCGCCTCGACCAGCGCATGGATCTTGTCGCGCAGCCTGGCCGCCTTCTCGCGCACGAGTTCGCGCTGGCGCGCCTGCGCGCGCGCGATCAGCTCGGACAGCTGGGAGTGGTTCATCGACTTGAGGTCAATCGCCATGTTTTCGCCTTTCGATTCGCGGCGGCCGGCCTGCCCGAACGAACCGGTGATGCTAGCAAAACGCCTGCGTCGCGCTCGCGCGGCACGCGCCGATCTGTGATCGGCTGCGCATTTTGCGGTGCGTGATTCTCTGCCGCCTGGATTCAGCCGAGCAGCTGCGCCAGTTCGTCGCGTGACAGCGAGCGGTTCTCGCTTTCGCCGCGACGGCGGTACTCGAACGTGCCCGCGGCGAGGCCGCGTTCGCTCACCACGATGCGGTGCGGGATGCCGATCAGCTCCATGTCGGCGAACATCGGGCCGGGGCGAAGGCCGCGGTCGTCGATCAGCACGTCGATGCCGCGCGCGGCAAGCTCGTCGTGGAGCTTCTCCGCCTCCTCGCGCACCTGTGCGTTCTGCGCGGCACCGATCGGGCAGATCGCGACGCGCCACGGGGCCATCGGTTCGGGCCACACGATGCCGGCGTCGTCATGATTCTGCTCGATCGCGGCGGCGACGATGCGGCTGACGCCGATGCCGTAGCAGCCCATCTGCATCACCTGCGCCTTGCCGGCGTCATCGAGCACGGTCGCGCCGAGCGCGCGCGCGTAGGTGTCGCCGAGCTGGAACACGTGGCCGACTTCGATGCCCCGCGCGATCTTGAGCATGCCGTGGCCGTCCGGCGACGGATCGCCTTCGACGACCTTGCGGATGTCCGCCACGCGCGTGACGCGCGCGTCGCGCTCCCAGTTCGCGCCGGTGTAGTGGCTGCCGTCCTGGTTGCCGCCGCAGACGAAGTCGGCGAGCGCGGCGGCGCTGCGATCGACGATCACGGGGATCGTGTCGGGCAGCCCCGCCGGACCGATGAAGCCGGGTTTGGTGCCGGTCGCGCGCACGATCTCGGCTTCGTCGGCGAGCACCGATTCGCCCGGGAGTTCGGCGAGCTTGGCCGCCTTGACCTCGTTGACCTCGTGGTCGCCGCGCACGCACAACGCAACGAGGCCATCCTTGCCGCGCACGAGGATCGTCTTCACGCACCGGGCAGGCTCGACGCCGAGGAATGCGCTGATTTCCTCGATCGTCTTCTGCGTCGGCGTGGCGACGCGTGCGAGCGCCTGCGCGGCCGGGGGACGCGGCGCGGCCGGCGCGAGCGCCTCGGCCATCTCGATGTTGGCCGCATAGTCCGAGCCGGTCGAGAACGCGATCGCGTCCTCGCCCGAATCGGCGAGCACCTGGAACTCGTGGCTCGCATTGCCGCCGATCGCGCCCGTGTCGGCCTGCACCGCGCGGAACTTCAGCCCCAGGCGCGTGAAGATGCGGCCGTAGGTGTCGTACATGTTGCGGTATTCGTTGGCGAGGCAATCGTGCGTGAGGTGGAACGAATACGCGTCCTTCATGAGGAACTCGCGCGCGCGCATGACGCCGAAGCGCGGGCGGATCTCGTCGCGGAACTTGGTCTGGATCTGGTAGAAGTTCACCGGCAACTGATTGTAGCTGCGCAGTTCGTTACGCGCGTAGTCGGTGATGACTTCCTCGTGGGTCGGGCCGTAGCAGTAGGCGGCGTCCTTGCGGTCCTTGATCTTGAGTAGCTGGCCACCGAACTTCTCCCAGCGCCCGGTTTCCTCCCACAGTTCCTTCGGCTGGATCGAGGGCATCAGCAGCTCGAGCGCGCCGGCGCGGTCCATCTCCTCGCGCACGACGTTCTCGACCTTCGACAGCACGCGCAAGCCGAGCGGCGACCAGGTGTAGATGCCGGCGGCGAGCTTGCGGATCATGCCCGTACGCAGCATCAGCCGGTGGCTGGCGATTTCCGCGTCGGCGGGAACTTCCTTGACGGTCGCGAGGTGGAAGCGGGACAGGCGCATGACGTTCCGGTGACTGAAGGCGGAACGTTCGATTCTAGCAGCGCCGCCCATGGCCGGGCAGCGCTCGCGGAGCCGTCGGCTCTACCCCCGCCTCGCCTGGTTCAGTGCGCGCAGAACAGCTTGATCTGCTGGTTCGCCTTGTCGATCTCCTGCTGGCGGCTCTTGGCCGCGTCGAGATCGGTCGGGTAACCCTGCGCGTCGACGGGGATCTTGCGACCCTCGGCGACGCCGAGGTTCTGGCGCGCGATGTCACAGTTGCGCTTGATGTCCTCGGCGGCGTAGCCGGCCGCGGCGGCGAGTGCGGGGCCGCCGCTCTTGCCATCGGTGCCGGTCGCTTGTTCCTCGGTCGGCTCGTTCGAGGTGACGCCGCCCTTCATCTTGACCTTCTGTGCCTTGATCGAGGATGGCGGCGGCGAGTCGGAGAAGTGCTTGGTGCCATTGGCATCGGTCCATGAATACATCTCGCCGGCAGCCACCGGCAGGCTGGCCATGAGGAGGGCGAGGAGGAGCCAATTGCACTTCATGAGGGGGCCTTCGTCTGCGGCGCGCCGTCAGGAGCGGCGCTCGGGCGACTGGATAGCACCACTGGGGCCGCGTTACAAGCAAGAACGCCCGGATTTGCGGATCACGGTACACTCACGGCCACGACGTCCACTGCCGCTGATCGACCATGGAAGCTCCTTCGACCGGCGCGCGCAAGCCGCCGCGCGGTATCTACCTGCTGCCGAACCTGTTCACGACCGGCGCGATGTTCGCAGGCTTCTACGCGATCATCGCCGGCATCGGCGGGCGCTACACCGACGCGGCGGTCGCCGTGTTCGTGGCCGGCATCCTCGACGGGCTCGACGGCCGGGTCGCCCGCCTGACCGGTACGCAGAGCGAGTTCGGCGTGCAGTACGACTCGCTGTCCGACCTCGTGAGCTTCGGTCTCGCGCCCGCGCTGGTGCTCTACACCTGGTCGCTCTCGGCGCTCAAGGCGTACGGCTCGGGCTGGGGCAAGCTCGGCTGGGCCGCCGCGTTCATCTACGCCGCCTGCGCGGCGCTGCGCCTGGCGCGGTTCAACACTCAGGTCGGCGTCGCCGACAAGCGCTACTTCCAGGGCCTCGCGAGCCCGGCCGCGGCAGGCCTGTGCATGTCCTTCGTCTGGGCGATCGAATCGGGCGGGCTCGGCCTGCGCGCGAGCGAAATGGACTTCGTGACGCCGGTCGTCGCGATCGTCGCCGGCCTCTTGATGGTCAGCCGCGTGCGCTATTTCAGCTTCAAGGCGTGGCCCAAATCCGACCGCGTGCCGTTCATCTGGATCCCCGCGGCGATGCTGATCCTCGTCGCACTCGCGGTCGACACGCCGCGCGTGCTGTTCGGCATCGCCGTTGCGTACGTGCTGTCCGGCCCGGCCATGACGCTCTGGGGCCTGCGCCAAAAGCGCAGCGAGCGCGCCTCGCGCGGCTCCGGGCGGAGCGAGGGATGAAGGCGCTGCACGCCCGCTCCGCCGGTGCGTGCACCGCGGGCGGCGTGCGCGCGACGTTGCGCCCGGCGGCCGAGCCGCGCACCGGGGAGGGGGGCACGCTCGCCTTCCTCGCCGAGCTGTCGCAGGCGCTCGCGGTTTCGCTGGACCTGCGCCAGACGCTGTCCGAAACGGTCACGCGGGTCGTCGACTTCATGCAGGTCGAGGCGGCCTCGCTGTTCCTGCTCGACCCTGCCACGCTCGTGCTCGACTGTCGCATCTGCATCGGCCCGGTCGACATCGCCGGCGCGCGCCTCGCGGTCGGGCAGGGGATCGTCGGTGCTGCGGTCGCCGAGAACGCGACCCAGCTCGTCGCCGACGCGTCGAGCGATGCACGCGTCTGGCGTGCCGCCGACGACAGCACCGGCTTCGTCACGCGCAGCCTCGTCTGCGCGCCGCTGCGCACCGCGGCGGGACCGATCGGCGTGCTCGAGATCGTCAACCGCCGCGACGGCACGCCATTCTCGGCCGCGGACGCCGAACTGCTCGACCTCGTCGCCGCGCCCGCGGCACTCGCGATCAACAGCGCGCGCATGGCCGCGAGCCTGCTCGAGCAGCAGCGCCTCAAGCGCGAGTTCGACCTCGCGCGCCGGCTGCAGAAATCCCTGCTGCCGCACCGGCGCCGCGACGGCTTCCCGGTGATCGGC